>JBFFKK010000036.1:0-27216 GCA_041555445.1 Sulfurimonadaceae bacterium
GGCCCACGAACGCCGACACAAGTACCCCTCTTCGATGCAGCCCAACATCAAAGAGAGCGTGGGAGGGCTGCGTGATTCGCAGCTGCTGTTCTGGATCGCCTCGACGATCTACGGCGTGACCTCGCAAAAAGAGCTGATCGGTACCGTCTTTACCGATGAAGAGTACAGAGAGTACCGTATCGCTATCGAGCTTCTCTTCCGTGTACGTTCGGCGCTGCACCTTGTAAGCAATAAACAGCAGGACCAGCTGATCATGGAGCATATGCCACGTATCGCCAAGATGCTCGGTTTCAAAGACGAACGCAAGATGGTGTCACGTCTTCTCGAAGCGATGTGGCGCATCGACAACTTCTCGCAGATCTTCATCAAAAAGATCGTGCGCCCCTATCTCTATGACAGCCGCAACATCGCCGCCTACCGCAGACAGCGTATCGGCAACGGCCTCTATCTTATAGAAGATCGCCTCTACAGTATCTATGCCGATAAAAGCGACAATATTATCTCGCTGCTCGAGGTCATCGTCAACCTCGAAGACAAGCCCTGGAAATTCGATCCGAGCCTGCTGAAGCGTTTTACCTACGCCTCCATTCCCTACCCGTTGGGCAAGAAGATCAATGTGCTGATGCGAAAGCTGTTTGAACGCAAGCACAGCTACTCCTTTTTGAAGCTCTTTTTTGATGCCGGGATCCTCCATCAACTTGTCCCTGCTTTCCGCAAAGTAATGCATCTGCCGCAGTTTGACGGCTACCACCACTACCCAGTTGATCTCCACTCCATAGAGTGTGTCAAAGCACTTGAGAACATACACGACCCTTTTATAGCAGGCCTCTATAATGGTCTGACACTGCCGGAGAGAACACTGCTTAAGATCGCCACCCTGATCCACGATACCGGCAAAGGCAGAAAACAGGACCATAGCGAAGTCGGGGTAAAACTGATCCTCCCTTACACCAAAAAACTTGCCTTTTCGGAAGAGGAACAGGCCCAGGCAGCGCTTTTGGTCAGACACCACATCCTGATGACCAATGTCGCCTACAGAGAGAATCTTAACAGCGAAAAGACCCTCTACAAGTTTATGTCCAATATCAAGACAGAAAAGAACCTCAATATGCTCTACGTGCTTACCTACGCCGATGTGAACGGGGTCGGACCTGGCACCTGGACCACTTTTTCAGCCAACCTGCTTCGTGAACTTTACGATGCATCGATTGAGATCTCCCAACAAAACGAACGCATCAGTGATGCCTCCAAACGCCTTTCAATCGAAAAACGGATCAAAAACCGCGATGCGTTCAAGGTTTTGCCGCGTATCATGCAGAAAAAAGTACTCTCCATCGAATCCAACCTCTTCTTTTTTAAACACTCTCCCGAAGAGATCATCGATATTGCCAATGAAGCGAGGAATGTCAAGGCATACCATTATAAGCTTGATACCGAAGGCGAAGGTCTCAGCATCCAGATCATCCGCCGCGTCCCGCTCAACCTGACCTACCTTCTTGGAAAATTCGCCTATCTTGATGTCGCTTCGATGGAGGTCTTTACCCTCTTCGATGATCTAAAACTTTTCAAGATCAAATTTCTGCACCTGCCGCAATTCGACTCGCTCGAACATGTGGAAGAGATCGTCGAGAACTCGTTCGACATGAGCCTGAAGACCTCGCTCGAACAGCCCAATATCAAGGCCGAAGAGATCACTATCGATTGCGAGCACTCAAAGACCTACGCCCAGATGAATGTCAATACGACCAACCAGCGCGGTCTGCTCGCCTTTATTATGAACGGGTTCGATGAACTTGACATCAACATCGCTTCGGCAAAGATCCACAGCACCAAAACCCGTGTACGAGACCACTTCTTAATCGAGAAACAGAACAAAATGTGCGATAATGCGCCTGAATTAATCTCTATACTCACCAAAGGCAACCAATAATGTGTGGAATCGTCGGATTTGTAGGAACAAACAAGGTCAAGGATATCCTTCTTGACGGTCTTAAAGAGCTCGAATATCGTGGTTACGACTCGGCAGGTATCGCCGTATTGCAAGATGAGACCTTCTCTTCCTACAAAGCGGTAGGCAAACTCGACAACCTTGTACAGAAAACAGCTGCATTCGACCCAAAAGGGTTTGCGATCGGTATCGGCCATACCCGCTGGGCTACGCACGGCAAACCGACGGAACTCAACGCCCACCCTCACCTTGGCGTCGCCTCGTATGTCGTTCACAACGGTATCATCGAGAATTATCAGGTGATCAAGAATGCCCTTATTGCTGAAGGGGTCCGCTTTTTAAGCCAGACCGATACGGAAGTGATCGTTCATCTCTTTGAAAAGCACCTGGCAACAGAGCCCACTCCGTTTGACGCCTTTAGCAAGACACTGGGTGAACTCGAAGGTGCCTACGCCATTCTGTTGGCAACCAAATCCATGCCGGATACAATCTTCTTTGCCAAGAACGGATCACCGATGATCCTGGGCATCAACGAAGAGAGCGAGAAAATTTTTGCCTCCTCTGACGCACCGCTTATCGGCCACGCAAAAGAGGTGCTCTATCTGCGTGACGGCGAATATGGCTATGTCTCACCTGCAACATTGGCGCTCTTTGACAAAGAGGGGAAAAGTGTAAAGCCGACCTTTTCAACGCTGCCCACCTCAAAACTCTCCGCACAAAAAGAGGGCCACCGCTTCTTTATGGAGAAAGAGATCTACGAACAGAGCGATGTCATCAGTGATGCACTTTTAGGCCGTATCCAGGATGAGAGCATCAACTTTGACGAACTTGACCCTTCACTTTTTGACGGGATCAATGAGATCAAGCTGTGTGCCTGCGGCACCTCCTATCATGCAGCACTTGCCGCTTCATATCTTTTCGAACGGTATACCAAGATCCGCTCATCCGTAGAGATCGCAAGTGAACTGCGCTATAAAAAGCCGCTTCTGCTGCAAGATACTCTCTTTGTCGTTATCAGCCAAAGCGGTGAGACTGCGGACACACTCGAAACGCTGAAGATGGCTAAAGCAGCCGGGCTCAAGACCCTCGTCATCTGTAATGTCGACAACTCATCAATGGTCCGTCTGGCCGATGCCTCGATCTTGACGCGTGCCGGCATCGAAAAAGGGGTCGCTTCGACCAAAGCGTTTGCAACACAGATGAGTGTACTGTGGATGCTGTCGCTCTACGTCGCGCAGACGCGTAAAAGCCTGACAACAGAAGAGATAAAATCGCAGATCCAGGCACTTCGCGAAGTCCCCAACAGTGTCAAGGTCAGTGACGATCTGCATGAAAAGATCCGCCGCCTCTCCAAGCGCTACCTGCACGGCCACGGTTTCTTCTTTATCGGCCGGGACGTCTTCTTTCCGCTTGCACTCGAAGGCGCACTCAAACTCAAAGAGATCACCTATCTTCATGCCGAAGGGTATCCCAGCGGCGAGATGAAGCACGGCCCTATCGCCATGGCGGACCCGGAACTCTTTACGATCGCTTTGATGCCGCAGCGTATGCTCTATGAGAAGGCCAAAAGCAATGTCGAAGAGCTCAGTGCACGCGACAGTACCATCTGTGCGATCAGCCCGATCGAATTCGACAAAGCTGACGACTTCATCAAAACATCTTCACACGATCACTACATGCTGGAGTTCTTTGAGATGATGGTCGTACTTCAGCTGCTCTCTATGGAGATCTCCGTGCGTTTGGGCAACGATGTGGACATGCCGAGAAACCTTGCCAAAAGTGTTACGGTTGAGTAGAGAAGAAGAGATAAAAGAAGAGAAGACCTCAGAAGAGAAAGATTCTGAGGAAAAAAAGAGTTCAACAATCACGCCCAGTGAGCGTGACCATTATGTCTATGCGGCCATCATTGCCGAGATCGGGTACTGAAACACCGCATAAAAGATAGAGAGATCTACTTCTGCTCTTTGACCGGCGCATCGGCTGCTTTTGCCGGTTTGGCAGCTGATGTTGAGCTTTTGATATGGCTTTCACCTTCAAAAACACCCTTGGCCTCGATGACCATCTCAGTCGATGTGACGACGCCGCTGACATAACCGGTCGCTTTTATTTCAAGCCGTTCGACATCGACACTGCCTTCAACGACACCCTGAACAACAAGCTGACCTGCTTTGATCTCACCTTTGATCTTTCCGTTTTTACCCACGGTGATAAGGTTTTTTGAGACGATCATCCCTTCAAGGTGCCCGTCCAGGTAAAAATCACAATCAAGGCTTATTTCGCCCTTGAGAGTAGCACCATCTGTGATGATGGTGGTGTTTGAATTTGTTTTTGCAGGTTGTGATCCCGCGTTATCGTTGCTACTAAAGATTGCCATGGTACTTTTGTTTCCTTTTCAAATATTGTTGTATAGTTTTCCATATTCCACTTGATAAACCAGTAGGGGTTGAGTACCCGCTGAATATACCGCACTTCATAGTGGAGATGCGGCCCGTTACTCATACCGCTGTTGCCGCTCAAGCCAATCAGGTCACCCTTTTTGACATACTGTCCGGCTTGCACCAACAGTTTGTTCAAATGGCCGTAATAGGTCTTGAACCCGTAGTTGTGATCGAGAATAATGAGGCGTCCGTACCCACTTGTTTTATGATTACCTGCATACTCTATCACCCCGTCAGCCGTAGCATGGATCTCGGTACGCATCTGCGCACGAAGGTCCGAACCTCGGTGAAACTCTTTTCTGTGAACAGTGGGGTGAATACGGTAGCCGTATTTACTCGTAATGCCCTTGTATGCTACTGGTGAACCGCTTGGAATATGCTTAAGCAGTGCGGCGCGCTGCTCCGATGTCAATTTGGCGATCTCGACACGTTCAAGCAGTGAGTTCTCGTCTTCACTGGCAAGACCGATAAGCTGCTCGATATCACCCAAACGGTCTGAAACGGCAGTCAATTCGTCATGTTTGGCAGCCAGATCCGTTTCTGCTTCGACAATGGCATTTTGCAGCGCATTGTTGTGTTGTTCCAGTTCGGCTTTTTTCTTGTCGATCTCATCGATAGTGGCGTTCAGAAAGATGATCAACATGGCACCGATGGCAATAAGCGAAACCGTACCTGCAGCAACATACAACACGACTTTTTTGATGATCTGATGCAGGTTATACTGTTTCATCCCATTCGTATCATGAATGGTAACCGTAAATTTACTATGAGGCAAGGCGCATTTCCATTAATCGTTTTTGGATATTTTGCAGACAGTGCACTCCAGAGACGGCTGGTCGATTACGTTGGGGCAATAAACGGCGGCAGGCGTGCATCTGTCTCAAGGAAACTCCAAAATCTGATGCACAAAAATGTACATTCTTTTCTATTTAATCAACTGTTTTTATCTTTGATTGCAAGAATTATACCCATTTTTACCTATTAAATGTTAGACACACTGCCTAAGTTTTATCCGATGATAATATCAGAGCAGTTCAAGCTTACTGATCTCGCCGTTGAAATAACGGATCAACGCTTTTGTATCTACACTGTTTTTCGCCCCGTGATAGAGATTCTCTTCTAATTGAAGTAAGGCTTTGTCTACTATTTCACTCTCTTTCTTATAGGGTAATAGCAGCTCAAAAAGTTCTCTGTCGTTTTTTGCTTTTTTGATCTGCTGCGCGATAGGTTTTACAATATCTTTTTGAGGAGCACGCTCTGATCGGCTGCGCAGCATCAGCCAGGTGAAAAGACCGCCGATAAGAAAGCCGACCGCTGCGGCATAAAGGAGCTCTCTCCAGTCGTTCTCTTGAACGGCTGGCGCCTGCGAAACAGGTTTCTCTTTGATCGTCTCAGCCATCTCAATCTTGCTTTTCGACGGGCCCGTCGGCACAGATGCCTTGGCGACACCGCCAGTCACCTCGATCACGATGGGCTCGCTCTTTTTGACCACCTCTTTCTGGCTCTCTCGGTCAACATAACGGAGTGTAAACGGCGGAATGGTGTACGAACCGTCTGCGATGATGACGATCTTCTGCTCAAAGCTTCCCAGGTAATCCTCACCCACCACCTGGGCTTTGACTTTAGGTTCGTTTGCGTAGATTACCGCCCCCGCTACGTCAAGTGAATACTTTTGAATATCGTCGATATTGCCGACGCCGTCAATCGAAATTGTAAGGTTCAGCGGCTTGTTGGCCGCGACCGTTCTCTTATCCACTTCCGCTTTGATGTTGAAATCGCCGTAGAGTTCCAGATCGTCCGGAAGAGGCTCGACCTCGAGGCTCGATCCGTTGGAAACCACCTGGCTGACGCGAAGGTTGCGCCCGAAAGCGTTGTCAAAGAATGGGTCGAACCCGCGGCGAGACTGTACATACTGCCCCACTTTGGCAAGAACGGGCGGGATACTCAGTGTCCCGCTTTTTTGGGGAAAAAGCAGGTAGCTGTGGGTCTCGGTGGCGTACTCCCCCTCGACTCCCTGTTTGACACCGTCGATCTTTTTAACCCAGAAATCCTCGAACTTCGGCTCCTCTATCTCCAGCTTGTCCACAGTGACACCCGGTTTTTTCTTGAAAACAAGATCGAAGCGCACCGCTTCGCCGACATGCGCGCTCTTTTTGGAGAGGCGGAGGTCCAGAACGACCGGCGCAGTTTTGTCCTGTGAGGGCGCAACGATCTTGACCTTGATCGCTTTGGTCATCTCTACGCCGCCATCCACCAGCACCTTGTAACTCGGGATCTCCAGAGAGGTTTTCGGTCTGAAGGTGTAGCTTTTGGAAACCGTTGTTTGATACTTCCCGTTGATGATGCTGATATTTTTCGAGCCGGAGGTGCTGAGCACCGGATTGCCTTCTATCGAGGTAATCGCCGGAAACTCGACATCACTGCCACTCACCGAGATCGTATAGGTCACCTGGTCACCTTCGTAAAGGGCTCTTTTGTCGACGCTCACATCGACCCCGGCAAACAGCATAAACGGCAGCAGCAGTAGCAGTGCTATCCTACCAAGCGGTTGTCTCTTCATCTTGAGCTCCTTCTGTTTTAAGTGGTACCATCAAGGTTCTGATACCCCGTTTGTCTAACATCTTCTCATATTTACGTTCCTGCATATCGCTGATCGGCTCCTCTTTGGCTTCACCCTGCTTTTTCATTTTGTTCTCTTTTTCAGACACATCATCTATTGTGTCCTCTCCATTTTTGGCGTCGTTCTGTTTCTCTTGCTCTTCTTGCTTACTCTCTTTGTCAGAAGTTTGGCCGCTGTCGTCGCTTTTCTGTTGGCTGTCCTGCTTTTGCTGATCTTTACCGTTTTGATCCTGCTTCTTTTGCTCCTGTTTTTGCTGATCCTGCTGCTTTTGGTCCTGACCATCTTTATTTTGATTTTGTTGATCTTTCTGATCCTGTTTCTGCTGCTCTTTTTTCTGCTTCCTTAAGAGCTCCAGGTTGAACCGGGTATCTTCATCATCACTCAGCTTCAACGCCTCTTCATACGCAGCGATCGCTTTATCGACCTGTTTGGTGTTGGCGTAGGCATTGCCCATGTTGTGCAGGGACTTTGCCCGAAGTTCGCCTTTTTGAACCTGCTCGTACTGTTTGAGCGCCTCTTCGTACTTTCCGTTTTTATAGTAGGCATCACCCAGGTTGTAACGGAGGTCGTCATTTTTATCGTCGATCGATTCATAGAGTGCCGCCGCCTCGCCGTATTGTGCATTGGCATACGCCTCTTTCGCTTTTTCGAGCGTTCTGAAATCCAGCAGTCCACCAAAGAGCGTACTCCCCATCAACAGCGTCAGAGCCACAGACCTAAGCATCTTTTCTCCTTCTTGAAGGAATGGAATAAAGCGCGATAAAGAGCAGCGTCAAACCGACTGAGAGCGGGTAGTAGAAGAGCTCTTTTTCATCTTTGAGGGTGGACTCCTCCTCGTTTTTCTCACTGAAACGCTCCTTTATCGCCTCAGCCAAGGCGTCAATATCGTTTCTCGTTAGCGAATACTCCATATACGCACCGCCGCTCTGCAGGGCCAGGGCCTTGATCTTCTCGTTTAGACGTACGACGACGATGTCCCCGTTTTCATCGACCATGGCACCGTTTTCGTCCGGGATGATGCCCCCTTTGGCTGTACCGATGTTATAGACAAAGACAACGATGTTGTGCTCTTTTGCATACGCGATCTCTTTTGAGAAGTTGCTGCTGTCGCCGCCGTCACTGAAGAGGATGAGCGCCTTTTTTTCGCTCTCTTTAAGCAGATCATTTGTCACTTCCAGGGCATTCATTACCGAAGTCCCTTTCAGGGTCACCGTGTCCAGGTTCATGTTGCTCACCAGATACTCAAGCGTTGCGAAATCTTCCGTCAGCGGCGAGATCAAAAAGGCCCTTGAGCTGAAGCCTATGACCCCTATTCTCGCCTCTTGCAAGTCACCGCTGAAGGCATGAAATTTCTTTTTTGCCAGTGCCAGACGGTTGGGATAGACATCATTGGCGAACATCGAACGCGAGATGTCAAAGGCGGCCATGACATCGATGGTGCTTTTGCTCACTTTGATCTCGCCGTTATCGATATATGGACGCGCCAGTGCGACAATCATCAGCACTGCAGCGAAGAGCAGAAGCGTCTGTTTGACAACCGGGCGTAAAAAACTGCCCGTACCTTGCAGCTTTTTCAAGATCTCTGCATCAAAGTAGCGGCTGAGGCTTTCACCTTTTCTAAAAAGCACCACCGCAAGCGGCAGAAGCAGGAGCAGCAGCAGAAGAAGTTCGGGTGATTTAAACTGCATAGCGTCTCCTTCTGGCCACAATGTAGATGAACAGCAGTGCTATCGCTGCCCCCAACGGGTACTGGTAGAAGTAGTGTTTTTTGACATATTTGTTGGCCTTTATCTCGCTTTTTTCCAGTGCATCGATCTCATCATAGATCGCTTTGATACGCTCGCCTGTGCCCGCTTCATAGAACTTTCCGCCTGTCTCCTGAGCGATCTTTGCCAGTACCGCGGGATCATAATCGCCTCTGCCGCCGACACCGATGACATAGACTTTGATAGCGTACTTCTTTGCCGTCTTGATGGCGACATCGAGCGGGATCGTCCCCGCATTGTCAATACCGTCCGTCAATAAGATAGCGACCTTCTCTTTTGAACTGGAATCTTTAAAAAGTTTGGCGCTCATAAAGAGTGCTTCGTAGAGTGCCGTACGCTGTTTCCCGGCAACACCGACGCCGATCTTCTGCAGAAGCTCGCTGATACTCTTTTTGTCATAGGTCAGCGGAACAGCCACATAGGCAAAGTCCGCAAAGATGGTCAGCCCGAGCTTGTCGTGCTCACGCTTTTTCAAAAAATCCAACACGATCTCTTTGACGATTTCGAACTTGTTGAACTGCTCCATCGAGCCGCTGGCATCCAGCAGCAGCGAGATCTCATACCCTTTGTCGTTCTGCACGACGATCTCATCCTCTTGGATAGGACTTGCAAGCGCGGTGATCAGCAGTACGACCACGAGAAACTTCAGCGTGTTCATCAGAAGGCTCTGCTTCTGCGCCACCTTTTTCAACATCGGCAGGTTCGGCAGGATCAGCTGCTGGCGTTTTGCCTTGCAGAAGCGTTCACAGACAAAAAAGAGCACCACCAAAACAAAAAGAAAGGGGTATTCAAAGACCATATTACCCACGGCCTGCCTCCTTGATAAACGTCTCCATCCTGCTCTTCAACGCTTCGTCAAGCTCCGGCACCTCTCTTTTGAACTTGTACCGCTCCAACGCTTCCAGAATCTGCTCCAGCTCCCGGCGCTGATCGTCGCTGACGGCATAGTGCGCCAAATGGGAGAAGGCATAGGCACTCTCTTTGGCGTCACCGAACTCAAACTTTTCGAGCAGTTCCATCGCCAGTTTTTTCTGTGTCATCGGCTCTTTTTTGGTCAGATACTTGTACAAAAGCACCGCCAAGAGCAGCACAGTAACAAGCAAGAGACCCGCAATTCCCAGAAGATAATAGAGTGAATAGTCTGTCACCTCGACAAGCCCTTTAATATCGCGCAGCTCTTCCATCATCAATGCCTGAACAGTGTGGAGAGCTTGATAAACGGCTCTTCATCGGTATAGATTTTTGTATATCGGATACGGTGCCGGTCAAAATGCATCGCCAGGTTTTTGTCATGCAACGCCAGACTCTTTTTATACGCGTTCAGGATCTTCGGCGAGAGCATGAACTCTTCGTTGTTCATCGTGTTGGGATCGATCAGGTCCATCTCGCCAAAGAGCTTCGGCTCCTCTTCAAAACGGTCGCGTACCATCACGGCAAAGACCTCATGCTTGTTCAACAGCGAGAGGTCAAGGTCACCGTAAAAATCGCCCACGACAAAGATGAGCGATTTGCGTTTTATCCGTTCGTTGACATACTGTACAAAAGCCGTAAAATCACTCTCTTTTTCCAGCGGGTCAAGGCTGAGTGCTTTCTCCAGTGTGATGTGGAGTGAACCCATCTTCTTGGTCGGCGGCATGAAGAACTCCTCTCTGTCCGAGAAGAAAAGCGTACTCAAACGGTCATCGTTCTTAATGCTCGAATAAGAGATGAGGGCCAGGATCTCTGCCATCAGCTCCTGCTTGAAACGTTTTGTGCCGAAATAGATGCTGCCGCTGACCATAAAAGCGACCACAATGTTGAGTTCGCGCTCTTCATTGAAGAGGTTCACAAAGGGGCGTCCCGACTTGGCGGTCACCTTCCAGTTGATCTTGCGGACATCATCGCCGATCTCGTACTCGCGCAACTCTTTAAAGTCGAGCCCGTTGCCTGAAAAAAGTGATGGCGAACCGCCCGCATTCTGACCAAAGATGTTGCGTCGGGTCTTGATGAGGATCTCTTCGGTTTTATC
Source organism: Sulfurimonadaceae bacterium (assembly GCA_041555445.1). GTDB lineage: Bacteria > Campylobacterota > Campylobacteria > Campylobacterales > Sulfurimonadaceae > Sulfonitrofixus. The sequence continues at coordinate 10,781 of JBFFKK010000036.1, forward strand.
GAGGAACAAGCGCTCTCCCTACGGCAGTTTAATGGTTTGAAGGATCTTTGTCACAATATCATCGGCGCGCACACCGGCCGCCTCCGCCTTGTAGTTCAGGATAATACGGTGACGCAGCACACCATGCACCACATCGGCGATATCCAGCGGTGTGACAAAGTCATTGCCGCGGATGTACGCTATGGCTTTGGCCGCTTTGTAGAGGTTGATCGACGCACGCGGACTTGCCCCGTATTCAAGGTACTCCGCAATACCGTTCACACCGTACTTCTCAGGCTCGCGTGTCGCATAGATCAGTTTGACGATATAGGCCGTGACCGCGTCATCAATGTGCACCGTTTCAACATCCTCCCGCATGGCAATGATGTCGGAAGCATCGGCCACCTTCTCAATGACGCCGAAGTTACGGTTGGCCACGCGGTTGACGATCTCGATCTCTTCGTCAAAACTGTTGTAGTCGACATTGACCTTCAGCATAAAGCGGTCAAGCTGCGCCTCCGGGAGTTGATACGCCCCCTCCTGTTCGACCGGGTTCTGTGTCGCCAGTACCAAAAACGGTTCATCCAGTCTGAAGCTCTCTTCTGCGATCGTGATCTGTTTCTCCTGCATCACCTCCAGCAGTGCAGACTGCACTTTCGCCGGGGCACGGTTGATCTCATCCGCCAACAGCAGGTTGGTAAAGGCGGGACCGTGCTTGATCTTGAACGACCCCTCTTTCTGGTCATACATCTCGGTGCCGACAATGTCACTCGGCAGAAGGTCGGGCGTGAACTGTACCCGCTTAAAATCAAGCCCAAGGGCTTTTGCCAGTGCATTGATCGCTGTCGTCTTTGCCAGACCCGGCACCCCCTCGACCAAAATGTGACCGTCGCTGATCAGTCCGATCAGCATCGCATCGATCAGCTCTTCCTGACCGACCATAACCTTTTTGACTTCATTTTTTATCGCATCTATCTTTGCTTTCAAAACAATCCTTTATGAGCTGCAGTGTAGGTGATCCACCGAACGTTGGAGAAGATTATAATCCTGCATCACTAATATTCAGTAAACACTGATATGGTCTGTTTTGCACTAAAGTCCGATCTTGTACGAAAGCTACAGGCCCATCACGGTCATAACGAGCTCACGCGAACCGCCACGGTCACGATGCTCACCCAGATAGATCCCCTGCCAGGTGCCGAGGTTGAGTCTGCCATCTGTCAGGGGGACGGTCACCGAACTGCCCAGCAGTGACGCTTTAAGGTGCGCCGGCATATCATCACTGCCTTCATAGTTGTGGATGAAATAGTGTTTGTCGTCACAGGTCGCATTCATAAACGATTCCATGTCGGTTCGAACGGACGGATCGGCATTCTCATTGATGGTCAGTGAAGCGCTGGTGTGTTTGATGAAGATATGGACGATGCCGTTTTGCAGATTGCACGATTGCAATGCTTTCTCAACCTCATCGGTTATCAGATGAAAACCACGCGGATAAGGTCTCAATTTTAGTGTAGTCTGGAACACGCTTCTCTCCCGTATATTGAATAGTGTATCGTAACCAGTCCTGATGGGAACTTTCACGGTTGTTTAAACCTGAACATTATATGGATTCTTTCATAATAAACGCTGTTTTATAAAGTATATAATGGAAAACAGTCAAAGGAGAATGCATGGATCTCTCAATGTTCACTGAGCTCAACACCTGGTTGTATCTGTCACCGGTTATTGTCGTCATACTCTATTTTGTACTCTCGTTTTGGGATTGACAGCCCCAAAACGGTTTTTTTGCTAAAAACCGGCATCACTTTACATTCAGAACAGGTTGGATAATGGCACCACAACTTTCAAAACTACATGTACGTTTTATTCAGACGCAAAAACATTTTGTGCTGCAGCGCAGTGCTGACAGTAATAATGAGACACTTCCCCTCCAACAGCTTTATATCAAGAGCAATAACAGTTTTTATTTAGCTAATTTCGCTGACGATATCGACGACGGCACTATCGTATATCTCTCTTTTAAAGAGAGCAATGACTATCTGTCATCGCTGCGCTGCACGCTCAAAGTGAAATGTATTGAAAGAGAAAGTGAGGAATATAATGAGGCGCTGCTCTTTTTTAATGTGGATGCGTCAGCTGTCAAACAGCTGCTTCTGCTCACAATTGAGACGGTAGATGCAAAATAGTGTACGGAGAACATATTGTATTGAAGTAGTAACGTTGAAGCAGCAGCCGGAACGCGCGCCGGCTGTCAAAGGGTAGCAGTAGATGCCTAGTGGCAGCCACATCCTGTTCCGCAGCTTTCGCCGCCGGAAGCCGGTTGCGCTTCTTGTTTCGGTGCAGCGCCTGTTGAACACGCGGATACGCCCGGAGGTGTCGTCGGTTGGATCGACTGGTTGTCTACCCCGCCCTCTTCGTTGATCTTCTCGATCGTTGCCCAGATCGATTCAGCGGCTTGCATAAAGCGTTTCGCCGTCTCGGATTCCGGCGCGAAGTAGGTCACCGGTTTACCGGCATCACCACCGCTACGGACAGCCGGTTCGATAGGGATCTCGGCGATCACTTTTGTATCAAACTCTTCTGCCATCGGCTGTGTCGTCCCTTTACCGAAGATGTCATACTCAACACCGGTATCCGGCGCGATAAAGCCTGACATGTTCTCAACGATACCCGCGATAGGAATGTTCAATTTTTTGAACATATCCAGTGAACGGCGGGAGTCATCCAGAGAGACGGTCTGCGGCGTCGTAACCGTGACACCGGCAGTAACCGGTACGGACTGTGCAAGCGTAAGCTGTGCGTCACCCGTTCCCGGAGGCATATCGATAACCAGACAGTCGAGTTCAGACCAGAGGATGTCGCGAAGGAACTGCTCGATCGCTTTCATGATCATTGAACCGCGCCAGATCAGTGACTGACCCTCTTCCATCAATGAACCCATTGACATCATCTCTACACCGTAGGCCTGGATAGGAAGAACTTTGTTACCGTTGACTTCCGGTTTGACGTTCTCTACACCCATCATACGAGGGACGTTCGGACCGTAGATATCGGCATCGAGAAGACCGACCTTCTTGCCCTGCATTGCAAGAGCGATCGCCAGGTTGACAGATGTCGTCGATTTACCGACCCCGCCTTTACCCGAGCTGACCATGATAAAGTTCTTGACCTGCGGTGCGATATTTTTACCCTTTGAAGAGCTCTCGCGGGGCATCTTTGGTGCTTGAATGTTAACAGCAACGTTTACTGCACCTTCACGTTTTAGGGCTTCCGTCGCTTCGACAGTGATCTGATGTGCCACTTCAGGCGCACTTGATGTGATCTCGACAGTGAAACTGACCTCTTCACCCTTTACTTGAATATCTTTAACAAAACCGAATGTCACGATATCTTTGCTGAAACCCGGGTAGATAACAGTTGATAAAGCCGATTTTACTTTTTCTTCAGTCATAAATTCTCCTATAGATTTTTTACTATTAAAATTTTAGCGCAATACAATTAAGATAAATATTGTCTTATTTAAATATGAACATCTTTTAAGTTCACTTTTACATAGCGCAAGCGCTATGCGGTAAAGGTCATCTCTTTCGCTTCATCGGCAATAGCCTGGATCGCGTCCGGGTTGTCCATGATATCCTGAGAGATCTTGTATGAACAGAATTTCGGTCCACACATTGAACAGAACTCCGCCTCTTTAAAGACATCTTGAGGTAGTGTCTCGTCGTGATACTCACGGGCACGCTCAGAGTCGAGCGCAAGTTCGAACTGTTTTTCCCAATCGAACGTATAACGTGCATCGCTCATCGCATCATCGACATCACGTGCACCTTCACGGCCACGGGCGATATCTGCTGCATGCGCCGCGATCTTGTAAGCGATAATACCTTCACGGACGTCATCCGCATTCGGAAGGCCCAGGTGCTCTTTCGGTGTGACGTAGCAGAGCATCGAAGCACCGTGCCATCCGCCGATAGCAGCGCCGATAGCGGAAGAGATATGGTCATATCCCGCTGCGATGTCAGTGACCAGCGGCCCGAGGATGTAGAATGGCGCTTCATGACAAAGCTCACGCTGGATCTTCATGTTGCGCTCGATCTGGTTCAAAGGCACGTGTCCCGGTCCTTCGATCATGACCTGGACATTTTTCTCCCAGGCACGGAGTGTCAACTCACCCAGCACCTTCAGTTCGCCCAGCTGTGCATCATCCGACGCATCGGCAAGACATCCAGGGCGGAGAGAATCACCCAGAGAAAGAGAGACATCGTACTTTGCACAGATGTCAAGAATGTCATCGAACGCCGTGTAGAACGGGTTCTCTTTATGGTAGTGCATCATCCATGCTGCCATCAGCGAACCGCCGCGGCTGACGATACCCATCTTGCGTTTTGCAACCTTGGGCATTGTCTCCAGCAGGAAGCCTGCGTGGATCGTGAAGTACGAGACACCCTGTTGTGCTTGACGTTCAAGCACTTCCAGCATCGTTTCAATGTTCAGATCTTCAATACGGTCATTACAGTCCGCAATGATCTGGTATATCGGCACCGTACCGATAGGGATATGCGAGTTGTCGATAACACCGCGGCGGATCTCATCCAGGTCGCCCCCGGTTGAGAGGTCCATCGCCGTATCGGCTTTATAGTGCTGTGAGACCTGTATCTTTTCAATCTCGCCCTCGACGTCGGATGCGATCGCCGACGATCCGATATTTGCGTTGATCTTACATGTTGCTGCAATACCGATCGCCATCGGTTCAAGGTTCGTATGGTTGATGTTTGCAGGAATGATCATACGACCACGCGCAACTTCACTTCGGACCAGTTCCGGACTTAGTTTTTCCAATTTTGCAACATATTCCATCTCTTCCGTAATAATGCCTTTTTTGGCATAGTACATCTGTGTCGGGGTCTTGTCGTTTTTACGTTTTTCAAGCCACTCTGTTCTCATAATCTATTCTCCCTGTGATGGCAGCAACGACACCGTCGCAACGTACCATCAAATAATAATCGTAATATAGTCGGTAAGACTGAAATAGCCTCACTACTCTATAAGTAAGTCAAAAAGTTTCAACTCCACTTAATTTTGTAATATACATTTTTTAGCGATGACATTATAATCTAGCGTTCCTCTATATAAGATATATCCATCTTCGCCCTTTTTCCTCTCAATTATGAGTTACGAATTGTTACTAATATAAAAACCGAAAGATAAAAGAAAGCTTTTGACGTGTATAATTTCGTAACAGTTTCATAGGAACAGGAGTCTTTTTGTCTGATATAACGCTTATTTTGCTAGCTGCTGGGAACTCCAGTCGCTTTGGACTGCCGGTCAAAAAGCAGTGGCTACGTATAGACCATGACCCTTTGTGGCTTTTCGTCGCAAATCAATTCCAACAAACTGCGTTATTTAGTAACATTATCATCACTGCACATAAAGAAGAGGTGCCTTTTATGGAAGGCTTCTGCGACTACAAAGTCATAGAAGGCGGAGAGACACGTCAGCAGTCGCTGAAAAATGCACTTGAAACGGTCACAACGCCCTATGTCCTTGTCAGTGATATCGCTCGCGCCTGTATCGACAGAGCGTTGATAGAGACGCTGATCGACGCCAAAGAGCTTGCCGATGTGCTTGTTCCGGCACTGAGTATGCAAGACACCGTCGTCTATGACAGCCGTACCATTGACCGCGACCTTGTCAAACGTATTCAGACACCGCAGCTCTCAAAGACAGCCGTATTGAAAAAAGCACTTCTGAGTGACAAAGAGTTTACGGATGAGAGTTCTGCCGTTGTGGCTGATGGCGGGTCACGCCACTTTGTCGAGGGCTCCGAAGACGCCCACAAGATCACCTACATCCATGATCTGACAAAACTTCCGTGTATCAAAGCGCCCGCCTCGTCAACACTGGTCGGAAACGGTTTTGATGTACACGCTTTTGAAGCCGGGCGCGAGATGGTGCTTGGCGGGGTCAAAATCGATACCGATTACGGTTTTAAAGCCCACAGTGACGGTGATGTCGCCATTCATGCCCTTATTGATGCCCTGTTGGGTGCCGCCGGGCTGGGCGACATCGGCATGCTCTTTCCGGACAGTGACGACACCTACAAAAACATCGACTCCAAAGAGCTTCTGCGTACGACCGTGCTTCGACTGCACCAGTTCGGACTGATAGTGGTCAATGCTGACATTACCATCGCCGCAGAGGCACCCAAACTCGGTAAATATAAAAACGCGATGCGGACGACCTTGGCGCAGATCCTGCAGGTACCGGCTTCGCGTATGAATGTCAAAGCGACAACCACGGAAAAACTCGGCTTTATCGGCCGCAAAGAGGGCGTCGGCGTTATGGCCAGCGCGACATTAAACTACTATGATTGGACACAGAAATAAATGCGTATATTAATTATTGAAAATGAGATCTATCTGGCACAGAGCATTGCTGCAAAACTGAGCGAGCTGGGTCACACTTGCGACATGAGCTCGTCGACGCAAGACGCGCTTAAGCGTATCCCGTACGATGTCATTCTCCTTTCAACGAACATCAATGACCAGGACATCTACCCTGTCATCGATGCCTATAAGGATGCCGTTGTCATATTGATGGTCTCTTATATCTCCAATGACACGGTCTCAAAGCCGTTAAGCGCAGGTGCCAAAGATTACATCTTGAAACCGTTCATGATCGAAGAGCTTATCCGCAAGATCGAACACTTCCAGGACTATGAGCGTCTTAAACGCCAGAATGCCACCTATCAGCGTTATCTGAAACATGTGTTTAACGGCATCAATATTGACGAGAACCTTGAAGAGATCGAAGTCCCGATCTTTATCTCCAGCAACTTTCAAAAATACACGGATGCCTTTGCGTTCTCCTATGCCGAGATCCACAACAAGACCCTCCATTTCGTCTCACTGGCAAACAGCGACGCCTTCAGCGAGATCGAAAAACTTTCGGCAAGTACACTGATCTACGCCAATGATTTTCAAGCCGTCAAAAAAGGGGACAAAAAGGCCTTTTTTGAATTGATCGAAGGGCGCGAAGCGATTATCTCAAGTACCGACAGTATCGATGAAGAGATGGATTACACCGTAGTTGAGATAAAAAGTGACAATAATGTATTTGAGCAGGGCGATATCCTCCCTATCGAAGACTATGTCAAATATATTGTGTTAAATTATCAACACAAGTTCCCTGATACTGAGCTCTCCAAGAAGCTAGGGATATCTCGTAAAAGTCTCTGGGAGAAAAGAAAAAAATATGGCATCATCAAGAAAAAATAACACGCTCTATATTGATCACGAAGCCCTCTCCGCACTTGCTTTATTAAAAGCGGGGCTGCTCTACCCCGTCACCTCCTTAATGAACAAAAAACAGACGATGGACGTCCTCGAAACAGGCACGTACAATAAAAAAATCTTCCCTTTTCCCCTCATCCTGGCACCAAGCGGCAAGATGAACGAAGAAGTTTTAGCCGAGGCTGAGACCGGTGACAGACTCACCCTTGTCTCTGAAGATGTGGAGGTCGGCCACCTTATCGTCGAAGAGGTCTTTGAGATCAACCCGAAAGAGCGTGTCCGCCAGATCTACGGAACAGACAACCTTGAACATCCCGGTGTCAAAGCGACCTATTCACGGTTGGGAAAGACGGCCGTTAGCGGTGATTTCGAGATCGACCTTTCAACGATAACGCAGCGCAAAAAAGATATCGAAACAGCCAAGCAGCGTATAGGTGCACAACATGTCACCGCTATTATGATGGGGGCCAACCCTCTGCACCGTGCACATGAACGACTTATCCGTCAGGCTCTGGACAAAACCGACCTTGTTGTCATCTTTTTACTTAAGCCCTTTAACAGTGCCGATCTGCAGTTTGATCTGCGCAGCGAAACACTGACCTATTTTGTGCAGAACTTTTTACCGACGAACCGTGTTATCGTCGTACCATTGGAGAACAGCTACATCTTCGCCGGCTACAACGAAGTGATCATCGATTCCATTGTTGCCAAAAATTTTGGGTGCAACCGTCTGACTATCGGCCAGAACCATGCCGGTGTCGGTATGTACTATGACCAGAATACGAACAAATCGATCATCGATAAATTGACAGGGCTAGACATTGAAGTCGATATCGCTTCCGAATATGTCTACTGCAATGTCTGTAAGACACTTGTCAGTACCAAAACCTGCCCGCACGGTCAGCACCACCACATCTCATATCATTCAGACTCTATCCTGGAGCTTATCAAACTGGGGCTCTTGCCGCCTGCGGTGTTGATGCGAAAAGAGATCGCGGCCATCATTCTGTCGCACCTCTTCCCGGATCGTTTTAAAAACCTTGAGAAGCTCTACTATGACATCATGCCGGTAACCGGTCTGCTCGAAAAGCATACCGAGAAAGATTTTTATATAGAGTTGATGAAGCTCTATCAGACCACCTCTCTAACGTAATTGCCGCCAAGAGAGCAGAAGCTGATTTTCACATAGTGGACGGCATGCACGATAAAGGACAATAATGAATTGGTTTTTTCTCACTGTATTTTACAGCGGCCTTGCGCCTAAGGCTCCCGGAACCGTAGGAACCATCGTCTCACTACCCTTAGGGGTAGTGATCCTGGCCTACTTCGGCCCGCAGACACTCTTTTTAGCCGCACTGCTGTTGACGCTCGCCGGTGTGAAAGCGGTCAACAGGTATCAGGAGAGCTCAAACACGCACGATGACGGGCGTATCGTCATCGATGAACTGGTCGGAATGTGGTTGGCTCTCTCTATCGCACCGGGGATCTATACACCGTTGAACGAGCTGCTTGTATTAGAAAACGGCATGCTGATCCAAATCTTTTTAAGTTTTGTCCTGTTCCGCTATTTTGACATCAAAAAACCCTCTATCATCGGCCGTATCGACCGTGAAGCACCGGGCGGCTACGGGGTAATGTTCGACGATGTTCTTGCCGGTATCGCAGCGGGTATACTCACCGCAATTATCTGGCAGGGTATTTTGGTCTCAGGCCTGATTGAGTATCTAAAATAAGCGGTGAGGCTGCTTCACCTCTCTTTTTTATAACACTTTACTTGGCCGCGTTTCCGGCTACGTTCAGCGAATCCCATGTTTTGGAAATGGGCGGCGCGTAACAGAAGTCCATCATCCCGAGTTCTTCCGTCGTCATCTTCGCTTTTATCGCCATAGCAATGACATCGATACGCAGCGCCGCACCTTTTTTGCCCAGGATCTCACCCCCTACGATCACGCTGCTCTCCGCCTCATAGAGAAGTTTGATGTAGATATCCTGTTGACCCGGGTAGAACTCCGACTGAACTTTGTCTTTGACAAAAACACTCTTGCACGCCAGCCCCATCCTGGCGGCATCGCGCTCATTGATCCCGGTAATCGCTGCTTCCAAATCCATCACTTTGACACAGGCTGAGCCCAGAGAACCCGGGTACCATGCATCACCGCCGGCCATGTTCTCTCCCGCGACACGTCCGAGTTTGTTGGCACCGGTGGCCAAGGGGATATAGACATCTTCTTTTTTGACAATGTGCGGTACGCTAGCACAGTCGCCGGCGGCATAGACATCGTTTAAACTTGTCTCCGCTCTCCCGTTAACGACAATGGCCCCGTTTTCCAGGGTTTTGATACCCGTATCCAATACAAACTCCGTATTGGGTTTAAAGCCGGTGGCGACAACGACCAGATCGGTATCGTAACTGTTTTTATCCGTCACGACACGCTCCACAGCTGTCTCCCCTTCAAACCCTTCAACCCCTTCGTTCAAGACCAGTTCAACGTCATGTTTAAGCAACTCTTCATGCATCAGATCTGTAATGCGTTCGTCAAATATACGGTTGAAGACACGCGGCCCTCTCTGGATCAAACGCACCTTTTTACCCAGGTGTTTCATCGCTTCGACCACTTCGATCCCGATAAAACCGCCGCCGATAATGGTAACCTCTTTGACCGTATCACTCTGTGCAAGCGCTTTGAGTTTCCGGCCGTCGTCCAACTTGGTCAAGGTAAAAATGTTCGCCAATCCGATGTTGTCAAAAGGCGGTTTAATAACATTTGCCCCTGTTGCGATCATCAATTTGTCATAGTGCTCTGTCGTCACATCAGAACTGCGCAGATCTTTGACCTGCACCGTCTTCTCTTCTGCAGAAACCGAAAGAACCTGATGTGCTGTCTGTACATTGATGCCCGCATCACGCATCTGATCGACCGATCGCGCCAGCATGGTATCTTCATCCTGAAAAAAATCACCGACATAATAGGGAAGACCGCAGGCCCCGAAAGAGACGATCTCACCCATCTCATAAACTGTTATCTCTGCATCTTTTGCAATTCGTCTCGCTTTTGCCGCTGCGCTCATCCCGGCGGCGATACCGCCGACTATTATAATTTTCATAATTCCGTTACCCTTTTATACTCTATGTCTTCTATTATATACAAAACGTACATAGATTGACGCTGTCAACAGCAGACGGCGGTTTGATCAGAAATAATTTAGTAATATAACGTACTAATGGGCAAATAATGATCTGTGTATTGTGGTAAAGATGGGAAAAAAGGGAGAGTTAACGTGCGGAAATCTGATCGTAGCTTAGAGGTTAAGCTTCCAGAAGTCGTTAAGTTCCGAACGCAGGCGTTCTAGAACCTGTTCACGCGTTTCGGTGTTGTCGAAAGCCAGCATTTTAGCCAATTCAGATGCGCTTAGGCGCTCTGTGTAATGCTTTTCGACGTACTTCATCGCTTTTGCATTGAACTTCTTGGCGATCGAAAGTGATAGCTCTTTGTCAAATGCGATGGTATCTGGGTGTTCATTGTTAATTAATACTAAATATCCAATAGGTCTCATAAACGTAATCTTAGCAAAAAAAAGTGTATTTGGCTAGAGGTAAAGGAAAATTTGTGCTAATTTTTGCTAATGATGCCAGAAAGCGTCGAGATAATACCTGCCAGATATCTATAATTACTTCTAATAACAGTCACCCTATCTCTAAAAAAGAGAACGGTTAGATCATCATCGGATCAAAAGTAGGCTCGATCTCCTCGTAGTCCGCAACGATCTGGTCAAACATCTTCTGTGTCTTTTTGACCTTCGCGATCTGCGCATCGAAAATCTCTCTCGATGACGGGAACGCATCCGCCAGTTCCGTATAGATCAGTATGCGCCCGTTAAGGTGTTTGTTGAACTCTGCAAATGCCGTACTGAGGTATTCACGTTTTGTCGTATGGCGGAAGAGCGCTTTAAGCATCTTGTCACGCTCTTTAATAGGAATCGACTCGTTGATACCGTCTGCAACACGTTTCAGGTCGATGCGAGAAAGATAGACCCCGCTCTTGCTCGGTGCAAGCAGCTTCTCCTGGAGTTCATCCACGAAAGCCGGGTACGGCTCTTCATCGACGGCGTCGCCGCGATCCGGGTTCTCTTCAGTGTCACAGCTTCCATCTTCACTGATCTCGCATTTATCGCGTACAAACTTGTCAAATTCTGCTCTTAGTTCGTCCATGTTGCCATTGATCATCATTATTTCCTTTTAATTATTTTTTATAAAATCGTATGCGTTTTTTGTCAAACGCTCCAGTTGTGCCTCATAGCCGATATATTCAGCACCGAGCTCATTCGCACGCTGTCGAAGCGCAGAGACCTGCTTGGCATTTTTGAGATCGATACAGATTGGCGGCAGCTTTGCCACCTTTGCCAAGGAGCCGATCGTCGAGGCGTCGATAACGGCATCATAGCCACTCAGGTCGCACGCATCTGTCAGGCGGTTGATATCGATCGGCACGCTCTCATTCATCGTCATCAAAGACTCGACATATTCATGATAATAAAACAGCGTATGTTCTCTCGGTGTCAAGGCGACCGCCTTTGCCAATGCCCCAGCACCGATGACAGCGATCTTTCTCGCCTCTTTTTCATCAAGCAGTTCAAAAAGAGATTGTACCGCAATAAAATCGCCGATAAGCTTTTTCTCTCGCACTAAAACCACATCACATGCACCGCACGCTTCGGAGAGTTCACTTTGGCTGTCTACGATCTCCGCGGCACTTTTTTGGTACTCGGCGCCGATGAAAGCACCGCTTAACTGGGCGTCACGCATGTTTGAAAGCGTAAAGTAAAAATCGTCTTCGCGGATGTTCATCGGGATCATCATCGCATCATCACCCGCGGCTTTGAAAAGACGGTTCACACTCACGGAGAGACGGTTTTGCTGCGCCTCTTCGGCAATAAAACCGAACAGTTTTGTCTGACGGCCGATCTGGTTGGATTCGTTCATACTGTCAACACTCATACCATCTCCTTACATATCATCTGAAATACCCCAAAGCTCTCGCGCCTCTTCCTCTTCACACTGGCACTGATAGCACATCTTTGCGCCGGCCAACGAAGTGAACAGACGTCCACACTCGTTGCAGTTCTTGACATCAAACGTGACAAGATTCTGGACCTGCGGCTCAAAGAACTCTTTTATATTATAGGCGTTGGAACGCGTCAAAGCATCCGTTTCGCACACGTCATGGCAGACGTGACATTTGATGCACAAAAACGGATCAAAATCGATCTTTGAATTACGGACGTTCGAGGTCAATGCACCTGTCGGACAGACACGATAGCACATCTGGCATGCCGTACACTTTTCCAGATCAAAAAGTTTTTGTGACGTAAAACTCAGTTCTGTCGCATCGACTACATGATAGGTCGACGGTTTCTCCGCACGTTTGAGAGCGGTAAAGAGCAGTTTACGTCTGTCCGGAATACCTTTGCGTTTTAACTGCGAGATCTTGTCGTTTGTAATGGTATGTTCAACCAGTTCATCGGTCGCGATCTCAACCTCGCGGTCAAACTTCTGTTTTGCCGTTGCCGCATTTTTGAGTGTAAAAGCTCTGAAAAAGTCACGTCGTTCGCCTTCGGGTGCATCGGTCATCTCATCAGGCGTATAGGCTCTGTTTTCCAACTTGACAGCACCGCTGCTCTCCATCGCCTCGAGCACATAATTCGCCTCTTCGGCTGTTGATTCGATCTGCGCTCTGCAGGTATGGGCGATGTCGCAGCCCTCACAGTGTCCCATGTCAAATGTCACGCCGTTTTTTAACGAAGCCAGCGCGATGACATGCTCAACATTCAAGACGGAGATACACGGAACATTTTTACGGCATGAGATCAACGACTCTTCGCTTGAAGCAAATTCGAAAAAGAACTCAGTCGAACTGAAGTCATCGAGGGTTAATGCTTCGGAGGGGCAGACACCCGCACATCCGCCGCAGGCAACGCATTTAGAAAAGTTTATCGCTGGAAGTCCGTCATTGACAACTATTGCATCGGTCGGACAGATCTGCGCACATTTATCGCACTCGCTGAACTTGGCGAGGGAACGGACACAGGCGGACGTGTTAAGAGCGATCGCTGCCATTATTCCGTAGCGAGGCTTTCATTGATAAGTTCGTTGTCTGAAAGCATAAACTCAAGCGCCATCTCGGCAGCATCGTAATAGAGCGGTGTACGCGCTTCGTACTTCATGTTGATCAGGTAGAGCGGTGCCCACTGCAGAAGATGTTTGTTCAAGAACTCGCTTTGCGCTTGCAAAAGGTGCTCAACCGCATTGGTGTCACCCTCTTCCATCGCTTTCATCTGCGCTTCACACAGATGATGCATGAACTCAAGCTCAACACCGATATGGTCACTTGAGACAACACGAGCGATCTCGTAGTCAACGATGAAATCATAGGCGCTGTACATGTCTGTTACCGGATTGGCCCCGCCTGTTTCGATCTTTTGGTCGTCACGCGTGTAAAATGTCTCATAAGGAACCAGGTGCAGGACTGAAAGGTTTACAAAGTCCGGATTCAAATGTTCGCCCAAAAGCGCACTGTTTTGAAGAGTACTTAGTGGTTCCCACTTCTTTAGGTTTGGAAAAAACTCTAAGATCTGATCGTCATTTTTGATCGTCGTCAGCATCTCGTCATCGAGCTCTTGCATAAGTATTCTTGAAAGTAGTGCGTATATATTACTGCGTGCTTGTGTCTGTTCCATGCGTGTCAATATTCCTGAAAAAAATTATGGGGGATTTTAACCAAGTAGGCTGAAAGCCTACTTGAAAAAAGAAGTTAGTCTTTGATCTCAACCGCGTAGGCTTTCTCTGAGAGAGCAACCCAAGGACGCTTGATATGACGCGGACGACGCCATTTGTTTGTCGTATTAAGCGGACGAGTAAGCTCATCTCTCCACGCCTGGTATGTTTTGAAGTTATTTTCATAGTTGACATAGATGTCACCAATGTTGTCACCGGCTTGTGCAGGTTCCAAAATAACTTTCTGGTGCCAACAGTGCATACCTGAAATAGGGTCAGGGTGCGTCGGTGCCACAGCATTTTGCCATGAACCGGAAAGACCGTCCCACCAGATATTGTCACTGTCTTTGTTATAGGCTGCGAAACGATTTGTATGGAAAGGTTTAATACCTTCTACATAACGCATAAGACCTTTTTTACCATCCATGACCATCTCGGCAGTCGGAACACCGAAGCTGTTCATACCTGCAGTACCGTCGTAATCTTCGATCATGATCTCTTGACCGATGCGACCGGCTGCTGCAGGGCTGTCTGCCATGAACTTAGGATCGTTCATGTTACGCGGTACCGGCTGACCGTCAACTTTACCGTCTGTTACACCGTTAGGAATAGTAACAGAGTTTTTAAGTTTCCAGCGTCCACCGTGGTGTGAACAAGCCAGTGTACCTGGAAGAACACCTTCAGTCGGTACAGCCATCGCTACAAAGTAGCCGCTTTCAAGGCCAGAGACCGAGTCAACAATACGGACACGGATCGCATCACCGCGCTTAAAGCCCTGACGCTTCGCATCCGGAGTCGAGATCCAGATCGGGTCATGGTTTTGCGAGATCTCCATTAGGTGTTTGGAGTTCGCAGAACGTGTGTGAATGTTGTACGGAAGACGGAATACCGTGTTCAATGCATACGAGTTCTCTTCAGTCATGTACATATGGTTGACGTGAGAGACGATGTGAACCATCTCCTCTTTCTCTTTCTCGTTACGTGGGTAGAAAGGAACCGCATACTCCGGCCATTTCCACTCATCAGACGCGAACCACTCCGAGAAGAAGTCAAGTTTTTTGTCAAGTGTCGCAAAACCTTCCATCTTAACGCCATCGATCTCGATACCGATAGGTTTTTTACCATCATCGTATTTCCATGCGTCGCTGCCATGTGCTTTTGTTGTCATGACACCCGTACGCTTGTCGATCTCGACATGGTGTTTGTTGTATTTGTGACCGTGCGCGATGTAGTTTTCACCATCTTCTTTGATCACACGCTCTTGCGCCGAATAGATGTTATTCTCTTCCATCCATGCACCGTGATCTCTCATGTACTCGTACACTGGGTACTCAGAGTCTTTGTAACGTGGGTCTGAAGTCGCTGTTGACTTAAGGTTCGGCAAGTTGTCACCGAACGCCGCATCGTACCATTCAGCAATCGTAACCGGTTTGCCTGGGTTCTTTTTAGATTCCCACATCTTCTTGATGCCAAGAGAGCCGTCCGGATCGATGTAGTTAACACCCATGTCGAACCAGAATTCGTTCTCTTCCCATACTTCACCAAGACCAGCTTTGATGTGTGCTTCGAGTGTAGCACGGTTAGGGTTTTTAGGCTTCCAACCGGCTTTCTCAAGCGCAACACGCATAACCGGCTGACGGAACGATGTCCAACGTGCCGGCATCGTCGCTTCAGAGTGCTGATCGTGACGCTCACCGGCCAGACCGACCGGAAGAACGTAATCAACATGCCAGTTTGTCTCAGACCATACCGGAGAGAGGTTAAAGGTAAGTTCCATTTTGGACTCGTCTTTAAGCACTTCCAACCAACGGAAACCGTCCGGATTGATCCATACCGGGTTGTACATACGCGGGATCCAGACAGCAAGTTTCTGTGGAACGTTGAGTCCTTTTTTGATCCATTTGTCCTGCCACTCTGTATCGGTTAGGAGGTGTGGCAGCAGGTATGACATCTCATACGTAGAGAGAGGCCATTCAGGCGGCCAAGAAAGTTCATTCCAGACATCGACTTTAGGAACGTTTGCGCCGCCCTTACCTTGACCGACAGTTGAAGCACCACCCTTACCGGCAACAGAAATAACGTGCCAGTGGTGGAAGAATGTACCACCCTTAGGACCGATCGCACCGCGTAGACCAAGCGCCAGGTAACCTGTACGACCTGAGACCCAACCACCACGGTTACCCGCAGCTGTTGCACGCCAGAAGTATGACGCGATAGAGGTGTCAGCCCAGAGGAACATGTCGTATAGTTTCTCTAGTTTGTACGCCGGTACATGCGACTCTTTGACTGCATAGTCAAGTGTATACGGTGCATACATCTCTTTCAGCATCTCCATGTACGACTCAAAACTGTTGTCTTTCGGAAGTGCAGAGATGTACCCTTTTTTAACC
>JBFFKK010000037.1:0-26433 GCA_041555445.1 Sulfurimonadaceae bacterium
AGATCTGCCTGGATGGTGGAGCATAGCGGGATCGAACCGCTGACCTCGTCGCTGCCAGCGACGCGCTCTCCCAGCTGAGCTAATGCCCCACAGTTGAGAAGTGAGATTATACTTCAAGAGTATTTGAAATACTCTTAAAAAACGGCCGCTTAAATGAATATGTGAAGAGAGAGCGGAAAATAGCCGGATATTGGGCAGATGAGAGCCGGTCGTGACAGCGTCAGCGTCTTGAAAAGAGGATGGAAAAAGTGTGGAAGCCTTCAAGATAGTCATACTGCAGTACCAAATGATGCCGGTCAAGGATCTTCTTGACAATGTTCAACCCCAGTCCGTATCCCTCGCTCTGCCTTGAACCCTCCTCCCTGGTAAAAGGTTCGAGATAGTGGGCGAAGTTGCTGTTGAGCCGCTCCCCCCTGTTCTTTACGACGATCGTCTCCTCGTCTGCGGTGACGGAGACCGGGTAGGAAAGCGCATATTTGACCGCGTTGTCAATAAGGTTTTTGAGGGCGAGGGCAAGATAGCCGAGGTCGCCTTGAATGGTGAAATTGCTGCGGATATCGATGGTGATTTTCGACTCATCCTCCAGAATGAGCCTTGAGAGTGCTTCAAGTATGAGGGTCTCCGCTTTAAACGTTTCGGACTGCAGCGTCTTTACGGCGTGAAGTTTTTCGATCTCAAGGAGCTCGGCGATCAGCCGTTCGAGCTCTGAAAACGATCTGTGGATGATGCTTTTTGAAGGCGACGCTTCGAGCGTCTCTACGGCAAAGAGTCCTTTTGCTATCGGGGTTCTCAGCTCATGGCCGACATCGCGCAGCAGCTCCTGTCTCGAGGTGATGAGGTCCTCAAGGTTCTGTGCCATCATGTTGTAGGTCTGTGCGACCTCGCCGATCTCGTCGCGGCTTTTAACCGCTGCGCGGCTTTGGTACGCCCCCTGGGCAAAGGCCTGCATCTTGGCGATGAGCTCTCTTAGCGGGGAGAGCATCTTGAGGATGATAAAAAAGATAATGACCAGTACGGCGATGTCCAGCAGCACCAGGATGTTGAGCAGCCACTGCTCCTGCAGACTGCTCTGCAGCTGCTTGTCACTCAGCAGCAGTGTGTCGTCCATATAGCGGAGGTAGAGCAGGTACTCGCCGTCGGCGTTTTTGAGGATAGAGAGCTCCCCGAAGGAGTGCGGCTGCGACAGCAGGGTCTGCATGGAGGCATCCACCGGTATCTCCAGGCGTGTCAGGTTGAGGGCCGGCAGTCTCGTTTGCAGCTCATCGGGGGCTGCGGTAGCGAGCAAAGGAAAGACTTTTCTGGCATCCTGAAGGTATTTTTGCGTGATGAGGGCTTCGACCCTCTGGGTGTTGATCTTGTCGATTTGGTAGCCGATGACGACCATCAGCGAAAGACTGATAAGAAACAGGAGGCTGATCTTCTTGAAAATCGACATGGGTCAGCCTATGAATTTGTAGCCGATACCCCAGACCGACTTGATATAGCGGGGTTCTTTGGCATCATCGCCGATTTTCTGGCGGATGTTGCTGATGTGCATGTCCACCGCCCGGGCCTTGGTCTCATACTCCAGTGCGGTTGCGTTGATGATCTGCTCGCGCGAAACGTTCTTTCCCCGGTTTTTGACCAGAAACAGAAAGATCTCGAATTCGATCCGCGTCAGGTCGATCGGATAACCGTCCATACTGAGGCTTTTCGTGCCCTCGTCGATCACAAAATCGTCGATCTCCATGGCAGCGCTCTTGTTGTATCGCCGCAAGACCGCTTCGATGCGCAGCACCAGTTCCCTCGGTTCATAAGGTTTTTCAAGATAGTCGTCGACGCCGATTTCGTAGCCGTAGATCTTGTTGCCGATGTCGCCGCGCGCGGAGGAGATGATGATGGGAACATCCAGCTTCTCTTTGATCGCTTTGGCGACGTCGAAGCCGTCCATACCGGGCAGCATCAGGTCGAGTATGACGATGTCGAACGGCGTTTTTTCAACCAGCAGCGCATCCAGTGCATCCCGGGGGTCTTTATAGGCGGTCGTCGCATAGCCGTAGGTGTCGAGGTAGCCGCCGATAAGCGCCTGCATCTGTACCTCGTCTTCGATAAGCAGGACCTTCTTACTCAACTTCCCACTCCTCCATATACTTGGCAAAACGCTTTTTTTGGGCCGGAGTGAGTATGGCATGCATGCCGGCAAAGAACTCGGCCTGTATCGCCATCGCGCGCTGATTGCGTTGGGTTGTCAGCCGGATGAACTCCTCCGCGTCGAACTTCTCGGCCAGAAAGAGACGGGAGAGGGCTTCGCGTGTTGTTGCTTTCTGTCGGCGGAATTTTTTGTAATCGTGTTTAAAGGTCCGGACGATGGTTTTAGCCTGCATGTGCTGTTCGGATGTAAGATGGAGGTAGCCCATGTCGAGCGGCAGGTGGTGCTCTCGGTATTCATGTTTGTCGGAGTCGGCAAAAAGGAGTGTTGCAAGGAGCAGCAGGAGCGCAACAAATCTCATATCAGCGTCCTGCTATCGGGAAGTTTGATACTGCTGTCTTCAAACAGCCCCTCTTCAACGTCGCTATGGCAGGCTTTGCAGTTCGCTCTGCTTTTGATCTCGGCACTTTCAAAATAGGCATTGTCGATCTCCCGATGGGTCTTTTTCCAAAAAGGTGTTTGTGTAATAGCTATGATATCTTGATTTCGCATAGATTGCACTATCTTGAGCGAAGCTTCACTGGTCGAGTTTTCTGCCGCGTTCTTGAGAAGATAGGCCAGGATGCTCTGCTGCGCGGGACGCTCCAGTGATGCGTCATCGCCGAAATGGTTTTCCAGGTCCGCCATCATCAGCGCCCATGAGCGTCTGGGAAGCAGGGATGGCGGGTAAAGCGTATGGCAGGCGCCGCATTCGTTGACAAAAAGAGGGTGCTCTTTGTTGTAGTCGACGGCCTGATTGTAACCGGCGGTGATGATGTTCTCTTTGCCGCTCAAGGCGTACACCAGGGTAAAAAGCGTTAAACCGATGCCGATGAACGCGGTCATTTTTTGAACAAGGTTCAGTTTCGCATCTTCGCCCTCCATGTTCTTATGGCCGTCAATCATCGATGTCAGGGTCCCTTCCCTGGCATGGAGCAGGCGGTCAAACAGAACGCCGCCGACATGGGCGGCGATCAGGAGCCACAAGAGCGTGCCGAGAAACTCGTGCACCTCTTCGAACAGCTCCATCTCCCTGAAAAATGTGTGGTGCAAAAAAGCAAAGAGGCCCCGGTTCTCCTGAACACCGTAGGTGAGCAGTCCGGTCATTGTCAGCAGGAGGGTCACGATGATGATGCCGACCATGGCGTAACTTGCGGCGGGGTTATGCCCGACATATGTTTTTTTCGGATTCAGGAGGGAGAAGAGATAGTCCGTCAATGCCGCGATCGTCAGGTTCAAATCGCTGAAACGGGAGTATTTCGGTCCGAGAATGCCCCAGACGACCCGGTAGAGCATCAGTACACCAATCGCGGAACCCAAGGCCGCATGCAGGGTGAGAAGGTCATCCCACTCCGCAGTGATAAAGGCCGCCAGCACAAAGAGGACCAACAGCGCGTGAAAAACGCGCGTCGGCAGTGTCCAAACGTAAACTTTCATCGCTCACCTCCTGTCGGGTCTTGTTCGTTTCAGTCTTCCCACGGACCGTAGTTAGGGATAAAGATGCCGCGCTCGCGGTAATTGCCTGATGCCGCTTTTTGATGGCAGGCGTTACAGTTGGCGATGCTCTTGACCTCGTTTTGGTCAATGAGCTTCTTCGGGATTCTCCGGTGCTCTTTTTTAAAATAGCGGGTGTCGGAGATTCTGATCAGATTGCCGTCGGTTCCGGCGGAAGCGGCCATTTTCCTGTAATGTTTGCCGACGCGTTTGCTGTCCGCAGCATTATTCTGCAGATAGGCGGACAGCATCTTTTCGTCTTCCTCCGCAAGCGTTGCATCGACACCGAAATGGTCCTCGAGACCGCGCATCATCTTCTTCCATGAGCCCTTCGGCAGGAATTCCGGCTGATAGGCCATATGGCAGGAACCGCACTCTTTAACATAGTTTTTGTGCGGTCTGTTTTCGGGTGTCTGACCGACCGCTTCGGCGGGATAAACCCGTTTGTCATTCCGGTTTTCATAGCGGTCATCGTCTGCGGTTAGATGGGTGCCGCCAAGCAACATTGCCGTTAGTAGCGGGAGTAGCAGTAATTTTTTCATCGTATTGTCCTTCTCTTATTTAGTCATGATGTACGCAAGCACATCGCCTTTTTCCTGCGCCGTTCCTTCGCGGTTGTAGACATCGTTGAAGTTGCGGCGCAGCCACTTTTTAACCTCTTTGGCGCTGGTAAGGCGCAGCGGGTTTGCCGAGGGGGCCAGCGGTTCGATCGTTTTGCCGGTAAAGAAGTTTTCGCCCTTGGCGGCGAGGTCCGCCGTGTGGCAGCTTGTACAGGCGATCATTTTGCCTTTTTTGCCAAGATGTTTTGATGTAAAAACCGCTCGGCCGCGTGCGGCGTCAAAGCCTTTAAAGGCAGGATCGGCCTCTGCCGCTTCGGCCTGAAGAGACGCTATGTATTGCGTCACGTCAGGGCTTGCCGCAGAGAGCGAGGCTGCACAGAACAGGGCAGGCAGTAGGTTTTTCATGGGTATCTCCTTCTGTTAAGATAACCATATGGTAGTACGATGATGTCAAGGATTGTGCATACTCCCTTGACAGTTTCTTGACAATTTTCGGTGCCAAAGAGGGTTTGCTGAGGCGGGGAGAAAAGGTGCCGGCGGTTCGACGGCATTGATGGTTTCGGAAAGGGGCTGATTATCGGCGCGCGATCAGCCTAAATGTCGGGAGTCGCCCCGATGTCGGAACGGTTATAAAATACTGTATTTTGCCGCTTCGGCGCGGGAGGCCAAGGGGTGCACGGCAATGCTTTCGCCTTCGAAGTCGAGTCGGTAGGTCTCTTCGGGTTTTGACTTGCAGTAGGTCAGGATGGCGCGTGCCGCAAACTCTTTGTCTGCCGGTGTGGCGCTTTTGGAGAGAAGACAGTGCGGTCCCGGGATCCCTTCTGTTTTGATGTGGACGAACTTGTCGTTGACGATCTCCTGGAGTTTGACATTTTCGTCCTGCTGACGGCCGATGACCAGTTTGGCGCCGTCAGGCAGACGAAGGTGGCGCCCCCATTTCAGCATCGGGATATCCTGGACTCCGAAGGTGTCATCGTATTTGATGTAGTCGTGCATCTTGATGGCAAAGTTCGCGTCTGTGAGCAGACAGCCGCCGCCCGGGCTCTCATAATCGGTGATGCCGAACGCTTCGACCAGTTCCATCTGGCGGTCGCGGCTGCGCCCCTGGATACCCTCGAGCTTCTCTCTGTCGACCCACCCCTCCGTCTCGGCGATCGTCGGTTCAAGACATTTGGCGGACATCGGGCGCAGCAGCAGCCCCTCGACATTGGCTTCGTTGAGCACGGTGTGAAGCGCATCGCTGTTCTGGCTCATGGGACGCTGTCCGAGCACTTCGCCGCTGATCAAAAAGTCGGCCCCTTCGGCCTCCAAGATACGCTTGGCCACCTCAAACATCTTGGCATGGCAGTCGATGCAGGGGTTGAAGTGCTTGCCGTAGCCGTATTTCGGCGAGAAGAGGACACTCTGAAGGTATTCGCTCTGAATGTCGATGATGCGGAGTTCCGCTCCGACCTGGTCGCACATGTTCTGCATATGCTCACGACGGTCGCGAGTCGCGCCGAAACCGGTGTTGATGTTACAGGCGATCACGTCGATGCCCTGGTCGATGATGAGTTTCATCGCAAGCGTGGAGTCCAGACCGCCGCTGAAGAGGGCGATCGCTTTACGTTTCTGCATTGATAATTCCCTGTAGAAGCACCGGTACCTGTCTGGGGGCTGGTTTACTTCAAAATATATGGAATTTTAGCAGGATATGGCGTATTTTGACAACAAAACAGCGTCTAAAATGGAAGGTTAAACCGTCAAGTCTCTCTGAGAGACCCACAAAACGGAATCGGGTTCAGGAGGCGACGAGCTGACCTTTTTTCAGCATTGCGATCTTGCCTCTGATCTCACGGATCAGGAAGGACTTTTTCTCAAACGAGTCATGCTGCTGTGTCAGCACTTTTTTGAGTTTGCGGTTATAGTGCTGGGTCAAAAAAGTGATCAGTTCTCTGTGCAGTGCCGCTTCGTCGGCATACCCTTGGATCGCTTCATTAAGCGCGATGGCCATCAGCTGCGGATGGTCGAACTGCCGCTGTACGACCAGGTCAAACTCAAAGGGGTGGAACTGCAGCATATCGGCCGAGATATAGTCGAGTATCTGGTCGCCGAGAGCGGGGTTCTCCATCATGCTTTTGATCAGGCTGAGCTCCCAGACATCATAGGCATTGCTCATCTGCGGCGCTCTGTCCGGCATGTTCTGCTGTTGCGTCAGGCGGATAAGAGAGGGGCTGATCGCCATTCTCGCGGCGAGAAAGCTTTTGTACTCTTCCTGCAGCAGAGGCGAGAGGGTTTTGAGGTAGCCGATACTCTCGTGCAGCGCCTGCTCTTTGGCTTTGGGGTTGCGCAGGTCATAGGTGCGCAGTATCTCTTCGAGCACAAACTCGATAAAGGGTTTCGGGGAGCCGAACATCGCTTTAAGGGTGTCGATCTGTCCGGTGTGCACCATATCGGCAGGGTCCTGCCCCCCTTCGAAGATCACTACACCGCCGTCAAAACCGCCGGCACTGAGCAGCTTGGAGGCTTTGAGGGCAGCCGCACGTCCTGCACTGTCGCCGTCGTAGGCCATGATGACTTTTGGGTCACCTTTGCGCAGCAGCGGAAGGTGCTCGGGTGTCAGGGCGGTTCCCAGCGTTGCGACCGCCTGGTTGAACCCGGCCTGGTGCAGCATCACGACATCGAGGTACCCTTCGGTGATGATGATCTGGCGCTGTTTGTAGATGGCCTGTTTGGCAAGATCGTAGGCGTAAAGCAGGCGCGACTTGTTAAAGAGCTCCGTCTGCGGCGAGTTGATGTACTTGGCCTGATGACCGGTGATCGTACGCCCGCCGAAACCGACACTGGCCCCGTTGGGTGCATGGATGGGGAAGGTGATGCGTTCGATAAAGCGGGCATATTCGCGCCCCCCTTCGCTGCCGGCAACACCCAGGTCAACCGCCTCTTTCATACTGAACTGGTTGGACTTGATAAACTGGAGGGTCTTGAACGAGTCGGGGGCATAACCGATCCCGAACTTCTCGATAGAGGCCATCGAGACGCCCCGTTCGTTCAGGTAGGCCTGTGCCGCAGGCATGGTCGTCAAAAGGCTCTGGTACCATTGGCTCAGTTTTTCCATCAGCTGCGAACGCTGTTTCTGCGGGTTTTTGTTGTCGGTGTAGTGCAGCGTATAGTTGTTCTGGTCCGCCAGCCGTTCGATCGCTTCGGGGTAGTTGAGCTTTTCATACTCCATGACAAACTTGATGGCATCTCCGCCGGCACCGCAGCCGAAACAGTGATAGATCTGCTTTTGCGGGGAGATAACGAAACTGGGTGACTTCTCATCGTGAAACGGGCATACGGCTTTGAAGTTAGCCCCGGCCTTTTTGACCTCGATGTAGTTGCTGATCACGTCTAGTATGTCGACGCGGGCCTTAAGCCCTTCGATGGAGTCCTGGGAAATCATAACCGTAGTTTAGTTTGTTTCGGGTTAGTTCTGGGTTAGTTTTGCAACTAAGTTCATGACAATAATCAAACCTATGCTTTACGTTAACCCAACCACAAAAGGTGGCGTGATTTTATTCACCGCAGGCTAGATTAATATTGTTTAGGTTATACTTCGCGTCCAAATTTAAAAGAAAGTAGGTGATGTGAATGCCTGGTATTACACTTCGTTCGGACGATAACTTCGACGCAGCATACCGTCGTTTCAAAAAGCAAACTGACCGTAACCTTATCGTTACTGAAGCGCGCGCCCGCCGTTTCCACGAAACAGCGACAGAGAAACGCAAAAAGGATAAGATCAGTGCTCGTAAGAAGATGCTTAAACGTCTTTTCATGATGCGCCGATACGAATCACGCCTCTAAGAGAACGCCTTCGGGCCTCTCTTAACCTCAAAAACACTGCAGATGATACACTCAAAAAAAATCCTATACATAGACAATGATGATTTTCAGACCGAAATGCGTGCCCAGCTTTTGACGGATACCCGTCAGCATAAAGTGGACATTGCGGACTCTTTTGAGCATGTCAAAGAGCTCTACAAAAAAAACAAATATGATATTGTCGTTATCGACTTTGCACGTGATTTCGGCGCGCAGGGACTGAACTATATCGACAGTTTGGACCCGATGCAGAAGATGATCACGATTTCGGAAAATGAAGAGTACAGCGAGCAAAAAGGGTGCGACTACTGTGTCGCACATCACCAGCGCCGCCGCCTGGTACCGCCGTTCCCTTTTCCGGAGCTGGTGCATCTTGTCGAAAGTTTCGAGATGACCGTCTGCGCCTATAAAAACAAATTCAACTAACCGGTTCCGGCCGGGTCTCTGACTTCGGAATCACGGCTTCCCAAGCCGCACCTAAACAGGGGCAATTCCCGTACATCGATGTTCTTCAGACCCCTAAACTGTGTGCATATAGTCAGCCGCAAGAGGGCTTCGCGATTTTTCATTATCACTATCAGCCCATAAGTCATTCTTGGATAAAATATAGCAATTAAAATGCGAAGGTTTTTCATGCTATTTTCAGCTCCACTCAAAAGTAATTCAAAACGTGTACTGTTGCTCGGTTCCGGCGAACTTGGTAAAGAAGTTGCCATCGAAGCGCAGCGTCTTGGTCTAGAAGTTATTGCTGTTGACCGTTATGAGGGGGCACCTGCCCACTCCGTTGCGCACCGCTGCCATGTTGTCAATATGCAAGACGAAGAGGCGATCCTGGAGATTATCCGCCGTGAAAAACCCGACTACATCCTGCCGGAGATCGAAGCGATCAGTATCTCTGCTCTTTTCAAAGCGGAGTCGGAAGGGTTTAACGTCATCCCCAATGCAGATGCCGTCTCAAAAACGATGAACCGTAAAAACATCCGTACTTTTGCGGCGGAAGAGCTTGGGCTCAAGACCGGACCCTACCGTTTCGTGACCACCCTTGAAGGGATGCGCCAGGCCGGTGAAGAGCTGGGTTATCCTTGTGTGGTCAAGCCGGTGATGAGTTCGTCTGGGCACGGTCAGTCGGTGATGCGTTCGGCGGATGATCTTGAAGCGTCTTGGGAGATGGCAAAAGAGGCGCGCGGCGATGCGAGCGAGCTGATCGTCGAAGCCTTTGTCAACTTTGACTATGAGATCACGATGCTGACGGCACGCAACGGCAAAGAGACCGTCTTTTGTGAGCCGATCGGTCATGAACAGCGTGACGGCGACTACGTTTTTTCGTGGCAGCCGATGCGCATGAGCGAACTCGCCAAGCAGCGAGCGCAGGAGATCGCAAAGACGATTACGGACGGTCTTGGCGGCCAGGGGCTGTTCGGGGTTGAACTCTTCGTGGAAGGCGACGAGGTCTACTTTTCAGAAGTGAGCCCGCGACCGCACGATACCGGGATGGTCACCTTGATCACCCAGTCACAGAGTGAATTCGCCCTTCATCTCCGTGCCGTGCTGGGTCTTCCGCTTGGCTTTACTTTTTACGGCGAAGGGGCATCGGCGGCGTTTAAATCGGAGAACGATTCCCATGCGCCGGTTATTGATGTGGCGGATGAACTCTTTACTAACAACGCGTTTGTCCGTGTGTTTGGCAAACCCGAAGCACACAAAGGACGCCGTTTGGCGGTTGCATTGGTACTCGATAGAGTCGAAGATGCCCTGGAACAGTCACGTAAACTTATTACGAAGATCCGTGACCACCAATAAGCTAGAAGCCTACCTGTTCGCCAATGAGGCTGTAGACAGTGATCATCCTGCCATCATTGCCTTAGCGAAGGCGCTTGCCAGCGGTCTTGAGAGTGATGAAGCGATCGCTAAAACGTGTTTCGAGTATGTCCGTGACGAGATTGACCATAGCGGTGATGTACCGGCAGGGATAACGACCTATCGGGCCAGCGAGGTGCTGGAACACAAAACAGGATGGTGTTATGCCAAAAGCCATCTGCTGGCGGCACTGCTGCGTGCCAACAATATCCCGGCTGGCCTCTGTTACCAGCGCTTGAGCCAGGGGGAGAGCGGTCCGCCATACTGTCTGCATGGACTCAACGCCGTCTATCTGAAAGAGTATGGATGGTACCGGGTCGATCCGCGCGGTAACAAACCGGGGGTAGATGCGCAGTTTACGCCGCCGGTGGAACAACTTGCTTTCGCCATTCAGGATGAGAATGAAGGGGATTTCCAACGGATTTATGCCGAACCTTTGGCAGAAGTCGCAGAAGCGTTGCAGTGCAATGCCGATTACAAGGCGATGGTGCAGAATTTTCCGGACAGAACATTGCATGAGGATGAAAAACGATGAGTATGAAAATAGCGATTTTAGATGCCCTGACCTTTGGCGAGACGGACCTTAGCGGTTTTAACGGGCTGGGTGAGGTAGCGGTTTACCAGACAACATCGGCAGACGAGACACTCGAGCGTGTCAGAGATGCGGATGTCGTGGTCACTAACAAGGTGGTTATGGACGCCTCTGTCATGGATGCAGCTGAAAACCTCAAGCTGATCTGTATTGCCGCAACAGGGATGAACAACGTCGATCTTGCGTATGCCGCACAAAAAGGGATCACCGTTAAAAACGTCGCGGGCTACTCCACCGACTCGGTGGTCCAGCACACCTTCTCGATGCTCTTTTACATGATGGGCCATTCGCGTTATTACGATGAGTATGTGAAATCGGGCGAGTGGCAGAAGAGCCCCGTCTTTACCCATGTCGCCAAGCCATTTTTTGAGGTCAAAGGCAAAAAGTGGGGGATCATAGGACTCGGCGAGATCGGCCGCGGCGTAGCAAGCATCGCTAAGGCTTTCGGTGCCGAGGTGGTCTACTACTCGACATCGGGCAAGAACACCAACAGCGACTATGAGCAGGTCAGCTTTGCCGAACTGCTGGAGAGCTGTGACATCATCACGATCCATGCCCCGCTTAATGCACAGACGAAGGATCTTATCGGCCACTCGGAGCTGTTGATGCTCAAAGAGGGTGCGGTGCTGCTAAACCTGGGACGCGGCGGCATCGTGACGGAGAGTGCACTGGCGGCGATCATCGATGTCAAAGAGATCTATGTCGGGCTGGACGTGCTCGAGAAAGAGCCGATGACGACCCCGCACCCGTTGATGGATGTGGCGCATAAAGAGCGTCTCTACATCACACCGCACATCGCCTGGACCTCTGTCGAGGCGCGGGACAAACTGATCGCATCGGTGATCGAGAATATAAAGAGTACGTTTTAGGCATAAATCGGGAGTTTTAGCTTTATCGACTCCCCTTTCTCTCTCTGTCGCAAAAAAGAAACGGCATTGTCGAATGACAATATCGAGGGGGAGTATTATCTGCCGAAAAGCCTCGCAAAGAACCCTTTCCCCTGCGCTTTTTTGACCATGCGGATACAGCGGTCCACTGAAATAGCGCCCACTTCATAATCTTTGATCATCTTGTCTTTTGCCCCGATGCTGACGCAAAACGGCACGGAGCTGATCTCGTATTTCTTGGCCAGACGCGGGTTTTGTGTCACATCGACTTTGGCGATGACCGCTTCGTCTTTGAAGTAGTTGTCGAGGTGGGGCAGGTTGGCAAGCAGTTCCTGGCAGGGGCCGCACATCGGCGAGTAAAAATCGATAAAGATCGCCTTGTCACAGCTTTCGACCAGTTCGACATAGTTTTCGTCACGCAGTTCTATAACCATTTTATAACCTCCACAGCAATAAATACGACGCCGAGGAACATCACCGATGTCAAAAAGACCAGTGCGGTGATATCTTTGGGTCTGCAATTATACAGGGATCCCAGATTGACATTGGCGATGGCCAGCGGCATGATGAGCTCCATAAAGAGGATCCCTTTGATCATCGGATCCATGTCGACCTGTGACAGCAGCGCAAAGGTGATAAGGGGAAGCAGGATGAACTTGACGCTGCTGACCCAGCCCACCAGCATGCGGTTGATGGTCGTGATCTTGACATCATAGAGATAGATCCCGAAAAGGACCAGCTGCATCACCATGGACGCGTAGGCCCCCATCTGAAGCCCTTTTTCAACGACCTCTGATGGCTGGTAACCGAAGAGATTGAGGGCGATCGCAACAAATGCGGCCCAGATGATCGGGATCTTCAAAATGTTGACAAGCGAGGTGCGCACGTTGAAACTGCCGCGCGAGTAGAAGTAGACGCCGGCGATGTAGACGAAAAAGACGTTGACCAGGTTGATGATGGTGGTGTAGGGGATACTCTCCTCACCGAAGATCGCGATGCCCAGAGGGATACCGAGGTTTCCGGTGTTGCCGATCAGGGCCGCAACGGTTGCGATGGAACGTTCTTTGGCGTCGGTAAAAAGGGCGCGCGCAATAACGACACTGAAGAGCAGTGCCGCCATGACGATAACAAAATAGAGCGCCGGTGCATAGACGAGGGTCGTGTCGATAGGGCGTTTCAACAGCCCCCAAAACGTTAAAAAGATCTGCAGAAAGTAGACCGACAAAAGGGTGATCGTGCGGTCGTCGATCTGCTCTTTGAAGGTGCGTTTGGCAATATAGCCGACGGCGATAAAAATATAGATGCCGAGTACGGAGATCAATATAGAGTTCATAGCGGTATTGTAGTTTGTTGCCGGTTAGTTCCGGGTTAGCGAAGGACCCTGTCCAAGAGGAATCATAATTGCATTAAATTTTTTATGAGCAAAAGTTTGACAGCCAACTCTAACAGTCTCTAAAGTAGAATGACAAAAATCAGCCAAAGGAACGGTGTGGTCGATGTATTAGTAATAGGCAGCGGTGGTGCGGGCATGGTAGCGGCACTCGCTGCAAAAGAAGCAGGCGCAAGTGTTGCCGTTGTCTCCAAGACATATCCGACACGTTCACAGACCTGTATGGCTCAGGGCGGTATCAATGCCGCTGTCGGTGAGGAGGACAGTGTTGCGGCCCATATCGCCGATACGGTGAAGTCATCACAGGGGCTGGGCGACGAAGCGGCGATCGACAAACTCTGCCGTGAAGGGGTCGAGGCGCTGGCCTGGCTGGACAGTATCGGTGTCCCTTTTTCGCGTTCTGCAGAGAGCAAGATAGCGCAGCGCCGTCTGGGCGGTGCGAGCGCTGATCGTGCCTGCTATGCGCAGGACTATACCGGACTCAAGATCCTCCATTCGCTCTATGACAGCTGCTTGAAAGCGGGGATAGCGTTTCATAATGAGCAGTTCCTGATGGAGCTGATCGTTGATGAAAGCAGTGACAAGAGACGGGTCTGCGGTGCGGTCTTCAAAGATCTCAAAAACGGTGAACTCAAAAGTTTCTACGCCAAGACAGTGATCATGGCAACAGGCGGTTACAGCCGTGTGTATGACCACTACTCGACCAATGCGACCGGTTCGACGGGTGACGGTCTTGCAGCCGCACTGCGTGCGGGGGCGCTGCTGAGTGATATGGAGTTTGTGCAGTTCCACCCCACGGGACTGAAAAACGCTTCGATCCTGATCTCGGAGTCGGCGCGCGGGGCAGGCGGCCATCTCCTGAATGCAGAGGGCGAGCGCTTTACCGATGAACTGCAGCCGCGCGATGCGCTGTCGCGCGCCATCGATGAGGAGATCAAGAAGAGCGGCGCGGTCTTTTTGGACATCCGTCATCTGGGCGAGAATTTCATTGACCACGAGCTGCCGCAGGAGCGCAAGCTAGCAAAGCTGTATGAGAATGTCGATCCTGTTACCGATATTATCCCCATCAAACCGGTGGCGCACTACACGATGGGCGGTATCGCTGTTGATGCCAATGCGCAGAGTACGCTTTCGGGGCTTTTCGCCGCCGGCGAGTGTGCCAACCACAATGTGCACGGGGCGAACCGTCTTGGCGGTAACTCCCTGCTGGAGCTGATCGTTTTTGGAAAAGAGGCCGGCCGGAGTGCGGCCGAGGCTGCAAAAGAGGTTGACAGGACGTCCGTCAACGATACCGCTTTAGCAGACGTTGCAAAAGAGACGGATGCCATCATGGCCTACACCAACGAGGTCGATTTCTATCAGAAGCGGACGGAGCTCGGTGAGCTGTTTTACCGGTATGCGGGGATAGCGCGCAGCGAAAAAGGGCTGATGACGGCGCTTGAACAGGTCCATGCGATGCAGCATGAACTGCCGAAGATGGGGGTCCTGGACAGGCAAACTGCCTATAACACCAACCTTATGGAGTTTGTGGAGTTTACCAACATGCTGACGCTGGCGGAAACGATGTTGGCCGCGATGCTGGAGCGCAGAGAGAGCCGCGGTGCCCACGCCCGATCCGATTTCAGCGAACGCAATGACGAAGCGTACAAGCGTCACAGTGCAGCGTTGCTGCATAACAGGCGTGTGGAGATAGCATTCCCACAGGCGGATGCGAAAGAGCAGGAGGTGTAAGATGGTACTTCATATCATGCGTAACGGCGAGAAGGTCAGCTACAAGGTGAGCTCCAAAGAGGCGACCCTGCTGCAGCTGTTAAGTGAGATCAAAACGACGCAGGATGCGACACTGAGCTTCGCGTCAGGATGCCGCTCTAGCGTCTGCGGCTCCTGTGCGATGCGTGCCAACGGCAAAGAGGTGCTCGCCTGCGCCTACAAACCGCAGGACGGCGATCTTATCGAACCGTTGAACAACGTGCCGGTCATCCGTGATCTGGCGGTCGACATGGAGAAGGCGCTCAACTTTAACAAGGTGGCGCAGAACTGGGCGGTCACTCCCGAGACCGTTCCTGCTTTGACGCCGGAGGACGCTTCGCTCAACGAAGTGCAGAGCGACTGTATTCTCTGCGGTTCCTGTTACAGTGCCTGCCCCGTTTATGCTGTCAACCCGGAATTCATCGGGCCGTTTGCGCTCACACGCAACTGGCGCTATGTGAGCGACAGACGCGAAGAGGATGTTGCCGGCAAGATCGCAGCGGTTCAGACCAACGGGGTCTGGGACTGTACCCTCTGCGGCGAGTGCGTGCCGG
The DNA here is from genome assembly GCA_041555445.1 of Sulfurimonadaceae bacterium. Lineage (GTDB taxonomy): Bacteria > Campylobacterota > Campylobacteria > Campylobacterales > Sulfurimonadaceae > Sulfonitrofixus. Next base: position 15,094 of record JBFFKK010000037.1, read on the forward strand.
TCTGTCCGCAGGGGATTGCACCGAAATCGGATATCGATATGCTGCGCAACAAAAGCAATATAATGGGATATATGGACCCTAAATATGCCAATTTTGGCGGCGGACTTGATTTTGGGGCACCGAGTTTTTAATTCCTCCGCAGGCGCTTAGTTTCCTGTCTTGCAGGCACAGTATGTTGCAAACTGCCGGTTTAGTAACCACCGAAACAAAAAAACCTCAGTTTGCATCTGTTATACTTGGTTAGTTAATCAAACTAAGGGCAAACAAGGCCTCTATTAAGCGAGTAAAAATGGCAAAAGAACATTCCGTAGATATCTCCGCAAAGATCGACATGCAGCACTTTAAAGATGCGATCCAGCAGGCAGAACGTGAGGTCGGCAACCGCTATGACTTTAAAGGCATCACCGCCGAGATCGACTACAACGAAAAAGCAAAGACACTGACGTTGACCAGCTCAAGCGACAACAAACTCGAAGCGCTTCAGGATATGGTGATCGCACGGTTTCTCAAACACGGATTGAGTTCAAAGGTCCTGGACGAAGCCAAGACAGAAGACTGCAGCGGCGGCAATCGCCGGGTGGTCTATAAGATCGTCGATTATATCGAGTCCAAAGAGGCTAAAAAGATCGTTGCCGAGATCAAGAAGATGAAGATCAAAGGGAGTGCCACCCTTGAGGGTGACCATATCCGTGTCAAGTCGAAGCAGATCGATGAACTTCAAAAGGTGATCAGAGAGATCCGCGCCATGGAGTGGGATGCCCCTCTTGTTTTTGAGAATATGCGATGAGAAGCGTTAAGAAAAAGCCAATTTCTTGGCTTTTTTAGCTTCGAAACCAAAGTTGATGTGCGTAGCACCAACGACGGAGACATTAGAGCCAATTTCCTGGCTTTTTTAGCTTCGAAACCAGAAGCGATGTCACAACGTGACCGCTGTCGGATAAAAAGGGATAAAATGAGTAAAATGACCGTAGCGGAAGCTTCCGAGTATTTCAAAGTCTCCAAAGAGGCGATCCATAACCGCATACGCCGCGGTACGCTTGACTGCGTTATAGAGCATGGAACGAAATATGTTGTCGTCGGCGAGGCGAAAAACGAACCTGCAGCTGTCCCTTCGGGCAATGACAAATACTACAGCTATATCGAGCAGGAGAATGCGGTGCTCAAAGCGAAGATCTCCGAACTCGAGGGTGAGACGCGTTCGCTTAGAGAGCAGCGCGAGCAGATGCTGATCGAAGAGAAGGTGAAGATCGAACAGATCTACAAAGAGCGTGACGCCCAGCTGAAAAGCGTTTTACAGGTGGTCGCATCGAAGTTTTTGACGCATCAGAATATGGACGCGATTATTGAAGAGGCGGTTGCGGCTGACGATGAAGAAGCGCTTGAACCGCTTGAACCGTTTGACGATGTGATCGACGTTGTCGAGGAAGATGATGACTTTGTCTCATTGAAGCAGTTTTTGAAACTGAAGATGTACCCTAAGAAAAAACGCGAAAAGATCAAGGCGCGTTTCGAAAAAAGAGCTTTTGAGGATGAACGCATCATCATCAAAAAAGGCAAATACCACCTGCGACCGAACCACTTCGACTACAGCGATCTCATAAAATAGGTATTTTACCGTTGCCTTCTGGGTCGTGTGGAACCGCCCGTCTCCCTGTCGGCCCTCCGTTTCTCCATATTCAACTTCTTGAAACAGCTTTGGCAGATGGCATATTTGGTGTCGAGCGGCAGCGGCTTGGTGCATTGGCGGCACCGCGGCACGAAGTGGCTCTGTTTGAGGGAGTTCTCGATGAAGTTGTTGAGCTTAACGCGCGTCTGTTTGGCTTTCTCGGCATCGAAAAAGGACTCCTCAAAACGGTAGCTCAGCCAGAGATAGAGTGAGATCTCTTTGACATAGTCTTCGGCTTCGAGCAGTTCATCCATACTGTTGGCGAAGCTTCCGAGATTGCTCGGCGGAAGATAGGGAATAAACTCATCTTTTTCCAGCAGATGGAGGTAGCGTTCAAACGCGGTCACGATAAAGGGCGAACGCAGCGAGAGCGGGGCGCAGGCGAGATGAAACTTGGTCGCAAGATCGAGATCGTAGTGGTCGACGATCTCTGCCGCCTCGACCATGTCCTCGAGGTTGGCGGCACGGAACGGGCCGTTGAACTGCATATTTTTGGCAAAAAACCCCAGGATCTCCTGAAGGGAGTTCTCTTCCAAAATACCGCCGACGAGTTTGATATGTTCGAGGTTCGCCATGACGTTAAAGGGGATCTTGATCGGCGGCGGTGTCAGATGGAAGGTCGCTTTGAGATGGTTGAGCACTTCGGGACGGAGTGCGCCGACATACCCCTTTTCATGCAGTCCGTAGCGTCCCGCACGACCTGCGATCTGCTGGATCTCCGTGGCGATAAGCGGGCGCTGGTTGACGCCGTCGAACTTGTCGCCGCGCGAAAAGAGAACGGTCTTGATCGGAAGGTTGAGCCCCATCGCGATGGCATCGGTCGCGACGAGTATATCGGTCTCGCCTTCACGAAAACGGCGGGCCTCTTCACGGCGCACTTCGGGCGAGAGGTTGCCGTAGACGACGCTGACACGATAGTTTTTTGAGAGCTGCTGTTTGAGCCGAAGGACATTGGCGCGGGAAAATGCGATGACGGCGGTCGCCGGTTTGATGTCGTTGAGCGGGGTGGCATGCGTAAGAAGTTCGAGCGGGTTCTTGCGTTTGAACTCGATGATCTCAAGGGGTTCGCCCAGGTACTCCGCCAGGGCGATGACCGCCTCCTTGCAGTTGGGCGAACCGGTCATGATGACGGTTCTGGCCGGGGCACCGATAATGGCATTGGCCCAGGCCCATCCGCGGTCGCGGTCATCGATCATCTGCACTTCATCGATCACGCAGACATCGACATCTGTCTCAAAATTGAGCATCTCGATCGTGGAGGAGATGTGGGTGGCATCGTCGTTGATCAGCTGCTCTTCGCCGGTGATCAGGGAGCTCTCCACGCCGTCCTTTTTAAGTGATTCATACCCTTCAAGCGCCAAAAGCCGAAGCGGCGCCAGGTAGTAGCCCGTATCGGCTTTTTCCAGTGCTTTCATGGCGGTATAGGTCTTTCCGCTGTTGGTCGGACCGATGTGCAGAACGAGCTTGCGGCGAAGCTCGCGTGCCAGCGGAAAGAGGTTTTTAAAGTCGCGGATGGTCCGGGCAAGCAGCTGTTGGCGCTGGTGTTTCAAGAGGGCGTCGCGAATGGAGTCTTGAAAGCGGCCGAGAGCCCGTTTGGCGGCTTTTTTTGAGATCAGCAGATCGCCTCTCAGCTGCGGCAGCAGTGACTCCAGCAGTCGGCTGCTGATCTCTTCGTCGCTCATCTGCAGTGCGGCAGCCGACTCTTTGGCGCTCTCGAGAAGGGCTTCATATTCGCTGTGAAAATGGGCCTCATGCTCTTTTTGTTCACGTTCAAACAAGGTCGTGATCTCAAGCGGCTCTCCCTGCCATAGAGATTGAAGCGTCTCTTTCTTAGGCAGCAGCAGATGGAGTTCATAAGCGACTTTGTTCTGGGCCAGAGGCGGCTGATAGTCTGCCTCTATCGTAAGGATGATCTCTGTCATCGTCTGCGAGAGGGAACTGATCGGGATCATATGCGAAATGATGCGCGAGACGATGGCATCCGTCAAGGCGACGGTCGTCACATCATCGCTCGGCTGGGCTCTTTTGATCGCTGCAACGATCTCCTCTTTGTCAAGGTAGGGGTGCGGCTGCGGAATGTGCTGTAAAAAGGTGTTGAGCTCTTTCTGTTTTATCGCTGTCAGCTCGCTCTTGGCCTCTGTCAACTGCGCCAGTATCTCTTCGATTGGGGCCTCTTGCAAAAGCGAGAAGGCAAAGGGTCTGGTCTTCAGCGGCTGGATCTTTCTAAAATGCTCTTCAAAAAGCGCGTATTCGAGGGAGGCGTTGAACTCAAACCTGTCTTCGATGTCAAAATGGCCCTGGGCCTCACGCTCTATCTGCGCTCTTTTCTTTTCAAAACGGAGCAGTTCCAGCTTGCTTTGGAGCTTATAGAGGTTGATCTTTCGCGTACGCACGTCGGCAAAAGCGCGGTGAAGGTCAAGACGCTCTTCCTCGGTGACATCAAGCGCTTCAAGCAGCTCGTCGATCTTCTCTTCGCGTTCATTGGTATCGGCTTTGGGTTTTGTCGGCTGATAGACCTTGCCTTCGGCTTTGAAAAAGTCGACGATATGGCGGCGCAGCTCGATATCCGCCTCAGACCACAGGGTACGGTAGATACGGACGAGTGATTTTTTGGAGTAGTTTTCAGGTACGAGACCGATGGCGTATGCAAGGTCGATTAGTGTCGCTTCGTCCACACGTTCAATGCCTGCATCAAAACCGTCTTCGCCGAAATAGTGGCGAATGGTCTGGTTGAGCTTTATAAATTTTTTCTTTTTAGACATAAAGAAATAATAGCGCAAAAAGGATACAGAAGGGGCCTGAACTGAAGTTTTTTGCATAAATTAAAATTACAGTGGCAATAGCAAAAAGCTTTGTTAAAATTTCCTAAAAATAACAGATGAGTAGAATAATGCAGACATTTCCCGATGAGTGGACACAAGAGCAGTATTTGCGTGAAAAAGAGCGTCTTGAAAAAGAGGGCGTCAAAGTGCTTTTGATCGACACGATCCTCTCCCCGATCGAAAAGGCGGAGACGGTTGTCTATAACCCGCACGAGCTTCAGCAGGAGCCCGAAGGTTCCGTCTTCGTCTTCTACTGCGACACGGGAAAAGCATCGAAAGACCGCTTGAACGAATACCGCAAGAAGTTCCCGAAATACCACTGTGTTTCGCTGCGGGGCGGGCGAGGATACTGGCGTAAAAACATGCAGCTGCTTCCCGACAGACCCGCCGCATGCGAGTTGCCGAAGGGAAATGATGAGTAGCGACTATACGCTCCATCTGGACCGGTTTTCGGTCTGTCTGGACGAAGAACGTTTTTACGATGCGCACGAAGCGCTCGAAGAGATCTGGTTCCCCCGACGGTACGAGGATGACCTCGAGATCAAACTGCTCAAAGGCTTCATCAATGCCGCCGTCTCGTTCGAGTTGACCAAGCGCGGCCGGCCGGATCCCGCGGCAAGGGTCTGGGGTAATTATGAAAAATATCGGCCTCTGCTGGCATGTTTCAGCTCCTGCAACACCCCCTATTATGAACGTCTGGCTCTCCGCTTGGAGAGGATGCGCGGCGAACGCCTGACATAAGAGTAAAGAGATAAAAAGCGCTCTTGGCTATAATTTTAGTACACGCATATAATTGCAGAAGGAGTGTATGATGGCAGGTGTAAATGATATAAATGAGGTTGGTGAGCAGTTGGGTGTCCATCTGGACGTCAACAAGTATTATGATCTGGCAATCCAATACGGTGCCGAGTATGGTCTAAAGATCATTGGTGCGATTCTCATCTTTTTCATTGGAAAATTGGTCGCGTCCTCACTTCGCAACCTGACCGACAAGGCGATGACCCATCAGAAGGTGGATGCGACCTTGACCGATTTCGTGACAAGTGTTATTTATTACGGCCTGATGGCGGTTGTCTTGTTGGCGGCTATCAGCAACATCGGTATCCAGACGACCTCGTTTATGGCGATACTCGGTGCCGCGGGTCTGGCTATCGGTCTGGCACTGAAAGATACGCTTTCCAATATCGGTTCTGCCGTGGTTATTCTGGTCTTCCGCCCGTTTAAGGTCGGTGACTATATCAATGCCGGGGGTGCAGAGGGAACGGTCGACCGCATCAGCCTCTTTACCACCACGATCAGCCCGGTCGATAACCGTCTGATCGTGGTGCCGAACTCGGCAATCACAGCGGGAAACATCACCAACTTCTCGTCCAAAGCGGTGCGCCGTGTCGATCATACGGTCGGGATCTCTTATGATGACGACATCAAAAAGGCCAAAGAGGTGATGTACGGTGTTATCGAGAGGAGTGCACATACGTTAGCAGACCCGGAGCCGCTTGTCGCGGTCAAAGAGCTGGGCGACAGCAGTGTCAACTTCACGGTACGTGCATGGGTGGCATCTGCCGATTACTGGACAGCGTACTTTGAACTTATTGAAGAGATCAAGTACGCGCTTGACGGGGCGGATATCACCATTCCGTATCCGCAGATGGACATCCATATGGAGAAGGAGAGTAAGTGATGAAAAAAACAGTAGGAATGCTTTTTATTGCGGGATTGTTAACCGCGCTTCTGGCAGGGGAAGAAGAGAACTTTGCCGCGCATGCTGAAGTGAGCTATGCCAATACGGCGGGAAATACCGAGTCGCAGGATATTGCCGGAAAACTGAAGTTTAAGTACCCGTTCTATCAAAATGCCATCCGCTTTGAGGCGAACGTACTCTATTCGGAAAATGACAATTTTGATGAGAACGGCAGTTACGTTGACACGGTCGCGACCAAAAACCGCTGGGATGCCGAGGCGAACTACGACTACAACTTTAATAAGAGCATCGCGTTCAACTACATTGCCGGAGCCAAAGGGGATGCGTTCTCATCCTATAAATATCAGGCATATACCGGACCGGGTGCGATCTGGACTGCGTTTAAAAACGACAGTCATGACCTGAAGCTTCAGGGTAACATCATGTGGGCATGGGATGAACATCGTGAACCGTATGAAGCCGGTTCAACGAAGACACTGCACTCCTATGCCGCCTATCAGGCCTCCATGGATTACATTTTCAAGTTCACCGCGAATTCGAAGTTCATCCAGTACCTGATGTATCGAAACGAATTTGATGATTCCCGTAATTACTTCGGCAAGTCCAAAACGGCTTTGGAGAGCAAGATCAACAGTGTCTTCTCCATGGGTGTCAGTTACACGGTGGACTATACGAATAAAATAGCCGAGAATGTCCGCTCGCATACCGACCGTGTTTTTCTGGCCTCTTTGATAGCCGACTTTTAGCAGGAAAATCCTCAAGTTTCGTACAGCTTAAGCTGTTATAATGCCGCGCAATTTACATTGGGCGGGAGCTACGTTGAAATACCTTTTACTCTTTTTTCCCCTTTTTTCGAACCTCCTTTTTGCGGTTGTTGAGATCGCTCCGAACGAGGTCGGCCTGCGGCCCGGCCTGTCGGGAGGTGTGCAGCTTGCTGTCAACACGCAGCGCGGCAATACCGATAAAGATGAATACAACATGGGCGGACTCTTCTCATATGACAATAACCGCTCTTACGTGACCTGGCTCGACTTTTCCTATGCGTACGGGCAGGCCTCAGGTGTCGAAAATGAGAATAAAGCGTATGCCCATTACCGGTTTTTGCACACCCTCTATTCACCGGCTTTGAACTGGGAAATTTATGCCCAGAACGAGGGGGACGATTTCCGCCATATTCAGCGAAGGTTGTTGAGCGGTGCGAGTATTCGGTGGCGTTTCTATGAAAGTGAGGCGTTTGGCCGTATCTATTTTGGCCTGGGCGGCTATTACGAATACCTAAGGTATACGACAGTGGATGATCCTAGAGAACATAATACCCGGGTCAGCAGTTATCTCAATTATACAAAAAAGCTTGGAGCCGATGCGCGTTTTAGTGCTTCGAGTTATTTTCAACCCAAGGCAGATGACTGGCAAGACTATTACATCAGCAACAGCGCATCGCTTTTCATCTATGTGTACGGCTCGATGTATATTAAGATGACCCTCTTGCATAAGCACGACAGCAGACCCGCTGTCGGTGTCGAGAAGAGCGATCTTCAGCAGACAACGTCATTGGGCTGGAAATTTGGCGCTAAAGCGGATCGATAAGAAAGCTGCCCCGGCAACAAAAGCGGCGTACAGGAAAAGCATCGACGGCCACAGCTCATAGATGTAGCCGGCAGTGACCGCCCCGATAAATCCGCCCAGCCCGTACGAGATCCCGAAGAAAAACTGCTGCGCCAGTTTGCGTTCCGTATAAAGCTCGTAAAGGTAGCTGATCGCGGCCGTGTGAAAGAGTGCAAAGCTGAACGCATGCAGGCTTTGTGCGAAAAAGAGCACGGTCAGATTTTCCGGGAAGAGATAGCTCAGAAGCCATCGTATGACGGTGACGAGCAGAGAGAACTCCAGAAGTTTCAGCAGATTTCGTTTGAGCAGCGGCCCTTGAAAATAGAAGAGGATGATCTCGGCGATGACCCCGAAACTCCAGAGGTAGATCGTCGTCTCCAGCGAGATACCGTGTGCCGTCTCGTAGATGGTAAAGAAGTTGTAAAAGGGGCCGAAGCTGACCTGCATGAGCGTCAGGCCAAGCCAGAGCGGCCAGTGGGCGAAGAGGTTGAGATGTTTGCCTTCAATGCTTTCGGGCGCAACCACCTTCTTGTTGTCAAGGTGGGCAATACTATAGCCAAAGAAGACGGTGGCGGCGATCACGACAAGCAGAAAGAGAAGCGCCGTTGTCGGAATGTCCAAAAACTTCACCAGGACGAGGGCAACCAGTATAAACCCGATGGAGCCAAAAAGACGGACTTTCCCGTAGGACTCTTTGCCGATAAGCGAAAGGGCGATCACTTCGACATAGGGCAGGATGAGGCTCATGCCGATACCCATCGCGACATTACTCAAGAGCAGCGGCCAAAAGCTCTCCAGCGTCATAAAAAACGAGAGGCCAGCAAGCAAGAGCAGGAGAAGTGCACTGTTAAACGTCGTCAGGTCAAGTTTGATACCCTTCAAAAAGAGAAACGGGAGCCCGAAACGCACAAGCGGGCCGGCTGCAAAGATGATGCCTATTTCGGAAGGGGTGTACCCGACCATGTGGAGCACTTTGGGCATAAAGATGACATAGATCGCCACGATGGCAAAGTAGAAGAAGTAGAAGAGGGCGATCAGTGCAGCCATGGTGCTTTAGGCGGATCGGTAGATGATAGCCGTATGGCTGATGAGGTCGTGCAACATGCGTTTGTCGCGCCGCACAAGCCCCCAGAGGTAACCGAAGAAGAACAGGGAGAGAGGGTAACTCAAAAACCGGACGATAAGCTGCAGGTAAGAGGCAGCTTCAAACGTACCGGCATCGACGATCTCGATGCCGGCCATCTTCATTCCCGGCGTCTGTTTCGGTATTTTCCAGAAGAGGACAAAGGCGGTGATAAAAAGGGTAAACTGGACAACAGAGGCCAACGGATCGGGGGCCTGTTCCTGCGCTTTTTGTGTCTGCATCAACGCATCGCTGAAACCGGCGGTCTGCATCTGCTCATAACCGAAAAAGATCATAATGATCAGGGTGATAGGGATACCGATCATAAAAATATCGGTAATAAAGGAGAGGGTACGGCTCCAAAAACCTGCGTAACGCACGTTAGGGCTCTCTGTCAACGTAGTACTGTTTTTTTTCTGTTTTATCTCTCGCCATCTCATAACGCCATTATAGCACCGAAAGACTTGGTTAACGGGCAGTAAATGTTTACAATCCGTTAGTGTAGATAGCCTATACTTTTACTACCTCAATGATTGAGATTGTTGAGTTTTTCATTTTTACACACTCCTTAAGTTCAAAGTTTGGCCGGGTTTCTTTCATTTACCCGGACGGACATCTTTCTCCCCTCTTTAACGTAAAAAACCTCTTTTTCGATTGACTGTTCAATCCCGAAGTCCGAAATAAAACTCCAGCAACGCTTTAAGATAGTAATTTGCCTTGAAGGCATACTGATCATCATATGAGACGATAGGCTGCAGTCGATAGACAATATATTTCCGTTTCGCCTGCTTGCTCCAGTTCAAGCCGACAGCGTAGCGGTATACGCCCCGTTTCGGTATGTATCCGTCTAGCGTTTCCGGCTGCGCCCTGGTCCGTCCGTACATGCCAAGATAGGGCGTAAAGTTGCCGTATTTGCCCAAGGTAAAACTGAGTGTCGGCTGCACAAAATAGTGCATACCATCGGTACCGGTGATCGTTGAGCGTTGTGTCAGCAATGAGAAGATCATCTGATCTATAATCTTACGCTTGAACTCTATGTTCGTCCACTCCTCAAACGCATCTTCGGCCGAGTATCTGAATGTCTGATTCGGCAGGATCAGCCATTGACTGACAAGGGCTTCATAGCTGAAGGCGATTTTGGCGTAAGGGTTGGTGATACCGGCAAAACCAAGGCGGATTCTGGTCTTGACCGGATCGGTCAGGTCAAGAAGGTTGTTCATTCCCAATGCGACACTGTTGTCGCGCTCTGCTTCGGTCCCCTCGAGCGAGAGGTCGGAACTGTTTTTAGTGTCATCACCGATGATCAGATCGAATTTCTCCTGTGTTCTGGGAATGCTCACACGGGCTGCGATACTGTAGATATACTCATCACTGCCCCGATGGTTATAGGCATAGCCGCCGCGCAGGCGTACATAGCTCCGGTTGGTCCTGTCCAAAAATGTATCGTCAATGTTCTTGTCACTAAACCACTCCGATATAAGATAGGTCTGCTCCCCTCTGCGTTTGTCGGGTGAATAGAGCTGTTCGGGCAGCTCTAATTTACCAGTCTGTGTCAGGAGGTACTGTTCCAGTTTTTCACTGTTCTCATTGGAAAAACCGTCTTTAAAAAAATTTCTTTCGGCTTTTTTAGGCCCTTCTTTTTTCTGCGTCACATTGGCATCGGCGCGGCGTTGGCCGGGTCCATAGCTGGTCAGCAGATGATAGAGGGTGTAATCGATCCCGGAGCCGACAACGATGACAGCATCGGTGCCATAGAGATAGGTCGCATCAAGGTTGGTTAAAAAATAGTGTTCGTAGGCCTGCAGGAAGTTGCGGTAGTAGAACCAGTTTCTGACAGTGATATTGCCGTCAGGTGCCGTTGTTTGGTTATTGTCAGCAGTGCTGTTTCCCTCATAGGAGAAGACGATTTCATCCGGAAGTGTGTCCGCGGCACAGCGTGATGCAGCGGACACGATTATAAAGAGAGCGCATATAAGTTGTCTCAAACAGTACTCCACAGAAAAATGATGAAAAGGGTAAAGTCAACAGTATATCAATAATGTGTTTGTGTTATGAAGTCAGATAATGAAGGGTGGATGGGGTAGAGGGATTCGAACCCCCGAATATCGGTACCAAAAACCGAGGCCTTACCGCTTGGCGATACCCCAATATTTATGAAAGTTGTTTTTGTAATTTGGTTGCGGAAACAGGATTTGAACCTGTGACCTTCGGGTTATGAGCCCGACGAGCTACCGAGCTGCTCTATTCCGCGACACTTAAATGGTGCGGACGAGAGGACTTGAACCTCCACACCGTAAGGCACCAGATCCTAAGTCTGGCGTGTCTACCAATTCCACCACGTCCGCATAATCTTAACAAGTGGTACGCCCTAAAGGATTCGAACCTTTGACCTACGCCTTAGAAGGGCGTTGCTCTATCCAGC
>JBFFKK010000038.1:0-24459 GCA_041555445.1 Sulfurimonadaceae bacterium
GAGATCCTGGAGCGTGTCAACGCCAAAACATTCAATGCGGCCAGTGTCGATGGCGATACGTCGACCAACGATACGGTGTTCCTGATGTCCAACGGACGTGCCGTCTGCCATGATGACGACGCTTTCGAAGAGGCGCTGTTTACGGTCATGGATTTTCTGGCCAAAGAGCTGGTCCGTGACGGCGAGGGGGCGACGAAACTTGTGACCTATCATGTCACAGGGGCCTACAGCAACGCGGAAGCCGAGAAGGTGGCCAAGACCCTGTCCAATTCACTTTTGATCAAAACAGCACTGTTCGGCGAAGATCCGAACTGGGGCCGTATCGCCATGTCGGTAGGTGCCAGCGGCGCGGTATGTGATGAAGAGAAGCTGACGATCGCTTACGAAGATGTTCTTCTGTTTAAAGAGGGCGACAATCTCTTTAACGATGAGGTGGAGGTCAGAGCGGCCGAGATCATGAAGCGTGACGCCTTTACCATCAATGTTGACCTGGGTATCGGCGGGGGCAGTTTCAGAGCCTATGGCTGCGATCTCGGCAACGAGTACATCAAAATCAACGCCGACTACCGTACCTAAAAGTTCCAGCTTCGGCGCGATTTGCGCCCAACTTAGACACTCGACGCACTGCAGTGCACCTTCGGTCTTAGTTGACCACAACTCACACCCAATCTGAAACGTTTAGCCGACTGCTTTTTGTAGAGGTACTGCGCAATCTTTTAACTGATCTTTGGCAGGTGCCACTGCTGTTTATAGGCTACGAGGCGGATGATAACGCCGATGATCCCGACACTCAAAACGGCGATACCTGACATGAGACCGAGAGCGTTGACCCCCGAGAGCAGCAATGCCACCATGACGGCAATAGACCCGTAGAAGTCACTGACAAGTACTGCAGGGACCTGGTTGATCATAATGTCGCGTGTCACCCCGCCGCCGACAGCGGTCAGGAAGCTGAGTATCAGTACGCCGAAGACATTAAAGTCTGCATGGATGGCGAGCAGTGCTCCTGTGATGCTGAAGGCGACGAGGCCGACGGTGTCGCTGACGACAAAGAGCCATCTGTGTTCGATCGTCTCTGAACGCAGGGAGCGAAACGAGAAGGCGATGATGATCGTTACAAGCAGCGTGATAGCCGGATAGTATTCGCTAAAGGCGAAAGGCGTGCGCTGAAGAAGGGCATCGCGTATGATACCCCCGCCCAATGCGGTAAGCGATGCAGCGATAACGACACCCAAAAGGTCCAGCCTGTTACGGACACCCACTAAAAAACCACTGAGACTAAAGGCCATGATCCCGATAATGTCCGTCAGTAGAAAGATATCCATCCCTAGATGTCTATATACTCTTTTTTAAACTCGACGTAACGTGCCGCCGACGCATAGAGCTCTTTTACCTCGTCATCATCAAGTGTCCGCACGACTTTGGCAGGCGTCCCCATGATGAGTGAACGCGGGGGAAAGACTTTGTTCTTGGTGACCAGGGAACCGGCACCGACGATCGATTCTTTGCCGATGACGGCACCGTCGAGAATGGTCGCGCTCATGCCGATAAGGCAGGCATCCTCGATCGTGCAGCCGTGCATCATCACCCGGTGGCCGATGGTGACATCGGAACCGATGATCGTCGGGTTGCCGTCGCTCATGTCCGCTTTTTTGTAGTGGGTGACGTGGATCATACTCAAATCCTGGATATTGGTACGATCGCCGATGGTGATGTAGTGGACGTCGCCGCGAACGACGCAGCCGAACCAGATGGAGCACTCTTCGCCCATCGTGACGTTTCCGACAACATCGGCCGAGGGTGCGATCCAGCTGTTGGCACCTAGCTGCGGTGCCCACTCTTTATAGGGGTAAATCATGTCGATCCTTTACGTTGCGCTCTAGCTCTCTTTAAACAGTCGTGTCGCCAGGTTTTGAACATAGTTCGGCGTCTCTTTTTTGATTGACTTATAGACCTTGTTGGCGTGGCTTTCAAAGAGTTTCTGGTTGTTGATGATCTTGCTCTTCTCGCTTTTGACTCTGTGGTAGCTGCCATCACTCTGCAGCTCATGGGCGAGTACATTGTCTGAGACCTGAAGCTGCAACATGTTGAGCAGTTTATCGGCACTGGCACTGTCGTCTATCCCGCTTAAGAGCTCAATACGTCGGACGAGGTTACGCGGCATCCAGTCTGCACTTGAGATGAAGAGCTTCGGTGTCGCGTGTTTAAAATAGAAGACCCGGGCATGTTCAAGGTATTTTCCGATGACGGAGGTAACACGGATGTTGTCACTGACACCGGCTATGCCCGGTTTAAGACAGCAGATCCCGCGAACAATGAGCTCGATTTTGACGCCTGCCTGCGATGCCTTGTAGAGCCCCCGGATAACATCTTCGTCAACCAGTGAGTTGACCTTGGCGATGATCTGGCCTTCACTCCCTTTTTTTGCTTCGTTCTGGATCATCGAGAGGATCTTCGGTTTGATCTGCGTCGGTGACATGTAGAGCTTGTTCAGCTTCCCTTTTTTGCTGAAGCCGGTCAGAAAATGGAAAAAACGGGTCAGGTCGTTTGTGATCTCTACGTTACTGGTCATGTACGAGGTGTCGGTGTAGATTTTGGCGGTCTGCGGGTTGTAGTTTCCGGTTGCCAGGTGGGCATACTGTTTGAGACCGTTATCAACGCGTCTAGTGATCAGGGTCGCCTTTGCGTGGACTTTAAAGCCGGGGATCCCGTAGATAACATGGGCGCCGGCATTTTCGAGGGCCTTTGCCCAGATAAGATTGTTCTCCTCATCAAAACGGGCTTTGAGCTCGACCATCGTCGTAACCTGTTTACCCATTTCGGCGGCCTGCATCAGAGCATTGACAATAGGCGAGTTGGTGCCTGAACGGTAAAGGGTCATTTTGATGGAGACGACGTCGGGGTCCTTGGCGGCGGTCTGGATAAGTTTGACGACCGGCTCAAAACTCTCATAAGGGTGATACAACAGGGCATCCTGTTTATCAAGGATGGAGAAGATGTTCTCGTTGCTGTCAAACGGCGGCAAGAGACGCGGTTTAAAAGGCGGTGTTGTCAGGTGTGCAAAGTCTTTACTGCCCACGATCTGCCACAGGCTGCCTAGGTTGAGAATGCTCGAGAAACGGTAGATGTCATCTTTATAAATATTGGTATGGCGGTTAAAAAAGTTCAGCAGGTCCGGATTGCTCTCCTGACCCAACTCCAGACGGACCAGCTCCCCTTTTTTACGAAGACGCAGACCCTCTTCAAGGATCTCCATAAAGTCATCAGCCTCTTCCTCTTCGATGGTAATATCGGCATTGCGGGTGACACGGAAAGGGACATGGTTCTGCAGGGTATACCCCGGGAAGAGGTCACTGATATGTTCGGCAACGACACTCTCTATAGGGACATAGATACCGTTTTCAAGCTCGATAAAACGGGGCAGTACACGCGGGATACGGACGATCCCGTTTCGTTCCACCTCTTGATTGTCCAGGTCTTTGAGTTTGACGATCAGACCGAAGCTGAGGTTGTTCAGATGCGGGAAGGGGTGGGTCGCATCGACAGCGATGGGAACGATAACCGGGTAGATCTGTTCCGTAAAGTAGCGGTTGAGCTGATACTTCTGTTGCTGGTTGACCTCACTGAACGAGCGGACAAAGATGCCCTCTTTTTCCAGTTTTTTAAAGATCTCGGAGAGGGTATACTCGACGACCTGGAGCTCCTGGTGCAGGTACTTGCGGATCTCGCGCAGCTGCTGCATCGGGGTCAGACGGTCGGCACCGGAGACCATCACGCCGGCAGAGAAGAGTTTTTTAAGGCCCGCAACACGGATCATATAGAACTCGTCAAGATTGGTACCGTAGATCGCCAGAAACTTCAGGCGTTCTAGCAGTGGTTGCGATTCATCCTGCGCCTGCTTAAGGACACGGGTATTAAATTGAAGCCATGAAATCTCACGGTTGTTATAGTATTTTGGGTCTTTTAAATTGATCACGTTTCGCTCATTATAGATATTAGTTTTGATGATTATAGCATAATGGTGCAAAGCGCCTGTTTCAGGGCTTGATAAGGGATGCTATTTTTTCAGAGAAGGCTTGCTGTGGCAGTTATTCCCATTGAGGATAATGCCGTAAGGGACACATGTCGTGACATGTGTGGTAAAGAAGTAAAAGAGGTAGAGCGTTACAGCACCGATAGCGTAGCGGCCGACAACATTGTGCGCGAACTCAAAACTGTCAGGGTGGTCGATGACGAGCAGCGTGATCAGGACGATACGCACCATGTTGAGCGTCAACAACACGATCGTGCCGCCAACAAACCATTTGATCTTGATCCGGTAGCGGGTCGGATAGGCCAGGATAGCCGCGAGATAGAGCAGCAGAGGGGTGAGACCGTTGCACTCGTTCAGGATCAAAAGATGCATGCCGTGTTCGAAGAGCATGCTGTTGCCCGAAAGTGTGACGGGAATCTCCATGAACGCTATCCAGAGCCCGGTGATATAGATGGTCGCATCGGTCAGAAATACGTTGATAAAGTAGAACGGCGAGTACGTTTCAAAAAAGACAAGTGCGAAAAGCAGCAGAGACCAGATCGCATAACGCAGCACAAACCACAACATACAGAGACGCTCCTTCCTATTGAGGGATAAAACCTTGGCACGAACTAGCGCATATACTACCACTTTTTAATGTTATATTTGCCTGAAACCGTTATGATATATGATCTAATTTCTAAATAAAGTATGTACGATGACGATTACTGATACAACACTTCTGCAAAAAATCATCTCCTTGCAGTCCGCTATTATCGAAGGGTATAGTCTCAAAACAATTTTACGTCAGGAGACCCCGTTTTTTTTGGAAGAGAGCGGCGCCAATGTTATTGCCGTCTGTATAGAGAATGAGGGTGGGGCCGATATTGAGCTGATCCTGGAAGAGAAGTTCAGGTTCCTCTCCCTGATAAGCAAGTATAAACTTTCGGCCAAACATCTGGAGTTTGATAGGTTTCTTCAGCAGTGCAACTCACATTTTACAAACGCACAAACCCAGGTTGTGGTCGAAAGTCTGCATCATATATTCGATGGCAATCTCTCGAAGAAAAAAACAGCCGAATTCGAGAAGGAGCTTGGATTTGACCATGCGCTTCTGTCGCCCATACGCAACAAAGCCGGAAGACGGATCGGTATGATCATCTACCTCTTTACAGATAAAAAGGAGAAGCGTATGAATATTTCGCCTCTGACCGAGATATTTGAACTTCTCACCCGCCTTCTCTATGATGAAGACAGGCATATTCTTCGTGCCAGATGTGTCCAGATTGATGAGAGGATGAAACGGTTGACGGGAAAAGAGAAAGAGGTTACACAACTCGTCCTGCAGGGCAAGTCACATAAAGAGATTGCGCAAGAGATGACCATCTCTATCAATACGGTGAAGACGCATATGAAAAATATATTCAGCAAATACGGCGTCAGTTCAAAAATAGAGCTGCATAATAAACTAACGGTCATTTATTAAACAGCGGAAGGTTGGATGTCAGGGGTGTTCCTGACTGAAGATGTTTGCTTAACGGCCTTTGCCGCCGCCACCGCCGTTGCGGCCGCCGCCTGATCCGGCTTTGCCTTTGCCGCCGCCTTGGCCCTTGCCAGCGCCATAGCCTTGAGCACTACCTTGGCCTTTACCGTAACCTTGGCCCTGTCCGCTACCTTGACCTTTGCCCGCGCCATAGCCCTGTCCGGAACCCTGGGGTGTGCCACTGCCGGCACCTTGTCCGCTGCCTTGACCATTTGTACCTTGGTATTTATATTGGTTCTGGTATTGGTATTGATGCTTGATCTGTTTTTTGCCTTGGCCACCGCCGCCTGTCCCTAGTTTTTGCTGGGTCGCGGATTTTTGTTTGAGTTGCGTCGAAAGATTATCTGCACCTTGTGCACTGATCGTCAGAAGCACTCCCGCCGATACGGTAAGTAGAAGCTTGTTCATTGTTAAACCCTTTGTCTGAAGTTATATAGATTATAACATAGAGAGAGTTAGCAGAGTGCTAGCAGGAGGGAGGCTTGCTCCCAATGGCATTAGAAAGCGATGACCGCAGAGAGGTAAAACTCATAAAAATCGCCCATATCGGCTGCCTGCGTATCGTTGTAGGTGTATTGAAGGTCGATATTGACGTTCTGGCGGAAGAGGTAGTTTACCCCGACCGAAGGGGCATTGAAATCGTAGGCCCGGACAAACGCCAACCCCTCTTTTGTATCATTGCTTTGGTAGCTCAGGTAGGCGACCTTGATACCGAGCGGTGTGACGGGGTTGATCTGGAACTCTATCGATGCGGCCTGGTTGTCGGTCTGCTGCAGGTTGTCACTGCTGACATTGAGGTCTGTTGAAACAGTGTTTTTGAGTACGATGTTGATCGTCGTCATGGCCGCCATACCGGCGATCGATCCTGACGCTTCAAAGTCCAGTCCGTACCCCTCTTTATGCACGGTCACGAGCTCAGCACTACGGTCTATCGCGCCACCGTCAAGAGTGAGGTTGCTTGCTTTGACATCACCGGAGAAACCGTATGCACCGAGCATAAGGTCCCACCCGCCGAACGGCTGAGCATAAGCGATACGGCCGAAAGGAAGAAGGCTGCCGCCGGCATCGATCCCCTCACTGTTTTGTGACGGGATAGCCGCCCCGAGGGTCATCAGCAAATGGTCATCACCGTAATAGGCCTGAAGACCGGTTGCCGGGCCGCGGCCCAGGGCAGTCGCCTGTGCGGCGTTGGTAACGTTTGCAAACTCAAACTGTTTCAGCGGCGCGTAGAGACCGGTGTTATAGTTCTCCATACCGGTGAAGATCCCGTTCGACTGCGTTGAGTAGAGCGAAAGACCGCTGTAGCCGTTGAAAGACGCAAAAGAGAGTATCGCCTTTGCTGCGAAGACAACATCGCGATCCTCTGACGGATCGCCTGTCAATGCAACAAGACCCCCTATGTTTTCGGCAAACCGCCCACCGAAATAGAGGCCGGTACCGTTGAGGACATTGACTTCACCACGCACGGATTCGACCTTGCTATAGCGTGCTTTCAAAACAGCCGAAGCATTTAATACGCCCGGCAGACTCAATGGCATGTCAGAGCCCTCTATTGCGGACTGCAGCTCATTTTCCGTATCATAAAGCGTATACCCCGAACGGGCAAAGTGGCGGCCGTAGCTGTTGAGTTTCGGCATGTTCTGGATGTGACATGCGCTACACTCTTTCCCCGTCTGGCGTGAAAATCCGGGCTGTGCGTTAGCAGACTCTACCAGGGCTACCAGCAGGACTGTCGAGAGTAAAAGTACGTTTTTAGTCATTTTTTTCATTATACACTCCAATTAAAATGAGATAGTTAGAACAGTTAAGAGATCGCTGTAGTTGTCAATCCCCTCTTTTTTTGCATTGATCATCGAGTACTCCATGGTCAGCAGGACGTTTTGACGGAATGAATAGTCAAACCCGAGTGTGATCGCATCTTTATCCTTGACATCGATCTTGTCGAGTTCATAGGTGTGCGGGCCGCTGTCGTCTACGGTGAGATAGGCCATTTTAAAACCTAAGGCCGGCCACGGGTGAATGGAGAGGTCGACAGAGTACGCTGCCATCTCAGCATCTTCAGGTTCCCCGTAGACGGCGATGGACGGTTTTGTCGGTTCATAGACCATTAGGGAGGGATCGCTCAGTGTCGTTTTGTTTTTTGGCACGGCTACAAAGGTCATGAGCGTGTCAAGGTCCAAAATCACACCTTCGAGCTGTAGGTCGAAACCGTAGGCCTCTTTTTTGACACTGACAAGGGCATCGGGAACCAGCCCGGAGAGCAGTGGATAAAAGGTGGTGTTGCTGGCTGTAGAAGTCCCGTTGATACCGAAAGCGCCTACGATGAGTGTCAGGTCACCGACAGGCTGTTCATACGCGATTCTGGCAAAAGGGATCATGCTGTCGCCGATATCGATACCGTCATTGTTATGTACCGGTACATAGGCACCCAGCGTCACAAAGAGCAGCTCTCCTCCATAGTAGAGCTGCAGGCCGGTAGCCGGTCCGCTTCCAAGATCGGATGCCTGGGCGGCATTGGTCAATTTGTGATTTTCGAACTGGCGCAGGGGCTTGTAGAGACCGGTGTTGTAACTTTCGATCCCGCTGAACGGACCATAGTTGTTTGTCGAATAGACTGCAAGACCGCTATAGCCGCTGCCAGCTTCAAAAGCCGTTGCGATCTTGCCGCCGAAGATCGCTTTGCCCTCTTTCTCTCTGAACTCAATGATCGTACCGACATTGTTGGCGACGCGTCCTGCGACATTGAGTGTTGAGGTTTTGAAGAACTCATAGATACCGCGGTTGCTGTCGATCTGCTCGCCATCAACTTTTGAGGCAAGCACCTGGCCTTTTCCGTTGATGGCCCCGTCACTTTTGTCAACCCTGCCTTTTAGCATCAATGACATGTTTAACACGGACGGAATTCCGAGG
This sequence comes from Sulfurimonadaceae bacterium, assembly GCA_041555445.1. Classification (GTDB taxonomy): domain Bacteria; phylum Campylobacterota; class Campylobacteria; order Campylobacterales; family Sulfurimonadaceae; genus Sulfonitrofixus. Next base: position 8,466 of record JBFFKK010000038.1, read on the forward strand.
CCAATCGCTTCGCCGTCGATAAGGGATTGTGCACCGGACTCTGTGCTCAACGTATAGGCGGAACGGGCGAACTCGCGTCCAAAACGGTTCAGCTTGGTCTGGTTTTGGGCATGACACATCATGCACTCAAGTCCGGTCTGTCGTGCAAACCCGGGAACAGCTTGAGCATTATCCAAAAAGCCGAATAAGAGCAAACAGCATAAAAGCAGGATAAAACGATGTAGTTGCTTCACAAAGACTCCTTTTTATATGACACTATTGTAGTCAACAAAAATAAAAAATGCATCCTACTAACGGGTGATTTTTTAATTGTTTTGAAGATTTTTAATTAATATCTATTTTAAGCAAGTCTGTTCTAGAATAGGGAAATGTTAAGATATATAGAGGGGACAGAGATGAAAAAGGCTGTTGTTTTACTGGTTATGGGTACCATGGTGCTTTCCGCTTTCGACGGCACATCCGCGTATAAAAAGTGTGCAATGTGCCATGGCAAAAAAGGGGAAAAGGTTGCGTTGAAGACCTCCCCTAAGCTTAACACCTTAAGTGAGGAGCAGATAACGGCAAGTATCCGAGCGTTTCTGGATGGAACAAGCAACGTCTCGTCACGTTACCTCGCGATGCACCAGGCGAAATTAAAAGATGTGAATGCGGACGATGCCGCGGCTTTGGCGCAGCATATCTTAACCCTTAAATAAGCCGTTAGCTTCTAGGGCGGCCGGCTTTATAGTCGATCTTCCACTCTCCAAAGAGCGATGAGAAATAGAGTTTTTTAGGGTGCCCGTCTTCCGTGTAACGGACGGTCACGCGGTCAGACCCTTTCGGATCAAATGAGAGAAGTGCTATGTCATGTTCTCTTGCTTCGGCAGCCAAATCATTTGAGAGTATTGTCTCAACTGTGTGCAGTGCCTTTTCATCATCGCTGATTTTTTTTAGAAGGGCTTTGAATTCGGGATCTTTGAAAGCACGTTTAAACCCCAATGCTTCCAAAGTAAGGAGATACGACTCTTTTGTCATCAGAGTAGACTGTGCCTGCAGATCTCCTCGTTTAAGTGTCTCGTAGTAGGCGAGGAGAGCGAGTGTCAGCTTCTCTTTCACAGGGGTGTTGATCATTAGCATGTTCATGGTCTTCTCCTCGTTCTATTATGTACCGTTTATGACGCTCTGGCGATCGCTGTTTGGAATGCGGCCAAGTGTTCCAGGCTTCCTGCTTTCAAGTTGTCGTAGACATTGACAACATCTGACGGCATCCCTTCGGCAGCCTCTTCAAGATCATCAATATCGGTCAACTCGATCAATTCGCCGACTTTAAGCGCTTCGAGCAGTGAAACGGAACCGAGGCCGATGCAGTTGTTATAAAGCTCTTGCATCGCCAGCAGCTCGAATTGCCCCACATACTCCTCTTCCAGCGAGAGGTTGACACCAGAGGTATCGATGCCGTAACGTTCACACAGAACCTGTGCCGACAAAATATGCTCCTGCTCTGAAAGCTGGATATCGGCAAATGTCGCCTCCTCCGGATAGAGCTCGCCCAGGGTGATATAAACATCCCTTGCCACTTTCTCTTCCTGAAAGATGAAGAAAAGCGTGTCTTTCTGCTCTTCGGTCAGTTCGACCGTTTGTTTGTTACGGCCACCACCACTTGCAAATGCTGCCGAAGCTGTTGAAATGGCGCCGAGACCCAATAGTCTCAAAAAATCTCTACGTTGATTTGTATTTGTTTTCATCTTATAACCTTTGTATTATTGAGATAATGAAATTATAGGAGAAGAGCGTTAGTGATCTATAAGCAGATGTGGTAAAAAAGAGGGCTTGGAAAGGAAGGATTTGACCACGCCCAGACAGTCTGTCTGGGCATGATGCCAATACCGGGTTTACTTGGCGAGTCGTTTACGTGCGATGAAACCGCCTATGGCAAGGAATCCGAAGATCATGGCGAAAAGACTGACATTGTCCATCGTTGAAAAACCGTCTGCGGTGTCGTTGTCACTTGGCGGTGGTGTAACCGGTGTTTGTGCCAGTGCTGTGTCCATTACAACGGCAGGGCTTCCAGTACCGTCATCAGCATCATTATAGGTTGCTGTGACCAGTGTGCCGTTCGTTACGTTCAGAACACCGTCGTTATCTGTACCTGCCACGTCTGAATTGTTGGTGGCGAGTGTACCTCTGAAGTACCCTGATGTCTGCGCGATCTCTGTCAATGTCACCATCTCTGTCTCACCGAGCGTATTGGTCACATTGATCTCTACCGTTTCAATAGTCGTGTTGTCTTCGTTGAGATCACCATCCTGGACGATAATGGTTAACACATCTCCCGGTGCAAACGGATCGCCACCGATAGAAACTGAACCCTGGCTTCCCGCCGTACCGAGAATCGGTGGATTCGTGATCCAGCCCGGCTCTGTTCCGGTTGTTCCTTTGACCGGTGTGATACGAATCGTAAACGTTGCCGTCTCATCACCCGTGGCATTGAAGTCATCAAATGTTGTCACGTCGCCGATGTTGACGATATAGTTCAGACCGAGGTTAAGGACATCTTCGATGAGGCCGACATTGTACAGACGGTCTGCCGCCCACGTTTCGAGGGTGCTGTTGTCGACCAAATTAAAATCAGGTCCGCCATGAGTCCAGGCGTAGATGCCGTCACCATCGACATCACCCCAGAATGCTACGATGTCCGCATCGGTCGTCGGGTCATCATCAAAATCGTGGAAGATACCTGTCGGTGCCCATTTTCTTGGTAGCCATTCGCCGAAGAGCGTATAGTAATCTCCTGGTGTAACACCATCAAGACGACCGGTTGAAGTCGCCCCTTTTTTGTCGCCATCGAGTGCAACAGCAAAACCAGCAGATGCTTGACTGAAAAAGCCCGGCACAGGGAAATGGTTATCTTCCGGCCCCCATAGACCGTGTGCGAAGGTCGCACGTTCCGTTTCTGACCAGATATCATCCCCGGCGTTCTCACCTTCGCCTATCGAGAGGTTGATGTCAGCGGCTAAACCGGCACGCGTAAAACCTGCACCGAAACCGAAACCGACTTCAACGCTATAGCCTGAAAGTCTCTCTTCTGTGTAGTTGTTGATCTTTTGAAAGATCTGGTAACGGCGCATCGCCGGGTCCGCTTCCGGTGCAACGTTGAAGACGAGGTCGAAGCTCTCAACACCGGCACCGTCCACAAGACTTTGTTGAAGGTTGGCTTTGAAACGTTTGTGTGTCTGGAACGGGCTGTTACAGTTGGTAGGGTTGGGACTGCCCGTATCTAAGTAACCTGTGTCAAGGTATGATGTCGTCATGATACAGTTGTCCGGTTTCCCATTTTGTGGTTCACCTGGGGAATTGGTGATAACTTTCACGCCGGGAGGTTCACCGACCGGCCAGTTCTTGCCGTGAAGTTTTACCATGACTGTACCGCTGTCATCTTTTACCTGACTCTCAAAAGAGTCGCCGTATGTCATCGTCGGGTATGAGCCAGTGGTTTCATTAAACTCACCCGTGCCAGAAAAGCCTGCCGGGTTAAACTCGTCATCTGTCATCAAAACATCAACATTATCGAGGTTCCAACCATTAAATCCTGGCGCTACACTCGGTGCAGCTTGTTGCTGCGTTGTAATGACACCTGCGTCCAAGGCAGAAGCCAGCCCCAACGTTACCATGAGACTTAAACCAATTACTTTACTTTTTTTCTGTATTATCATCAACATTTCCTCACTTGTATGTATTAATTAAGTATTACTACATCTTGATAAGAATTATAGGGTATCTTTTTGAAAAATTCATCACCCAACGGGGTGAATTTAGGCAAAAATTGCTAATATTTTCTCTGCTCTTAATGTTATTTTTTGTTATCTTGTTTTGGTGTGGCTTTCGATTTAGCCTCGGCTCTGTATACTTTTAGATCAAAAGGAATATCAATGACTATAATGCAGATTATCTTATTGGCGGCATCGGCATTTTTTGCCTTTAAGATCTATGAACACATGCAGGGGTTGCAAGACCCTGAAGGCAGCGATGAGGCGCACGAAGCGTTGGAAGAGCGTGTCAATATCGACACGTTGGTCGAAGAGGCCGACAGAGCCTACGACGAAGGACGTCTGCTGGAAGCGAGAGAGCTGCTGCAAAAAGCGCACGATCACAACAGTGACATCCCGGAGCTTGCCAACCGGTTAGGTTTTGTGTTGAGTGCCATGGGCAACAACGAAGAGGCGCTGAAACTCTACAACCACTCGCTCTCGCTTAAAGAAGAGGATGTGACGCATCTCGCCATCGCCTCCCAGTTAAAAGCGATGGGCCGCTTTGATGAAGCGCAAGAACATTACAAGCGTGCGATTGAGCTTGACCCGGACTACGAGGTGACCTACTTCAACTACGCCAACCTTCTGGTCGAGATGAAGCGTATCGCAGAGGCGAAGTTGATGTATGAAAAAGCGCTGGAGATCGAACCGGAGCTCGAGGCGGCCAAAGAAGAGCTGGAGAAGCTTAATGCCAGATAGTCAGGCACGTTTAGCCGTTCTGATCGATGCGGACAACGCCCAATCGTCCATTATCGAAGGGCTGCTGGACGAGATTGCCCAGTATGGTGTCTCCAGTGTGAAACGGATCTACGGGGATTGGACCGACAGCCGGCTAAAGGGGTGGAAAAGTGCGCTGCTTGAACACGGTATCAACCCGGTTCAGCAGTTTGCCTATACGACCGGTAAAAATGCGACGGATTCGGCACTGATCATCGATGCGATGGACCTGCTCTACAGCGAAAAACTTGACGGCTTTTGCATCGTCTCGAGCGACAGTGACTTTACACGGCTGGCAAGTCGGATCCGTGAGGCGGGTCTGAAGGTCTACGGTTTCGGTGAGAAGAAGACACCCAAAGCCTTTATGAGTGCCTGTGACAAGTTCATCTACACCGAGATACTGCGTAAAAGTGTCGGCAGCATTGAACCGAAATTGAAAAAACCGGTGCAGAAGACGCAAAAACCGGATCAACGCATCCTGAATACGCTGCGTCATGCCGTTGATGACACGGCGGATGAAGCAGGCTGGTCGCACCTCGGCTCGGTCGGACAGAATGTGCTTAACAAGTCCCCGGAGTTCGACCCAAGAAACTACGGCTTCAAAAAACTGCGCGAACTTCTGGAAGAGAGCAAACTGTTCGAGTTCAGGGATGTCGATCCCCTGATGCCCAATAGCGGGGTACAGGTGCGGGTGAAACGAAAAAGGAGCTATGAATGAGATTGGAAGAGATTTACAGGGTCCTAAACACGCTTTCGCCTTTTGAGATGCAGGCGTCATGGGACAACTCCGGTCTGATCCTCGGCGCTTATGAACAGGAGATCTCCACGGTCGTGTTGAGCATCGATGTGGATGAAGAGCTGATAGAGCGTGTTGAAGAGGGGACGCTGATCATCACACACCACCCCCTTATCTTCAGCGGGATCAAGTCGATGGACTTCGCAACCTATCCCAGCAAGCTGCTGGTCAGAATGGTCGAGAAGAAGATCGCAAACATTGCCATGCATACCAATTTCGACCTGACCCATCTCAACGCCTATGTGGCGGAGAAGGTGTTGGGCCAAACGGTGCAGAGCAGGGAGGAGTATCTGCTCTATTTTGAGGTCGAAAAGAGTTTTGAAGCCTTTAGTGCAGAGGTGGCAGAGGCCTTTGGTCTGACGCATGTCAAAAGTGTCGTCGCGCATGACAGAACGATCAGGCGCGTGGCCTTGTGCACCGGCTCGGGCGCTTCGATGATCGGTGAAGTGGAGGCCGATCTTTTCCTGACGGGGGACATCAAGTACCATGATGCGATGGAAGCCAAGGTGCTCGGACTCAACATGATCGATATCGGCCACTTTGAGAGCGAACGCTTTTTTGGCGAGATATTGGCCGAAGAGTTGAAAAATTTAGGATTAACGGTTATAATTTCATCATCAAAAAACCCATTTACTTATTTGTAGATAAGAAATTCCCGACAAACGGGGTTTCTTACCACTTTTTTGCAGTGGGATGTACGCATTAACTGCGCTATTTTAAGGAAAAAGATTGAACAAGCACCTAGAACAACTCATCGAACTATCAAAAGTCGACAAAGAGATCGATGCCTTTGAACCACAGATCGAAGAAGCCAACATCAAGTACGAAGCTGCACTGGCTAAAAAAGAGAATTTAGCGTCTGAGATCGCAACGCTTGAGGAAGAGTCAAAAGCTGAGCAGGTCAAAAAACAGAAAAATGAGCTTCATATCGCCGAACTCTCTGCCAAACTTGAAGAGAACAGCAAAAAAAGCGGTGATGTCAAGACAGAGCGTGAGATGAAGTCGCTTCAGCTTGAAGAAGAGATCGCTAAAGAGCAGGTCGCTTTTGCCAATGAAGAGATCGAGCGTTTGGAAAAAGTGATCGAGAACAAGCAAGAGAAGATCGCTGAACTTCAAGGCCAGATGGAAGAGATCGATGCAAACCTCGCCACGGTCAAAGAAGAGGTTGATGCCAAACTTGCGGAGATCAACGTTGAACGCCAGAAAGTGTTCGAAGCCAAAGAGAAACTGGTCTCCCAGATGAACCAGAAAGGTCTCTCTTTCTATCAGAAGATCCGCCGTTGGGCTAAAAACACAACCGCGGTCGAGGTTAAAAACCAGGCATGTATGGGATGTTACATGGTTATCAATGACAAGGTCTATGCCGAAGTGATCAAAGGCGAAGAGATCACGAACTGCCCGCACTGCGGCCGTATCCTCTATATCGAACCTTCAACAGAGGCAGCTGAAGCGTAAGCACACTTCAGTCAAGGAGGTGTGAGTATGATAAGACCATTTACCCTTCTTTACTTTCTTTTGGCGGCAATACTCCATCTGGTTGCCGCGCCTTTCTTACTTCTTTTATCGTTCAAAAAAAAATACAGAGAGTCGGTTCCGGCACGTTTTTTCCTGAGAAAGAACCCGCGTTTCAGAGAAGATGACCTCTGGTTCCATGTCTGCTCTTTGGGAGAGGCGAGAGCGTTGAAACCGCTGTTGGAAAAGTTACAAAAGAGAGCGGTATCGATCTCGACGATCACGCATACCGGGCATGCCGAAGCCGCCAAGTATTCGGCCGAGGTGCGTTATCTTCCTTTTGAATCGCTGTTGCCCTTTTGGATCAGAAAACATCGCGTTCTGGTGGTGCTCGAAGCGGAGTTCTGGTACCTGCTTTTTGCGGTGGCCCGTGCCAAAGGGGCGAAAGTCGTTCTGCTCAATGCCCGCATGACCGAGCGCAGTTTTCCAAAATACATGCGTCTGCGCTGGCTCTATGCGCGAATGTTCAGACGGGTCGACAAGATCTTCTGTCAGAGTGAAGCGGACAAAGAGCGTTTTGAAGCCCTGGGCGCAGACAATATCGAGGTGGTCGGCAATATCAAGCTGGCACAAAAAATCGTCGCGCCTAAAATGTACCTCAAGCCTCAGAGCGCGGTGATCGTGGCGGCAAGTACGCACGAGGGGGAGGAAGAGCCTATTCTCAAGGCTTATCTGGAGTATGTGAAACTGCATGATGCCAAGCTTGTCGTTGTGCCGAGGCACCCGGAGCGGTTTGAGAGTGTCTATGGACTTCTGCAGAGGTTGAAAGGCGAGAAGCTCACACTGTCAAGGTGGAGCGAAGCTGGCAATTTTGAGGCGGATATTATTTTAATCGATGCCATGGGCGAGCTCAATAACATCTATGCCATCAGCGATGTTGCCATACTGGGCGGTGCCTTTAAAGAGGACGTCGGCGGGCACAACCCGCTGGAACCGGCGCATTTTGGCTGTAAGATCATTACCGGCAGACATGCCTTTATGCAGCAGGAGCTGTTCAAGTATGTCCATAATGTGCAAGAGGTCGAGAAGAGCGGTATACTGGATGCGCTGAAAAAGGCGGAGAGTATGGAACGTTCCTATGTCGACGAAAAGATCGATTTAGAGAGTATAATTAGGTATCTTAACAATTATTAATAGCAAGTATAAAAAGGTGAAGTATGGATTACAGTAAGAAAAAGAGAGCGTCTGACCAGCGTGCAAAGAACAGAAAAGACGAGTCAAAAGCGAAGGTCAGAGCCAAGGCGTTTGCCAAGGCCGACGCAAAACGGCCCAAAAGAACAGAGAAGAAGAGCAGCGCCTCAGCGGGTGAGGAGTATATGGCAGAAGGCGCTGCAAAAAGCAGTGAGCATATGGAGAAGGCCTATAAACTTCTAGCCCTTCAGGAGTCGATCTCCAACTCGCAGGCGAAAGCCCTGATCGACCGGGGGTTGGTCTACGTTGCGAACCGTAAGGTAACGGTTGCCCGCGGTGAGCTTCCGGTGAAGACAAGCTTCAATATCCAGGAGGTCGCAACGGCCAAGGTGATCTATGAAGATGACGATCTTCTTGTTGTCGACAAACCGGCCTTTTTAAATGCCGACGAGGTCGAGCGTCAATACCCCGGCACACAGCTGCTGCACCGTTTGGATCGCGAGACGAGCGGCGTGTTGATCCTGGTCAAAAACGAAGAGTACCGTCTCAAAGCGATCGGCGAGTTTAAACGCAACAGGGTCTACAAAGAGTACACCGCGTGGGTCGAGGGGATGTTTATCGACGAAACCGAGATCGACAAACCGATCTTGACCGAAAAACGCCACAACAAGGCCTTTTCAAAGATCTCACCCAAGGGTAAACCGGCGCATACAACGGTTATCCCGCTGGAAGTGGTGGGGAAATATTCAAAGGTTAAAATCATCATTCAAGAGGGTCGTACGCACCAGATCCGCTGTCATCTGCGCTCTATCGGGTTCCCTATCTCCGGTGATGAACAGTACGGCGGCAGACGTGCGAAACGGGTCATGCTGCATGCCCGTAAAGTCGAACTGCTCGGCAAGACCTTTATAGCAGACGAACCGAAGATCTTTGCGCATTACTCTTCATAAACGACGCAGATAAGAGCGACATCGAGATTTTCAGACGCTTCTTAAGTTACATGAAAAAAGAGTATGTTAAGATTGATGATTAAAAATGGGTTCTTGCAAATTCCAATATTTCAAGACACTTTTTGAGCGCTGTAGACGCTCTTTTGAGATCCCCTGTTACGAAAGTGAGTCATGAAGTTTTTTCTTTTGTTTTACGCTTTATTTTTGTCATCGGCGCTCTTCGCAGCCCAGCAGACACTGCAAGAGCAGCGTGTCGAAGAGAACCTTTTTATTTTGAAGATCATCGGTGTTGTCATTTTGATTCTGATCATCATGCCTTTGGTGTTGCGTCAATTGAGAACCCTTGCGCCAAAAACCGAGCGACGCAGACCGATTCCTGTTGAACAGGAGACGAAACCGGAAAAAAAGAAAAAGACGCCATTGCCTCAAGACGAAGATGAAGAAGAGGTGGTGAAAGATCCGGTCGACGTTGCGTTGGAAACTCTCTTCAACGAGCGTAAAGTCCCTCATGACAAAAGGGAGGGCTTTGCCCCTCTTTACAGACGATATGTCGAACTCAATATGGGAAAAGTGGAGATCAAGACCGGTTCTTTTGATTTTAATACGGTCTTGGATGCCGTGATGACAAAAGTACACGCGATCGACGACCGTAATTTTGAGATCATTTTTGATATCAACGCCAATGTTCCTTCCCAGCTTATCGGTGATGCAGAACGTATGGGCGATGCGCTTTTTTACATCATACGCAACGTTGTTTTGAAGAGCAGCTCCTACCTTGTCGAGGTCAAGATCAAACGGCTGAACCTGGGTGACGGTGCCCTCCATCTCGAGTTCGACATCCCCTATGCCAAAGACAACTACCAAGAAGACAAATTTGATATTTTCACCCCTTTTGTAGAAGGGACGACACCGACGGGTCTTGAACTCTACCTGGCAAAAGAGTATGCCGCTCTGATGAACGGTGATCTGACGTTTGAGCCGGTGGGTGAAAACGACAGTGCGTTAATGCTTACGGTCAAACTCTTTATGCCAAACCCAAGCGAGATGCGCCACTACCGGCTCCCGTCTAAAACGATGACAGGCCACTCGGTTCTGATCGTAGACGATCACAATGCCTCTGCGCTGGCCATACAAAAGATGTTTGAGTATTTCAAGAATGAAGTGGAGATACTCTCATCCAAAGAGCTCTTTTCGGCATTGGAGATGCTGGATGACTATGATATTGTCGTCCTTCAGGAACGCTATTTTTCAAGAAACCTGATCGCCAAGATAGAAGCCATCAAATCCACGCGGGTGATCAAGGCGGTCTCTCTGAATAAAAACGAGATGTTCGAACACAGTGACGAGAAGACAATCGCACTGCTCGACGGCGAGATATCAAAGCCCGTAACGGTCCAAAAAGTCTTTGACCTTCTTGTGTCACTATACCAAGAGAAATAGGCTGTTTAAATGAAGCTAGATCGGTATTTAAGATGTTAGAAGAGTATCTGCGGCTAGATACACTTGAGCTCATCTATGCTTTTGTGCTGACGCTGTTTATCTTTTTGACAGGGTACTTTTACAATAGCAACCGTGAGCATCTTCGTGAGATCAAACGGCTGAATATTGTTTTGGCAGAGACAGAGCTCGACAGAGCCAGTCTTCAGGCAAACAGTGCAGTTGTGCCGGAAGATTCCGAACGTGAAGATAGCGCACCCGAGGTTAAACCGGGTTCCGGTAATACACTGCTACAGCAGGAGCTGGAAAATTATCTTCTCAAAGAGGATGACAAAGCACAGGCGGCTGAGCAGAATTTTGTTGAGTTAAGTGCGGATTTTGTCGATTTTCTGAAGATGAAATCGGGGAAGATAAAACTTAACGAGATACCTTTCACCCTCAATGATATGCTAGGCGATCTGGCAAAAAGTCTTCGTTCCCAGACCGCCCGTACGAAAGTTGAACTGATCTTCGATATTGATCCGAAGCTTCCGCCAAAACTGATCGGCGATAAACGCCATATCCGTTTGATGCTTTTTAATGTTCTCTCCAATGTCATTCATCATCAGTCCGAGACACAGGTCGTGCTGCATGCTGAAAGTACAAAAGTGGATCGGGGTTTAAAAGTACAGTTCAGGGTAGAGGGTTGCAATATTAACAGCAGTTCAGGCGGCCCAGACGCCCTTTTTGTCCCTTTTGCCGACGGCGACTACGATGAAAGCACACAGATTGAGTTTTACATCGCCAGAGAGCTGTCGCGAATGATGCATGGTGATATCACTTTGGATATAGATGAAGCAGGCAGAAACGAATTCCGTATAGAGATCGTTTTGACGGAATCAGATCCTGATAATAAACGGCTGTACCGGCTCCCGTCACGCGATATGACTGGCCATAAGATCTTGATCGTCAACGAGAACAAGATGCTGGCAAAGTCTATTCAGAGCATGTATGAATATTTCAAAAACGATGTAACGCTGCTCCGTTCATCCGAATTTGCCACCAATCCCGAGATTATCCGTGACTTTCATACGGTGGTGATCGATAAAAATGCATTAGGGCTCTCTGTTGTCGAGAAGATACGGGCCGTTAAAAGAGCCGAGAAGGTCAATGTCGTGGCACTTCTACATGCCAAAGACGCCGTCGGCTACCAGCTTCCTACGGGGGCCGTTGACCATCTTCTGATCAAACCGATAACCATCGAGAATGTCTTTAACTCGATTATTGCACTCGAGGAGAAAAGTGCTGGTATGACGGTAGAGATGAGTGACGAGAGCGGTGCCCCAATGGCAAAAGCCGAAGCGAAGAACCTGTTTGAAGAGTTCTACGGCAGACGTGTCCTGGTCATCGAAAGCGATCGTGCCAATCAGCAGGTGCTTTTTTCTCTTTTGCGGCGCTCGGGCGTCAATCTTACGCTGGCCCAAAATGCGCAAGAGAGCATGTGGATGTTTTCGAAGATGCCGGTGTTTGACATTATTCTCTTAAGCGATGGGATTGACAGAAAGGATACGCAGCGTTTTTCACAGAAGATCCGTAATCTAAACCGTTATAAAGGTGTTCCGATCATCGTCATGTCAAAAGAGGGCGAGGCGGATGAGAGCTCCGCTGCCGATCAGGTCACCTCCAATCCTATACAACCTTCCACGCTGCTGACACTTTTTAATTACTACTTGAGCAAAGGTGATCTGCTCGGCAACAAGCAGCAGTACTTTCCGAGCAGAGCGTTTTTCAATACGGTCTCCCTTGCAGCCCGCGACGGTTTCGAGATGGCAAGTTTTGATGAAGAGCTGTATGTTGACATTTTGCGGGAGTTTGCAACACTTTACAGCGAATCGTCGATACAGATGAACGGTATGTTGGTCAAAGATGATCTGCAGGCGCTTCGACAGCTCTGTCTGGATGTCAAAGGTGTTGCTGCCAATATCGGCGCGTTCAGGCTCTCCAATATCACAGCCAAGATCCATGCCACCATATCGAAAGGCAAGGCAAAAGATCTTATGGCGTTGATGAACCAATATCAGCCGGAGCTTGAACGTGTCAAAAAAGAGATTCAGTCGTATTTGAGATAGCAGATCAATCCTGTCGAAAGAGAGCACAGCCGAGATTTACAAATCTTTTTTAAGCAAAGATGATCCTGCAAAATGCGTGTCAAAAAGTGCTGCTTTGGGGGAAAACAGACAGAGTTTCTCCAAAGTAATGTTTAGTTATAATTCGCTACTTCATTCCGGCAGTAGGACTGCGGAACCATATAATTCATTGAGGAGACAATGTGTTTGATACATTGACAGATTCGTTTACATCGGCCATAAAAAAGATCCGTTTTCATGATGATGAAAAGGCCCTGAAAAAAGCCCTTGGCGAGCTTAAAAAGTCACTGTTAAAAGCTGACGTGCACCATGGTGTTGTGCGTTCTCTGATCGCTGAGGTCGAGCACAAGACCAAAATGGCAGGGATCGGTAAGGACCAGTTCCTCGAAGCAATGCGCGAGAGTCTCAGCGCCATATTGGATGTCAAGGGCAACCAGGGGTTCGTCTTTGCCCCCAACCCGCCAACCGTTATTTTGATGACCGGTCTGCAGGGTTCCGGTAAGACGACGACGACCGGTAAACTTGCCACCTTCCTGAAAGAGCAGAAGAAGAAAAAAGTACTGATCATCGCGGCCGACCTCCAGCGTCTGGCAGCGGTGGAGCAGCTGCGCCAGATCACCGAGAAGATCGAGGTCGATCTCTTTGCTGACGAAGCGGGCAAACCGGTCGAGGTGGTCAAGGCCGGGCTCGAGCAGGCGCGTGCCAACCTGTACGACGTCGTCCTGATCGATACGGCCGGTCGTCTTGCGATCGATGAAGAGCTGATGGCCGAACTTAAAGCCGTCAAAGATATGGCGAACCCTTCAGAGATCTTCTATGTCGCTGACTCGATGACGGGTCAGGATGCCGTCCGTACGGCGACAAGCTTTAAAGAGCAGATCGGGATCGACGGGGTCATCCTGAGCAAGTACGACGGTGACGCCAAAGGGGGTGTCGCACTCGGTATCGCTTCTCAGGTCGAAGTACCGCTTCGTTTTATCGGTAGCGGCGAGAAGATGGAAGACCTTGAGGTCTTTTTGCCGGAGCGTATCGTCAACCGTCTTATGGGCTTCGGTGACATCGAAGGGCTTGCCGAAAGAACGGCCAACGTCATCGATGAGAAGAAAGCCAAAGAGCTCACCAAAAAGATCAAAAAAGGGAAGTTCAACTTCAATGACTTTTTGGAGCAGATGGAGGCGATGAAAAAGATGGGCTCCATGAAGTCCATCATGGGGATGATCCCGGGTATGGGAGACATGTCCAAAGCGCTCAAAGACTTTGACATGGAGAACTCGAAAGAGATCAAGCAGATCAAAGCGATGGTCAGTTCGATGACCCAAAAAGAGCGTGAAGACCCGGATCTTCTCAACAACAGCCGCAAACTGCGTATTGCCAACGGCTGCGGTATGAGCCAGGTGGAGGTCAACCGTGTTCTGAAACAGTTCAAGAATGCGGCGAAGATGGCGAAAAAGTTCTCGGGTAAAAAAGGGATGCAGGACCTTCAGGCGATGATGGGTCAGATGAAAGGCGGCGGCAGGCCATTTTAATAACATAAAAGGAGCAAAGCCCCTTTTATTACGCTAACGCTGAGTTCTCTTCAGCAGAGAGCTTATGCACAGAAAACAGTGGTTAATCATTGTACTTGGAAGTTTTGGCTTTTTTCGCTATACTTCCACCCACGAAAGACATTTTCTTAAACAATACCTCTGTGATAAGAAGATGAAAGTGACCGGATAAAGTTTAAAGAGAGTCCCTGCAAGGGGTTTTCTTTAACCTTTCTGCCGGTTACATGTGTACGTCCGCATACAGACGGTAAGAGGAAAGTATTATCTATAGTGTTTTTGCACTCTCTTTAACCGCTTTCCCCCTATCTTCTTTATGATGTTCTGACGACAGATGTAACCAGCAATGGGTAATACAATACACAGGAACAAATATGACAGTTATCAGACTAACTCGTATGGGTCGTAAAAAACAGCCTTTCTACCGTATCGCGGTAACAGATTCTCGTAAACGTCGTGATGGTGGTTGGATCGAACTTATCGGTCACTACAACCCGATGAACGATGAGAAAACACTAGTCGTAGACAATGAACGTCTTGACTACTGGCTAAGCGTTGGTGCTCAAATGAGTGACCGCGTTAAAAAAATCACTGGTAGATAGTCATGGTCACTGATTTCGTCGCTCAATTTGCCAAAATGATCGCGAACTATCCGGAAGATATCCAGGTAGAAGCACATGAAGGTGATGACATGATCGAGATCGTTTTACATGCTAACCAGGCCGATGTAGGCAAGCTCATCGGCAAAGAGGGCAAGATGATTGGTGCGATTAAGACACTTATCTCCGGCTGTAAAGCCAAAGACGGTAAGAGTTACCGGATCAATGTCGAAGCCGTCAACTAAAGAGATGCTTCATGTCGCCACGCTGGGCCGCACTGTCGGCCTGCACGGCGAGATGAAGTTTCACGACAAAAGTGACTTTCCTGAGCAGTTTGTAGCGGGGGCGACCTTCTACACGCAAAAGGGAGACACACTCACTCTCCACAGTGTCAACGAAGCCAGAGGGACCGTCAGGATCCAGGGCTACGAGAGCATGGAGAGTGCCAAGAAGCTGACCAATGCCAAGCTTTTCACCACCATGGAAGCGACACGCGAACAGTGTGAATTGGAAGAGGGTCAGCACTTCTGGTTCGACATCATAGGCTGTGAGGTCTATGAGAATAACCAGCGTCTTGGTGTTGTAAAAGAGGTTGAGCGCATTGCTATAACCGACTACCTGAGCATCGCGACCGACGATGTTCTGGTCAATGCAGGGGAGAGTAAAAGCTTTCTGGTCCCGTACCAGCCGCATTTTATTCTCAGCACAGATATCGATGCCAAACGTATAGACGTTACCGGCGCTCTCGATCTCTTGCAATCCTCGTAGGTCGGTCGTTTGCGTTTTACCTACGTCACGCTCTTTCAAAATCTGATAGAGGGGTATTTTCAGGATTCGATCCTTAAAAGAGCTCAGGAAAAAGGGCTTTTTACGGTCGATTTTGTCAATCCGCGTGATTATACGGCCAACAAACACCAGAAAGTCGATGACACGGCTGCCGGTGGCGGAGCAGGTATGGTGATGACACCGCAACCGCTTTTTGATGCACTGCGTGCACTCAGAGAGCAGGGCGATGTCCACATCATCTTTACCACTCCGGTTGGTAAGCCGTTTCGGCAAAACGATGCCAAACGTTTGGCATCAAAAGGTCATATCGCCTTTGTAAGTGGTCGTTACGAAGGTATTGACGAACGTGTTATCGAGACATTTGCGGATGAGCTCTTTAGCATTGGTGATTATGTTTTGACAGGTGGGGAACTGCCGTCGTTGGTGATGAGCGATGCGATCGCCCGAAACATCGACGGTGTCCTTGGCAACAGCGAATCTCTCGACGTCGAGAGCTTTGAAACGCCACTTTTGGAAGCACCATCGTTCTCAAAACCATCTTTATACGAGGGAAGTGCGGTTCCGTCAGAATATATAAAGGGAAATCACAGTAAAATTGCCGCACTAAAATA
>JBFFKK010000039.1:0-24082 GCA_041555445.1 Sulfurimonadaceae bacterium
CCTGCAAGACGACGCTCACCTTTTAAGTTAAGGCTTACACCGAATCTTCTTTCGATTTTTTCTACTGGACCTCTATATCTTGCCATCAGTAATCTCCTTAAACTCTACGACGCTTAGGTGCGCGACAACCGTTGTGTGGTAGTGGTGTAACATCTTTCATGAATGTAACACGAATACCTTCGATTCCGCCGACAGCTTTAACTGCTGTTTCACGACCTGAACCAGGACCTTGTACTTTGATACCAAGTTCTTTGATACCATGTACTTGCGCTTTGGCTACTGCATCTTCTACTGCTGCTTGCGCTGCAAACGGTGTAGATTTTTTAGAGCCTTTGAAACCTAGACTACCTGCTGAGCTCCATGCGATCATGTTACCCATCTCATCCGTAATCGTTACAAGTGTATTGTTGAATGATGCAGCGATATGTGCGATACCGCGTGCAATATTCTTTTTTACGACTTTTTTACGAGTTGCTTTTCTTTTTGCCATACTCTAATTCCTTACGCTGCGCCGACAGTCTTACGTTTACCCTTGCGAGTACGCGCGTTTGTCTTAGTTTTTTGGCCACGACATGGAAGACCACGACGGTGACGAAGACCACGGTAAGAACCCAGGTCCATCAATGCTTTAATGTCCATTGCAACTTTCTTACGAAGGTCACCTTCAACCATGTGGTTTTCACGGATCTCTGCAGTAATAGCAGCTACATCAGCTTCGTTAAGCTCATGAACACGTTTGTTATAGTCGATACCTGTCGCGTCAAGAATCTGACGAGAAGCGTAAAGACCAACACCGTAGATGTATGTTAGACCATACTCTACACGTTTTTTCTTAGGTAAGTCCACACCAGCAATACGTGCCATGCTTATCCTTGTCTCTGTTTATGTTTAGGGTTCTTGCAGATCACTCTGACAATCCCTTTGCGTTTAACGATCTTGCAATCGTCACACACCTTCTTTACTGAAGCGCGTACTTTCATTGTAAGCCCTATTATTTATTTTCTTGCTGTTTGAACACTGTCCAAACAGCTGCACTGGCCGTTGAGGCACTAAAGCTTGCCCTGAAAACAGGGCAGACTGTTTACTTTACCGTTTCAGGCAGTAGCGGTTTTTCACCCTGCCAATACTTGTATCTAACATATACTATATATAGGTACAAATACTCAACCATTTTGTTTAAAACGGCAAAGTGGACGCGTATATTACAAAAAAATCCTTAAAAGCTTTATTAAAAACAAATATTAGTCTTGCTTTTATCTCTTTTTAAAGCGCTTCTACCCTCCTTGTAACTGCAAGCAGAACAAATCCGCTATAATTCGACTATGATTAATGAAAAAATAGAGCTAGGGAAGATAAATACCCTACGAATAGACAGGTTTACCGAACCGGGTGTCTACCTGATGGCACAAGATGAAGAAGACCTGCTTCTTCCGGGACAATATGTTACTGATACTATGGCTGTTGGCCAGGAGATCGAGGTCTTTGTCTACACCGACAGTGAAGACCGTCTTGTTGCAACAACCGACACGCCAAAAGCGATGGTTGACGAATTCGGCTTTTTCGAAGTGGTCGATGTCGCTGAATTCGGCGCCTTTGTCAACTGGGGGCTGCCGAAGGATCTTTTTGTTCCCAAGAACCGTCAAAAAACACCGTTCAGGGTCGGTGATAAACGCATCCTTCGTGTTGTAAAAGATGAACAGAGCGAACGCCTTTTGGGCGTTGAAAAGATCAAACAGTTTCTCTCACATGAAGTTGAAGAGGGTTACTATAAGAACAGAGCTGTCAAGCTGCTGGTCATCGCCAAAACACCGCTGGGGTTCAAAGTCATTGTGGACAACAGATACTCCGGCATGCTCTTTACCAATGAGATCTTTGAAGAGATCGCCGTGGGTGACACGAAAAAAGGCTTTGTCAAACTTGTCCGTAAAGACGGTAACATGGATATCTCTTTACAGCCAATAGGAACAGCCGCAAAAACGGATATCGCTACCGATAAGATCATGCAGCTCTTGGAAGAGAACAACGGTTCACTGCCTTATAACTACAAAAGCGATGCTGAGCTGATCAACACCGTCTTCGGGTTGAGTAAAAAGAACTACAAACGTGCACTGACAACACTGATCGATGCAGAGAAGATCGACGTTACCGAGACAGGTATCTATACAAAGCAGGGTTAACAATGGCAAAAAAGAAAAAAAGTGTTGACTACAGTGCGCAGAACATTGTCTTTACACTCGATCAGAAGCAAGAGAAGCTGATGCGCTACATGCCTGATATCCAGGCTGTCGAACTCAAGTGCATGGAAGCCGGTTCAAAAGGGACGCATGAAGTCGCTTTTGCCCACCTTCCCAAAGAGATCAAGCAGCTGGTCAAACCGCTGAAGAAGTAAAAGCAAACGCATACGGCAATGATGCTACAATCGCGCAAATATTTAAAAGGAAAATTATGAGTGAATTCAACAACGTAACTATCGTCAAAGAGGCCAACGTCTATTTTGACGGCAAAGTATCGAGCCGTACGGTCAAGTTTGACGACGGCAGCCGTAAGACGCTGGGGTTTATGATGCCGGGCGAATACACCTTCGGTACCGACGAATATGAAGTGATGGAGATCATGGCCGGCGAATTTGACCTGAAACTTCCCGGCGAAGAGAGCTTTAAAGCCATGAAGGCACCCTGCACTTTTGAGGTCCCTGCCAACAGCTCGTTCGATCTGGTTATCAAGACACCGACGGACTACTGCTGCTCGTATATCTCAGAATAGTCACATGTGAGAGCGAATCGGCTCTCATTTACTTTTATTAATTATCTTTCGTTATATTTCTCACCAGTAAAATTAACACGAAAGAAGAACTCCATGAAAAAAATCTATCTCTCCACGCTTGCAATCGCTCTAGTCGGTATCACTATGGCCGGATGTAACGAAGAAAAAAAGGCTGAAACAGCTGCGGCGCCTGCTTTGACCACGCAAGAGCAGAAGGTCGGCTATGCCATCGGTGCCCAGATCGGCGCGCAGCTTGCGATGACGAAAGACGATATTGACAGCAACGCTCTTGTTGCCGGACTCACCGATGCGATGAACGGTACCGAACTTAAACTGACGGACCAACAGATGCAGGAGGCGAAGATGGCTTTCCAACAGAAGGTTCAGGAAAAAGCGCAAAAAGAGATGATGCAGCTGGCAGAAACGAACAAAGCAGAGGGCGAAAAATTCCTTGCCGAAAACAAAACCAAAGAGGGTGTCGTCACGCTGCCTAGCGGTCTTCAATACAAGGTCATTCAAGCAGGTACCGGTGCGACACCGACGGCTACCGACACGGTTGTCACCCACTATACCGGCACATTGATCAACGGTCAGGTCTTTGACAGTTCTGTCCAACGCGGTCAACCTGCGACCTTCCCGGTCAACGGTGTTATCCCGGGCTGGACTGAAGCGCTTCAGCATATGAAAGTCGGTGCCAAATGGCAGCTGTTCATTCCGGCAAATCTTGCCTATGGCGAACGCGGCGCCGGTCAGACGATCGCACCGAACTCAACGCTTCTGTTTGATATCGAGCTGTTAGAGATCAAAAAGTAACGTTGTCGATCACGGGACTTCTTGCCCGTGATGTTACGATCCGACCCCTTCACACCCTTTAGCACACATTTTTCACAGACTCTTTTACAACACAAAAACGCTATAAAGAAGATCGCACCCCGATCGCAAACCACAAGATCACAATATTCAAAATAAAGATCAGCAGTGAACTTCCCCGCATCAGAATGTTCTGAAGCATTGTCCGGTTTGACTTATGCACTTTGAATGCGATGGCCATGTGGACGATGGTAAAGAGCGTAATCAGTCCCACAGCATACAACTTATGGATCATATTCTGCCCCAATATAGACTCCGGGGCATGTAAGAGCACATCGCCTATGCCATGATATAAAAACATAAAAGTGCCGGTACCCAGTAAAGTCAGCAGCCAGAATGTCTCAAAATAGCCGTAAATAGGGCCGAGCTGATCATAGACATCCGTCTGCGCCTGTTTGTCACGTATAAAAACACCCAGCGCAAACAGCAGCAGAGATCCACCTATCCATGCGGTGGCCGATAAAATATGGACAAACAGTATGGTATTCATACTGCTACTTTACGCTCTTTTTCCAAAGAAAGGTTTGACATACCGCAAGCTTTATAACTTTTGTAAGTCATTACACTCTAAAATAGAGTTACCTAATTCATGAGGAGCACAGCATGGCAAAAAAAAGCGCCAAAGAACTGTTCAAAGACTATGTCCTGGAGATCATGTATTACGACCCTGAAGTAGATGG
This sequence comes from Sulfurimonadaceae bacterium, assembly GCA_041555445.1. GTDB lineage: Bacteria > Campylobacterota > Campylobacteria > Campylobacterales > Sulfurimonadaceae > Sulfonitrofixus. The sequence continues at coordinate 4,314 of JBFFKK010000039.1, forward strand.
CGGGAGCGAGCATCTTATCCGCGAAGACCACCTTGATGAAAAAGAGCGCCTTAAAAAACTGATCACGAAACGCAAGACCGAAAACCGTGGAGACAGAAAAGTTCGACGCTAGAGACAATGTGTCAGCCTCTGTACCCGGATGCCAACATATTCTTAAATATACAAGGGAGTGATTCTATTTAGTCACTCTTAACCCCAAACGCACTAAAATCCTGCAACTACTTAATAATCGAGAATAATCATGATCCAAAAAGCGCATGAAGCGTACAACGCACAAGAGTACGACAAGGCCTTCAGCCTCTACGAGGCACTCGCCCAGAACGGCGATGCAACTGCAATGACCTCGTTGGCTTTTATATACCAAAACGGCTTTGGCGTCGAGAAGAGCGATGAAAAGGCCCTGGAGTATTACCTTCAGGCCGCCGAACAGAAGCAGCCCTATGCCCTTTTCAACCTGGGTATTTTATACAGCAACGGTATCGGCGGTGTCGCGCATGACCAGTTCAAGGCCCACGAGCTTTTTCTTGAAGCTGCAGAGAGAGAAGTCCCCCCTGCCATGTATGAGGTGGCCCTGATGCTGGAGCGTGGCCTTGGCTGTGTCCAGAACTATTCGGAAGCGGCATTCTGGTATGAAGAGGCGGCAAAACGCGGACACCCCCAGGCGTTCAACAACCTGGGTGCCCTCTATAAAGAGGGGCACGGTGTCCACCAGGATTACCAGCGCGCCTTTATCTGTTTCTCACGGGCGGCTGAACAAGAGTTGGCAGAAGGATATTACAACCTCGGTCTTCTTTACGACCAGGGCTTAGGCGTCGATGAAGATCATGACAAAGCCCTTGACCTCTGCCGAAAAGCGGCCTACGCCGGGCATGAAAAAGCCAAGAAGATCATTGCGGGATTGCAGGAAGACGGCAAGATCGTTTTTTAAACACCTCAACGTAATGGGGCGCAATAGAGCGCCCGCCTCTATTTTGTTATAATATCTCTAAAATTAAAGGCTTTATTTGTTTACAGGACTTATACGTGAGATGGCCACTGTCAAAAGTTTTGCCAACAACACACTGACACTGCAGGCTTCATACCGACCAAAGTTGGGTGACTCCATCGCCATCAACGGTACATGCCTGAGCGTCACTGCTTTGTCCGGTGACGGTTTCAGTGTCGAGCTCTCTCCTGAGACGCAGAGCCATGTCGCCATGGAGAACTATAAAGGCAAGGTGCATATGGAGCCGGCGATGATGATGGGGGACCGGTTCGAAGGCCACATCGTCCAGGGGCATGTCGACACCATCGGCACCATCACGCAGATCAAGAACAACGGCAACTCCTATGATGTTTTTGTCGAGATCGATCCTAAGCAGATCGCATACATTGTCCCGAAAGGCTCTATTACCATTGACGGTGTCAGCCTGACTGTCAATGAGGTGTTTGAGAGCTCTTTTCGTCTGACCATCATTCCGATCACGATGAAAGAGACACTCTTTGGTAGCTATAAAATAGGAAGCCGCGTCAATATCGAGACTGACATGTTTGCCCGCTATATCGAACACATCCTTGCCCATAAAAAAAGCTCTCTTGATTGGAAGACCGTCGATCAGATCAGCGCCCTCTACTGAAACGCAGCTATCTTCTAAGCCGGCAGATCGCTGTCATATAAAGGTCTAACGTCCTTGTTGCAGGCGATCTTATGCGCCATATCCACCTTTTCATAACCGTTTAATTCGCTTTTTGATGCCAAGGTCGCATCACGATGCCCTTCCCCGCGGTTGATATAGAGGTTAAAGCCATTTTCATGCAGTGCCAGACGTGTTTTCAGGGCCATAGAGTAGGTGGTCACGATCCCATCATCTTTGATCAGACAGGCGATATCTTCAAAGTACTCTTTTGTCCAGAGCAGCGGATTGGTAGAGGGGCTGAAGGCATCCTGGTAGACAATATCGAAACGTTCATCACAGTTATGAAGATACGCCCTTGCATCACCGACATAAAGCTCGATATAGAGGTTCTCATCTTTATAGACGTTTTCGGTGCTGAGTGCTTCAATAATTGGTAGGAACGGTCTAAAAATCTCGGGATAGGTGAACGACCTAAGCGATGCGATCAGCTCCGCATCGAACTCAGGCGAGAAGATACGTATTTTTTTCTTAATACCCTTCTCTTGCATATAGTAGAGCGTCGCCAAGGTATTGAACCCGAGACCGAAACAGATATCGAGTATCGTCAGTTCGTCTCTATCTTTGTGGTGTTCAAATGCCGGGATGACATGCTTGTAGAGCGACTCGTGAAGCGCACCGTCTCTGGTAGAGTGATAGTGTTCGTCAAATTCGCTGCTGTAGGCGGTAAAGCTGCCGTCCTCACTCTCCACCATCTTATGTTTTGCCGTATTGAATGCCACTACAGACCGTTGCCCCACATATGCATCTTCTTGGCCATGACGATGGTGTAGCCGTCAAGTATCTCAATACTGTTGGGGGCACGGAACTCCAACCGCTCCAACATCTCTTTTTGCGCTTCGATATCGGCGTTTTCATCTTTCGTCACGACGATGATATCACCGGTGTTTGCCAGCGTGGTGTAGATGGCTTTTAGAATGCGTTCAGCCTGGGAGTGCTGGTGCAGTACGTCGCGGATGATCACGATATCGTTGTCTCGCGGCAGTGCGCGGAAAGGGGCACCGTAGTTCGGAATATTTTGTATTTTCAGCGCGTCGCTGGGCTCAAAGCGTTGATGCTCCCCCGGGTATAGCGCAAGTCCAAGGCGGTACCTCGGGTACGCTTCCAAATGTGTTCTTACCGCCTCCGTCAAATCGTCGGCATGCGACGTAATGTCCAACACTTTAAACCCGGGCTGCGGTTTGATCAACTCTAAAAACTGCGTATAGGTGTGCATCTGGTCTTGATATCTAGTATGGCATGTCGTGCAGCTCTTTAAAGAGAAAAGCCTCGACAATGTCATCGATGTGACGCTGCGTGTGTGCGACCAGTACCATGATCTGCTGTTCGAGGAACTCCATCACCGGTTCATAATTACCGACGACCACAACCGCTTCGACCCACTCTTCGATAGCATCTCTGTTGTCATAGTAGTTGATCTCAACGACCTGACCCTCTTCGATGTTGAGCACGGCCCATTTTTTCACATCGTTGATCGAAACGAGTTGCCCCTCTTGCGTATCATCGCTGTCCATCGGTAACAATATAAACATTTAGGCTTGACCTACTTTTGAAAGATCCAGTGCAAGGGCATCATTGTCCATAATACCGATACCGCTGTTCAAGACGTCCGTAGCGATCTTTTTCGCATCCTGAAGCGAGTGCATCTTGTAGGTACCGCACTGATAGACGTTCAGCTCGGGAATATCGTTCTGGCTTTTCACTGCCAGTACATCCTTCATCGACGCTTCCCAGGCTTTTGCAACCGTCTCTTCATCCGGCTCACCGATAAGGCTCATATAGAAACCCGTCTGGCACCCCATCGGTGAAAGGTCAATGATCTCGACCGTGTCGGAGTTAAGGTGCTCACGCATAAACCCTGCGAAGAGGTGCTCGAGCGTGTGGGCGCCTTCTGTTGTCATCTTCGCTTTGTTCGGTTTGTAAAAACGCAGATCGAACACGGTCAGCTTGTCGCCCGACGGTGTCTTCATCCCCTTGGCACGGCGAACAGCCGGTGCCGGCATAATAGTGTGGTCTACGGTAAAGCTGTCTAAAAGTGGCATGAAAATATCCTTCAATCTAATTGTAGAAAGAATATTAGCATAATTGCATAATATTAAAATCGCTACAATACAGCTATCTCTATTAGTTAAGTGAGCCTTATGAAAAGTCTGTTCGACGATGCCAAAGCCGCAACATTGACCACGCCGCTTCAGATGCGTGTCTACACCTCCCAACTCTTGGGCCAGTCCGAGGACCTGGTCCTTCACGGCGGCGGGAACACCTCCTATAAAGATGCCGACACCCTCTATGTCAAAGGGAGCGGGTGGAACCTTGTTGACATCGAAGAGCCCGGTTTTTCACCGGTCGATCTTGCCGTTCTCCGGGAGATGGCCACGCGCGACGAACTCAGCGATTCGCAGATGGTCAAAGAGCAGCGTGCCGCTCTTCGAAACCCCGATGCGCCGAACCCTTCCATCGAAGCGATCCTGCATGCGATCATCCCGTTCGCCTATGTCGACCATACCCACACCGATGCTATCGTCACGATCTCCAACACCCCCAACGGCAAAGCAACCTTGCAGCAACTCTACGACGACAATGTGCTGCTGATCGACTATGTGATGCCGGGCTTTATCCTCTCCAAAGAGATCTACGCGAAGACGAGAGGTATAGAGTGGAACGAACTCGAAGGTATCATCCTGCTCAACCACGGCCTTTTTACCTTTGACGACGATGCGAAAAAGTCCTATGAAAAGCATATCGATCTTGTCACAAAGGCCGAAGAGTACATCGCAGCCCATACCCTGCTGCCATCACGCTGTGACACCAAGCACACCATTACGCAGGAGTATCTCGACACGCTGAAAGATGAAGTCGCAAAACTGCGTGATTGTCCGATTACCATGACGGTTCTGGAAACACCCGAAGCCTGTACCCTCTCCGTACTGCCTCATCTCGAAGAGATTCTCATGCAGGGGGAGCTGACACCCGAACATGTCATCCGTATCAAACCGTTTCCCGCCGTCATTGCAGGCGATATCACTGCAGGAGTGGCGCAATTTGTGGCGCAATACAAAAACTATTTCGACACCAATGCCGGCAGTGAGCACATCTGTCTGGACCTTGCGCCGCGTTATGCCATTATCAAAGATTTCGGCGCCGTTGTCTTCGGTAAGGATGAGAAGGAGGCGAAGGTCATCGCCGACATCGTCAACCACACCATCAAAGCGATGCTGATCGCTGAACAGCTCGGCGGCTGGAAAAGTCTTAAACAATCTGATATCTTTGCTATGGAATACTGGGAATTGGAACAGGCTAAATTAAAAAAATAACTAAAAAGGATCACTTATGAAAATCACGAAAAAAGTCACTTTTGTCGCTAAAGAGGGCCATGAAAAGCAGCTTTACACCCTGTTAAACACCATGATCGATGCATCCCGGAATGAAGAGGGGTGTCTGCTTTATGACATCTTTCAATACGAGCAGAACCCGAACAAGTTTATCGTACTTGAGTCATGGGCGAATGAAGAGGCGCTGGAGGGGCATAAGCACTCCAAACATTATCAACACTACAAAGCGCATTATGAGGTGCACACTGCTGAGAAATCAAGTGACAACCTCAATATCGTCGGGGACCTTTTTTAACCCTGTTGCAGAGGGCAACGCCCTGCAGAAAATCCATCCCGCTTTCAGCCGTAAACGCTAGCCGAGAACTTCCAGTTCATCGGTATATTTCTCCAAACAGTAGGGTTCGTAACTTGACTTGTAGACGGCATAGTGGGCCGATGCTTTGTGCCCGTCCAGTGCCGCTTCATCCCGCCACGTCTCGACGGCCATAAATTTCTCCGGCCGCTCTTTATACTGGACGATCTCGTAAAAGAGGCAGCCCTCTTCCGCCTTGGATGGAACGACCATCGCACTCAGCAGCTCTTTCATCTTCTCTATGCCGTCAGGCTTGGCAATAAATGTCACACGTTTTGTAATTGTCATCTTATCTCTTTATCTATTTTTGAATACCGGATTATAGCAAAGACTAGAGTCCCGGCGCTTTCCACATCGGCGTCGTGACACCCTCGTCCACCAATTTCAGTTGCACACGGTACGCCGCTTTCCATTGCGCGGCAATGTCGCGGTACTTGCTATGGTTCTCGCTGTCGGGCTGATAGCTTTTCTCCCACTTGACCAGGCTTTTTGCCGCTTCGGCAATACTGCCGTATTCGCCTGTTGCCACGCCGCAGGCAAAAGCACCCCCAAGCGAGGTCGCCTCATTGACGTCTGGGATCTTCACCTCTTTACCCGTCACATCCGCCAAAATCTGCGACCACAGTGCCCCCTTGCTCGCCCCGCCGGCGAAGGTGATGCTCTCACTCTCCACACCGGTAAACTTGAAAATCGCTTCGAGATTCAGCATCGAGACGATGGCCGCATTCTCTTCGAGCGAACGGAACATAGCCCCTTTGGATGATAAAGAGGGATCGATTGAAAGGTTCAGAAATGACGGTGCGGCATGGTACCACTTGCCGTAATGCATCGCATCGGAGAAGATCGGCAAGATACCGTTTGAGCCGACAGGCACCTTTGCCGCGAGCTCTTCGAGATAGGCATAGGGGTCGATTCCCCGCCGCTTTGCCTCTGCCGTTTCACTTTGGCAGAGGGCATCCCTGAACCAGCGCATCACAAGACCGGAGAAAAAGGTGATCCCCTCGGCCTGCGATATCCCCGGAATCACATGCGGATTGATACGGATGTCCATCTTGGGATCGGTCTTGGCCGTCGGCATGTTGACCAGCTGCTGCCAGAACGTTCCGCCCAAAACAGCGACCTCCCCGGCTTCAACAACACCCAGCCCTGCAGAGCCGAGCTGGACATCACCCCCGCCCGTCACAACCGGCGTACCGACTGCCAGCCCCGTCTCCGCTGATGCCTGTTTCGTCACCTCGCCGATGATGCTGCCGCTCTCATAAACCGGGGGGAAGATGTCATCTTTGAGTCCCACTTTTTTGGCCATCTCCGGGACCCACCGTCGCGTTTCAAGCGAAAAGATACCCGAGGTACCGGCATTGGACGGTTCGCTTGCAATCACACCCGAAAGCTTCGTCAAGACCCAGTCGCTGATCATATTCATTGATGCCGTTTTCTCATAAAGATGCGGTCTGTTTCGTTTCAGCCACAATAGTCGCGGCAGCGCCCCAAGCGCATAGGTCTGACCGCTTTGCGCATAAAATGCTGCTTCGCTTTTCGGAAATTCCCGGTTAAGATCGGCAACCTCCCTGTCCGCTCTGGCATCTACATTGGCGACCCCGAAAAGCTCCTTGCCCTCTTTGTCATAAAGGACGATCCCCTCGCGCATACTGGTCGCCGTCACAGCCTTGATGGAAGAGGCTTTGATCCCGGCCTTGAAGATGGCCGTCTTGATACACTCTTTGAGGATATCCCAGTTCGCCGCATAGTCAAAGCCCATGGAGTTGGCGACACCCGCTTCACTCAGGTGCGTCCACTCCTGCTGGCCGATGCTGACCTGTCTCCCCGTAGTGTCAAATATAACGGCCCTGCCGCTTCCTGTCCCGGCATCAATCGTCATAAAGTAGGCTTGAATCATCATCTTCCTTAACGTAAATCTTCCCTATATTGTAGCAGAGCTATACGGATAGTTTACTCAGTGCTACCCCGGTGGGTTTTCCTCGTTAGGACGCTGTGCAACGTCATTTTATGTACTGTGCGATAGAAAACGCTTACCAAAGATTTACCCGTATGGGCTATACTAGTCAGACCTGCACAAGAAAGGCCCCGCATGACTTACACATCTTCTTTGTTTTTCCCACTAATTGTCACATCCACGCTGCTCTCAGCCGGCACCGTTTCTGTCAAACCGGTCGATCCCTCTCTTGTTGTCTACAACGGCAACCTGGGTCTGGTCCATGAAAACAGAACAATGAAACTCGATGTCGGCAAACAGGCCCTTGTCTATCATGATGTTGCCAGCAGCGTTGTCACGGACAGCGTCAATGTCACCTTTCCCAAAGGTGTGACACTCTATTCACAGCAGTATCGATTCGATCAGATCACGGCGCAGAAGCTTGCCCATGCTCACCTGGGCAAAAGCGTCAAGTTTTACATCAAGACCGGCAGTGACCTGATGTACAAGAGCGGCACCCTGCTCTCTGCTTCTTCCCAAGCCGTCGTCAAAACAGCTCAGAATGAGATCTACACCGTCCCGGTTTCTGCCCTCATCTTCGCCGACATACCAAAAGAGCTTATCACCAAGCCCTCTCTTGTCTGGAATATCGATGCCCCGAAGAAGAGCAGCACAACGCTTACAATGGACTATCTGGTTAACAACATCGCATGGAAAAGCAACTACGTATTGAATCTTGGAAAATCATATGCCGACCTTAGCGGATGGATCACCATCGACAATCGCAGCGGTAAGGCCTTCGATGAGACAAAACTGACAGTACTTGCCGGTAATATCAATCGCGTTGAAAAGCCGATATCCAAGCAATGGAAGGCAAAATCTTACAATAATATGGCAGATACTGAGGTAGAGGAGATGTCACATGAGGGGTACCATCTCTATCAGATACCTTTCAAAGTGAACCTGGCCAATAATGAAAGCACACAGATCAAGTTCCTGGACATCGAAAAAATCCCGGTTACCCGTAAATACAAAGTACTGTTGAACTCGCCTTTCTATTTCAACGGTGAACGCAAACACCCCGTCACTCAATACCTTGAGATCAAATCATTGGAAAAAGCGCTCCCGATGGGGACCATACGCAGCTACTCCAAAGAGAAAGGGAGCACGCTTCTGCTTGGCGAAAGTGCCATCAGCCACACACCGAAACATGAGAAGATCAACGTGACGCTCGGCAAAAACTTCGATCTGCTCACCACAACCAAAATGCTGGCCGACAGCAGTGACCGCTACTACAACGATACAAGAGTCTTTTATGAACTGACCAACCGCTCTAAAGAGCCCAAGACCGTTGAACTGTTAATCCCCTTCACCAAACGTGAGAACGGACAGAGCAGCATCTCGACCAAAGAGAAATACAGCTGGAAAAACGGCAACATGCTCGCATTCAACGTGCGTATCAATGCCGACAGTAAAAAAAGTTTTGAGGTTCATTTCAGAGCGAAAAAATAGAACTTGGACAAGTGATCAGAAGAAAAATGAAAAATTGTAAAGAGATATAAAAGTTTCAGATTTGGTGTAGATTGCGCCGGGTGTGAACCCGAAGACGCAGAAGAGCCAACAGCTCACTACAGCGAACGACTAAATCGTGAGTCGTGCTGGTGTGCGTCGAGTGGTGAACTTCAGTGCAAAATGCACTGAAGCTAAAAGGAGGAAGCTAGACTCTAGCTTCTTCTCTTCTTTGAAGATAGTCCCATTTGGCGTCTACGCGCTCCTGCCACTCTTTGATAAGGTGTTTGTACTCATCTTTGAACAGGTGCTTGAAACGTCCTTGTGCCGCAAGGTACTCTTCGACCGGTACGACATTTTTAGGGCGGTACGTAATGTTAAGTTCCGTACCGTCAATGATCTCATAGAGAGGGAACACTAGAGAATCTGTTGCTAGGTCCTGCAGTGCCATGGTGTCTTCAGGTGCAAATTTCCACTCTGTTGTACAGGCAGAGACCGCATTGATAAACACAGGCCCTTCTACTGCCATACCGTGCTGGATAGCTTTAACCATGTTTTTCCATTTGTTTGGAGAAACCTGAGCAACATACGGTGCGCCGTGTGCCGCCATGATCGCCATCATATCTTTTTTGTTCTGCTTTTCACCGTAACTTACACGACCTGCAGGGGATGTCGTTGCAGAAGAACCGATAGGTGTTGACGATGAACGCTGCCCACCTGTGTTCGCATAAACTTCGTTGTCAAGAACGACGTGCATGATGTTGTGACCACGTTCAAAACAGCCTGAGATCCACTGGAAACCGATGTCGTAAGAGGCACCATCACCTGCGAACGATACGAATTTAGGGTTACGGTCCGGCTGTTTCAAACGGCCTTTAGTCGCTAATGCTTTATGCATCGCCTCCGCTCCGGCAACAGCAGTAGAACCGTTTTCAAAACCGATATGGATCCATGATGCATCCCACGATGTATACGGATATACTGCCGTACACACTTCAAGACAACCTGTCGATGCTGAAAGCACCAAGTCATCGTTGGTGGCATTTAGTACTTCACGTACAATAATAGAGTGTGCACAACCCGGACAAAGAAGGTTTGCGCCTTCAAAACGGTCCGCTGATGTCGAGAACTCTTTTAAGTTTTTAATTTTTTTAATTTCACTCACGGTGTCCTCCTTATAAGAATGCTAGTTTCGGACCGCGAACGCCGATAAACTGCTGTAGTGGTGTTGTTACTTTACCGGCATCAACATTGGCTTGAAGCTCATTGTAAAGGTCAGTCAAGTGTGCTTTTGTCAAGTCACGACCACCAAGACCGTAAACATAACCAGAAAGAAGTGCACGGTCATCAGTATTGTAAAGTGCACCTGCGATCTCATTAAAGAGCGCCCCCGGTGCACCGTTCGGAGATGAACGATCCAGTGTAGCGATTGCTTTAGCACCTTTAAGTGCTTCTTTGATCTGCTCAAATGGGAATGGACGGAAGACGCGGATTCCGACGACACCTGCTTTGATGCCTTTGGCACGCATCTCTGTAGCAACTTCACGTGCTGTTTCGACAGAAGTACCCATACAGATAACTGCTACATCGGCATCATCCATGTCATATGATTCCACAAGGTTGTATTTACGTCCTGTAAGTTTCTCAAAGTCGTCAAATGCTGCTTGGATCTTAGGGTAGACTTTTGTCATAAGATCGTTGTGCTGACGTGCTTTGTGCTCAAAGTGCCAATCTTCTTCCGTCTGAACACCGTGTGTTACCGGATGGTCAAAGTCGAGCATGTCGTTCATCGGTTGATAGTCACCTATAAAACCGTATGCATCATCATCCTTCAAGGTCTTAACACCCTGTGCAGTATGCGATGTCATAAACCCGTCTTGGTGCACCATCGCAGGCAGACGAACATCATGATCTTCACTAACACGGAAGGCGATAAAGTTAAGGTCATACGCCTCTTGCGGCGAGTAAGCGTCCAGCTGGATCCAACCCGAATCACGGCCTAAGTACATGTCAGAGTGGTCACCGTTAACGTTCAACGGTGCAGCGAGTGCACGGTTTACAACGTTAAGAACGATTGGAAGACGCATACCAGATGCCTGGTACAGTGTCTCCACCATCAATGCGAAACCTTGAGATGACGTTGCCGTTGCAACACGACCACCTGCAGCAGCTGCACCGATACATCCTGACATCGCAGCATGCTCGGATTCAACCATTACAAACTCGCCTTCTACATAACCGTCAGAAAGAAATTTTGCATACCCTTCAACAATCGGTGTTGATGGCGTAATCGGATACGCGGCAACAACATCTACCTGTGCTTGACGAAGTGCTTGAGCAGCGGCAAAGTTACCGTCCCATACTTCTACGTCACGTAGTTCCATTTTATCAAATGCCATTATTTTTCCTCTTTATCTTTCTCAGGCCAACCAGCCAGTTCAGTCTCTTCATCTGCTTGTTCAGGGAACATTAGAAGTGATTTAGGGTTTGTAGGGCAAACCTCAACACAGATACCACAACCTTTACAGTGGTCCATATCGACACCGATCATCTTCTTATCTCGAGAGATAATTGAGATATCCGGGCAATAGATCCAGCAAAACTGACAATCAATACAATAGTCTTTGTTAAATACAGGCTTTTCAATACGCCAGTCAGCAACACTTGCAGTAAATGAGTTACTGCTAGAGTAGTTACGGTCTTCTTGCACTGTTGTCGCAATATCTTTGACCGCACCGTCAAATGAACGGAGCATTGCACCGATTTCGAATTCATCCCATCCGTTATTTTGCATCTATAAACTCCTTATTTCACTTCGTCATACGCACGTTGAATCGCGAGCATGTTTGCATCGATAATCTTCTGCGGCAGTTTTGCAAGAATTCTCTGCATACTCTCTTTGAAGAATTCAATATCGTACATCTTAGAGATCTTCATAAATGCACCCAACATCGGTGTATTTGGAATCGCACGACCAATCGTCTCTTGTGCAATCTTGATACAGTCAACAGTATAGACTTCCTTACCTTCGAGCTTTGGCTGTGAAGCGATAAGCTCTTCCGTGCTCATATGTGTTGTAATAATAAATACCGTGTTCTCTTTTGCATTAATTGTTACATCCGTTGTATAGACAAGCGCCGGGTCAATAACGAAAACAAAATCCGGCTCCATGTACTTTTCATGGTTCATAATCGGTGCTTCGTCAACACGGTTATAGGCTGTCATTGCCGCACCACGTTTTGCAGAACCGTAAAATGCGAATGCCTGTACCTCTTTACCAGTCGTTGAAATTACATCAGCTAAACCTTTAGCACCTGTAACTGCACCTTGACCAGCACGGCTATGCCATCTAATTTCGAGCATAGAATCTCCTTAAAAATCTCTGTTTCACAGAATTACTGAATATTCTGTATTTTATGCAAGTTGCTCTTAAATGAAGCTTCACTTTTTTCTGTTTGAAAAAAGGGTGATATTAACGTGACTTTTCTACCAGTTTAGCGAGTCTTTTCACGGCTTGGAGGGCATCATTTTCTATAATGTCTGTTAATGTTTTTAATTGTTCAGCATTATCATAACCGCTTAAAACCCCGACACTTTTGATACCGGCATTAATGGCGGAACCCATATCAAGGCGGGTGTCACCAATGATCCAGCACTCTGATTTGCAGACACCCATCATCTCTATGGCTTTCTCGATAGGCTCAGCATGAGGCTTGGGGTTCTTAATATCTTCATAACCGATCAACACTTCAAAATGGTGCATAAGGTTAAAGTGTTCCATCAATATGCGCGAGTACTTCCCTGTCTTTGTCGTCACGATGCCCAATCGCGCAAATCGTGCCGCCTCTTCTACCGCTTCTTGCGCACCTTCCAGCAGCACCGTCTTCTGCGTAGAGATAACACGGTAATACTCTTTATAGGTACCGACGAACTCCCACACTTTGGAGGGTTCTACACCAAGTTCCGCATACATAACCTCCAGAGGATGCCCGATAAGTGCCTTGATCTCATCATCTTTTGGATGCGGATGTGCGTGTACATCAAATGAGTTATGAAAGCTCTCCAGGATCGCTTCGGTCGAATCGATAAGCGTACCGTCCAGGTCAAATAAGATCGTCAAACATCACTCCTTTTTTCACTACAGGTCACTGTTGCTCCTTCTCAATTTCCCACTCAATAAAGTTGTGCCAGATGCCGTTGATCGTCGGCTCAATATGCTGGATCTTTTTGTCAACCACCTGAATAGAGTTCGGGATAAAGAGAAATAGATAGGGGTTGTCGTTCACGACTTCGGCAAAAATCTGCTGCTGTATTTTTGCCAAAGCCTTACGTTCGATCGTCCCCTGCATCGTCTCGATCAGCGCATCAACTTTTGCGTCGTGATACCCGATGAAATTGAACCCTCCTTTTCTATCGCTGTCACCATGCCATAGCAGGTACGGATCCGGCGAAAGCGAAAGCGACCAGCCGAGAAGTACCGTGTCGAACTCTCTGGGGAAGACCACGGTGTTCAAAAAGGCCTGCCACTCCATCACGCGGAGTTTTACCTCTACCCCGGCCTTGGCAAGCTGGTGCTGAAGTATCTCTGCGGCATACGGACGGATCGGATCAGAGTTTGAGGTGGCGATCTCAAAATACAAAGGATGGGCTTCATCATACCCGGCCTCTTTCAAAAGCTGTCTCGCCCGAACAAGATCCTGTTTCGGTGCTTTCACATCCGCATTGAACGACGGACCTCCCGGAAGAAAAGGACCGGTACAGACCTGTCCGTGCCCCATAAACAAAACAGCAACCAACGCCTCCCTGTCAATGGCCAAAGAGAGTGCTTCCCGGACTCGCGGATCCTTGAACTTCTCACGCCTAAGGTTTATGCCCAGGTAGGTATAGGCGTGGGCGATATCTTCGATGACCCTGTAATTATCGAAGAATGGCGCTTCGACCTGACGCTCTATCTGCATCGCTGCCAACGAACCGACATCTATTTTGTGGGTCTTTAGCATCAAAAAACGGGTATTGGCATCCGGTATAACATGATAGATGATCTTGTCGATCTTCGGTCTATGCTCAAAATAACCGTCATAAGCACTGAGCTCGATATTTTTGGAAAACTCCAGCTTGGTCAACCGGTAAGGGCCTGTTCCGACTGGATGCGTATTGAAACTCGAGCTCATGATGTTCTCTTCGTCTTTGAGCAGGTGCTGCGGCAAGATACCGTTCATCCAGAGCTCAAGCGCTTTGAAATACGGCTCTTTATAGACCACTTTCAAACGCAGTTCATCAAGTACCTCAACGGATTTGACCATACGAAACGTCGATGTGTATGGCGAAACCACCTGCGGTGCATTGATCAGCTCGTAAGTAAAGAGAACATCTTTTGCACTGAAAGGTGCCCCGTCTTGCCATTTCACACCGCTTTTCAGTTCAAATATCAGCGTTACGTTGTCTTCAAAATAGAACTTTTCGGCCAGGTCACCGATGATCTCCTGCCCATTTTTATCGTACTTTACCAGACCGTTGAAGATGTAGCCTGCGATCTCGGAACTCGCCGTGTCCGTGGCTAAAATCGGATTGATGCGAGCGGGGTTTGAAGAGGTGCTTAGATGCAGTGTCGATGCCCATAACAGAAGGGGGAAAAGGGAAAGTAAAAGAGATTTCAATGCGGCACTTTTTAAATGAATTATACCACAATGAGAGGCAGCCGGCCTCTGTTAAAGGTGCTGTCCGTTCACCGAGGCCTTACCGTCTTGAAGAAGGATATCAAAAACAGCATTGCCCCCCTCCTGCTTGACATAGGCATCCGCCATAGCGAGGTTGGCCGCCTGTGCTTTCATGTAGTCATAAAATGCGGTGGCGAACTTCAGTTTTGCGTCGATGTTGATGTTTTGCAGCAAGGCCAACGGCGTCATCTGCATCTTCTGTATGAGCAGGCTGTCTTCTTTGACAGTGATATCGATCTTATGATCAAAACCGTCCATCAGACCGGACTCTTTGATCGCGATCTTTTCCACACTCAATGTCGTGATGTGCAGGTTGAACCCTTTTGACACAACACCGACGGCCGCCAGCATTATGAACTGAGGCGAGGCGCCGGCCTGCTCTGATGCTTTTTGAAAAGCTTCATACGCTTCTTCGTCAATGTTATCGGCATCCATGACAAAATGAAAATTCTCCAACGCCAACGAGCCGTTTTGATCTTGCATCGTAAAGTGTTTCACTGCGGCATTCACCTTTGTCTGCAGTTTTGCATCGACCACTTTAGAGTTAGACACCGTTGACATATCGGTAGCATCCACCTCAAACTGGTTCGACTTGTCTTTAAAAAAGAAGTGCAGCGTCTTCGCTTTGTAATTGATGTCAAAACTGTTTTTTGCGCTAAAGCTGCTGCTGCTTTGAAGATCAGTCATCGTCAATTTCATCTTGGCATCCTCGGGCATCGAAAAATCAACATCGGCATTTTTCACCGTCAGGTCAACGCTCTCGGGTTCGACCAGTGTCCCTTTTCCGTTGAAAACAGCCTCTTCAAAAACGATCTTAGCTTTTTTCCCCTCTTGAAAGGTGATCTCTTTGTTGATATCTTGGATGTAGCCTTTGAACGTTGACGCGGCCACATCATAATCCATATGGTACATAAACGCTCTCTCATCCAGCATCTTGATCATCTGTTCGTACAGTGTCGCATCTTCGGCTTTCATCCGGTCGCCCGCCTCTTTGGTAAAGGCTATCGGGTAGAGATCAAGACTGACATCACTGTTGATGATCAGGTTCGAATAGCGTACATCGGCAGCCATGACCACATCATCCAGCATCGCTTGCATATATGCCGGAACCTGTGCTTTGGAGAGCGTTGCCAAATAGTTTTGGAAAGCGACCGGATCTTCCAGCGTAAATTCGTAATGACGCTTGGTCTCCAGATAGTTTGAACCATTATCACTCTGCTCGACCTTGATCCCGTTCCCATCCAGCATGGCGATGCGTTCGTCGATTATCGTCTTGACACCCATGTTCCCTACAAATGGCAGTGCAGCAAAGAGGGCGGCAAGAACGGCAGCAATTATAATGATCTTTTTTGACATAGTTGATCCTTCGTTAAAGTAGGGGGATTATACAGAAAGTTTATGGATAAAAAGAAACAGGCAGTTCTGCCCGCTGATCAGGCAGAGGCCGGTTGTGCCGATGCTAACGCTTCAGCTCCTCTTCAAGTGAGCTGATCGGCCGGAACTGGCTCTTCTCCGGATCGTAATAGTCTATGTTACCGTTTTCAATATCATAATACCAGCCATGGATATGGATCTCACCGCTCTTGACACGGCGCTGAACCGACGGATAGGTCAATAGATGCTCAAGCTGCGTTATGATAGAGAACTGCTCTGTCAGACGCAGCAGGGGCTCTTTTTCAGCATCAGCGCCCAGCGCCTTGAGCGCCATGTTTTTTGCCGGTTCTCCCAGCTTCAGCCAATGTTTCGTATGGACCATCTCGGGGTCATCGATGGTCTCATACAGCGCCTGACAGGCACCGCAGTGGGAGTGGCCGCAGATGATGATCTCTTTCACTTTTAAGACACTGACCGCATACTCGATGGCTGAGGCGGTGGAGTGGTAGTCTTCGTCCGGGCTGTAGGGAGCGACGAAGTTACCCACATTACGGATGACAAAAAGGTCACCCGGCTTTGACTGCATCATCAAGTCAGGAATGACACGGGAGTCTGAGCAGCCTATATAGAGCGCTTTTGGGCGCTGCCCCTCTTTTGCAAGTTTGAGCAACTCTTTTTCATTGTCTTTAAAATAACTTGACTGAAAAAGCTCATTGCCTTTGATCAATGTTTCAGCTGCCAATATACACCTCTTCATCTTGTTATAGATACTGTTAACGGTAAACCCGTTTTGGTTTCAAATAGGAGTATATCTTATTTGTATAAACAGTGATAAAAATATAATTATGAACAGATCTTACACTAGCGCAAAGGCAGAAAAGAACGCGCGTTTCAGAGCAGATGATCTGCTCTAAGAGCGTTACTTAGTTGGACCCGATCACACGTCCGTTCAACGCTTGTACCGGGCGGTAGTTGTCAACGTAAAATTTTCTAAAAGCGGCTATCTGCTCTTTTGAAGCCGGTGAAGGTTGTTTAAGGACATACCACAGGACATTTTCCGAACACGGCGGTGTTGTCAAAGAACCGATAAAGTGGAAATAGTCTGCTGTATCCGCAGGCAGGACATCTTTTGGATTCAGATCGATATCGGCTGCACCTACACCACCAAGGATAGCGTCCAGTGCCGGATTGTTCTCACCCTCCTCAAAAAAGACGCCTACAACTGCCAACTGTTTTGTCTCCCGGTTTTGATGGACAAGGTGGGCCACCATATCGTACTGTTTGCCGTCGACAGTGTTTTCACTGTGGTCATGGAAATGGAACTGAATAAGATCAAACTGTTCACCGTTCAACGTCACATTTCCGCCTTTTGCAGGCGTCACTTTAATCGAGTGCCCGTTATCGATCACTTTTGCCGTTGTCGCCATATCCTCTGCCAGATTAAGTGCATAATCCTGGTTTAGAGAGACCGTCTCGGAAGAGACAATGTTGATCGGTGACTGTGATTTTCCCTCAGCACACATCGCGCTGAACTCACCCCAGTGTGCCGGACCGTTTTCAGCATAATCCCAATGTTTTTCATGCGCCGCCGCGTGTTCTCCGGCCTCATGTGAAGCACATCCGCTGATCATCAGTGCCGCTGCGGCACTCAGTAGTAGTATGGTTTTTTTCATTGTTTATCCTTTGTTTAATTTGTTTAAAATGTGTAATTCGCGATGACGCGATATTGTGTTAGCGTGTCGATCTGTGCGATCGATGCATCCGTTTCACCCGCTTTGATGTCGGCATCGGCAGCCGTGTTGCTTGTGTTGTTGCTGACCCGGATCCCTTTCAAAGCAAGATCGAAATTGCCTATCCCGTAGGCCAGCACCAGGTTAATGTCCTGCTGGGCCTTGATGAAGTTGCTGTTGTCATAATAGGCATATGACAGCACCGACTTGAAACCGCTGATACCCGTAAAGTCATACGTCTGCGTGTAGGCTGCTTTGAGACCCGAAGTACCGGCAATATAGTTGGCCGAACTTGTCAAGCCCTGACCATAGTTCGAGGCGAACAGGTTGTTCGACGTGATCATGTCGCTAAAGAGCGGTGTACCGTCCCACGGCAATACAAGCGAGTTATGTTCATCAGAACGGGAAGCGAGGACATTCGTATAGGCTAATACCAATTCACTCTCTTTATAGCCTGCCCCCGCCTTCAGACCGAAGAAACGGCCATTGATCTTACCGCCGTAACTGATCTCATCCGCCTTCATCGCATCGACAGAATTGCCGATACCGTGCTGGTGCATCCCCTGGAATGCGGCCATCCATGTAAAATCGTCATTGACCTGACGCCGATGGCTTGCATCGAAATAGGTCATGTTCATAAAATCTTCTGCATAGTAGTTGTAGAGTCGAACCGCATGATGTGCATCATGCCACTCGAGGTAAGCGGGGAGGACGTTACCTGTTGTATGACCTGTAATTGTCTCTGTCTTCGTTCCCAAAGCATGCTCGACAATATTGACAAAACGGCTGGATGTACGCTGTTTGAACTTCTCCAGGTAGCCGCCGCCGATCTTGATGCCGCTCTCAAAAGCGTACGAAGCATCGCCGCCCTCAACAGTCGAAGGCAGCATACGTACCTCTTTGGCATTGACCAGCGGGGTCTTGACGGTTTTACGCCCGTACCAGACATCCAGGCCTTGATATTGATACTCCAGGTACATCTCCCCGAGCACAGAGAAACCTTCTGTCGGATCTTCTGTACCTTGAACGCCATTGTCTTTTCCGATGATCGAGGTATCTACATTGTCCGGCAGTGCGAACGGGTTCGTCGTCATAAAGGTTCCGGCGAGCGTGAACCCGTACAGGCTCTCCGTTGTGTAGCCCAATTGACCACCGATCGAATTTGCATAGGCGCGGCTGTCAAGGGCAGTCACACCATCTTCTTTGTCCGTCTCTATAAAGTAGTATTTGATATTGCCGTACGCTTTTCCTTTACTAAACCAATCATTGACATTTCCAACATCAATCGCATTGGCACTCATGGCGATCAGCGACGAGCTCAATACCATCGTGATTATTTTCAACGCTTTCCTTTTCAGATAATTTGGTAGACTTGTTATAATTAAAACAAATATCTGCAGGAGTCTATCGAAGAAAAGTAAACTACTATACTCAGGTGTTATTTATAGATGATTTATTACAAAAATTGATAATAATTTGAAAAGAGCACTTGGACAACATAATAAAAATTGATATCAGCATATCCGGGACGGAAGCTATCAAAATTGGACGAAAAAAGGATTTAAACAGTGTCTTTGGGAAAATAATAAAAAAGGGAAAAAGAAGAGATAGATATTGCGGTTACCAGTGCCAAAAGGCACTGATATAAAAAACGATTAACGTTTTGAGAACTGAGGAGAACGGCGTGCTTTGCGCTTACCTGGTTTCTTACGTTCAACAACACGTGCATCACGCGTCATCATACCTTCAGGCTTAAGAATCGCACGGAAAGAGTCATCCATCTTTACCAATGCACGAGAGATACCGTGACGAAGTGCGTCCGCTTGACCACCGAAACCACCACCTAGAGTAGTAGCAACGATATCAACAGAAGTCTCTTGTTTTGTTAGTGCCAATGGCTGCTTAACACGAAGTTTCTTCGCCTCAAGACCACCCAACCATGCGTCTAGTGAAAGACCGTTGATCGTGATGTTACCTGTACCTGGTGTTAACCATACTTTAGCGATAGACGCTTTACGACGTCCAGTTGCGTAGATTTTTGCCATCTATCAATCCTTACTTAGCGATTTGCGCTGTGTGAGGGTGCTCAGCACCAGCGTAAATTTTTAGTTTTTTCAACATTGCACGGCCAAGCTTCGTTTTTGGAAGC
>JBFFKK010000040.1:0-23721 GCA_041555445.1 Sulfurimonadaceae bacterium
ATTGATGGTAAAGGCGTCACGCTTCATGATCTCGGCCGCTCTGACCTCCACCTCATCGTTAAAGAGATTGTCGCCCTCTTTAAACAGAAGAACATCTTCATAAGCGATCGTCAGCTTCTCTTCATCACATACCGCGCCGCTGGCACCAACCGACATGGCGATACGGCCCCAGTTCGGATCTTCGCCGAACAGTGCTGTTTTGATCAAAAGCGAGTTCGACAGGGTCTTGGCCACCTTCTCGGCTTCCGCGTTGCTGTAGGCACCTGTGACATGATAGGTCACAAGTTTCGTCGCCCCCTCGCCGTCACGGACCAGCTCTTTGGCCAGAAAATCCATGACCATAAACAGCGCCTCCTCAAAAGCATCGTCATCATGGCAGACGGCACGTCCGTTGGACATCAGGAACACCGTATCGTTGGTCGACGTATCGCCATCGACACTGGCCGCATTGAATGTTTTGGCGTTGACACGCTCCAGGATCTCCTGCATGGTAATGTAGTTGATCTGGGCATCGGTTGTGATATAGCAGAGCATTGTCGCCATCGCCGGGTTGATCATACCGGCACCCTTGGCCATCGCTCCGATCGTAAAGGTCTTGCCGTCTTCAAGTTCGACATCCACGGCGATCTCTTTGGAAAAACGGTCGGTTGTCATGATCGCCTCCGCAGCGGCATGCGGGTTTTTGACACTGAGGTCAAACTTCTTTGCCCCCGCAACGATCTTATCTTTCGGAAGACGTACACCGATGACACCCGTCGAACTCATCAAAGGGTTGACAAGACCGCCTTTGTCCAACTTCACACTCTCGAGGATCTCTTCAAGATCAGCCATTCCCGGCTTACCGGTCATCGCATTGGCGTTCTTGGAGTTGATCATCACAAAGTTGGTCTGTTTGACCCCTTTTGCATGGTGGATCGGTGCCGCAGCCATCTTGTTGGTCGTCAATACTGAAGCCAATGCACAGACCGTGTCACTGTAGACAAAGGCCATATCTTTTGCGCCGTTGGGTTTTAATCCTGCCGCAATTCCGTCTGCATAAAAACCGAGGGGTGCACAGACCCCTTCACTGTTACTGGTGATCTTATACATATTTCAATTCCTCTGGTTTTTGACGTTTCAGGACAATACCCTTGGTGATGTTGATCCCTTTTTGTGTCCCGATCACCAGCAGTTTTGATTCGCTGGTGACCAGCTTGTTGCCATCCGGCATCGGTACGAACTTTCCGTCTTTTTTGGTCATCCCCACAACGGCGACGTTCGCGATCTGTCGCAAATGGGTCTCTTTGAGTTTGCGCAGTACGATCCAGCTGTATTTCGGAACGTACACCTCTTCCATATCAAGCGGCGTGTCCGTCTTGTAGAGAAACTCTTCGAGAAGGTTTTCCATATCCGGACGTGCCGCCATGGCGGTAATGCGCTGTGCCGTCAACTTGGTTGCCGAAACGACCGTATCGGCACCCAGCTTTTTTAGTTTGCTGACATCACTCTCTGTCTCGGCAGCCGAGATCACGTTGTAGGGTTTCGGTATAAAGTGCTCTTTTTCAAAGAGACGTACCGAAGCGATGATCGCGATGTTATCCGCAATGGAGTTTGACAGCGTGATCATACCGTCAGCTGAGCTCAAGTGTGACTTCAGCATCGCCTGTTCCGTATGCGGTTCGTCCTGAATATAATAGGGATACTTGAACTTCTCGGCGATCTCTTCCATATCTTCACGTGGATCGACCACCACAAACGGAATGTGGTTGGCACGAAGTTGCTGCGTTACCTCAATGGTGTAGTCATTATGATAACAGACGACAAAATGTTTTTTAAGCCGCGCGATTTTATACAACATACTGCGCTCCTTTATCGTGTTGAGTAGATGGCCCCGATTCAGCTCAGTAACCATGATACCGACTGCCATAGAGAAGACGGCAAAACCGGTAATAATAAGGGTGATCGTAAAGATCCGTCCTGCATTCGAAATAGGTGCGATCTCTCCGAAGCCGACAGTGGTGAATGTCACACCAGTCTGATAGATCGCGTCCATAAGGGAAAAGTCATCGATAATAATATAGCCGATGGTACCGATCAGCATCGTCATGACGGTAAATACTATGGGTAGACGGAAAGCGTGAAGATTAGAATAAAAATCGGGTAATATAGATGGGTCTGGTTTGGGAGATTCCTCCCAGTGTAGAAAGTTTCGAAGCCTGGTTCGCAGGTTCAAGCTATAACCTTATCGGTTACGAGTTCTTCTTAAGTGTGCGAAGCTCTTTTGCAGAAATTCTGATCTTTTTAGTTGTACCGTCTTCTAGTGTGACACGTACTGTTCTAAGGTTTGGCAAAAAACGACGTTTAGTTCTGTTTTTTGCATGAGATACATTATTTCCAGCCATTGGGCCTTTACCACTGATTGCACATTTTCTTGCCATAGGGTATCCTTGCGTAATTTTTTAAGTTGCGCATTGTATCTTTATGAAGCAAAAAATGAGCTTAATAAATAAATGGACAAACTTTTCATTGCTGTTTATGTTCTGATTATAACATAGTTTTTTCGTCGTTTTACGTCATCCGGGCTGATCCTGAATAAAAAATGCCCCGTGCAGATAATGCAAAACTATGTTAAAATTACAAAAAATAGTAAAGAAGCCCATATATGCTAGTAGCTCCAAGTGTACTCTCTGCCGATTTCGGAAACCTCGAACGTGATGTCAAAGCGATTTGCGAAGCCGGTTGCGACTTGGTCCATGTCGATGTCATGGACGGTCATTTTGTTCCCAACCTCACGATAGGACCGGTTGTTGTCTCCGCCATCGCCAAAGCGGCGACCAAACCCCTGGACATCCACCTTATGGTTGAGAACAACACCTTCTTTGTCGATCTCTTCGCTCCGTTCAAACCGGGTTACATCTCCTTTCATATCGAAGAGGAGAAAAACCCGCACCGTCTTGTCCAGTATATCCGTTCGCTCGGCATCAAGCCCGCCATCGTTTTGAACCCGCACACCCCTGCCGAAGCGATAGAGTACCTGCTGCCTGACCTTGACATGGTCCTGGTGATGAGTGTCAACCCCGGTTTCGGCGGCCAGTCATTTATCCCGAACGTCGTCGAGAAGATCAAGCGTCTCAAAACATTGCGCGACAAGATCAATCCCGACTGTCTTATCGAAATCGACGGCGGTGTCACCGATCAGAATATCGAACTGCTCAAAGAGGCCGGTGTCGATGTCTGTGTTGCCGGTTCTTATGTCTTTAAGCACACCTCATACGAAAAAGCCATAGCAAACCTGCATGTCTAACGCAAAAAGATCTTGTCAGTGACGATGTTGCCGGCAATGGAGAGATGATGTATAAAGTAAAAATCTGCGGTATCACAAACCTAGAAGACGCCATGACGGCTATAGAAGCCGGTGCCGATGCCCTCGGTTTTGTCTTTTACCCCTCTTCGCCCCGTTTTATTACACCGCACAACGCGAAGCAGATCATTGATCAGCTTCCCCCTTTTGTCGAGAAAGTCGGCCTCTTCGTCAATGAAGATGCTGCCGCCATCAACCGCATGAGCGAAGAGAGCGGCATTACCCTTGCGCAGATCCATTTTGAAGCGCCTCAAGCGACCTTGGATGCACTCACTGTCGCCTACATTCAAGTGACCCGGGCTTCCAGTGAAGATGACATCTCTGCGCTCGACGGCCAGTACCGTTTCGTCGATGCCTACTGTGAGGCCTACGGCGGCATGGGCAAGCGGCTCAACCTTGCATGGTTCAAAGGCAAAGACAACAGTCACATTATCCTGGCGGGCGGATTAAGCCCCGAAAACGTCCACGAGACGCTTCCCTACGGTTTTTACGGCGTTGACGTCAGCTCAAGTGTCGAGGCGGCCAAAGGGGTTAAAGACCCTGAAAAAGTCAAAGCCTTTATCGCCAACGCTAAAAAAGAGCTGCATTAATGCGGCCTTTTGACCACAAGACCTCACTCAAACTCGCCTCAAAAAAGGGAGCGGATATTACCGAGATCCGTCCCTTCATTGATGAAGCACTGGAGGTTGAGCTCCAGATGGCACCCGCACAGGGCCTTGAACTTGTCGTCAAGAACAACCGTTACTTCTACAAGACCAACACGCAGCCGATTGATACGACCAGTTTCTGTATTGTTGATATCGAGACCAACGGTTCCAAGCCCGAAAAACACCAGATCATCGAGATTGGTGCCGTTAAAGTGCAAGGCGGCGAGATCGTCGATCGATACGAAAGTCTGGTCCAGTGCAATGAGATCTCTAGACACATTACCGAACTGACCGGTATCCGCGTTGAAGAGACCAAAAATGCTCCGCCGCTTCAACGCGTTCTCAATGAGTTTAAAGCCTTTATCGGAACGGATGTCTTCGTTGCGCATGACGTGAAGTTCGATTACGGCTTTATCTCGGCCATGTACCAAAAGCATAACATGCTGCCGATGCTCAACCGTTACCTCTGCAGTATCGACCTCGCGGAACGGACTTTTTCGTCATACCGGTACGGGTTGACCTATCTGAATGACACCCTGCAGCTCCATCATACCGCAACCCACCATCGCGCCCTCTCCGATGCGATCACAACGGCTAAACTCTTTATCATGTCCCTGGAGCTTGTTCCGGAAACCGTGCAGACCGTTGAAGAGTTGATACAGTTCTCCAAACAGGGCAAACGTTTTAAACGCCCCAAGTTCGACCCGTTGCTGCATACCGAAAAGAGCGATCTGTCTTCATTTGATACGGATGAGTCCTAAAGAGAGCGGGCAAAGATTTTCTAAATTGATAGGGATCTGAAAAGTTTGGGGTGTGACGATGCCGTCACGGAGATGTAACGGCAGAAGTTGTTTTATTCGGCGAATGCGCCCATGCCCGTCAGGCGGTTGTAGCGTTTATCCATACGCTCTTGTGAACTGAGCGCGCCAAGTTCATTGACGCACTTCAAGAAGTAGTCGCCGATCGCATCAGCAGCGCCCTCTTTGTTGCGGTGAGCCCCGATAAGCGGCTCATCGATAACATCATCGATCAGGTCAAGACCTTTAAGGTCGGCACTCGTGATCTTCAGCGCTTTCGTTGCTGCCTCGACTTTGGAAGGGTCGTTCCAGAGAATAGCCGAACACCCTTCAGGAGAGATAACGGAGAAAACGGAGTAACGCATCATCGCCAGCTTGTCCGCGACACCGATAGCGAGTGCACCCCCTGAACCGCCTTCGCCGATGACGATAGAGACGGTAATCGTGTCGAGTTTGGCCAATTCAAGCAGGTTGCGTGCGATCGCCTCCGACTGGTTGCGTTCTTCGGCACCAAGACCAGGGTAGGCACCCGGGGTGTCGATCAGCATCAGCAGCGGAAGGTTGAACTTTTCGGCAAGCTTGGCCACACGAAGCGCTTTGCGGTACCCCTCCGGGTTCGGCATACCGAAGTTGCGTTTGAGCTTGTTTTTGGTGCCTCGCCCTTTCTGTTCGCCGATCACGACAGTACGTTGACCGCCGATGTAGCCCATGTAACAGACAATAGCAGCGTCATCGGCAAAATGACGGTCACCGTGAAGTTCGACTTTGTCTGTCATCAACAGGTTGATATAGTCAAGCGCATAAGGGCGGTCAGCATGACGCGCAAGCTGCAGTTCTTGATAAGGAGAGAGGTTTTTGTAGGTCTTAGCTACCTCTTTGTCAAGATCAGCCTGAAGGATCTCTGCAGCATGTTTGTCATGACGGACTTCTGCTGAAATGATATCTTCTTGGATCTGTTTGATCTTCTGTTCAAAATCGAGGTATGTCGCCAAAACTACTGTCCTTGCCTATATCTTTTTGAAGATGACAACACCGTTCGTGCCGCCAAAACCAAAAGAGTTGCTCATAACACAGTTAAGTTCTGCTTTACGTGCTTTGTTTGGAACGATGTCAAGATCACAGTTCTCATCCGGCGTCTCATAGTTGATCGTCGGAGGAATAATACCGTCACGCATCGCCATGATAGAGACAACCGCTTCAATACCGCCTGCAGCACCGAGACAGTGACCAGTCTGTCCTTTCGTCGAAGAGACAGGAGGACAGTTTTCTTTACCGCCGAAAAGGTCTTTAAGCGCTGCCGTCTCATTTTTATCATTGACCGGTGTAGACGTACCGTGTGCATTGACATAATCGATCTTAGGTTCGCCAGCCATCTTGTAGGCAGCTTTCATGGCACGAAGCGGGCCATCCAGACTAGGCGTTGTGATGTGGTTGGCATCACCGCTCTCACCGAAACCGACGAGTTCAGCGTAGATATTCGCACCACGCGCCACTGCTGCTTCATACTCTTCAAGAACAAGTGCTCCGGCACCCTCACCCATGACAAAACCGTTACGGTTGGCATCGAATGGGCGCGAGGCTTTTTTCGGCTCATCATTGTTTGTCGAAAGTGCTTTCATTGAAGCGAAGCCTCCGATTCCGACGCCTGTCACAGCAGACTCAGCAGCAACAACCAGCATACGTTCGGCACCATTACACATGATCGTCTTTGCAGCTTCCGAAACGGCATGCGTACCTGCGGCACAGGCTGTTACAGCTGAAAGGTTTGGTCCTTTCAGGTTATGGTCGATCGTGACAAATCCGCCAAGCATGTTAACGAGTGCACCCGGGATAAAAAATGGCGAAATACGGCGCGGTCCGCGCTCACTGTAGATGATCGAGTTCTTTTCGATTGACGGCAGACCACCGATACCTGAAGCTGCAGCAATACCGAAACGCTCCATATCGATACCATCATCAAACTTGGCATCTGCCATCGCCTCTTGAGCCGCTTTCAGACCAAGCTGAATAAAGCGGTCCGCTTTTTTCACCTCTTTTGCTTCCATAACCGTTGACGGATCAAAATCTTTTACTTCAGCAGCGATCTGTGCCGTTTGGTTAGAGGCGTCAAACAGTGAAATCGTGTCAATCCCGCAGACACCGTCACAAATTGCTTTAAAAGCGCTCTCTTTATCATTTCCAACTGCATTGATCATACCAATACCCGTTACTACAACTCTTCTCACATCGATCTCCTAAAATGATAAATGTTCTTAAATATCAGCTTCATAAAGCTCTCATTTAAAAACAGTGAATAAAGGCCGAAGCCTTTAAATTACGCTTTGCTCTCTACGTAGTTAAGAACGTCTTGAACTGTTTGGATCTTCTCTGCTTCATCATCAGGAATTTCGATATCAAACTTCTCTTCAAGAGCCATTACAAGTTCAACAACGTCAAGGCTGTCAGCGCCTAGATCTTCAACGAATTTTGATTCTTCCTTAACCTCATCCGGGTTAACGCTAAGTTGTTCAACAACTACCTCTTTGATGTCATCGATAAGTGCCATAATAGCTCCTGTTCATTTAAAAATTTGGGAAAGTATAGCACAATAAGCTTAAGTTATGAGTGAAATCCACTCTATTTTTACCATCAGATACCATGCGTAACAGACATTTTTCAGAGGTATAAAATCAACCTGGCAAAAATGCCTCTGTTTGTGGCAGGCGGGTACTTTAAGAGGGGAAGTTGAAATGTAAAGAGGTCTAAAAATGTTGAAATATTCGGAACGCTACGGCCTGCACAGAGTCGCACACGCTTTGCACCGTCGGACTCTCTATCAGAGAGCGCCCTGCTCGACCCTATAAATGCTCTATATAATATGAATAGACATACAGCCGCATTGAAGCAGATGCTTCTATGCCATATTCATACCGCCGTTGACCTTCAGTGTTTCACCGGTAATGTACGAGGCGTGATCGGAGAGCAGAAATGCTGCCGCTTCCGCCACCTCTTTGGCATAACCAAAACGCCCCATCGGGATCTTGGCCGTAAAACTCTCTTTGATCTCATCACTCAGTTCATCCGTCATATCTGTCGCGATAAAGCCCGGTGTGATCGTGTTATAACGGATACCGCTTGTCGCCGCTTCGATAGCGAACGATTTTGTCATGGCGATAACACCGCCTTTTGACGCCGAATAGTTGGTTTGACCGGCATTACCTGTCTCGCCCACAATAGAAGCGATGTTGACAACGGCACCGAACTTCTTTTTACGCATTACCTTCATCGACTCACGGCAACCGACAAATGCAGAGGTCAGGTTGGCATTGATAACAGACATGAAATCTTCTGTCTTCATACGAAGGGCCAGTTTGTCATTCGTGATACCGGCGTTGTTGACAAGGTAAGAGAACTCGCCGTCTGTCGTGACGATCGTCTTGATCCCCTCAACGAATGCCGCTTCATCGCTGACATCAAAGCCGATCACTTCGGCCTCGCCGCCGTTGGCGATGATCTCGGCTTTAACCGCTTCTGCCGCTTCTACACCGCTGCGGTAATGTACCCACACTTTAAGACCGAATGCAGCAAGCACCTTTGCGATCTCTGCGCCGATACCGCGGCTTGAACCTGTCACTAGAACGTTTTTTCCTGTAAATTTCATCTGTTTCCTTTGTTCAGAGCATATGTTTTTAATGGAGCATTATAGACAAAAAGGGCTGACACTATATCAGTGAATGGTCCATCTCTGCCGGTTTTTCAATATCCATCAATTGAAGGACCGTCGGCGCGATGTTGTTCAAGGCACCGGCTTCGACTTTGTCAACACCGTCGGCGACGACAAAACACCACACTTTGCCGACCGTATGGTTGGTCAGTACATTGCCGGCAGCATCGCGCATCTCTTCACAGTTACCATGGTCCGAAGTCAGGACAACGGCGTAGTCGTTCGCTTTGGCTTTATCCAAAATGCGGCCCAGTTCATGGTCAACCGTCTCAACCGCTTTGATGGCGGCCTCGATGTTTCCGGTATGGCCGACCATATCACCGTTGGCAAAGTTCACGACGATAAAGTCATACGCTTCATCCATCGCATTAAGCACGGCGTCACCGACAGCCGGAGCGCTCATTTCAGGCTGCATGTCGTAAGTCTTGACATTGGGACTCGGGATCAATACGCGCGACTCGTTCAAGAAAGGCTCATCGATGCCGCCGTTTAAAAAGAAGGTGACATGGGCATACTTCTCCGTCTCAGCCGTATGCAGCTGACGCAGCCCTGCATTGGAGATCACCTCGGCCAGTGTGTTCTTCGGGGTATCTTTTCTAAAAAGTACCGGGTAGGTGAAGCTCTTATCATACTCCGTGATCGTGGCCAGGTTGACCGTGATCTCTTTGCGTTTGAAATGCTCAAACGTCTCTGCACCCAATGCTGTTACCAACTCGCGCATACGGTCACTTCTAAAGTTGAATGTCAGAACCGCGTCACCGTCATTGATACCCGGGTACCCGTCAAAAGCGGTTGGCACAATAAACTCGTCCAGCTCCTCTTTGGCATACGAGTTCTCTATATAATCACTCGGCGTATTGTCTGTTGTCGGGCTTGCCTTGACAATGGCATCATACGCTTTTTGGACACGTTCCCAACGGTTGTCTCTGTCCATACCGTAGAAACGTCCGCCGATCGTCGCGATCCTGATATTGTCATGCATGTGCGCTTCAAGCTGATGAAGGTAGAGGTTTGCCGAGCTTGGTGAGACATCGCGTCCGTCGCTCAGAAGGTGCAGCCAGACTATTTTGCCCGCTTTGGCGGCTATATCAGCCAGGCCGATAAGGTGTTCAATATGCGAATGCACACCGCCGTCACTCATCAGACCGATAAGATGCAGCGTATTTGATCTCCCCAGAAGATCTGTAAGCACCGGGTTTTTCCCAAGGCTCTGCTCCTGGATCGCCAGTGAGATCTTGACAAGGTCCTGATAGAGCACACGTCCCGAACCGATCGTCATGTGACCCACTTCCGAGTTCCCCATCTGTCCTTCCGGAAGACCGACGCTGAGACCAAATGTGTCGATCAGTGCGTGGGGTGCTTCGCTAAACAGTCTGTCATAGGTCGGTTTTTCTGCCTTATAAAAAGCATTCGCTTCCGTCTTGGCAGAATAACCTATACCATCGGTAATAACAAGTATCGCTTTTTTAGCCAAACCTGATCCTTTAAAGGTAAAATGTACGGGGATTATATTAAAATATCGCTTTTACATTGATTATTATTTATTATTAAAGGGGGCATCTAAATAATGCCTATGTCAAAGAGGCAGGCTCTTTAGACTCACCCTCATCTGGATTGCAATGCTCTATTGGTTTTACGAAACATTTAACATCAACCTCTTTCAATACATCACTGTTCGCGCCGGTTTTGCCTTTTTTATCGCGCTCATACTGACCATGTTCCTTATGCCCCGTTTTATCCGTTGGGCGCAAAAGACCTCAAGCGTGCAACCGATTAACGACTGGGCGCCTGACACACACCAGGCCAAGGCGAAAACCCCGACCATGGGCGGTATTGTCTTTATTGCCGCGACTATTATCGCCTCATTGATGAGTATTAAACTTTTTGACACCTATGCCATCGGCGGTCTGATGACCCTGCTCTTTTTCGCGTTGATCGGCTTTCAGGACGACTTTTCAAAGGTCAAACAAAATGCCAATCTCGCCGGACTGACGGCACGCATGAAACTGCTCTTGCAGTTTCTCTCTGCAGGCGCTGTCGCATTTTTCCTCTGCTACTTCTCCGATATGAACACCGATCTTTATGTCCCATTCAACAAAACACCGCTTTTAGACATGGGGTACTGGGCGATCATCTTCTGGGCCTTCATTATGGTCGGTGCCTCCAATGCCGTCAACCTCACGGACGGGCTCGACGGCCTGGCAACCGTTCCTTCTGTATTTGCACTGCTGACACTGGCGGTACTGGTTTACATTACCGGTAACGCCGTCATCAGCGACTATCTGCTGCTGCCGAACTTTCCGGTGGGTGAAGTGGCCATCATCGCCAGCGCGCTTGTCGGCTCTCTGGTCGGATTTTTGTGGTTCAACTGCCACCCTGCCGCCGTCTTTATGGGCGACAGCGGTTCACTGACACTCGGCGCCTTTATCGGCTACATGGGCATCATCTCCAAAAGCGAGTTTCTGCTTATCCTGATCGGTTTCATCTTTGTCGTTGAGACCGTCTCTGTCATTCTGCAGGTAGGCAGTTTCAAACTGCGCAAAAAACGGGTCTTCCTGATGGCCCCTATCCACCACCACTTTGAGATGAAGCAGTGGGCAGAGAACAAGATCATCGTCCGCTTCTGGATCATCGCCATGCTCTCAAACCTGCTTGCGCTGATCACCTTGAAAATTCGTTAAGCCGGGTACTGCTTTGAAAAAGAAACTCAACCTGACGCTTTTCGGATACGGCATCACCACCAAGGCGATTGCGAAGCATCACGGCCCGGCCACTTTCTATGATGACAAGGTCACCAAACCCTTTACGGACGAGCAGAGCAACAGACTCCAGCCCAGCCACGATTTTGACCCCAAGCACTCTTCTCTGGAGATCCCCTCTCCGGGAATGCCGCCGGAACATGTTCTTATCCAGCGGGCACAAAACCTGATCAGCGAATACGACCTTTTCCTGGGCAGCTCGTCACCGCTGCAACCTCAGAAGCTGCCGTTCAACATCTGGATCAGCGGTACCAACGGCAAGACAACGACCACACAGATGCTGCAGCACCTTCTTGCCCCAAAAGGGTCACAGGCCGGCGGGAATATCGGGACACCCCTGGCCGACCTGGATGCAGACGCGCCTATCTGGATACTTGAGACCAGTTCGTTTACACTGCACTACACCAACGAGGCAAAGCCCAACATCTATCTTCTTCTGCCTATCGCTCCGGACCACCTCTCATGGCACGGCAGCTATGAAGCCTATTACCAGGCAAAACTCAAACCCCTTGCCCATATGACAGAGGGTGAGGTGGCCATTGTTCCCAAAAAATTTGCCGATGTCGAGACAGAGGCCTTTTTGATCACCTATGAAGATGCGCAGGAGCTGGCAGCCTACTTCGGCATCGAGACGGAAAAGGTCAAGTTCAAAGGGGCCTTCTTGCTTGATGCCGTCATTGCCATGGGTGTCGAGAAAGTCCTGTATGACACGATTGACTATGAGAAGATCAACGCCTTTGTTCTGGACCCCCACCGTCAGGAGGAGTTTCACGACCGGCATGGCCGCCTCTGGGTAAATGACACCAAGGCCACCAATATCGATGCGACCCTGGCCGCTTTGGAGCGCTATAAGGCAGAGCACATCCACCTGATCCTCGGCGGTGATGACAAAGGGGTCGACCTGCACCCGCTTTTTGAGGCCCTTGTCAACTACGACGTCGAGATCTACACACTGGGAAGCAACGAAGAACGCCTCAACCAGCTTGCACAAGAGTACAAGATCAAATACACATCGAGTTCAACGATTGAAAAAGCGGTCGCCGATATTGCAAAAAACCATGACATCAAGAGTGTCGCTCTGCTCTCTCCGGCGGCGGCAAGCCTCGACCAGTTTCCCTCTTACGCCGTCCGTGGCGAACGTTTTAAAGAGGCCGTTGGTAAATTAGCCTGAATTGCCAACATTCTAAGCTAAGATTCAAGCTCCTGTCGATATACTTTCGCCTCTTAATAAAATAGATATGGCTCATTAGCTCAGTTGGTAGAGCAAACGACTGAAAATCGTTGTGTCCTTGGTTCGATTCCGAGATGAGCCACCACGTCTTTTTGTTAAGTTTCTTTCTTAATGGCTTATTAGCTCAGTTGGTAGAGCAAACGACTGAAAATCGTTGTGTCCTTGGTTCGATTCCGAGATAAGCCACCACTTTTATGACTCTTTTCCCTTTACTCTACGTTGTCATTAATGTTCATGTACAAAAGTACACTTCACACCATTCCGCCTTGATTAAAGAGAAAATAGCCCTAAAAGAGCCTTTTTCGTAGTTTTGTCTATAGATGTTTATTTGGAATTGTTCTTGGCACATGACCGCATTAGTCAGACGTGTTTTGCAGTGGTGGATGACATTATCATCATCCGCAAAGGTTATGAAAGTTCTATGGCCCGCTTGTAGGCTTTTTCTATGGCATCCATACAGGCCGCTCTGACGTTGCCCTCTTCCAAAGCGCCGTAGCCGGCTGCCGTTGTGCCGCCCGGGCTCATGACACCGTCTTTCAGCAGTGCCGGATGGACCTCCTGGATAAGCTCGCCGAACCCGCCGAAGAGGCCGCGCATAATGGCCATCGCATCATCACGTTTAAGGCCCTGTTTGACGGCACCGTCCGCCAACGCTTCTGCTATCAATGCCAGATAGGCCGGTCCTGAACCGGCCAGCCCCGTAGCGATATCGATCTCTTTTTCAGAACCCAGCCATCTGACCGCTCCGATGCCGCTGAAAAGCTGCTCGGCCTCCTCTTGATAGGCGGCATCCCCCGTCAAGGTTGTCATGGATTTTTTCACCGTCGCGGCGAGATTCGGCATGGCACGGACAACGGCTTTTGTCTTTATGTTTGACGCGAGCGTCTTCAAGGTCGTTCCGGCTAAAACCGAGTAGACGACTTTGGCTTCACCTACCAGCTGTGCTCCCACCTCTTGTACATTATAGGGTTTGACACAGAGCACGACGGTTTTGCCATGAATGTCGCCGCCGTTCATCAGTGACTTTTTGATCGTACAGCCCAGGGCCTCTTCAAATGCATTCAGCTTTGCCATACTGCGGCCGATCACTTCAATCATATAATCATCCTTAAGGCCCTGCGCGATTGAGAGTGCCATATTGCCGTTGCCGATAAATGTGAGTGTTTTCTTCATGCTGCATCTTTCTATTTTAGGGGTATTGTACCATATTGACAAAGCGCCAGCCCCGAAATCCGATCAACCAAATTAACAAAACGTTCAATTATTTATATATAGCGATATCGATGCATCTGAGATACACTTCCCCCAAAATTTACCTGAGGAAAATCAATGAAAAATACATTCAAAAAAACGGCAATCGCCGGCTTTGCTCTGGCCGCTATGGCGAACAGTGCCTATGCAGAATCAGAGTCCCATACGACAGAACTTGCGTCACACAAGGGTATCTATCTTGAACCGAAACTCATTGTAACGCTGGGAGAGAAGATCGCACACGAAGAGTCAACACTGGAAGGAGATATCGGTTACGGCGTCGGTTTCGATCTCGGCTACTCGTTCACAGAGTACTTCGCCCTTGAGCTTGACGGTTCCTATGCCAGAGTGAACGTCGAAGAGACGCTGCCGACTGACGAGACAGAAGCAGACAACGCCTCGTTCTACACCTATGGCGTCAATGCCGTCTTGACCTACCCTCTCACAAGCCACTTTATTGCACTTGGCAAAGTCGGTTACGGGTATGAGCATGAGGATCTTGGAAGTCTCGGGATCAAAGGGACCGATCACGGTGTCAACTGGGCAGTCGGTGCCGAGTACTCGTTCACGCACCACCTGGAAGTCTCGTTCGAATATGAGGCGGCCGATATCGAAAGTGCCCGCGGCGACAGCCTGCAGCTGGGTCTGATCTACAAACTCTGATCATCTACACCTAAAAAGCGGGCGATGATCTCCAGGCGCAAGCGCCTGAAAAAGGTCTATCTTGAAACGGTCAGGTAGAGAATAGGCGGCGGCCCGAACGGGCCGATGCCGAAGGCGGCGTTCGGTTTATGATTTGGCCACTTTGAGCGAGAGTAGATAATTGACAACATTGTCAACGAACGCATCATGTTTACGGTCTTTGCCGTAAGCGATATAGAGTTTGCGCTCGATCTTGTGCCCTTTGATACGCGCTTCGAACAGTGTCCCGTTCGCCAACTCATCCTGGATGACATGACGGGAGATCACAGAGACGACCGGGCGCGCTGCATCTTTGGGCGAACGCATGACAGACTCTTTGATCGCGGTCGGGCTCTGCACGACACCGATAACATTAAAGCTTGCGCACTCGACACCGATCTCCTCAAAAGCTTCCGACGTAATGCGGCGCGTATGCGACTTCTCATCACGGCAGATCCAATCAAACGTATACATATCATCGCGGCGAAGCTGTTTCGGGATCGGCTGGTTCGAGAAGACAACCAGTTCATCGTCCATCCACTCTCTGTAGATGATACCGTCTCTGAAGACCGGTGATTCAATCAAAGCGATATCGATCTTTTTGTCTTCGATCGCATCGATCAACTCTTCTGAAAGACCCACGTTCATATACACTTCGTTATTGATCTTCTCTTTGATCGCACCGAGGTATCGCGGCATGATATAGTTGCCGATCGCATAGGAAGAGCCCAGGACAAACGTGAACTCTTTATTGATGATCTTTAAAAGATCTTTTTCACTGGCGTTGATCGCTTTTTCAAGACGTGTTGCAATACGAAAGAGATCTTCACCCTCTTTTGTCAGCTTGATGCCGTTTTTCTTGCGCTCAACAATCTTTGTATCGAGATACTCTTCAATAAATTTTATCTGTTGTGTTACTGCCGGTTGGGAGATCCCGAGTTTTGCTGATGCTTTTGAGAAACTTTTCTCTTTGATAACGGTCAAAAAGGTATGAAGTTTTGCAAAATCCTTTAACATAAGCTGTCCTTTTATGTAAAATAATTTAATTTGTACCATTATAACGCACAATTATAAATAATCCCAAGACCTTATGATAATCTATGCTTATCCAAAAAATTTGTGATTATAAATTGATAATATAACTTTTATAAATGAACAAGAAAACTCAGACTCTGTTTATTGGGCTCAAAATGCCTTTGTTCACCCTTGTTTAAATCAATTTTGCTATAATATAATATATATCGAAAAAGATAAGAGTTTATGGATAAAATTTTCAACAATTTGAATGCGTCACAGAGTTCGGCCGTGAAACAGATCGATGGTCCTCTCCTCATATTGGCAGGGGCCGGCAGCGGGAAGACAAAAACGATTACATCGCGTTTAGCCTATCTTCTCGATGTCGTCGGTATCGCACCGAACAACACGCTTACCCTTACTTTTACCAACAAGGCGGCCAAGGAGATGCGCGAACGGGCATTTTCCATGATCAAACCGACCTCCTATCCGCCGCTGCTCTGTACCTTTCACAAATTCGGCCTGCTCTTTCTGAAGTTCAACATCCATCTGCTCAACCGTCAGAACAACTTTGTCGTGATCGATACCGATGACAAAAAACGCATTCTGAAGAAGATCAACAGCGAGCTTCCCCTGCCGCTGATCGCCAGTGAGATCTCACGCTATAAGAACTCGCTGATCTCCCCGGGAGAAGCCTATGCACAGGCGGAACTCAAAAACTACAAACAGATCGCCAAGATCTATGAGGAGTATGAGGCCTACCTTCTCGAGAACAACCTCGTCGACTTTGATGACCTTCTCGCCCTCACCTACAGACTTCTTGACGAAAACGAAGAGCTTGCCAAACGAACCAGCGAACAGTACCAGTACATCATGATCGATGAGTACCAGGACACCAATGAACTGCAGTTCAGACTTTTGCGAAAACTCTGTATGACCCACAATAATCTCTGCGTCGTCGGCGATGACGACCAGAGCATCTACGGATGGCGCGGGGCGCATGTCCGAAATATTCTGGAGTTCCACGAAGACTTTGAAAACACCAATATTGTAAAGCTGGAGCACAACTACCGCTCCCGTGCCGCTATCTTGGACGTTGCCAATGAGCTGATCCAGCACAACCGTTCGCGTCTCGGCAAAAAACTGATCGCGACACGCGAAGGCGGCGAATCGGTCGTCACCCTCAGCTCCCATGATGAGAACGAAGAGGCCCGCAAGATCGCAGCCAAGGTCACCGAGCTGATCAACCAGGGTGTCTCGCCGAAAGAGATCGCCATACTCTATCGTGTCAATGCCCTGTCGCGTTCGCTTGAAGAGGGACTTAACCGGGCAGGTGTCGCCTACAAACTTGTCGGCGGTCTGCGCTTTTACGACCGTGCCGAGATCAAAGACCTGATCTCCTATATCCGTCTTATTACCAACCCGCACGACAACTTCTCGATGAAACGTATCATCAACAAACCAAAACGCGGTCTGGGTAAAGCCAGTGTCGAAAAGATCGAGTTGGCGGCGATCGCCAAAGCCGTCTCGATGTACGACTTTATCAAATCGAGCAGTACCGCTGAACTTGAAGCCCTGGTCAAAAAGAAGAACACACAGACGCTTAAAAATTTTGTCGCCGATATCGATGAAGTGATCATGGTCGCCGAACATTCGACCTACGATTTCATCGATGTCCTCGAAGAGCGGTTCAAGCTCAAAGAGATCTACAAAAACATGCCCGACGAGAGCGAACGCATCGCCAACATGGATGAGTTTTACGGTCTTTTCCGTGACTTCATCAAACAGTCGCCGGAAGCCACCCTTGATGAGTTTTTGAACGAACTTACACTCCAAAGCGACCAGGACGAGGTCGAGGGCGAAAGTATCTATATCATGAGTATTCACGCCTCCAAAGGGCTGGAGTTTGAACATCTCTTTATTATCGGTATGGAAGAGGGATTCCTGCCGCTTATCGGTGACGGCAGCGATACCGAAGAGGAGCGACGTCTGGGCTATGTCGCCTTTACCCGTGCCAAAGACACATTGACCCTCTCCCATGTCAACAGCCGCTTCTACAAAGGACGCCGAACCGATCTGAGTAAAAGCCGTTTTCTGACAGAGGCAGGCCTATGCGAGGGTTCACTGAAGGTCGAACAGAACACCGCCTTTAAAAAAGGCGATCTTGTCCGTCACAAGATCTTTGGGCCGGGACGTGTGCTCGGCGTATCAAAAGCCGGTCGCGAGTTCAAACTCACTATCAACTTCGGCGGCAGCAAAAGAGACATCCTTGCCTCTTTCGTCGAACGTCTCTGACGGGACCCCGCATCGGCCATGGCAAAACAGAAACGTGACAACATCGACCGCCTTTTTGTGGCGTATAAACCCTCAAACATCGGCTCAAACCAGTACCTCTCCAGACTGAAACGCAAATACAATGCGGCGAAGGCCGGTTTCTCCGGTACGCTTGATCCTTTTGCCAAAGGTGTGCTGATCGTTGCTTTTGGCAAATACACCTCCCTCTTCCGGTTTCTGGACAAAACACCGAAACGGTACCGCGCCACCCTATGGCTGGGGGCGCACTCGGAGACGCTGGATATAGAGATGGTCTCAAAGATCGATGCGATCAAGCCGCTTGACGAAACCAGGGTCAAAGCGGCAGTCACCTCCCTGGAAGGGGAACTCTCCTACCATCCCCCTATTTTCAGTGCCAAGAAGATCGACGGCAGACGCGCCTACGATCTGGCACGCGAGGGCAAAGAGGTTAAACTCAACACCATTCACTCTACCATCTATAAGATGACCTTCCTGCACTACTGCCACCCCTTTGTCACTTTTGAGGCGACGGTCTCCGAAGGGACCTATATCCGTTCCCTTGGCCGGATGATCGCCGAACGACTTGGGATAGCTGGCGGTATTCTCTCTGCCCTGGAACGTCTCAATGAAGGGCAGTTTCATTTTGAGCATGAAAAGGCGCTCGACGTCAAAAAATCTCTCAATATGCCACAAAATTTTTACACCCGTGACAGAAAGACTATACTCTTGGGACAGAAGCTTCACCGAGAAGATTTTGAAGCGGCTGGCAACGGGACATACTGGGTCGACAACGGCGATAGCATCTCTATTTTCGAATTTGACGATGAGGGTGTCCACTACCTTTTAAACAGAGTGAGTCTACATGAAGAGCTATAAAGCCTATGCCAAAGTCAATATCTTTTTGAAGATCACCGGCAAACGCGGTGACTACCATGAGATCCTCTCGCGTTTTGTTCTGGTGAACGACCTCTACGATACCCTCACCTTCGTTGCAAAAGAGAACGATGACTTTGTCATCATGGGTGATTTCAACTGCGAGACCGGACAGAACACTATCTACAAGGCCTTTAAAGCGCTCTTGGAAGCCACCAAGTCCGACAGCCTGAAACGTCTGATGCAGAGCCATGCCGTCAACGTAGAGAAAAAGATACCTTCGTTTGCCGGTCTCGGCGGCGGAAGCTCCGATGCGGCCACCTACCTCTTGATGTGCAACGAGGTGCTCCATTTGGGACTCAGCCGCGACGAACTCGCGGCGATCGGTGCCAAGGTCGGCGCCGATGTCCCCTTCTTCGTCTACGGCTACCAGAGTGCCAATGTCTCGGGTATCGGCGAAATCGTCGAACCCTTCGATGAACCGCCCTTGAACATCCAGACGATAACGCCAAAGATCGAGATCTCGACACCGAGGGTCTATCAGGCTTTCCGCGAACACTTCTACAAAGAGCTGAGCATCGATGAGCAGATCAGACTTGCGCACCTCTCTTCACAAGAGGTCCTTAAAGAGATGAGCCCTACAGAGGCGAACGATCTTTTCGAACCGGCCCGGCTTCTCTACCCAGAACTTGACAAACACCGTAATGAGGGGTGGTACTTCTCCGGCAGCGGCAGCAGCTTTTTTACCGTGACATAGCAAGATCATCTTTCTTCCACAAAAAGAGGGGCGATGGTAACATCTGCCTCCTTACCACAGTCGCCGTCATCCTAAACTTTCCATTTTTTCCACAGTCCGATATACTTCCATATTATATAAATGGATAAAGAATGAAACAGAAAATCGGAAAATTTAAAAGCAGTATTGCAGACCTCAAACTGACAGAACAGATGCTGAATCAGAATATCCTTATTCTTGCAGAAGCAGGATCCGGAAAAACACACCTTAGCAACATCATACGCGAATATGTGATGGACAGAGGTGTGCCTACGCTCTACCTCGACTTTTGTGATCCCGATATCGATGATGTCGAAGCACGTTTTAAAGAGAGCGGACGTTTTTTCTACATACGTTTTGATGAAAGTGATGCCTTTGATGCAGAACTGCAAGAGGCCATCGCACGCCGGGAGCAGATCTATATGGCTGTCAACTCGCGCTATTTCGCCAACAAGCGCGATATCAAAAGCCGTCTGTCACAGATGCTGCAGAAACAGGAACTTCTGGAGAACTACTACTACTTTTTTCATGAGATCTCGATGCTCAACCCTTTCTATACCAAGTTTGAAGATTTCATGTTCTATATTTTCGACCTGATCAATATGAAGAAGTACGGCATGACCTTTTTGTCCCAGCCTCACGAGATATTCGAAGATTCGAAGATCAAACTCCTCTTCTCTTTTCTCTATCTCGGTAAGTGCTCTGACGTCCATTACTACAACACTGAGCTCGAGAACCTGCCGCCGCACACGTTCTACTACCAATACCGAAAAGAGAGACGTACGCTGCTCTTTAACGCGATCGCCGGCGACTTCGTCACGATCGAGCACTGACACCTAAGACGTTTAGCCTCTTTTGCTCTATTGCTAGCCTACATTGAAGATGATCTTCACGCCCTCTTTAACGATCACAACATTTTCTATCGTTTTGGCAGCTTCCTTGGTCAGCCCTTTCTCATTTTTCAACGAATAGACAGGACGTTTCATAAAATATTCGTTGAGCAGCTGGTCCATAGTGGCGTATAGCATGGACTTCATTTCGGCGCTGATAAACCTGCTTTTGATGTCGACAACCTTGATCTTTCGCAGATAGAGGTTCCCGCCTTTGGTATACGCGATGCGCGATGTCACATTGACGACGGCACTGACCGCTTTTCCCTTGCTGTCATGGATGTCGGGTATCTTCAGATCGCCTGTAAAGTCCAAGCGCTGTTTCCTGCCGTCAAGATGCAGCTTCGGGTTGGAGACATGAAAGGTCATCAGCATGGTCTTGTACTTGATGGGAAACGCATTTTGCATCCGTTGCTGCAAGATAGGTTCAGCAATAATGTAGTTGAACTGGCCGGCATAGAGTGAGGTAAACGCTAGAAAAATAAGAGCTGGCAGACGCATCTGGAACTTCCTTGTATGATGTGCCTAACTATACACAAAAAGAGCGAATAAAAAGTAGGGGGAAAAGAGAGTAAGAAACGGCGAGAGTGTTCCCTCGCCAGGAAGAGACTAAAGCTTAGTACCCTGAGTTGTAGACAAATCCGCCGATAAATTCGATCAACGGGCTGACCATAATAAAGAGGAAGATAGAAGCGAATGCCGCCATTCCCACAATAGTCTTAAGTGAAGTCGATGCATTGACAAGATAGTTTTGCTCTTGGATCGGCTCACGCATGAACATGTAGACAATCAGTTTCAGGTAGTAGTAACCTGCGATCGCCGAGTTCAATGCCATGATCAGTGCCAATACCGTAAATCCGCCGCT
The DNA here is from genome assembly GCA_041555445.1 of Sulfurimonadaceae bacterium. Lineage (GTDB taxonomy): Bacteria > Campylobacterota > Campylobacteria > Campylobacterales > Sulfurimonadaceae > Sulfonitrofixus. The sequence continues at coordinate 21,122 of JBFFKK010000040.1, forward strand.
AACCGCTGCACCGATCAGGTAAAGTTTACCCCAGAAAAGCGCGAATGGCGGGATACCTGCCAATGTCAGCATGAAGAGCGCCATCAATGTCGCCTGGATCGGTGACGTCTGGAACATCCCTGAGAACTTTTCGAACGGATGGTCAGAACTCTGTCCCGGCAGAAGCACTTTTTGGCGGCTTACCCATAGCATGGTGAAGGCACCAAGGTTTGCGAAGCTGAAAAGTGCCCAGTACAAGAAGAGACCTGTATTCGCCTGTGTTGTACCGATCAGTACCGCAGCCATGACAAAACCGGCGTGCGAGACTGACGAGTAGGCCAGCATACGCTTGACATCGCTCTGTACGATCGCCCATATGTTGGCTGCCGTCATGGTGATCACGACCATCGCATAGAGGACCACTTCCAACCACACGACACCGGAGTTGATCAGGAACTCGAAGAGACGCATTGCAACAACAAAACCTGCAATCTTCGGCACGATCGACATGTACCCTGCAAGTGCAGCGGAAGAACCTTCATAAACATCCGGCGTCCAGGTGTGGAACGGTACCAGAGAGAGCTTGAAAGCGAATGATGCGAACAGGAACACGGTCGCGACAAGAATATAACCGATATTGGCGTAGCTGTCTGCCGCAAGTATCCCTGCGATCTGGTGGATCTCAACGGAACCTGTCAGCGCGTACAGCACCATCGAACCGAATGCGAAGAGACCCGCCGCCAATGCACCCATCGTAAAGTACTTGACCGCTGCTTCAAACGACTTGCTGCGGTTATGAAGCGCGATCATCGGGTAGAGTGCCAGCGACGCCGTCTCAAGACCGACAAAGATCAGGATCAGGTTGTCTGTAGCGACCATAAACTGGAAGCCCGCGATCATGAACAAGAAGAGCGCAAAGAACTCAGGGTATGAGAACTCATGGAAGCGCTTGGATGTCAAGGCAAGCGGTATAAACATCATCGATGCAACAACGATCACAATCTGTGCCAGGATGGCAAGACCGTCTATCAGCATAACATCAAAGAAACCGATTTGCGTACCGTTTGAAGCGAATACACCCGCTGAATCCATGACGGCACCAAGGTCCAACAATAAAAAGAGAAGTGCGATCATGACGTAGAGTGATTTGTTCAAACCGCCTTTGATCAGATCGATCACAATTATAGACAGGGCACCGATGACCGCGATGGTCATCGGTACAAGCGTAGCGACATTTAATGAGGCTAATGAGACATTAACGGCTTCTAACATTATTTTGCCTCCGTAATTTCAAATTTTGCGACAGACGGAATCACCGATTTGGCTTCGTCAGAGATCGCTTTATCGTGCATAAGCTGGACAATTGACTCTGCAGAGTTGTTGATCGGCTCAAGGATCGGCTGAGGCGCGATCCCCAACCAGATAGCGATAATTGTCAATGGAATAAGACCAAGAAGTTCCGTCTTGTTCACATCTTTAAGCTCTTTGTTCTCATCTTTAGTGACGTTACCGAAGAATGCTTTTTTATACGCTGCAAGCATATAGATAGCTCCTACGATGATCGCCGTACCGGCCAGCAGTGTCATCATGTGTGACTGCTTGTAGAATCCAAGAAGGCTCAGGAACTCTCCGACAAAGTTGATCGTCAGCGGAAGACCTACGGAGGCCATCATCATGATCCCGAAGATAACGGCATATTTAGGCATGATATGCGCCAGACCGCCGAACTCGCTCATCAGCTTGGTATGGCGGCGGTCATAGATGACACCGACAAGCAAGAAGAGTGCACCCGAAACGATACCGTGGGCGATCATCAAGAAAACCGAACCGGTGATACCTTCGACGTTAAGCGCGAACGTACCGAGAATGATAACACCCATGTGCGATACAGACGAGTATGCAACAACCTGTTTGATATCTTTCTGCGCGTAAGCGACCATCGCTGTGTAGATGATCATAATGATCGCCAACACCGCTACCGGGTACATAAAGAAGACAGATGCATCCGGGAACAACGGCAGCGAGAAACGGATAAACGCATACGTACCCATCTTAAGCAATACCGCTGCAAGGATGACCGAACCGATCGTCGGCGCCTGACCGTGCGCGTACGGCAGCCATGTGTGGAACGGGAACATCGGCACCTTGATCGCAAAACCAAGGAAGAAGGCTACGAAGAGCCAGTACTGGATGTTCTCAGGCAGGACCAGACGGTACCACTCCAGCAGTGAGAAGCTCCACTGGCCTGTTGCCTGGAAATAGAAATAGGCCATAAACAGCATACCCACAAGCATGACCAGTGATCCGGCAAATGTATAGAGGAAGAATTTGACGGATGCGTAGATACGCAGCGGCCCGCCCCAGATGCCGATGATAAGCAGCATCGGTACAAGCGAAAGCTCCCAGAAGACATAGAACAGGATCGCATCAAGCGCCGCAAATACACCGATCATGGTCATCTGCAGGAACAGAAGCGTGATGATTAGGTCTTTAATGCGGCGTGTCTCTGTCAATGACATGATACCCAGCATCGTGAAGAACGATGCCATGACGATGATGAACAGAGAGATACCGTCAACACCAAGCAGGTATGAGATACCGAATGCCGGGATCAGGTTTGC
>JBFFKK010000041.1:0-23698 GCA_041555445.1 Sulfurimonadaceae bacterium
GAGGGCGACGAGTATATCAAAGAGAACTACATAGGTTTTGAGATCATGGTCTACGGCGGTGAGCTCTGGGTCAAGAACCCGTATCAGAAAGCCCACCCGGGTATCCACCACGACGACAAGATCGTCAACAACGGCAACTACCCGCAGCCTATCTTTAATTTCGGTCCGGTTCAGGTTGAGAAAGAGCACTACTTTATGATGGGTGACAACCGTGACCACTCCAATGACAGCCGATTTTGGGGTACAGTTCCGTATCATTTCATTCAGGGATCACCCTGGTTTATCTATTTCAGTATAGGCGATAACTTCACTATACGGTTTGACAGAATGGGTAAGACAGTGGAAGATCTGGAAATTGAGACTACAGGTAAGGTTAAAAATGGACTCTATTGATCTACTGAGAATCGCTACGGCCGTCCTCGCACTACTCGTCGCTATCATCGGGCATGAGATCATGCACGGATGGGTGGCCTACAAGTATGGCGATATGACCGCAAAAAATGCCGGTCGTCTGACCATCAACCCTATTTCGCATATCGACCCTATCGGTTCACTGCTGGTACCTGCAATGATGTACTTTGTACCGATGCTTTTCGGTTCGGACGGCGGGTTCCTGTTCGGTTGGGCCAAGCCGGTGCCGATCAACACGCGTACCGTTATCATGAACGGCGGCTACAATGCGACCATGCAGGTCTCTCTTGCCGGGATCACCTATAACTTTATCGTTGCGGCATTTGCCGCTGCCTGTCTGCTCGCCATGCCGCAGCCGCTTGTCAACGACTCGATCTTCTATCTCTTCGCCTACTTCCTGGTGATGCAGCTGGTGATCATCAATGTTGTTCTGGGCGTCTTCAACCTGCTTCCTATTCCGCAGTTCGACGGTGCCCATTTTTTGATGTACCTTGCGTTAAAACTCAACTTCAGCGCTGTTGCCGAATGGTTTTACAAGATGGAACGCTACGGCATGATCATCGTACTGGTTATCCTGATAACACCGATACATCAATACGTACTGATCAAACCTGTACAGTTTATACTCCAATTTTTACTCGCTTGACGAAACTATGAACAAAGGACTACCTATGAAATTTTATATTGCTACTGACCACGCCGGGATCGATCTAAAAGATATTACCGTTGAGATGCTTCGTGCCAAAGGCCATGAGGTCGAAGATCTTGGCCCCTACGCCAAAGACCGTGTTGATTACCCTGACTATGCGGTCAAAGTGTGTGAAAACGTACTGAAAGACCCTGCAGCACAGGGTATCCTGATCTGCGGTTCCGGGATCGGAATGAGTATGGCTGCAAACCGCTTCCACGGCATTCGTGCGGCACTCTGCCATGATGCCTATACCGCAACAGTGGCACGCGGGCACAATGATGCCAACGTCCTCTGCTTCGGCGAACGTATCGTCGGTGTCGGTGTCGCCGAGTCTATCCTTGACGCCTGGATCGCCGGCACATTCGAAGGCGGCCGACACTGCGGTCGTGTCGACAAAATCGAAGCGATCGAGGGGTAGAGAGATGACATTGACCCAAGAACAGCGTACTATCATAGAAGGTTCCATCCGTGAGATCCCCGACTTTCCGAAACCGGGCATCATCTTTAAAGATATCACGACGATTTTGAACAATGCCGAAGCGTTTCAAACTCTCCAGCAGCACCTTAAAGAGCGTTATGCCGCCTACAACCTTGATTATGTTGCCGGAATCGATGCCCGCGGGTTCATTTTCGGCGCGGCGCTTGCCCGCGACCTCGGTATCGGTTTTGTGCCGATCCGTAAAAAAGGGAAGCTTCCCTATACGACCGTTTCGGAAAAGTACGTGCTCGAGTACGGTGTTGATGAAGTGGAGATCCACATCGATGCATTCAGCGCCAAAGAGAACGCCCGTGTCCTGCTGATCGACGACCTTATCGCAACCGGCGGTACCGCGGTCGCTGCCGCCTCTTTGATCGAGAAGGTCGGCGCGCAGTGTGTCGAAGCCTGTTTCATCATGGGACTTTCATTTTTGGACGGCATTAAAACACTAGAAGAAAAAACCGCTGTCTACAGCGTGATTGAGGCGTAACATGTATATCCCTTCCCCATCAAAATTCGACCCGGACGAAAACGGCCATTTCGGTATCTTCGGCGGACGCTACGTCCCTGAAACACTAATGCCGGCACTGCTTGAGCTCAATGAAGAGTATAAAAAGATACGTTTCGACAAAGATTTCTGGTCGGAGGTCGACTACTACCTCAAAGACTACGTCGGACGCCCCTCTCCGCTCTACTATGCTGCGAATGTCTCAGAAGAGTTGGGTGCCAAGGTCTACCTGAAACGCGAAGACCTTAACCATACCGGAGCCCACAAAGTCAACAACGTCATCGCCCAGGGTCTGATGGCAAAACGTCTCGGAAAGAAGAAAGTGATCGCCGAGACCGGTGCGGGCCAGCACGGTGTAGCGACGGCGACCATCTCTGCCCTGCTGGGGCTGGAGTGCGAGATCTTCATGGGTGCCAAAGACGTTGCCCGTCAGGAGCTAAACGTCTTTAGAATGAAACTGCTTGGTGCCAAGGTCCATGCGGTAGAGAGCGGTTCCAAGACGCTCAAAGACGCCATGAACGACGCTATCCGCCACTGGGTTACCAACGCGCGCGACACCTTCTACATTATCGGCACCGTTGCCGGACCGCACCCCTACCCGATGATGGTCCGCGATTTTCAGGCCATTATCGGCCAGGAGGCACGCGCACAGATCCTTGAAAAAGAGAACCGTCTTCCGGACCATGTCATCGCCTGTATCGGCGGCGGCTCGAACGCCATAGGGATGTTCCAGCACTTTTTGGAAGATGAGGAGGTCGAATGCATCGGTATCGAAGCCGGCGGCCACGGCATCTGTACCGATAAACACGGCTGTTCTCTGATGGAGGGCCGTCCGGGCGTTCTGCACGGTCAGATGTCCTACCTTCTTCAAGACGAAGACGGTCAGATACTTGAAGCGCACTCCATCTCTGCCGGGCTTGACTACCCCGGCATCGGACCGGAACACGCTTTTCACAAAGACAATGCCAATGTGACGTACGACCATATTACGGATGAAGAGGCACTGGACGCCTTTGTATGGCTTTCACGCAAAGAGGGGATCATCCCTGCCTTTGAGAGCTCACACGCTGTCGCGTACCTCAAAAAGCTCAAAGGTATAGAGGGCAAGCTGATCATCGTCAACATCTCGGGCCGCGGTGACAAAGATATGATCCAGGCAAAAGACATCCTGCACTTCGACTAACCGTACGTGGGTGTTTTCACCCTGCTCTTTTTTTAAGCCACTGCCCTTACCTTAGCAGATAAAATTGGCTAAAATACTAAACAATAAACTATATAACATTTTGGAGTCGCCATGAACGTTCAACTTATAAACGCGCCATTATCATCCATCGATGCCGAGCTGACAGTCCTGTTTCTGACTAAAGAGACACTCGAAACGAGCGAGCATAAAGAGAAACTTTCCAAAACAGGATTCAAAGCGGAGCAGGACTCTTTCTGTATTTTGCATGAAAGTGCTCTGGTTGTCGTCGGTGTTGCGGGTTATGAAACAGATGCACTCCGTTCTGCAGCCGCAACGGTCGTTAAAAATGTCAAAGGTTTTCAGTACAACTCGCTAAAACTCCCGCAGTACAAACAGGAAAATGTCGGTGCATTGGTCGAGGGGTTCGTGATGGGGAGCTACAGCTTTGAAATGTACAAATCCAAAGCGACGGATGTCGCGCTCAACGAGATACTCTTCTCCGACCAGAACTTTGATGGCGAACCACTTGACGCTGCTGCAATTAAAAAGGCTTTTGAGAATGCAAAAATTGTTGCGAATGCAACAAACTATACGCGCGAACTGGTCAACATGACACCTCAGGATATGACGCCCAACACTATGGCAGTCGCTGCGCAGGATCTTGCTGATGATAACGGGCTTGATTGTCATATTCTCGACGGGAACGCTCTTGAAGCGGAAAATATGAACGCCATGCTCGCCGTAGGCCGTGCGTCGGTCCACAAGCCGCGCCTCATTCATCTCGCCTACAAACCCGACAATGCACAGAAGTGCATCACGCTTGTCGGAAAGGGATTGACCTATGACAGCGGCGGGCTTAGTCTCAAACCTTCAGCATCCATGGTGACGATGAAGATGGACAAAGCGGGTGCCTGTGCTGTTCTCGGCATGATGAAAGCCGTCAGTGAGCTGAAACTGCCGATCGAGGTACACAGCTTTATCGGTGCGGCCGAAAACATGATCGACGGGTCAGCCTACAAACCCGACGACGTTTTACGATCGCGCAGCGGCAAAACGATCGAAGTACGCAATACCGATGCGGAGGGCCGTTTGGTGCTGGCGGATGTACTCTCCTACGCCCAGGAGAAGGTCAAATCGGACTACCTGTTTGACTATGCGACACTGACTGGCGCCTGCATGGTCGCTCTGGGGCCATATACGACCGGTATGATGGGCCACTCCGTCCTTCTCAAGCATCAATTCTCCAAAGTGGCCCCGGCGTCGGGTGAACTGGTCGGGGCACTGCCGTTCAATGATCATCTGAAAAAGCTGATCAAAAGTGATATCGCCGATATCTGCAACATTTCATCCAAACCGTACGGCGGGGCGATTACGGCGGCACTTTTTCTGGACCACTTCATCACCGACGAAATGAAAGAGAAATGGATGCATTTCGATATTGCCGGTACGGCCTACACCGAAAGCCCGTGGGACGTCTACAACCACGGCGGCACCGGTGCAGGTGTCCGTATGACGATCAAGTTTATGGAGTCACTGCTGGCAGAGGATCAGCAATAGAGCACAATACGCCCCGGCTCGCCTATCTACGCTTTTTGATTGCATTTCGCAATGAAACTGAAAAGAGCAGCAGGCCGATACCGAAGATGGCGATCTGAACAATATAGTTGAGCCATCCCCTGTCGATCATCGCATCGTGGAGATCGGACGGATCATACAACACCTCTACACGGTCGCCGATATGCCATGAGGGGTCAGAGCTGCTGATTTTCGATGTGAAACGGATCTCTCCGCTCTCATGCATCGGCCTAAAGAGCACAACGGCAGCATAGGTCGTCGTGCCATCCGAATAGCGGCTCTGCCGATCAACAATCTTGCCCGGTACATGCAGCGCCTTTTCGATAAACTTTTGTTGATAATCGGCCCAATAGAGTGCGCCGGCTATCATTAAAGCGCCGATGGCCGTACTGAATATGTACGCGGTTCTGGAGACCGAACGCTTCTGCACCTCCTCGACAGTGGAGATCATCTCATCAGAGACCTTGTGACCGACGATGCCGTTCTCGTCACTCTCATAATCAAACTTCTCTTCCTGACGCTGACGATACTGTGTCATAAACAGACTGATGACGTAAACACCTGCTGTCTGTAACAGTAAACTGATCAGAAGAAGGGTCACTGTACTGCCGAACTTACTGCCGCCTACGGCAGCAAACACCATGCCAAAAGCTATAAATATAAAACCAAGAAAAGGGCGAACGGGCCGTTTGAGGCGTGCCGTGCTGTGGCTGTTGCCCAAGAGCAGTACATCGACATCATCGTTGAGTGCATAAGAGATCGCGCTCGAACCGATCTCCGCTTTGAACCGATACCTGCGGCCGCCCTCTTCATACTCAATGACCGGATGGTACATCTGTCCGTTTTTGGAACGCGAGGTCTCATAGCCGACAACCCTGCCGCGGAGGCGCCTCGCCCTGCTTCTGAACGTATAGGCGTCAAAGACAATAAAAAGCCCTATGGCCGAAAAAAGCGTACCGACAAGAAAGAAAAGCAACACACTGCACCTCCGAAAGTGATGGTGAAGTATAACAATTTTTTAAGCGGCTACCCCTTTTTGTAAAATTCTCTGAGTGAGATCGCATTTAATGTCGGCATATACCCGATGTAAAATGCTTTAGCCCCTGTTTCGTGTATCACGTTATTTCCGAAATAGTGTTGAAGCATCTTTGCAATGTGATCAACAGCGCCGCTGTCGTCATGCTCTTTAAGCACCACCCAGATAAAAGGTTTCTCTCGCAGCCCGCTATTCTCTTTTTTACTGCGTATGGCATCGCGAAGCTGTGACTCGATCTGCCATTGGCCGTTACTGCACTCAACCAATGCACGTTCTATCATCTCTTCACTGCAGCTGGCACTGTCCACATACTGCAAGCCGATCATCGCCTCTATCGGCTCGACATTCTGCAGGCGCTTCCAGTAGTCGTTGGGACGTTTACTCTCAAACATCAGCGCATCCATATCGGACCCCTTTGTCAACACTGCCAGATCAATGGTCTGAAAAACACTTTTCTGTTCGCCGTACAGATGCTTCAGGTATGACAAGGTATATCGGTTTGCCGCACAACCGGAGTTATCAAAGAAGTTATTGGCATTAAGAAACGCAGCGGTCGAAGTATCTTTGAGTTTCTCTCTTTTGTGGACCATCGAAATAGGCAGGTCGGTAATCCATGCAAAACGGCTCTCCCTGCAGTGTTCGGCAAGGGCCTCTTCAACAGTGGTGCCCTCGCTGCTGCATACCATTTTAGACAACTGCGTCACTTCTTTGATAATTCCTAGCATTGTTTCTCTTATATCGTCTTTTTTACGAATCATTATAACGACCGTTTTTTCAATATAAACAAGCAACTTCATCCACCGTTGAGCCTTAAGGAAGCTGTGAGCGAACTGCTTTTTGAAGCAAGATTAAGTATAATTGCACAACGAAAACAATTACCAATTACCAAGGACGTATTTATGGGTTTAGCTATCGGTCTCGTCGGACTGCCAAATGTCGGAAAATCAACTACTTTTAATGCACTTACAAAAGCACAAAACGCCGAGGCGGCCAACTACCCGTTCTGTACTATTGAACCAAATAAAGCGGTCGTCCCTGTACCGGACAAACGCCTGGACGAATTGGCCAAAATCGTTAACCCGGAGCGTATCCAGCACTCAACGCTCGACTTTGTCGATATTGCAGGTCTGGTCAAGGGCGCAAGCAAGGGAGAAGGACTTGGTAACAAGTTCTTGTCCAACATCCGTGAAACGGAAGTGATCTTGCAGATCGTCCGCTGTTTCGAAGATGAAAACATCGTCCACACTGAAGGTTCGATTGACCCTCTCCGTGACATCGAGATCATTGAAACCGAGCTGATCCTTGCAGATGTCGAAGCGTTGAACAACCGTATGGAACGCCTTAAAAAACAGGCGAAAGCCGACAAAAAAGCGCAGGCATTGATGGACTTTGCCGGGACATTGGCGGAGTTCCTGGCGGACGGCAACCTGGCCCGCAACTTCCCTGAAGTCGAGAGCGATGAGTTTAAACAGCTCAACCAGGACCTCCGTCTCTTGACGGCAAAAGAGATCATGTACGGTGCCAACGTTGACGAGGATGGCCTGACCGAAGACAACGAATTCGTACAACGCGTCAAAGAGCATGCCAGTGCCAACAACTGCGAGGTCGTCAAACTCTGCGCCAAGTTCGAAGAGGAGCTTGTCGGTATGGAAGACGATGAAGCGGCAGCATTTTTGGAAGAGATGGGCGTCGAAGAGTCGGGGCTTGCACAGATCATCCACAAAGGCTTTGACAAGCTTGGTCTGATGAGCTACTTCACAGCGGGTGTCAAAGAGGTCCGTGCATGGACCGTCCGCAAAGGATCAACGGCGCCAAAAGCCGCTGCCGTTATCCACAACGACTTTGAAAAAGGGTTTATCCGTGCCGAGGTGATCGGCTACGAAGATTTCATCGCCAACGGTGGTGAAGCCGGTGCCAAAGAGGCCGGCAAGATGCGTCTGGAAGGCAAAGAGTACATCGTCCAGGACGGCGATGTTATGCACTTCCGCTTCAACGTTTAAATAAACCCATGTTTATGGGCTTGATGAATATATAAAACCTTGACTGCTTATTATGGTACAGCAAGTATTGAACAGTTAAAGTCATTAATGCTATTAACTTTTACTGTTCCACCAACTTCAGCTTCATTGCCGGGCTCGGCATAATTTGTTAAAAGATTATACGTTATACCTTCTTCTACATAATCTGTTGTTGCTAGAGCATAACCACCCAGTATAAAACCAGTATGCGCTAAACGTGTGCCCAATACTAGTTCTCCGTAATCATAATTCGGTTCTTGACTACCGTTCCATGGCAATTGATCGCTTGTTACGGCAAAGTAATCCCACACATTTACTCCATTTGTACAATAGACATATGAAATATCTTGCGCTGTATAAGTGCCCCCCTGATTATCTTCAATATCTACATTGATTATATAACCCTGGTTTTTTAAATTCGTATTGTTCAAATCTTCAAGCGCAACTTTAGTTGCCGTGATAACACTGGCAGAAGAACCGCCCCCACAACCTGTAGACAATATCATCGAACTCATAACCAATGAAATAGCTATACTTTTTTTAAAATCAAGCATAAACGCTCCTTTTTTGTTATAAATTAACAAATCTTATCCTCTTATAGTTAAATGTGCCCTAAAGAGTATTGTAAGCGCCTGATTCTTCTACTGGTCCTGCTCTGTACAGCAGAAGCATTTTCCAACTCATAACACCTCGCTTACTTCTGCACCACAGCATACCCTTTTTTTCTAAGCAGTGCCACTATCCCATCATCGCCGACCACATGCCCTGCACCGACAACGACAAAGTAGTCGCTGTCGCTTTTCAGATACGCCATGATCTTTTCAGTCATCCGGTCGTTACGGTTTTTAATCAATGCATTATAGATCTCTTTGAGCTCCGGATCCTCCTGCATGTTCAACACGAACAGCTTCGCTATTGTGTTCGCATCGCCTTTTTGCCAGCTTATGAAGAGCGCCGACAACATCGGTTCCATCTGCTGCATGGATGTCAACGTGTAGCGCAGCAGTTTCTCCTGGTACGCCTTGTCCTCTCTACTGAGCAGCGCCATCTGCTCCTCCACCGTCTCGAGTGCCACTATAGGCTTATTGCTACGCTTGGCCATGTCTACAAAGTGCTTGTCTATGCCAAGGTCGGGTGAATAGCCCAGGCGCATCATCTCCAGGACGCTCAGCTGCAAGACCACCACCCATGGCCGCAACTGCTCCAGCTGCTCCAGAGAGAGGCCTGCTGTTTTGGCATAAGCCTGCAGCTGCCTGTACGTATCCCTGCTAAGTTCCGAACGCAGGGTTCTGCCCTTTTTATACCGCCCCAACCTTGCCATGGCCTGTTGCATCTTTGCTGCAGAGTCGGGGCTCTCAGCGTCCAGTTCAACGACCAGTACATCGCTCTTTCGATACGCTTGTTCGATCGCCGAATCCAGGGGGTAGAACTCGGGTTTCGCCAGGTGGATGGAACCGAGGATATAGACTGTACTGCTCTTTGAAGACACCTTATAGAGGATGCTTTTCGCATCGAGGGCAACGGCTGCAAAGATCAGGAAGAGAAACGCTAGAAGAGATTTCGTACGCATTATTCAAGGTACCTTGTTTGAAGTGTCCCCAGTTTAGCAGAAAAGGTCGGTTTTTAGCTTGCGAAATCGCGCTTGAAGGTCTGTTTTTTGACCACGATCTCTTTTTGCTTCTCTTTGCGGCGGGTATCTTTCTCGACAAAGATCTTCTTGCGTGTCACAGGGTCCATTTCCGTGTAGTACATGACGGCCGAGTAGGTCCCCGGCGTCGGGGTAAAGACCTGGGCCTGTTCCGGCGTCATCTTGAGCTCATCGCGCGTAAAGCGCTGCAGTTCATACATGTCTTTCTCTTCACAGCCCGGATGCGCAGCGATGAGGTAGTAGGTCAAAAACTGTTTCTTACCCTCTTCTCTGTTGAGCCTGTCATAGAGCTTTTTAAAATCGATGAGGGTCTGTTTGCCCGGCTTGCCCATCAGATCAAGGACGTGCTGTTCGGTATGTTCAGGAGCGACTTTCATCTGGCCGGAGATATGGTGTTTTACCATCTCTTTGAGGTAGTCGTAGCCGTGCTTTTTGTCTTCGTTGATGAGGTCATAGCGCACGCCTGAGGCGACGAAGGCCTTTTTGATGCCCGGAAGTTCCCTGACCTGCTTCATCATGTTGATAACGCGGCTGTGGTCGACCCGCATGCTGGAACAGAGATGACGGGAGTCAACACAACGCTGATGGTCGCAGGTACCCAGCTTCAGCTTCTTGTTGCATTCATAGCCGTACATGTTGGCCGTCGGACCGCCGAGGTCGGAGATGACCCCTTTGAAGTCTTTATAGGTCGTAAACGCTTTGGCCTCATTGACGATCGACGCTTCGGAACGGGTGCGGATGGTACGCCCCTGATGCACACCGATAGCGCAGAAGTTGCATTCGCCCCAGCACCCCTGGTGGGTCATGATAGAGAACTTGATGGTCTCCAGACACTTCACCTTGCCCTGCGGGACATGGTAGGGGTGCAGTTCCCGTGTAAACGGCAAGGCAGAGACACCGTCCATCTCACTCTCGTCAAGATAGTCGCACGGCGGATTCTGGATGCTGTAACGGGTGTCGACCTTCTGACAAAGACCATTGGCTGAGATCGGGTCATTGTTGTCATAAAACGTGTCAAAAAGATCGATGAACTTGTTTTTGTCCTCGAGGCATTCGGCATGCGACGGCACCTGGTGGTACGACTCGACAGGCTCTTTGGCAATATAGCAGATACCGCGTATGTTGCGGTAATCTTTGCCCTCATCCAGAGCCGTGACCAGCTCTTTGAGCGCGATCTCACCCATCCCATAGACCACGATGTCCGCTTTGGAGTCAAAGAGGATCGGCTTGCGGAGCTTATTGGTCCAGTAGTCATAGTGCGTTATACGCCGCAGACTCGCTTCGATACCGCCTAAAACTATGGGCACGGTGTTTTTATAAAAACGGCGGATAAGGTTGGAGTAGACCAGCACGGCCCTGTCCGGTCTGTTGTTGTTTTTGCCGCCCGGTGTGTAGTCGTCCGAGTTGCGAAATTTTTTGGTGGCGGTGTAGTTGGAGACCATCGAGTCGATGCTGCCGCCGCTGACGCCCCAGAAAAGACGCGGTTCACCCAGACGGCCGATATCGTCACCGCTCTCGATGTCGGGCTGGCCGATGATGCCGACTTTGTAGCCCATCTTTTCAAGCATACGACCGACGACGGCCGTGCCGATAAAAGGCGAATCGATGTAGGCATCACCTGAGATCAAAACGACATCCAGCTGCTTCCAACCGCGGCGCTCCATCTCTTCTCGTGTCGTAACGAGAAAATCTTTCGCACTGAAAGCAGGTACACTCTTTTGATCTCTGTTGGGTTTACGTCTGCTCATCGTTTCTCTCTGCATAAATAATCTATTTTTATAATTATAGCAAAAATTGAATATTTTCATATACATATTAATTAATATAACACCTATTCAAGGTCATTTGCCAAACTATGTCAATACTTTGTGATTATTTCGTAGTAAAATAACAATTATTATAAAACACTATAAAAAGGTAGATTATGGAAGCGATCGAACTGCCGGAAGGGATGAACCCGGACGTTATAAGACATATCATGTATCCGCAGAATTACGGCAAACTTGCGGCTCCTGACGGCACAGGCGTCGCGATGGATGAGAAAACAGGCGAGTATGTCATTTTTACCGTTGCTCTCTCCCCGGACGCAATTCGTGATATCAATTTTGCGACCAACGGCTGCCAAGACACGGTGGTCGTCGGTTCGATGTTCACGGAGATGGTAAAGGGCGAAAGCGTCGAATATGCAAAAGGCGCTATCGCCAAAATAGAAGAGAAACTCGGTGCCCTCTCCCTGCAGCAGAAGATCTGTGCCGACATGGTCTTCAACGCCTTTGTCGCTTCGCTGATCAATGTCGCCAACCTGGCACAGGGCCATGAAGAGGAGATGCATGTCATCAAAAGCGAAGAGAGTTGTGACATGCCCAAAGGAGAGCGCAATGAATGAACTCTATCGACGCAAACACGAGCTGTGGCTGGATATCCTTTTCGCATCGTTCGCCGTTGATGACAGAGCGATCAAAGAGAAGCTTTATGACTTTTCAATGATCGCTTTCCGTCATATGAAATGGCTGGGTGATTCCATTCTTGCCAACAGTGGGAACTACAATTATGATCGCGCCAAGCAGCTGCACAGAAGAGACTGTACATTTGATATCTACAACGATCTCATAGAAAAGATCAAGACCGTACAACAGCTCTATACCGATTCAGCATTGATCGCAAGAGTCGTGAGCGATGAGAACTATCTTGTCGAATACCTGACGTCGCTTTTGACCAATAGCAACAACAACCGCAAGGTGACCGCTTTCGACATGCACCGGACGCTGCCAAACAAGAAACTAGACCAGGTACAGACCGATTCACTGACCCTCTTTCTGTTTGAAGAGTCCTATAAGGAGTACGAACTGATCCTGGTTTACGCCTACATGCAGGCACGCACGGAGAACCTGCTCCACTTCAAAGTCTTTCAGGATCTCATCGATGAATCGCACTTTCATTTAAAGTCATTTGGAAATATGATGGCACAGATGGGTATTCTGGCACTGCCGCGGGAGTTGCATGAACTCACCTACAAGATCACCGATATCGAAAAGTTTATAAGCAACGGTATTAAGGAGGAGGAGAATGCCAAAGAGGAGTGCCGTGCGCTGGCCGAAGCGGTCAACGACGAGGAGCTGTCCCAGTTCTTCGATTTTATCAACTATCAGGAGAGCTATCACATTGCCCTGATGAAAAAGCTTCTCCCAGATGAAGGATAAACATCTCCAGGGTTATGGCTTACGGGCTACAAGCGACGCGACCTTTACCTTTTCGCCTCTGAGGTTAACGTCGTCCCGCTCTTCATAGTAGATAATTTCAAGGCCGATAAAGGCATGCAAAAGCTCATTTTTACGCAGCACGAAATCCAAATTGCTCGGTTGATGATAATCTTTGCCATGTACCACTAAAAAAGTCTCGAAAATAAGCAGACCGCCCTCTTTCAAAGCCTCTTTGATCTGGGGAAACTGTCTGCGGTCGAGATAGTTGCAGTTGACGATCAGGTCGTAACGGTTATAGGCAAGCCTGTACTTTTCCAGATCGGTATCTATCTTGTTGATCGTTGCCAGCTTTTTTATCTTGGAGAGCGCATAGTCTGAATAGTCGATGGCATCAACGATAAAGCCTTTGTCCGCCAGAAAGTGTGTGTTTCGGCCTGTACCGGCCGCGATGTCCAGTGCTGTACCTACCTTAGCCAAAGAGATGTACTTTTCAACGATCTCTGCCACCCTATCCGGTGTCGGCATCGTCGCGTACTTCTCATTCCAGCGTGCTTTGTCTTCAACCATGCTCTATCCTTGAATCAAACTCCGAAGAGTGTAGCAAAAAAAGTCTAATCGACCAAAAACATGGCGCTAACCGATAACGATACCGAAGCAGGGATAAAGCATTGGCAGCTTATATAGAGTACAGCAGAAGAGACGAAGCGCTGCGTACCGTTCTTGTAAGCACGGCTCACAACTGCGTCATCTTACCAAGAACGTATACGCAGGTGGCACGATGTGCACTGGCTGAGAATCTGTTGATAATCATTGAGCGAATCATCCCAGTTGTCTTTTTCGATTGAGACCAGAATATCGTCTGCAAACATAGCGATCATATCGGCGCGTTTGTTGGCAAATTTGTCCGCATAGGCCTGATCTTCGGGCAGGTATTTTTTGGCATCGCTCGAGCGAAGTGAGGTCAGCCCCTCTTTGAGACGCCTGATCCCCTCCTGCAGACCCGGCTTGTTTTTATAAAAACCGCCGCGCTGGATCATCTCCATTGCACTCAGCATGGAACGCATGTCATTTTGAAGTAAACTTTTTTGTTTGTCATCTGCGCTCGCAGAGATTGTGAATGTGAGTAGCAGAGCTGCCGTGATTGATGTCAATTTTTTCATAATTCCTCTTTAGTATTGGATGATCTCTTTGGTGTATTCGTTTAACACAACTGTTTTGGCACTGATCTTGACAAGTTTCTTGGCCTTGCGTTTACCGCCGTAGAACTCTTTGAGTTCGGGTTTAAATGCCTTGAAGTATTCGTGAAAACGGTCTGCACCGAGAACCCCTACTGCCCATATGGTATCATCAGCTGCGACTTCGAGCACGATTGAAGCCAACGGGTCGACGGCCGGCCCGGAGAGGCGTTTGGCACCCTCTTTCGCTTCAAACGACGAAAGGTGCGACGAGCAGACGATGACACCACTGTGCTTGTAAGCCATGGTCTTCTTGTCTTTTTGCACGTACTGCAAGAAACTGTCGCTTGGCGTCGGGTGGGCAAGCTGATGCGAACAGATAGCAGAATACGCTACAATCGTGCGTTTGGCGCCGACACCGCTCTTCCACAGGTACTCTTCTCCGGATTCTGTCGCAAGTTTAACATCCTGTGCACTCGGCTCATCAAGGTCCAGAAGCATTGCCGGTGTACCTACGTGCGGGTAGTTGAACATGTAGTTCGTCTCTTTTTTCAAAGCCGTTGCCTTGATCGGTTTACCGGCGGCATCTACCAGCTGAACACGTTCGTAGGCAGTGTACATCAAACCGTTGCCGGCATAGAGCTTCTGTACGATAGATGAAGGTGAAACGGCGACCAATGCGCCTGTGGCGGTCGCGACTTTTAAAAAATTTCTTCGATTCATTACGATTCCTAACAAAATTATTGAGACACTGAGTCTCTAAAAAAACCACCTTTGAGATATCTGCGAAGTTGTTCAGTTCTGTGTGACTTTTTTAGGAACTTATGAAGTGTCTGTAATAGCATAGCATAAACGCCAAAGGCAGGTGCCTTTGGGCGATATTGTCGCGGTACGGAGACCGCAACATTTACGTCCTAGGCGAAAAGATCGCCCATCAGACCGCGATACCAGTCACGAAGCGCTTTCGCCGTACCTGTAGAACGGTATTTACCCGTAGCAGCATCTTTAGGAACATTACCCTTGCCTTTGATAACCGTACCCGTCCAGCTGAAGTCATGCGTCACCATGATCGCCTCTTCAGGATTGTCACCGACCATTGAGTAGCAGACATTACCGGCAGATACTGGTGTCGATTCGACCGGAAGTTTGTACGAACCGCCGTCTAGGCGCGCTGCGATCTCTTTGGCACACTGTTTACCGGCCCAGTTAGCCGTTTGCCCACTTGGCGGGATAGCGTGACCGACAACGTCACCCACTGCGAATACGTTCGCATCCGATGCCGTCTGGAATGTACAACCGGCCATCTTGACTTTTCCGAATGTATCTTTTGTGACATCCAAGCCGGCCATTTCGATCACCGGATTGGCTTTGTTAAGAGGAATAAGATTGAGAACCTGGTAGTCAAGTGTAGATCTTTCTGTCTTCATGATCTCGTCACCCAGTTCATCTTTCTTACCGGTACCGACCTGTTTCTCGTACGTGACTTTCTTAGTATCAGGATCGACGTCAACGACTTTCGTATGTGGCATGAACACAATTTTGTCGCCGAAAAGCTCTTGCCACGATTCTATAAAGGCCGCTTTCTTCGCAAAAGTGTCGCCTTCAGCCATCAGAATGACCTTACCTTCGATCTCCTCTTTTTGCATAAAGGTCGCAACCATAGAAGCACGTTCTGCCGGTGCCGGCGGGCAACGGAACTTACCGCCGGGGATAGTGATGATAACGTCACCATCCTCCATGTTGTTCAGATTACGCTCCAGAATTACGTGTTCGTGCCCAGGGATAAGTGCGGCCGGAGCAACACGTTTGACATGAGCGATCTTCTCTTTAGACCATGTCGGGAATTGTGCTTCATAGTTGTATGCAATCCCCGGAGAAAGGACCAGGATGTCATAACCGACAGCACCTTGTGTCGTGTGAATAACCTTAGCCTCTCTATCGATACCCTGCACTTCAGCTGTCAGCCAGTTGTAACCGTGTTTTTCAATTGGCTGCGCATAATCAAAAATGAATGTACCAAGATCCATACCTTTGAGTTTGCCAAGGTATGTGTTTGAAACTGGACATGACATAAAAGTATCATTTTTTTCAATGATCAAGATGTCTGTATCATTACGCAACTTTTTGAGGTTGTTGGCAACTGTCAGACCACCGATACCGCCACCGATGACGACAACGCTATGCTTACCGATAAGTTCAGCTGCCGGTGCAGCTGCCGCAGCTTCAGGAGCAGCAGCTGCAGCCTCTTTTGAACAACCCGATAAGGCCACACCGGTTACAGTCGCAGCAGCACTGACTGCTCCAAGTTTAAGTAAATTACGACGATTCATTTCCATGTTAATTTCCCTTTTGATTTGGTTTCGAATACCACTATATCTTATAAACTCCTTCTTAAAACTTAGATCGGTCACGTTGTTATCATAGATTACAATACGATGTCGTTCTTTTCGTTCTAATGCCAAGTAATAAGTGGATTGATAGTTGTAAAAGCCTGTCATTCAAGCTAACGGAGAAAGTCTAAAATAAAAACATCAATAAGCGTGACACGAGCGTCCATTTCGTGATATTTGTGATTTTTATGTGATAAATTTTTTTTATATTAAGTTTGATACATAATATTAATACAAGTTATGAAATAAAATTCATCCTATATACACAATTGAGCATTTAAGTACCGAATTATAGGACTCTAATGCCATTGCTATAGGCTTAAAAGAAGCGGCCTGTATTTAGTGATTTCTGATTTTAGACTGTTTTATGTATCGTTTACCAACCTGTTGTGCACAAGACGGCTGTGTATAAACGTAACATTTCGCTGTTTGATAGATGTAAATATATGTTTTTCGTAGCTTCAAAAGTCGTGAGAATTCTGAAATAAGACAATCAATATAGCCAGGGCTGGGAAAATGTGTGCAATACTCTATGGTGAAACCGCTTGTTTTCAGCAGATTTTTTGCTGCTGAAGCGGATAGAACGTTATGCTTCGTTAGAAAAGATCAGGAGCGCTTTGTCATCTCTGTCGTAGAGGGAGATCTTCTCGTGCTTGATGAGTTTGAGTGCCCTTTTTCGGCGGAAAAACGAGAGCGGATGGAAATACTGGGTGATCATCTGCTGCTCTTTCGTGTAGCATTCACCCTCGCCCTTCTCAAAATAGGTGAAGATCGTACGCAGTTCATCATCATCGAAAACGGCATCAACGCTTAAAAAGCCGTTCTCATCTTCGGCATTCATCGTCCCCTCGGCAACGGCACTGAAGCCGTATTTGGTGTTGATGTCGGCAATAAAGAGCCCTTTTGGTTTCAAGACTTTGGCCACATTCTCCAAGAAGGTGTCCAGTGTCTCGGCATCCATAAAGTTGAGCACGTCAAAAACAGCCACAGCCGCGTCATATTGGCCTTTTTCATCCGCCACATCAATGCACTCCGCATTAAGCCCTTTGGCTCGCGCCTCTTCGACCATCGTCGCACTCAGGTCGATCCCTTTGGCATCAATGTTGTCTAATGCCAACTGCTCCATCAGACCGCCGCGACCGCAGCCGATATCCAAAACCGATTTGACACCGTACGCTTCAAGGGTCTGCGCATAAGAGTCGTGAAGAAACTGTGTCGACTCTTCGATACCGAGGAGATGCTCTACGCGTGCGTAGAGTTCAAGATCACTTCTGTTCTGCGCTGACAACGGCGTTGATCTTTTCATAGATATCCAGTACCTCTGTCTTTTTCTCGAAGTAGCTGTTCTTGTTGGCGATCAGATAGGTCGAAGACTCCATGATATCTTCAACGACTTCAAGACCGTTTTGCTTCATAGTCGCCCCCGTCTCAACAATATCGACGATCATATCGGCAAGGCCCACCAAAGGCGCAAGCTCGATCGAACCGTAGAGCTTGATCACATCGGCAGCGATCGCGCGATCGGCAAAGTAGCGCTTTGTGATGTTGACCATCTTGGTCGCCACTTTGATCTCTGCTTTGGTCAGGTCAAGTTTTTCGCCGACACGCATACCGATGGCCACTTTACAGACGCCGCGGCGAAGGTCCAGAAGGCGGATGACATCCAGCCCCTGCTCTTCGAGCGTATCCAGTCCGACAACACCGATATCTGCTGCTTGATGATAGACATAGGTCGCTACATCCTGGTTACGGACCAGTAGAAAACGGAACTTCTCTGTTTCCAGAATAAGTTTGCGGTCATCAAATTTAAAAGACTCTCCGAATATGGTCTCAAAGATCTCCAGTGTCTCTTGTGCGATACGCCCTTTTGGCAGTGCGACTGTTAGCATCGTTTCTCCATCATTTTTTTCATCCCTTTGAAAAGCAGGCGTTCATCAACCACCGCTTCGGGGAATATTTTGGACAACACCTTGGCATTGCCACCCGTTAGATAGATCTTCTTGTGATGGCGCGTCACTTCGCTGTAAAGCGTACGAAGCACCCCGTAACTGATCGCATCTTGGGAATTTTTTGGCATTTTATCCAAATCAAGCTCAAAATTGAGACTGTAGTCAAGCCTCGGCGAGATATTGCGGTAGCAGGCTTGCATCGCCTCGAGACCGGGATAGATAAAGCCGCCTTCAAAGCGTCCGTTCGTGACGAGATCAACGGTGATTGCGCTGCCCGCATCGATGATCAGACCCTCATCGATCGCTTCGCACGCAACCACGCGGTCAACGCCCATCGTAGCATAGTACTTCTCCCACGCAATATGCCTGCCAAGGTCATGCCAGTTTTCGAGTTCAGAGACGATCTTGTCGACCTCTGCGTTGACACTGATGTAATAGACGTCACCTTTTACGGATGCAGCGTCAAATGTCATTGCATCCTCTTTTCTCTCCCTGTCGCCCTCTAAAAAATGGTAAGAGGTATTGCCGATATCGCAAAGGATCAAATGATCTTCCATTTTGCCTCGCCAAAGGCTTTTTTGGCTTTTGAACAGAGCGGCGCATCAATGATAAGGATCTTATACTTGTAGTTGTGTCCGCTGTAAGTGACCAGTTTTTGATAGATCTCTTCGAATTTGACCACATCTTTCATCAGCAGCCGGCTCTTCTGTGAGACCATAAAAATAGTGGTGTAGTAGCCGTTCGTATCGGTTGCCGAGAAGATGCGGATCTTGTTGCGCACCTTTAGCTCTTTGGGCTGGACCTCTACGAGGGATTTGTAGATCTTGCCTTTGGATTGAAGTTGATCTATCAAAGCTTTCATATACTCTCTTTTGGGTATTTCATGGATATGTAACAACGCTGACTGGCCTCAAAAATATTTTTATAGCGCAATTATATCCAAAAGGCGCGCCGCTTCTTTACGTATGCCCTCTTATGCACGGCCTGTTTTTATAAGCTGCTATGCCATAGGGTGATGTCGCAAGACCGTATCTTGAAGGTTCTGCTTCTGTATATGGGTATAGACCTGTGTCGTCAGCAGGGATGCATGCCCCAACAGCTCCTGTACGACACGCAGATCGGCACCTCCGAGTATCAGTGCCGTCGCATAGGAGTGTCGCAGGACATGAGGCGAAACGCCAAGGTATTTCTGCGTGATCTTGAACGCAGAGATACGGCTTAAGGGCTTGCCCGTGTAGTTGAGCCAGATCTGCTCTTTTTCAAACGGCACCGCATCAAGATAATTTCGCAGCAGCACCAACGCTTCTTTGGCAACCGGGATCAGACGCTCTTTGTCCCCTTTACCGTGACGCACCCGCAGCCAGTTGCCTTCGATGTCGTCCAGACGCATACTAAGACATTCGCTGATACGCATGCCCGTTGCGTACAAAAAGAGTATCAAGGCCGTGTCTCTTTTGCCCAGCCATGACGCATTGTCAACACCTTTCAATCCCTCTTGTATCTGCCCGTACGTCAGAAACTTCGGCAGGCTTTTAGGTATCTTTGCGAGCTTCAGTTTTTGCTGTTCCTGCACAAACTCGCTACGAAAACAGAAGGCAAAAAAAGCGTTGATTGCCGACAATTTACGGTTCAATGTACGTTTGTTATCGTAGTTTGAGAGGGCTTTGAGCGTGGTGTTGGTGTCGAGAGAGATGAGCGGTTTTTTAGCGATCTCTTCGATTTGGGAGAGATCGCTTTTGTAGGCTTCGCAACTCTTTTTGGAGAGCGCTTTGGTGACTTGAATGTACTCTAAAAAAGCTTCAAGTTCATTTGACATAACTACTCTACGGAATAGACCACATCGTTAACATAGAAGGCTTTGTCACCGACATAGACATAACCGTCATCAATGTTGAGCTCATACACATTTGACGCTGACAGATCCTTGCTCAGTTCGATGATATACCCCTCTTTTTCAAGCAGATAAAGTTTGTCATCGGTTATGATCATGCCAAGAAAATGGGCGAACGGGTATTTGCGTTTTGCTTTTAGCTGCAGCGATGGTGTCAAGGCAACCACTTCACCCTCTTTGGTACTGATCCAGATCCCGTCATCACTGAAGACGACATCACGGATCTCATACTTTTCACGACGTTCCTTGTCGCTCAAAGAGAAGAGGCGATATCCGGTTGCAGCCACCATGACGTTATCGATGACATTGAAGTAGATGATATTGTTAAAATTCTCTTCAGAGCTTACCAGCATCGAACGAAGCACCTGTTTCGTATCGGCGTTGATGATCACGATTTTACCATCAAGGGTCAGGTAAAGAACCAGTTCGTTCAGGAAATAGGGGTTGACGATACGTGTATCGACTGCCACCGGCGCATTTCCGCTCTCTTTCAAAAGCAGCTCTTTGGTGCTTAATCTATAAAGCGCCATCTCGTTCGAAGCAAACAGCACGGCCACATAGTCGCCGCTGACGGTCGCACCTGCCACCGTATTCTTCAGATCCAGGTTGATCTCTCTATTTGCATCGTCGATACTGCTTAACAGAAGCTCGCCATTGACCTTTGAAGCCACTATCCAGCCGCCACTTTGACCGATATAGCTGTACCCTTTGGGCAGCGAGTATGCCTGGAGACCCTCTTTGGTAATGATCTGGCCGTTTTCCAGGACAGCACCGTCGGCAGTAGCGGTGATAATGGACTGCTCCATAAACACCTTTTTCTCCCAGTCGTCTTTGACTTTTTCCGGGGTAAAGTACTCTTTACTGCTACACCCGCTAAAGACAAAGAGC
This sequence comes from Sulfurimonadaceae bacterium, assembly GCA_041555445.1. Classification (GTDB taxonomy): domain Bacteria; phylum Campylobacterota; class Campylobacteria; order Campylobacterales; family Sulfurimonadaceae; genus Sulfonitrofixus. Next base: position 21,042 of record JBFFKK010000041.1, read on the forward strand.
GCGAGTAGAAAAATTGATAAATAGATTTTCACGCTTATTTGACTCCGTAATGCGCTAATGATTGTGCAAGCTGATAGACAGGCGAGTTGATATCGATCATAGCCAGTTTTGCTTTGGCCTGCTCTTTTTCACCTTTTTGCATCAATAAGACTGCCGCCTCTATTGACGCCAGGTCTTTAAGCAGCGCACCGCCCTTCTGCGCATAATTTTGAAGCCCGGACGTATCTTCCTGGATCGCAGCCAGTTCATACGCCGCCAAATCGGCAACAACAAGCGCTTTGGAGCTCTGCAGTGCACGGAGCGCCTCCTGGTCTTTTGTCTTAAGGGCTTGCGACAGAGACCACACGTCGAACAGCTCAGGGTTAAGTGATTTTAGTTGCTCTTGCGCCATTTGGTCATTTGCGTCAAGCATCAACACGTTAAATGCGGCATTGGACTGGTCGATCCTGTTTTGCATCGTAATATCATACGCCGATCCGGCAACCATCGCTAAAATCGCTGCTGTCACAATACCGATAAGCGGCTTCTTGTACTTTTTTACAAAACGTTCTGTCTGCACTGCTTTTTCAAAAAACTGCTCTTCGCTGTTAAGCTCATTTTTGACCATTTCGATATTATCTTTTAAACTCACTGTAGACATCCTCATTAAAATTGCTGCTATATTATCGAAACAATGGTTAATGCGCTCTAAACGCCCGCAACCCTTAACACTAATGTTCCGTTTACTGAAAAAGATAAGCTTTTTTTGTTAAAATGGTGAAAAATAACGCAGGACTGTATATGCAAGTAGATGACGCCCTTTTAACACGTCTGGAAAAACTCTCTTTTTTAACCATAGAAGATGACAAACGCGAAGAGATCATCGCACAACTCAGCGGTATTGTCGATTTTGTCGACAACCTCTCTGAACTGAACACTGAAAACGTTGATGATAATTTTGCGATGAACGACAACGGTACACCGACCAGAGAAGACAAAAGCGCCTGCGACAGTGCCATCAATGATGACATCCTTGAACATGCCCCGCGCAGCGAAGAGCACTTCTTCGTTGTCCCGAAGATCATCGAATAACGATGGTAAAGCTCTACGGTATCAAAAATTGTGACAGTGTAAAAAAAGCGATCAAGTTTTTGAAAGCAAAAGATATCGCTTACGAGCTCATTGACTTTAAAACATCACCGGTCGGTTGCGACATTGTCAAACCTTGGCTCGAACAGGTCAGCATGAAGACACTTTTCAACACCCGCGGTACAACTTATCGTACACTGAAACTCAAAGAACTCGATCTGGACGAAGAGCAGCAACTGCAGTGGCTCTGCAAAGAGAACCTGCTTATCAAACGCCCCGTTCTCGACCTTGACGGTAAAATCATCGTCGCCTTCGATCAGTCTGTTTACGAAGCGCTCTTTTCGTAACAGCGCCTCTATCATCAATAACCGGATCTGAATTTGCCGGTACCCGTCCCTATCTCTTCACAACTCTTGCTATATTTATACGCTTTTCAGAGCTACGAGGTACACTTAAGCAACTTTTTTATAAGATTAAAGTGTTTCATAAAGAAATGTAATAAAATATAGAAAAAGGTGTTGAGTACGCCTTAATTTAACTTGGAGTGATTTTATGAGTCAAGCATTGGATATTAGAAAACTGCTAAAAAGTGTCGTTGCCTATAAAGCATCTGACCTTCACCTTGTTTCGCGTTCTGAACCGCAGATTCGTATTGACGGCCGCCTGGTCGCGCTGAATCTGCCTACGCTCGATGGCAAGATGATCGAGGATATGGCGTATGCCCTGTTGACAGAGAAACAGAAAAAAGACCTTGAAGAGCATAATGAGCTTGACTTCGCGATCATGCTGCCTGAAATCGGCCGTTTCCGTGCCAACTACTATAAGACCCTGGACGACCTTGCCTGTGCGTTTCGTATCATTCCTATTGAGATCCCGTCCCTTGACGACCTTAATGCCAACCCGGCGTTCAAAAAGATCATCAAGCGTGAAAAAGGTCTGATCCTGGTTACCGGTCCTACCGGTTCGGGTAAATCGACGACACTGGCCGCCATGCTCAACGAGGTCAACGAGACTGAGAACCGTCACATTATCACCGTCGAAGACCCGGTTGAATTTGTCCACACGAACAAAAAGTGTCTCTTCTCCCAGCGTAATGTCGGTAACGATACGAAGAGTTTCGCGATCGCCCTCAAGTACGCAATGCGTCAGGATCCGGATGTCATCCTGATCGGGGAGATGCGTGACCAGGAGACGATCGGTGCCGCTCTGACCGCTGCTGAAACCGGTCACCTTGTATTCGGTACGCTTCACACCAACTCTGCACCGCAGACAATCAACCGTATTATCGACGTTTTCTCAGGTGAAGAGCAGCCTCAGATCCGTGCACAACTCTCAACATCACTCGTTGCCGTTATCGCACAGGCGCTTCTGCCAAAAATGGGCGGCGGACGTATCGCGACCCAGGAGTTCATGCTTACCAATCCGGCGATCGCCAACCTTATCCGTGAAGACAAGGTCCACCAGGTCTATTCTCAAATGCAGTTGAATCAGCAGGAGACAGGTATGGTCACGCAGACACAACAGCTTCTTGAGTTTGTTCAAAAGCGTATTGTCTCCCGTGAAACAGCCATCTCTTATGCCAACCGTCC
>JBFFKK010000042.1:0-21184 GCA_041555445.1 Sulfurimonadaceae bacterium
ACCCTTAGTCGGTTTACCCCATGGAGTAACCGGGTGACGACCTGAGTTTGTTTTACCTTCACCACCACCATGCGGGTGATCGATAGGGTTCATCGCAGAACCACGCGTCTGAGGACGGATACCACGGTGACGTGAACGACCTGCTTTTGCCCAGACGATGTTTGCGAACTCTTCGTTACCGACAGTACCGATCGTTGCAAGACACTCGCCAAGAACAAGACGCATCTCAGATGACGGAAGACGTAGAGAAACGTATTTACCATCACGACCCATGATCTGAGCAGAACCGCCGGCAGAACGGACCATCTGGCCGCCTTTACCTGGTTTTAGCTCGATGTTGTGGATCAATGTACCCACCGGGATGTTCTTCAATTTCATTGTGTTACCAGGCTTGATGTCAAGACCGGCTTCGGCTGCTTGAACTGTATCGCCTACACTCAAACCGCTTGGTTGAATGATGTAACGTTTTTCACCGTCAGCATAAGTAACAAGTGCAATACGACAGTTACGGTACGGATCGTACTCGATAGTCGAAACTGTACCAGGGATGTCAAACTTGTTACGTTTGAAATCGATGATACGGTATAGTTTTTTAGCACCCGCTTGTTTGTGGCGAGACGTGATACGTCCGTTGTTATTACGGCCAGCTGTTGTAGGAAGCTTCTTAAGAAGTGAACGTACACTTGGCTTAGCTGTAATATCTTTAGAGTCAAGGTTTGTATAAAAACGACGACTCGGTGTTATTGGTCTATATGTTTTAATTGCCATCTTATACCGCCAAACTTTCGATCTGTGCACCTTCTGGTAGTTTTACATAGAACTTTTTGAAATCGTTCTGTTTACCAGTTACACCACGAAATTTTTTAATTTTTCCCGCTTGGTTCAGTGAGTTGATACGTGTCGGCACGATACCGAAGTACTCACGGAAGATCTCTTTTAGACCTGTTTTTGTCATGCGAGGAGATGTCTGTACTACGACAACACCTGACTCTTGAAGACCAAGGGTCTTTTCTGTATACAAGATAGACTTGATATCAGTAATATCTGCCATTATTTAGCCCCTTCTACGATTTGTTCCCAAACAGCTTTTTCGATCACTACTGAACGATAAGTCGCTGCCAAGAAAGCATTTAACTCATTACCTTCTACAAGGTAGCAAGATTGAAGATTACGGAATGCCATAAAAGTCTTCTCGTCGATGATCTCTTTTACAAAAAGAGCGTCACGTACGTCAAGTGCTTTAAAGATCGCATTTGCATCTTTAGTTTTACCAGAAGCAACTTCAATGCTATCAACAATGAAAAGCTTTCCAGCTTCAGAAAGTTCATTCAGAGCGAACTCCAATGCAACACGTTTCTGTTTTTTGTTAACTTTCAGGTCATAGTTACGGTTCGATTTTGGACCGAAGACCTGACCACCGCCAACCCATACAGGAGAACGAGTAGAACCGGCACGAGCACCACCACGACCCTTTTGAGCCCATGGTTTCTTACCACCACCGCTTACTTCAGAACGAGTCTTAGTAGATGCAGTGTTGGCACGGATGCCTGCTTGGTACGACTTAACGTATAGGTAAAGGTTGTGTGGGTTGATACCCGAAAAGCTCTCTGGAAGCGCTAGCTCAGAGTCTTTTTCAAATTTATTATTAAGAACAATTGCGCTCATTATTTAACTACCTTTATACGACCTAGACCACCGTTTGGTCCTGATACAGCACCCTTAACAGCGATAACACCATTTTCAGCGTCATAAGAAACGATCTCATTTTTTACAGTATTTTTTGTGTTACCGTAGTGTCCTGACATCTTACGACCCTTCATAACGCGACCTGGCCACTCAGCATTACCGATCGATCCACCTGTACGGTGAAAACGGTGACCGTGAGAACCTGGACCACCACCGAAGTTCCAACGTTTAACAACACCCGCGAAACCGCGACCTTTAGTTGCAAAAGATGATTTGATCACTTTCGCTTCTGCAAGTGGAGCAAGATCAAGATCACCTGCTTCAGTGTTTGCAACTGTCATTGTTGCAAAACGGTTGAATTCAGCAGAAAGGTTATATTTCTTTTGCTGACCTTCGATTGCTTTGTCTGACTTTTTACCATCGTTGTAAGATACGATCGCAACACCGTCATTGACTTCACATACTTTTACTTCTTTTAGTTTCAAAAGAGTAACCGGTACTGAAGGGACAGTAATTGTACGGCTCATGCCGATTTTTTCAACAATATATTCCATCTCTCAGCTCCTTACTTGTCCATAGAGCGGACTTCAACGTCCACTTCCGGTGCAAGATCTAGTTTCATTAGTGAATCAACAGTTTCCGGCGTAGCAGAAACGATGTCGATAAGACGTGCATGCATACGGATCTCAAACTGCTCACGAGAATCTTTGTTAACGTGAACTGACTTAAGAACAGTGTACTTACGTACTTTAGTTGGCAAAGGGATCGGACCACGGATTTCCGCGCCTGTTCTCTTTACTGCCTCAACGATTGAACTTACTGAACGATCGAGTACACGATGGTCGTAAGCTCTTAGTTTCAAACGAATTTTTTCCATAAAATTTTCCTCATAAAGAACTCGTCAGATCTAGCCTGACTATATATAGAGAGCGGGATTGTACCGAAATACGGACAATAGTTCAAGGATATAGGGGCTATTTTAAGAAATTTGTCAGATTTTATTTCCTTTTTAAAAGGAAATGATAAAATCCGTAGCAGATACAAGGAGTCATTTTGGAGATATTACTGGAAGAGTTTTACAGACAAGACCTGCATGCACCCCAATATATAGAACGGCGCTATTTTCTGGGAGAGGGTTCCTGTCAGATCAACGGCATCAGCCAATCCGGCAAATCCGCACTCATCAAACACACCCTGCTGGGTTATAAAAAAAACAGTTACCTCTATATAGACTGTGATGATCTGCGGATCGACACGCTATCACTTAACGAGACGCTGACCCGCTTCTGCAACCAAAACGACATAAGCGTAGTGGCACTCGACAACTACCGTGATGCGATAACCCTCCCCAAAGTCAAGCAGCTTATCATTGCCAGCGTCGACCACTATAATTACAGTGAGCTAAAAACCATCAGGCTCTACCCTCTTGACTTTGAAGGTTTTCTCGCCTTTGAGCCCCGTTATGATGAGAGCGCACTGAACCATTTCTTTCAACTCGGCGGTTTCCCCGCCATGCACAGGGTGCCCTCTGAAGAACGTACCCGCCATATCCAGCGCAGTCTTCAACACGCCCTCACCGAGACCGGTTTTGACATCATGCTTTTGAGCACCAACCTGATGACCCAGAAAGTCTCGGCCTACATGCTGTACGAACGTCTCAAAACAACGCGCAAGATCTCCAAGGATATGCTCTATAGAAACTTTGAGACCATCGTACGCCAAGGCTACCTCCACCAGCTCGAAAAGTACAACCACCCCCGAGCGGCCAAAAAACTCTACCTCTGCGACACTGCCGTTAAAAATGCCCTCTCCACGCAAAAGCATTTCGGCCGCCTGTTTGAGAACATGGTCTATCTCGAGATGATCAAAAAAGAGTTCGCGCTCTTCTATGACGAAGAGGTCGACTTCTACTTACCGGACCAGGACCGTATCGTTATCTGTATGCCTTTCGGCAATCAGGAGACCCTCTTCAAGAAGATAGAGAAGGTCGAAGGGTTCATCATCACCCACGGGATTCAAAAGGTCGAAGTCGTCACCATGAGCAATGAGTCGACCCTGCAACACCCGTTTGTACCGGTTGAGATGATCCCCTTCAGTGTCTGGGCCTTGACAGAAGGGGAAGAGTATTCTCAGCTTGAAAATGAGGCGTTTTAGGCCATGAAGCTACACCCACTTTAAAGTCCATGCCGGTTAATAATAATTATTAAAAAATAGTGTTATATTATATAGTGAGATAAAAGAGCGCTCATAGGGAGGTCCCTATATGGAAAAGTTTTTATCACTGTTCGCACTTACCTCCTCCCCATACGGCGAGGAGATAAAGGTACGACTCCTTGATCTTCTCTACTCCAACTTTTTCAAATCCGCCTATGTGATGATCGTCGTCGCAAGCTTCCTGCTCTATGTCCTCTGGTCATATGTCCCCCATGAGACGATTTTGATCTGGTACGTCGCTATAACAATGTTGACGATCTTTCGTTTAATTGATGCGCGTCTCTACATTAAAGATAAAGAGAAGAACACATTTTCCTACTGGTACCAGCATTTCGCGTTCGGTGTTGTCTTGTCGGCACTGCTGTGGGGTCTTGTCCCGCTGCTGTTTATGTCCGATACGGATCTTCAGGTCAACTTTTTTATCGCCTTTGTCATTTTTGGCATGAGTGCCGGCGCCATAACGACGCTGGCCGCCGATCTGCGCTTGTCCCACATCTACCTCTATGCTATTTTGCTGCCGCTGATCTACACCTTCTGGCGATCGGACAACCCCTTCTTCGCCGTCATTACGATTTTGATCTTTTTGTATTTTATCATTGTCAGCAGTGCTACGCGCCAATTTCATGCGACCCTAATCGACACCTATGAGACCAAAGATCTCTATGACACTGCGCGAGAAGAGCTGCTTGAAAATGAAAAGCGGCTTCGCATGATGTTTGATCAGGCGCCCATCGGGGTCTTTTATTATGATGATGACATGAACATTGTCGACTGCAACAAAGAACTCGCATCGATCATGCACGTCTCCAAAGAGCAGCTCATCGGCATCAACCTGAACAACCTGCCCGATTCCCGCCCGATGGACGCCATGCGTCCATCCCTTGAAGCGGGGATTCCAACACAATATGAAGGACCTTATACAAGTAAGATCGCAAAGCTTGACCTCTCGGTGAAGATCCAGATGACCCCGCTTGTCGATGCCAACGGCAACTCGGAAGGCGGCCTCTGTATGATGGAGGACAAGACCAAAGAGCATGCCATGCGCAAAGAAGCAGAGTTCCTCTCGCTGCACGACCCCTTGACCGGACTTCCAAACCGTAAACTGCTCAAAGAGCTGATGTCGCAGCTGCTGAGCGAGCAAGAGCGTAACCACGCCCACTCGGCACTCCTCTTTCTCGACCTTGACCATTTTAAACAGATCAACGACTCTCTGGGGCATGCGGTCGGTGACAATATCCTCATCGCAACCGCTGACCGGTTGTCACACACACTCCGTAAAAGTGACACCCTAAGCCGTCTCGGCGGAGACGAGTTCGTCATCTTGCTGCCGGAGATTTCGCACGATGAGGAGAGTGCATTACGGCATGCCTATGAAGTTGCGCAGAAGATCCATGACGTGATGGGCGAAGCATTCTCCATTGACGCCAATCTTCTCTTTACGTCAACCAGCATCGGGATCTCGATTTTCAATGCCGAGAACGAAGAGAGTGATGAGATACTTCGCCGCGCCGATATGGCCATGTACCAGTCGAAAGCTGCTGGACGCAAACGCACCAGTTTTTACGATCCGGAGATGGACCGTCAGATGCAGAGCTATATCGAGATGAAAAAAAACCTGCGCCATGCCATTAAAGAAGAAGAGTTCTCCCTCTATTTTCAACCGATTCTGACCATCGACACCAACCGGGTCGTTGCTGCGGAGACGCTGCTGCGATGGCACCACGACGGCGCGTTTATACCGACGGACAAACTGATCGCTGTGGCGGAAGAGTCTTCGCTCATCAACGAGATCGGTGACTGGGTCATCCAGGAGACCTGCCGGCAGATCCAGAGGTGGCAAAACAGCGATCAATTTGCCCTCGACTATGTCACCATCAACATCAGCACGCGCCAACTGCTTGAAAAGGGGTTCGCCGACTATATGTTGGAGACGATGCACCAATACAGTATCGCGCACAGCTTGGTAAAACTGGAGATCACAGAGACCGCACTGATCACCAATTTTGACAAAGCCAAAGAGATCATCGGACGACTGAATGCCTCTGGTATCGACTTTATCATCGACGATTTCGGTACCGGCTACTCATCGCTCTCCTACCTCAAACGGCTTCCGTTCACGGCACTTAAGATCGACAAATCCTTTGTTCAGGACATTCTTGACGATCCCGAGGATGAGAAACTTATCCGCGCCATCATCCACACCGCCGAGCAGTTCAACTACCAGATCGTGGCCGAAGGGATCGAAGAGGAGCCTCAGAGACGTCTGCTCGAAGAGATAAAGCCGACGCTCTATTACCAGGGCTACCTCGCATCCAGACCGCTTCCGGTCGAGGCCTTTCAGAGCTACCTTGCAAAAGCATAACAGACGCAGCTAACTCTATGGGAAGTGACCCTGTTGTTTTCCCTACGCATGCACTTTTATACCTGCTAACCACTTGCTAACAACACTAACTGAGCTAGATGATTCATAGGTCCTGTTGCACGCGTTTAAGGATGTCTACAGCTGAATGTTAATAGGCAATACCGTTGTTAACAATACATAATGTTTGGAAAGTTGAATGACGAACATGAATGTAATCAGTGTTTAGTAATAGAGAGAATTTGACTTGTGCGTTGCGTGGGGTTTCCGCCCGAAGGCGGAAAGGTTACACCTCTAAAGGATTAGAAGTTGTACGTAAGGTAAGCTTGAACAGAGTTGTAAGATTGACCTTCACCATTTACATCTTGGTTCTGGTCTTCAGCATCTGTCAGGATGTAGTAAAGACCGACATCAAGAGGACCGAAAGATTTAGCCGCTTCAAGCGTGATTTCCATCATATCTTGTTTGAGGTCTGCACCTGTACCGTTCTCTCCGACAGTCGCTTGTGTAGCGTAAAGACCCAAAGCAACATACGTCAACTCTTCCGGAGTCGTTGCTGTTACGTTGATAGACGTTGTATCCGGACGTTCAACATAGGTAAAGTTCCACCATGCTTCGGTATACAGTTTAGTCTGTGCACCAAAGAAGTTTGCACCGGCACCAATAAATTGATTGTTTTCACCCGTCTGTGAAGCTGCGACAGAGAGTGCGAATGTATCTTTCATCTCGTAACCGACTTTACCTGCAACTGCCGTATTACCTGTGTCAGCAGTAGGTACCTGATTTTTATGTTCTATGCCGGTGAACTGGAGACCCGCAGTCAGACCCATATCAAGGGCAAGATCAGCTTGAAGCCAGTATGCGTATGCCGTTTCCGGAAGGTTGTAGTACCAACCCTGTGCCGTCAGCGGCGCCCATGAGTTGTTGATAGCACCGATCGCGTAAGCACCGTTTCCGCCGTTTACAAGACCAAAGTTTGTATTTTGAGTTGCGTTCGTATCAGCTGTTACTCCACCAAGGTTATTTGTATTCCATTGACCACCAAAGTTACCGTTATTGGCTCCACCGATGTAGGCACCGACCAATGTTGTGTCCGGGATATCCGTGTTCATAAGGACAGCCGCTTCAAAGGTGTTGTAGGCAACCGACCATGTCTCGGTAAACGCAAGCGGTGTATCCAACGTCATGCGACCCGCTTTTGCAGTCGTCTTACCGACTGTGGCAGCAAGCCATGCCTCGTCGACCATATATGTGTCATTTAGACCAGATTCCCAAACACCGCCGACAATGTTCGTAAGACCCATCGCAGAGACTGCTGTCACGTGTGTACCCGCAGAGACGCCTTCTGTAAGGTCAGCTGTAATACCTAGACCTAACGATGTCTGACCTGCACTGTCTACCGTATTGAACAGTGTACCGTCAGCAGAATCAAATGTTGCATAGAACAATTTCGCATCTCCCGATACTTTTACGTTGTCGATTGCAAATGCACTTGACGCGATCAGCGTTGCCGCCAATAGACTCATTTTTACTAGTTTCATGTTTATCCTTAAAATTTTAGATTCAAGGAAGTATAGTCCAAATTAAAATAGCGTTATACAATTATCTGATTAAATTATAATCACTATATTCTAAGGGTATTTAACGGTTGTAAAATGTGTTATAAAATAGCAACAGTGTCGGTGAAGATTATGCTTACATTATAAGCACTTTTTACACTGCCTTTTTTTAGAGCTACGTGTTGGTTTGAAATGCCATGTATGTCGTATTGAAAAAGATAAAAAAAGAAAAGTTGTTTTACGAAATTGCAATAAAATGCTGAAAGATGAGAATCGGGGCTTCCGCCCGAAGGCGGAAAGTTAAACTTCTAAAGGATTAGAAGTTTAGTGTTAGGTAAGCTTGAAGAGTGCTGTAAGATTGACCGTCACCTGCAGCATCTGGGTTCTGATCTTCAGCATCTGTATAGATGTACGCCACAGTTGTATCAAGCGGACCGAATGATGTACCGGCAGTCAGTGCCACTTCCATCATATCTGAATGGCGACTTGCACCCCCACCACCGGCTACAAGCTCGTCACCTGCAGTGACATTAGTGACGTATAGACCGAGGTCTGCAACGTCTTTGATAGCATATTCTGCCGTCACGTTGATCGCTGTCATGTCAGCCGCACCTACATAACCGTAGTTCCACCACGCTTCAGTGTAGAGTTTAGACTGAGAAGCTGTTGTGTGACCAGTTGCAACGTTAGAGATGTCAATTTGACCTTTTGTGTCGGTTTGAGAACCGGCAAGAGATACCGTAAGACCTAGGTCTGCATTGGTGTATCCGATTTTCGCAGCGATCGCACTTGAATCATCTGCACCCTCAAGAACACCTTTAGGCATAATAGAAGCATACTGAACACCAGCGATGATTCCCATGTCCATTGCAAGATCAGCTTGTACCCATGCCGCGTCCGCCGCTTGTCTTACATTGTAGTACCATAGCTGTGCAGTCAACGGTTTCCAAGAGTTGTTGACAGCAGCCAGTGCATATGCACCAGAAACGGCAAATGTAGAGAAAGAGTCTGTTTGGACTTCTTCACCACCACCAAGAGTTACCGTAGGTGAAACAACGACAGAACCTGATGCACCGTTACCGCGGCCTACCCATGCAGCTACCAATGTTGTATCCGGGATATCCTGGTTAAGAAGTACAGCAGCATCGAATGTGTTAGACGCGATGTTCCACGTTTCTGTGAATGCAAGTGGTGTGTCAAGAGTCTGACGACCGACTTTAGCTGTTGTCTTACCCAGTGTCATAGCTACGTATGCTTCCGAGAACCAGTACTGAGTCTGAAGGCTGTTACCAGCCCAAATACCGCTAACCAATTGGTTTTCAAGACCTAGAGTAGAAAGACCCTGAAGTGCAACACCACCAGATACGCCTTCAGCCAGATCAGCAGTAAGACCTAGATCAAGGCCTGCTTGACCATATGAAGTATCTCTATGGAAAAAACCAACATCTTTGGCATTTTCCATATCAGTTGTACCATAGTACAGTTCAGCATCACCCGATACTTTTACATTGTCAATTGCAAATGCACTTGATGTGATCAGCGTTGCCGCCAGTAAACTCATTTTAACTAATTTCATATATTCTCCTTAAGAATAGCTCGACGTAAGAATTTGTCTGCGTAAAGTTTATCACAGTTATCTTAAAGATTTCTTTTATTGATAATTTTATTCAAATCCCTGTTTTGTGGGCCTTATCACATATTTATCACATTCCAAATCTCCCAAATATTACGAAAGTGATTCATTGTCCATATATAATATATAGTTAATATTTCTTTTAGATTTAACCTTGTAAGCTCCTGTCTATGATTCTATTTATAAAACACATTATGATCTTTTTTACTGTTGCCCTGCTATACGGCTGTAGCGGGCATGCCCTCCAAGACCTTATTGACGGTGACAGTCAAAAAAGATCCACCGACACCCGGCAGGAAAAAATTGACGACGATAAGATTGTATCGCCCTCTGAAAACAGCGCCTTACAGAGTATCTCCCCTTCCAAAACCAACAGTGCCGACAACGAAGAGCACCGTTATCTGCAAAAAAGTACGAATGCGTGGATAGAGAATGAGTGGGTCCCACTGACGGAAAACAGTGCCGATGATGGGAATATTAGTAACAGTGACAATAAACATATATCTGTAGAAACCGACAGCAATACCACTGCTGACAACGATGACAACAGCTCTTTTACCCTTCAGTATTATGTAGATAAGGCCGGCGTTTATTTGCAAAACAGAGCCAAACGCGATGCCAACAAAACAAAAGAACCTTCGCACGTCGATGAAGTCAACGCGATGCCGGTTATAGGGACAACAAAACGGTAATTAGTGTAAGAGAATAAAAAGTGGACCGACCGCAGCGCGCCGGTCTGCAGCAGGAGCTACTTAAGGCTCTCCGCGATAGAGAGGATCTCGCAATAATCCTCAACGTTCAAAGCACCGCTTCCTATCAGGGCACCGTCGACGTTGTTGAGTGAGAGCAGCTCTTCGGCGTTAGAGGTTTTGACACTGCCCCCGTAGAGGATCGGCGAAGCGATCTTTTGACGAAGCGCCGTGTGGATCAGCTCCACTTCATTAGCACTCGGTGTCAGGCCGCTCCCGATCGCCCAGACCGGCTCGTAGGCAATAATAAGGTTTTCATACTCCAGGTCGATCCCCTCGAGCTGATCGTCCAGGTAAGCCATCAACGCTTCACTCCCCTCTTCACGTACCTCAAGCGGTTCGCCGATGCAGTAGACGATCGTGAACCCCTGCGCTTTGAAGTAGTTGAACTTCTCGACAAGAAGTTCCTGCGACTCCCCAAGGATATGGCGGCGTTCGGAGTGGCCGATCAGGATCGTCTTGATGGCGAACTCGTCAAGCTGCTCAAGACCGATCTCGCCGGTATAGGCACCGTTTTCGACGGCAAACGCATTCTGTGCGCCGACGCTGATAGTACCTTCGTAACGGTCAAGTGCCGTTGCCGGAGGAAAGATCATCGCCTCGCAGGCGATGGCGTTCTCGGCAATGAAACCGGCGGCCGCACGGTAATACTCTTGCGTTTGGCGGCGCGTCTTGTTGGTCTTGAAATTAGCTGCGATAAGCACTAGTGCTCGTCCTCAGCGATCAGTGACTTGACGCCCGGAAGCGTTTTGCCTTCGAGCAGTTCAAGCGAAGCGCCGCCGCCTGTCGAAATAAAGGTCATCTCCTCATCCAGTCCTACACGCTGTACAAGATCGGCCGTATCACCGCCGCCGACGACCGTTGTCGCATACGAATCAGCCACAAAATGTGCGATCTTGTTCGAACCGCGTGCAAAACGTTCCATCTCATAGACGCCCATCGGGCCGTTCCAGAGCACTGTCTGCACATCGGAGAGCACGGTACGGTAAAGACGCACTGTTGCCGGTCCGATATCCAGCCCCATCCAGCCGGAGGGGATCTCCTGCGACGAAGTGACTTTACTGACGGACTCCGCAGTAAAGGTCTGTGCCGCAACGACATCAACCGGCAGGTAGAACTTGACCCCAAGACGGCGTGCCTCGTCCATGATGTGCTGCGCCTCTTCAAGAAGGTCGTCTTCGACCAGAGAGTTCCCGACATCATACCCCAACTGCTTCAAGAAGGTGAATGCCATACCGCCGCCGATAAGAACCTTGTCGACCCTGGGCAGCAGGTTGATAAGCGCTTCCAGTTTACCGGAGACTTTGGAACCGCCGACAATCGCGGCGAACGGGCGCGTCGGACGTTTGATCAGCGTACCGAAAAACTTGATCTCTTTTTGCAGCAGGAAACCTGCAGCTTTGTGATCATTGTCGAAAAAGTGCGTAATCCCCTCCACCGAGGCATGTGCACGGTGGCTGACACCGAAGGCATCATTGATATATACCTCTGCCATGCCGGCCAATGCTTTGGAAAGGGCCTCATCATTTTTGGTCTCGCCTTTTTCAAAACGAAGGTTCTCAAGCAGCAGCACTTCATGGTTTGGAAGCGAGGCCGCGCGTTGAACGGCATCTTCGCCTACGACATCTTTGGCAAGGTCGACATGACGTTTCAAAAGCTGTTGAAGACGGAGCTGTACCGGCTCCAGTGAGTACTTTTTCTCGACCTCGCCTTTTGGTCGGCCCATGTGCGATGCCAGAATGACAGCACAGTCCTGGTCAAGGCAGTAGTTGATCGTCGCAACAGCAGAACGGATACGGCGGTCATCCGTGATGTTGCCAAACTCGTCCATCGGAACATTAAAGTCGCAACGGATAAAGACTTTTTTACGATAGAGGTCAAGGTCTTTGATATTTAAAAGTTGCATTTCTGTCCTTATTTACTGATGTGCATAGCCATATCGACTAAACGGCAGGAGTATCCCCACTCATTGTCATACCAGGAGAGGACTTTGACCAGGTTTCCGTCGATCACCTGAATCGTGTCCATAGCCACGACCGAACTCAAGGACTCACCAACGAAATCCTGAGAAACTCTGTACTCTTCATCCACGCCCAAAATACCTTTGTGCGACCCTTCGCTTGCTGTTTTGAACGCCGCTTTGATCTCTTCGAGCGTTGCCTCTTTCGAGAGTGTGACCGTCAGATCGACCATGGAAACATCCGGTGTCGGCACACGGATCGCCTGACCGTTAAGCTTGCCTTCGAGGTTCGGAAGAACTTTCGAGATCGCTTTGGCCGCTCCCGTTGTTGTCGGAACCAGGTTGGTCGCGCCTGAACGCCCTTTTCTCGGGTCTTTTTTGTGTTTACTGTCGAGGATAGGCTGTGACGAGGTATAACTGTGGATCGTCGTCATCAGGCCGTTGACAATACCGAAGGCATCATCAAGCACTTTGGCAACCGGCGCCAGACCGTTGGTCGTACAGCTTGCATTGGAGACGACAGACTGCCCGGCATAGCTCTCTTCGTTCGCACCGATGACAAAGGTAGCGGTATCATCTTTTGCCGGAGCAGAGAAAAGTACTTTTTTGACACCGTTGTCAAGGTAAGGCTGCACGCTCTCTTTCGTCAAAAAGGCGCCCGTACACTCCAGAACGATCTCGACGCCGAGGCCGGCAAAGTCAAGTTTTGCCGGATCGCGTTCCGAGAGTATCTTTGCTCTGTCTTTGCCGATACAGAGGTAGCCCTCTTCCACTTTGACATCGTTGCGTGTACCGTGTACTGAATCGAATTTTACGTTGTATGCGATCATCTCGTGCGCACCGCTTGCATTAACAGCTACAAGCTCAATATCGTCTCTGTCTGCAATAATACGTGCTACACATCTACCGATTCGTCCTAATCCATTAATTGCGATCTTTACTGCCATGTTTATATCCTGATTAGCTATGGACGCCTATTATGTGCGCCATAAAAATTAGATTCCAAAAATTCTTATCTGCAAGATTTTGGTAGATTATTATTGAGTGGATTCTAGCTAAATTCAGCTATAATTTCGATAAATTAGGTTTCAGTCATGAATATAGCACTCTATGGCGGTTCGTTTGACCCGCCGCATCTCGGTCATGTACATGTCGTCCATGCAGCATTGAAGCGCCTTGACATTGCAAAAGTGATCATCGTTCCTGCCTTTGTCAACCCTTTTAAAAGCGGAACACATGCCCCGGCAGAGCTTCGGCTCCGATGGCTGCAGGCGATATTCAGCAACGACGAAAACGTCGAAGTCAGTGACATCGAGGTCAAAGCGAACAGAGCTGTCAGAAGTATTGAGACGGTGCAACATTATGCTGCGATGTATGAAAAGATCTATTTTATTATCGGCGCCGACAACCTTGCTTCTCTGAAGCAGTGGTATCGGTTCGATGAGCTCGACAGTCTGGTCACATGGGTTGTCGCGACACGCGGCGACATCGAGATCGACAAAAAATATATTCAGCTGAACGTTGAACAGCCTGTCAGTTCAAGCGAACTGAGAGAACAGATAGACGATGCGCATCTGCCCCGAGAGGTCGCCGCATCTATAAAAACATATTATGAGGAAAAACATGCAAGATCGCATTAACAAGATTATTAACGTACTGGACACCAACAAAGCTGAAGCCATCGAGGTCTTTGACCTTCGTGACCGCGACTATTTCGTCGACTATGTCATCATCGCTTCATCACTTGGTGCGCGTCACACCGAAGCACTGCTTGACCACCTGAAACGCGGTCTGAAACCTGAGGAGCAGTTTTTGGGTACCGATGAGAGCGGCGAATGGATCGCCGTCGACCTGGGTGACATTCTTATCCACATCATGACACCGGAGTACCGCAGCCGCTATGACCTCGAAGCTTTTTTAAGCACCCTGGGCAAAGAGAGTCAAAGTGATGCGCAGGAGTAAATGCCCCTTCGCGGCAAACGCTTCTTACTCTAAAAACGTTATCGTCTTTTTATGAGCAGATACCTCCTCTTACTTCTTCCCCTGCTGTTGTTTGCAGACGAACAGCGTCTTCTACTTTCGGGGTTCACGCTTCATGACAAGCCCAACAGCCGATTTGACGAACCCTATAACGCCTTCAACTACGGTATCGGGTACGAGTACAACTTTTATGAAAAGCCTGAACGGCTCTACTTCGGTATGAATACACTCCTGTTGGAAGACTCTTTTTACAACCCCCAGTTTTCGATCGGCGCAGGGCACTACATGCGTTTTGACATCGGCGCTGTTCAGAGCAGCATAGGTCTGTCGGGATTCATAGGGTGGAAAAAGATCTATGACGACAACGACATCGACCGCAGCGGCGGAAAATACGGTCTGACCGGCGGTGTCGCTCCGGCACTCAACTTCTACTACAAAGCAGCCAGCGTGAATTTTATGTATGTCCCTTCCTTTCACTATAAAGAGACTGATATCACCGGCTTTCTTTTCACCTATTTTTCATGGAAGTTTTAGCTATTATTTCTCTATTGAACAAAGGATAAAAATGGCATTGTGCGGAATCGATGAAGCTGGAAGAGGACCGATTGCCGGTTCATTAGTGGTCGCGGGGGTTGTGCTCAACCGACCGGTTGATGGGCTGATGGACTCTAAACAGATCAGTGAAAAAAAGCGAGAACGGCTCTACCCTCTGATCATCGAGAACGCCACCTATCACATCGTCTCTTTTCCCGCCCACAGTGTTGATGAACTGGGTATCTCGGAATGTATGACCATCGCACTACAGGAGATCCAGTCCAGAATAGTGTCTGAGCGTTACCTTTTTGACGGCAATACGACCTTCGGTGTGGCCAACCTGGAGACCATGGTCAAAGCGGATGCAAAGGTCGCTGAAGTGAGTGCCGCCTCCATCCTGGCCAAAGTGACCCACGACCGGGAGATGATCGCCTTTTCCAAAACGTACCCGGAGTACGGGTTTGAAAAGCACAAGGGGTACGGGACAAAAGCCCATGTCGATGCCATCAAAGCGCACGGCTATACCCCGGAACACCGGCGCAGCTTCCGTCTTAAAGCCCTGGAGCCGACCCTCTTCTAATACTGCACGGCGGTGACGTCGGTCGGCGTGCCGATCACGACCTCATCATGGACGTTCGTTACCGGCGTAACATGCGCATCCCTGCCGTAGATATAACTCTGCTCTTCAACGATGATCTTGTAGGCTTTGTTCAATCTCCTGGCTCTCTCAGGAGAAGGGTTGAGAAGATAGGCGATATCTTTACTCATCTTTAGACGTTCGCTCTCGATCAACGTGCCGTTCGCATCAAAAAATCGGGCGATGACCTCATCGTTAGCGCGGAACTCGTCTCCGGCACGGTTTTGCGCCAGATAGAGCGAATACTCACCCCGGCCGTCAGGTGCAGACGGCTCCTGAATGTTCTCAAGTCCTGCCGCATCCTGGGACCAGTGGTACCACCCTTTTTGCACATGTTTGTCGTCAAATTTGCGCTGAAAGACGAAAGTGCTGTCCGCGACGGCACCGATGCCGCTGTGGCAGCCGATGCAGTAGAGCGTCTCCTCGTAGTTCTGCGGCCGGAGTTCGCCCCATTGATCCTCGATAAACCCCTCATATACCCACCCGAGGTTGTTCAGCGCCCCGTTTTCCGTGTTGCCGATCACCGTACGAAGCCTGTCGGGAAAGGTATCTTTCTCTTTGATCTCCGCCAGTGTCGCATTGGAGAGCTGCGCGTACGTGACCCAGGCGAATTTTCTGGCATAGCGCAGCTCTTTCATCCTCGGTGCCATGGTAATACGCTGGCTGTTCTCGTCCGTATCGATGTAGCGGACACTGTGCAGGAACTCGGTGTTTTTAGGATAGAGGCCGGGTGCGATCAGGTAGTCGTTGGATGCCAGCAGCGCCTTTGCCTTGCCGACATACTGCATTGAAAAACCGGTGATCTTTCCCGTGCCCGAATCATAACTCGGCTTGACCCACCGAAACACCACCTCCTCCGCCGTGTCCATGATGCCGTTTTGGTTCAGGTCCACACCGTAGCGCCTCTCGTCGACCGCATCGATCGCAATATTTTTCTGTTTGATCAGCGCCTCCACAATAGAGAGGTTGAGCTTATAGACCGCGATGTCAAAGAGACCCGCTTCGTTCTCTCTGAATACATCGGCCAGACGGATCAACACATCATCGGTGCTGCCGTTGGTCGGCCAGAATGTGCCGGGAAACGGATAGTAGCCAAAGGCTCTCCAGCCGCTGTACTCACCCTCGGGCGTTTTGTCAAACCCCTCGTTGTCAAATGCAAAATAGCAGTCCGGCGTATAGCCGCTCCACTGCCCGTCGCCATTCGTATCCCACTCCGGCGGCAGGTTTTGAAGCCGGTTGGCCAGAAGGATCTGCCCCTGCTGCATATAGTTGTTCTCCCGGACATAGCTGACGATCTCTTCATCGCTTATCTGTTCCACCCACGGTGTTCTGTCTTTGAAAAGGTTGGTGAAACGGTTGACTTTCGTATAGTCGCCAAAAACATACTGCTCCTGCAGTCTCCAGTCATCGATATAGTTCGGCTCGGACGAGTTGATATGGCAGGCAAAGCAGGGGTTGTGCGCATCGCCTTTCGCATCAACGGTTTTGGTGTAACACTGGCTGGTGACGTAGGCGCCTCTGTTGTTAAGCGGCGTTGTCGATTTCATGTCGATTACAAGGGGTGTGATATTTCGCGTGTTGTAGAACGAATTGTTGCTCTCATATTCGACGAGCGTTCTGTTGTCTTCGAACGACGTCACATTCGACGTATTCGAATCTTGCACCGTATCATCGACGCATCCGAAGATGCAGACCGTATATATAAAAATGCCTATTGCCAATATGTATTGCATGATCTTCCTCTCTTAGAGCTTCTCTTTTGTCAAAAATAGACCCTATTTCTAAAAAAAGAGAAGGGGTGACCCTTCTCCAACAAAACCCTAAGGGCAATTACCAGTTTTTAAACGGTCCGACCACGCCGACCGAGGACTGTTTCTGATCTTCCGTTGCCAAACCGACAAGACCGAAGTCGACGTCACCGGAACTAATTTCGCCAAACGGGTGCTGCGTTACCAGGCTCAGGTAGCCGTAGCCGTTAATGTCGGTATACCAGTAAGGTGACGTCGTTTCTGAACCGTACGGTGTTGAAACAATGCGTGTCAGCTCTTTCGTCTTGATGTCATATGACCATACAAAGTCATTTGGGTGCGAACCGGTGTCTTCACCGATGATAAGCGTGTTCTTTCCTTCCAGGAACGTGACATTGTCCGGATTGGCAATACCGTTGACCGAACAGGTATACGCTTCATAGATGGACCCTGCAGGATAGGTAGCAGGTGCACCGACCACTTCAGCATATGAGTTTTTCACGACATAGGTACTGTTGATCACATTACTGCTGCTGTCATACGCGACCTCTGTTTCGCCCAGAACGTCAAGTGCGTAGACCGCACCACAACTGTTCTCCTCTAGTATCTGAATATCACCGATACCGTCCGTCATCCCTTTGCGCACCTGGCTCATCGCGACATAGAGCGTACGGTCATCCGGGTTAAATGTAATCCCCTCTTCTTTTCTAAACTCTGTCGTGGCACCGAGCATCGCCGCATAGCGTCTTGTCTCAAGGAATGCGGCTTCCGTCTCTTTTCCAGGGTTGAGCTGCAGACACTCTTTGCCCATCGCCGTGTTGACAAAGGTAAACCCGGCGTCACAGGCGTCTGCCGTCACGACTCCCGCCGTGAAGATGTCGCTGAATTTCGGCTCGGCTTCAACGATCGCTTTGAGCGCAGCATCATTTGCATGGCCGAGTTTGATCCAGATAAGATCGGCAGCACCGGCACCGGCACCTGACGTTTGAATCCATTTGGCAGCGTAAAGCGTACCGGCACTGAGGTCCTGAGCCGTGTCGGCCACAAACATATAGAAACCGACATTGGTACCATCATCAGAGAGGTACGCCGTCTTTTCATCCGGCATCACATAGGCCAGTTCCCAGGCCCCGCGTCCCATACTGAAATGTTTCGTATAGCTGTATACCGGTGTTGCCGTACTGCCGTCCACATGTACCTCCGGTATATACCCGTAGTAGTAAGGGTTGTTGTTTGCACCGGCATTGGTATTGTTTTCATCCTGCCAGTAATATTTCGTCACTTCGTCATAGTAGCTGTTACCTGTCAACATCGTCGTCGTGTTCAGATCATCCTCGACCGCTCTCGCATTCGGTTCATACTCTTCCGAACCCAGGTGCGACCCCCACGGTGTCGTTACACCCGCACAATGGACCCAGCCGCCGAAGCCTTCCGCCTGTGAAATGTACTTCAGTGAATCAGCTTTAACAGACAACGTACCCGCTGCATCCTGTTCCAGTTCCATACCGTACATAGCGCCGACCTCACACTCAAACTGCGACACCATGAAAAGACGGCCGTCTTTCTGGATAATAGAGGAGTGGTCCAGCCCCGAGCCCAATGCATTGCCGTTGGCACCGTCACAGATAAACGGGCTGCCGTCAGCATAGGTGATCGCTGTGTCCGTATGGTCTTTCAAAAGACCGAACGTTTCACCATTGTCGATGGCATTGGCCGAGATCAGTTTCGTAAAGCCGATCGTGTCACTGCTCCCATTGTCATAGGCAACACTTTCCGTTGTACGGATCGCCATCTTTTCGTCGTCGGTAACCGGAGCGCTAAGCTCCACAAACTGTAGACCCGACGCTGCGGTAGCATCCGCCCCGTCAACACCATCGGTACCATCTGCACCATCATTGCATCCGCTTATCAACAGTGCCGTTGCTACCGCAGCCGACATCATTACAACCATTGTTTTTTTCATTTTCATTTCTGTTCACCTTGTTTTTTTTGAGTTACGGCAACAGGTTAGACGATCTGTATTACCCCTGTATATCAGTTTTAAAACATCGCGATATCAGTTTAAGAACAATCCGGTTTCTCTTGTGAAACAGAAAAGACAAGTGTATGACACAGCTTGCTTACAGGGGAAATATTTAAGGTTTATGATTATCTGCTGCGCTTCATCCGCACCATATTTTTTTGCTGTTACACTTGCACCATGAAATCAATTGAACATATCAACAATGCCTTGGCAGACCTGGACAAAGAGGTCGAGACCATCCTGATGGACTGGTCGATCAACCTGACAGAAAAAGACAACCTGATGCTGCCGCTTTTACAGCAGAAGAGAGTACTGCAGCAGACACTTGAGGACCTGATCTACCTTAAAGAGAACCCGCCGACGCCAAATCAGCCCTGCGGGATTTCAAAACATAGAGAAGAGAGTTAGAGAGAGAAGAGGTGAGCGCGTCACCGTAAGACTATTTTGCTTTGTAGATAAAATTATCGACAGAGAACTTGCCTGCACCGTGTGCGATCAGGACAAACAGCATCAACATATAGTAAAGCGGTATCTCAAAACCGTTGTCGCCTGAGCTGAAGCCGTGCGGAAGATGCACCGTAACGATCGCTACGATCATCACAATGATCAGCGGAATCGAGATCAGACGCGTTGCCAGCCCCAAGGTCAGCAGCAACACACCCAACGCTTCCGTTGAAGCGGCCATATAGGCCTGCAGGGTCGGCAGCGGGTAACCCATCGAACCGAACCATTCGGCGACAGCGTCGATGTCACTCCACTTCATCGTGGCCGGTCCGTAAAAACCGTAAGCCAGAATAAGACGCAGAAAGAGAAGCGAAAGGTCTTGAAACTTCTCCAATACGGGTTCGAGATATTCACAGAGCTTTGTAAACTGGCATTGCATAACAGACTCCTTTTATCTAAATCGGTTCACGATTAGTACACTCATAACGAATACCCGCGTACCGGTTACAACTACACTAATGGCCGAGCTGTTACAGCCCGGACGAAAACATAAATGCTATTTACCGGTGCACTTTCCATTCATCGGTGCTGTCTTTTCACCACTGCACTTGCCGGGTCTCATCGGTTTGCCGTCACCGCATTTACCGTCTTGTTTCGCACCGCATTTGCCCTCCGGTTTCATCATCTTGCCATCGCCGCACTTTCCTTTTACCGGCTTTTTGACTTCACTGCCGCATTTGCCTGCACCGCATTTGCTCTCTGCCAATGCAGCCGTACCGCCTAACCCTGTAAATAACGCCGCACCAACCAGTAGTGCCATCAGACCCATTTTTTTCATCCTATATCCTTTGTATTTTTTCGTGTTATGCGAGCAGTCTCGCACAAAAACAAAACTGCTCCCGCAACACCGATTCCATAACATAGAACTAGACTATTATAAAAAATATTAATGTTATATGTGGTAATGAAACTAAGTTTATAACTTTAATTACCGAGAAAGAAGCGATCCCCTCTTTACAGGGCATCCACTGTCAAACGGGGGAGCGGAACGATCGTAGCATTCTCGTCGGCTATGTCATAGATGACGATGCCGATGGAAGATTGCGCAAAGGCGCTAAAGAAAAGCGAACTGCTTGGCTTTTTTAGCCGACGCGACATTATGATGTACGAAATATCATAATGGCCTGCCCGCAGGTTGTTTTTTGTCATCGATAAAATTGATAAGGAAAATAAGTTGAAAGGTTCAAAAAAAAACGTTCTTTTCACATCAATTTTTGATTTTATCAAGGAGTATAATGAGGAAGTGTACTGATGTACATGACGAATGTAACGACGATGACTAAAATGAAAAAGTGATGAGGAAAGTACTCCCCTCCAGATACCGCCAAAGGCGTTAAAGAAAAGCCGACTGCTTGGCTTTTTTAGCCGACGCGACATTATGATGTACGAAGTACCATAATGGCCGGCCCGCAGGTTGGTTTTTGTCATCGATAAAATTGATAAGGGAAATAAGTTGAAAGGTTTAAAAAAGTACTCCCCTCCAGATACCTGCGGCACATAACCGAGTGGAGTGAGCTGCTGTGTTCCCACCCTGACTCATTGTTCCAAACGACCATTGCACAGGTCTAAAGGGAAGCGTTCAACACCGCTAACGGTAC
>JBFFKK010000043.1:0-20407 GCA_041555445.1 Sulfurimonadaceae bacterium
AATATACTTCTCTTGACATATGTTATACCTCCTGTTGTCTAACGTTTAAAATGAGTAATCAAAAAACCGCCCGCGGGTTTTTGATTGGCTCCTCTGATTTGTTATGCATTTCGTTTTTTCTTCCAAATCGCATATAACATCAGTGGTACTAATGTTCCGACATACATCACAGGTGAGTAAATCAGTACGAGTACAAAGACCATGCCCGACTCATTGATTGCCCTGCCTTGCATCACTATCGGAGATAACAATAGGTTCGCATACAGCAATGGCAGTAGCCCGACATTGATTGCAATCATATGCATAGTAGTAAAGTGGTCTTTTTTAACGGTTTTGTATTTGCGTACTGCTATGTAGCAGCACAGACCAGCCAAAATCAGGAAGAAAAATAAGCCACCGTATGAGTCATCTGTATAGCTTTGATATGCAAAGATACACATGGTCCAAGCTAAAAGAAAAAATGGAAAGATATATAGAAATCGCATATTTGCCTTTACAGTGCATAACTATTTAATACCGGACATTCTATACACTATAGCCTTAAAGCGCCAATTACTTTTTTCTACAAAAAATATCTAAAATTAACAAAACAGTTCAATACGACAAAAATGGTTCTTTGTTTAGAGATCAAAGAGGAGACATGCGGTGAAATTTAGAAAGAAAAAACGAAAAAAGAGAGTTGATAAAATACGTATAAGGTATCACATAGGTATCACTTTTAGAAAAGCATAGTTTTATAAATCGTTTGAAAGTTAGTAATTTAGGGGTCTATTTGGGGTTTAAAAAATAGTGGTGGAGACCCAGGGATTCGAACCCTGGGAGGTGTGACCCTCGCCGGTTTTCAAGACCGGTGCTTTCGACCAACTCAGCCAGATCTCCATGTTAAGTGTTACGTAAAAAGGTGGAGGTGCCACCCGGATTTGAACCGGGGATAGCAGCTTTGCAGGCTGCGGCCTTACCACTTGGCGATGGCACCACTCTGGTGGTGCCCGGAACCGGACTTGAACCGGTACAGTGTTACCACCGAGGGATTTTAAGTCCCTTGCGTCTACCAATTTCGCCATCCGGGCATCTTGCCATTGTGTACAACGCAAACACTTTATATAACTTCTTATAAAAGAAATCATATAAAGTGTTTATGGAGCGGGAAACGAGGTTCGAACTCGCGACCCCAACCTTGGCAAGGTTGTGCTCTACCACTGAGCTATTCCCGCACTTTGTCGTTGTAGGGCGGAAGTATAGCAAAAAAGATTTGCCTTGTAAAGGGTTTTTTTGAAAAAATATAAATTTTTTGAACAAGCCTTAGAATAAGGGCTGTAATTTGATATAATCGCATCACTAATATACAGCAAGGGTACTTCATGCGCAGTGATACTATTAAAAGAGGGTTCGATAAAACACCCCACCGTTCTCTATTACGGGCAACAGGTCTGAAAGACGAAGATTTCGACAAACCGTTTATCGGTGTGGCCAACTCCCACATCGACATTATTCCTGGACACTTTTTTCTGCAGGAGTATGGCCGCATCGTCAAAGAGGCGATCCGTGAGGCGGGCGGTGTGCCGTTCGAGTTTAACACGATCGGTGTTGACGACGGTATCGCGATGGGGCATGACGGTATGCTCTACTCGCTGCCGTCACGCGAGCTGATCGCCGATTCGATCGAGACGGTAATGAACGCGCATAAACTGGATGCGCTGATCTGTATCCCGAACTGCGACAAGATCGTTCCGGGTATGTTGATGGGAGCACTCCGTGTCAACGTACCGACGATCTTTGTTTCGGGCGGTCCGATGAAGGCAGGTCACAAGGCCGACGGTACGCCGATCGATCTTGCTACCGCGTTTGAAGCGGTCGGAAAACATGCTGAAGGGCAGATGTCGGACGAAGAGCTTTACGAGATCGAGTGCGAAGCCTGCCCAAGCGGCGGTTCATGCTCGGGTATGTTCACAGCGAACTCGATGAACACACTGTGTGAAGCGATGGGTGTGGCACTGCCGGGCAACGGTACGGTTCTGGCCATGACACCGGAGCGTATAGAGATGGTCAAAGAGGCTGCCAAACGCATCGTAGAGATGGCTAAGAGCGAAGACCCTAAATGGAAGATGCGCAACATCCTGAACGAAGATGCGATCCATAACGCTTTTGTCATCGACATGGCGATGGGCGGTTCATCGAACACGGTACTGCACCTTCTCTCTATCGCCAAAGAGGCCGAGGTCGAGTTTGATATCACCAACATCAATGAGATCGGTAAGGATGTCGCGCACATCGCGAAGATCTCGCCGTCGCTCTCAACCGTTCACATGGACGACATCAACCGTGCCGGCGGTGTCAACGCGGTGATGAAAGAGGTCAGCAAGCGCGGGGATATCCTGCGTACGAATGTGTTGACCGTTACGGGTGAGACCCTGGCGGAACGCATCAAAGATGCCGACATTAAAGATACCAGCATCATCCATACCAATGACAATGCCTTCTCGCCTGTCGGCGGTCTTTCGATCCTGTTCGGTAACCTTGCGGAAGAGGGTGCCGTTGTCAAGACAGCAGGTATCGCACCGGGCATGCGTCAGTTCAAAGGGACGGCGGTCTGTTTCAACTCGCAGCAAGAGGCGATCGCCGGTATTATGGGGCACAAAGTCAAAGCGGGCAATGTTGTCGTGATCCGTTACGAAGGCCCTAAAGGCGGCCCGGGTATGCAGGAGATGCTTGCCCCGACGTCACTGATCATGGGTATGGGACTCGGCGAAAGTGTTGCACTGATCACAGACGGCCGCTTCTCGGGAGCGACGCGCGGTGCAAGTATCGGCCACGTCTCTCCTGAAGCCGCAGAGGGCGGTCTGATCGCGCTGATTGAAGACGGTGATGAGATCGAACTTGATGTTGATACGCACCTTCTTCAGCTGAATGTCGACGGTGAAGAGCTTGAGCGTCGCCGTATTCACTGGAAGCCGGTCAAGAAGGAGATCACCTCAAAATGGCTGAAACGTTACAGCCTTCTTGTCAGCAATGCATCCAACGGTGCCGCACTAAAGACTGAACTCTAAAAAAGTTCCAGCTGGGTCTGCCCCCTCGGGTATCGGCGCAGGGCCCAGCCCCTTGGCTGTCTTGCACCGGAGTTCACCGCTCAACGCACACCAGTGCGCTTTCGGGTTCACTTCGGTGCAACCTACACCCAATCTGAAATTTTTTCCTATTTAACAGCTTGTTAAGATGGGCTTCGCCATCTTTATAATTACTAATCATATCTGATGCGTAAATTCAGGTACGATCCTCTTCAGCGCTTCTATTTTGTTTTCCGACTGCAGTAAGGCTTCAATGTCGTTTTCCAACTGTTCAATGGGGTAGTGTGTCGGGTTGGCAATAAAGATCGAGCTGTACTCCGTCTTTTTCTCACTGTCGTCGATCAAGAGCTCTTCATAGAGTTTCTCGCCGGCGCGCAGGCCTGAGATGGTGATCTCTATCTCATCTTCTTTGCCATAGAGTCTGATCATCTGCTGGGCAAGGTCATAGATCCTGACCGGTTCGCCCATGTCGAGAATAAAGAGCTCGTTGCCTTTGGCGATTGACGCCGCTTGCAAGACAAGCTGACAGGCTTCCGGGATCAACATGAAGTAGCGGGTCATCTCTCGGTCCGTCACCGTGACCGGACCGCCGGCTTCGATCTGCTTTTTAAATTTAGGGATGACACTGCCTGAGCTTCCCAGGACGTTGCCAAAACGCACGGCGACGATCTCTGTCTCTCTGCTGTCGACATTCTGGGCGTAGAGCTCGCCGATGCGTTTGGTCGTTCCCATGACATTGGTCGGACGGACAGCCTTGTCGGTGGAGATGATGACCACTTTCTTGACCTTGTGTTTGATACTGAGGTCCACCACGTTCTTTGTGCCGATAATGTTGTTGGTGAGGGCGATCTCGATGTTCTCTTCGCAGAGCGGCACATGTTTGTAGGCGGCGGCATGGATGACGATGTCGGCAGGATGTGCTGCAAAGAGGCGGTCCAGACTTTTATAGTCGGTGACAGAACAGAGGGCGTGCGTGGCTTCGGGAAGCTCTTCGGCGATCTGGTAAAGGTTGAACTCGCTGTTGTCGACCAGCGTCAGCGAGGCGGCACCGTAGGCTCTGCACTGCATCGTTATCTCCGAGCCTATGCTGCCGCCTGCTCCGGTGATCAGGACGTTCTTGCCTTTTATAAATGCGGCGATCGCTTCATTGTCAAGATCCTTGGGATGGCGTGCAAGCAGATCTTCAATGGAGAGGTCTTCCAGTTTTTCATGTTGCGAGCCCAGGATCTTGGCCAGCTTTATCTCCTCTATACCGGCCTCGTTCAGACGCTGAAAGAGCGCTTTCAGGTCGGTTTGGGAGAGGTCGGCGGTGATGATGGCGGCGGTGATGTTCAGTCTGGATATCTGCTGCTCTAGCGCAGACGATGCATAGACCTTCACTTTGTTGATGTAGGTGTTGACGGCACTCTGGTTCTCTTCGAGAAGCGCAAAGATAGCCACCGGGAAGTAGTTCAGCTCGCCGTTAAGCGCGCTTTTGATGATGGAACTTGTTTTCGGGTTGACGCCGATGATGAGGGTCTGTCTCTTTTCACCCAGTGTCAGCTGTTCGGAGAGGGCCCGTTTCGAGATGCGCAGGGCACCCGTCAGCATCAGTGAGAGAAAGAGGTCGATAAGGATCACGCTTCTCGGGATCGGCATAAAGAAATCATAAAAGAGGTACAAGAGGAGACCGAAAGCGATCGCGGCACTGAAATGGGCTTTTATGAGGTTCAGGGCATCATCAAGACCGAAGAAGCGCCAGGTGATGTTGTAGACCCTGAACAGAAAAAAGAAGAGGATCTTCAGAAGTGCCAGCGTGACGAAGACCGTCACAAAGTTTTCCATGAAGCGCGGTTCAATGACAAAGTCAAAACGCAGTGCATAGGCAAGATGCAGCGAGATGAAAAAGAGGATCAGGTCACTGAGTAAAAAGAAGAGAAGCCGTTTTGCAAAGCTGGGTTGTAATAAGTTCAATCAAAAGCCTTCTTGGTGTCGATCCATCTTAGGAGAGAATATAATACCACCATGAGGGCTAAAAAGAGATATAAATAGCTCTTTTCAGGGGTGAAATAGAGGGCGATCCCTATCAAAAAGTTGATGGACATCGCCGAGATGACCACGCGGCTGTGAGAATACCCGGCCTGATTGAGGCGCTGGTAGGCATGTTTTTTATGTGCCTGCGACAGTTTTTCGCCCCTTTTTGCACGACGGAGAAGGGTGAGTGTCGCATCAAACCAAAAGAGAGAGAGCAGCATGAGCCAGCCCAGAAAGTGTGTCGAAGCGGCATCATAAAGCATGAAGACCGCGAAGATGAAACCGAGCGGTGCACTGCCGACATCGCCCATAAAGATGGAGGCCTTGTGCCAGTTGAACAGTAAAAAACCTGCAGCAGCTATGGCGAGTAGAAGTGCTGTTTCACTGCCGAAGAGAAGGTAGGCCGTAGCGCCGACAAAAAGGGCCTGCGAACCGGCGTAACCGTCGATGCCGTCGAGGAAGTTGTAGAGATTCGTCATCCAGAGTATACCCATCAGGGCCAAGAGGTTTACCCAGATCCCCGAAAGTGAAAAATGGGCAAGGTTGAGGGTGTCAACACCGCCTAAAAAAAAGAGGGCAGCGAACGCACTCAGAAGCTGAACGGCAAAACGTATTCTGGCCGAGAGCGGATAGAGGTCATCGATCAGGCTGACGAGAACCACCGGCAGAGCGGCGCACAACGCAAAAAAGAGCCGGCTTTCCAGCTGACCCTCAATGTAGAGAACACTCAGGGCACCGTAAAAGGCGACCATGATCGCCAGTCCGCCGCCTTTGGGTGTGGGCGTGACATGCGAACTGCGCTCATTCGGATGGTCAAGCAGCTCTTTACGGTGCGCATAGTAGCGGATGGCAAGGGTGAGGATCAACGACAGAATGAATGTGAGCAGTATGAGGGTTATCGTCATTACCTTTGCTCCTTATACCAGGATACCATCCTTTCGATGCCTTCCTTGGCAGTGTAGGGGTTGCTCAGATGAAGAGAGGCTTTTGTGCGTGTGTTGTCAAGGTAGAGATCGCCGTAAAGGCGCTGAAAGAGCTGCGGTTTGAACCGTTGAAGCAGAACTTTTAACGGCATAAAAGGGAACAGTCTGCATTTTTTCTCTAAAGCGGTTGCGATCTCTTCTATCAGGTACGATGTGCTGATCGGTGTATCGTCACTCGCCAAAAAGATGCCGCCTTTCTTCTGTACGACAAGCTCGGCGATAAGGTGCGTCAGGTTCTCAAGATAGACCATACTGCGTCTGTTGTCGATGCCGCCAAAAGGGAGGTAGCTGTAGTTGTTTGTCAGGCTGATGAGTTTTAGGATGTTGGCCTTTACCCCTTCGCCATAGACGACCGGCGTACGGATAATGGAGACGGTAAAGGCGTCACTCTGCAGGGAGAGCAGCGCGTTTTCGGCCTCCAGTTTGCTCTCTCCGTAAGGGTCTTTGGGGTGGCAGGGCGTCGTCTCATCATAGGGTGTATCGCTCTCTTCGCCATAGACTTTGACACTGCTCATAAAGACAAACTGTTTCACACCGGCCGCTTTGGCCTGTTCGGCGAGCGCGACGCTCTTAACGACATTGACCTCATGGTAAGCCTCTGCCGGAGCGCCGTCCATCTGGTGGACAAGCGCTGCAAGATGGATAACTGTGTCGATGTTGTCCAGAGAGAGCGTCTTCGGATCATTTCGAAAGTCGAAGGTCTCTATCGCAAACCTCTCTCGATAGTGCGCGTAAAAAGAGGAGCCGATAAAGCCGGTCGCACCCGTGAGCAGAAGTCTCATATCTTGAGTTTGTATATTTTTACCAACGGATCCAGAATCACCGGTTCGAAGAGCGCTTTGTCATAGTTTTCGAAGATATACATCTGGATGAAGGTCGAGTTGAGGTACTCGCTGTCGAGCAGAATAAACCGTCGGTACGACTCTAGATAGATAATTGAGAGACGCGACATCGGGGTGATGGTCTGTCTGTCGACCTCGATTTTACCTTGCGGATTGTACCGCACCTTGATGAATTCGCCCAGAGGCACTCTCTGATCGCCGATCTGGACGACACCTTCCTGTTTCAGCAGGGCGATGCCATTACCGAACTGTATAGCGTTGCCAGTGTCCTGGAAGCGCTGTGTCGAGTAAAAGAACGGCGAAGTGATTGGCCTGCCGGTGCTGAGATCGATGTTGGAGAAGATCTTGACTGTCGGCAAAATATCTAGCATGCGCATTGGAAAATATAGAAAGATGTCACGGCTTTTTTCAGGGAGCCGGACATCACCGTAACGCAGGTTCTCAAGGTAGGCACTCACATCGACCTGATCCGGCTGACGGTTCTTGAAGAGGGTGTTGGCAATGTTTTTGTAGTCAGAAGAGACATAGGTCTCTACAGCAAGACGCGAAAGGCGTGCCGCTTCCAGCGGTGATGTCGTGAGCATGATCTCGGAGACGATGAAGTTGTCATTGTTGTGTTTACCGCCGTCGATCAGGGTGTTTTTGTCACCGTAGTACCAGATCGGGTAACCGTAATCCCACCATGTAATAACATAATCTTTTGAAGAGGACTGCTTTTTAAGATCATCCAGTATCTGTACCTCTTTTTGCATAAAGACGGTCGGCACTTTGTACTCTATGATGTGGGTAATGTTTGGATAGATCGCTGCTGCTGTCAATAGGGACAGAACAAGATAGTAGAGTTTCTTCTCTTTCGCATACATCGCAATGACATGGAACAGGAATACAGCGCCGATCGCCGCTACGGGTACTGCATAGACGGTAAAGCGCAACCCGCCGACCAGGGAGAAGACACCGATCCCGATAAGCGGCAGTGCCAAAATAAACTCTCTGTGGCGTATGACAAGAACAATATAGCCTGCAAGCGCAGCAAAAAGTCCAAGTACAGAACCGGAGATACGGTTTGCCATCGTCTCGAACGGGATCTGGCCAGCTTCACGCACTGTTTGAATGACCTGGTAAAAGTGCAGGCCGCTGCTTTCGACACCGCGGTTGAAGTACATGGAGACCCGCATCCAGAGCAGCTCGAAGACATGCCCCGTGTAGAGAAAGAGGAAAACAGCGACGACAGAGCTGTAGAGAGAGGCATTGGCACTTACCAGCTCTCTTTTTATGGCAACGAAAAGTGCGACGATCACGGCTAACTGTACCCAAGGATTGATCGCCATCAAACTGATGGAGATAAGCAATATCGAGTGATAGGTAAAGGCATCTTTGCGGTGGAAGATGATCATGTAAAGCATGTAGAGGATTCCCATCGCATAGACAATGGCACGTCCATGGTCATAGAGAAACGGATAGACCAAAATACTCAAAGCGCTTAACAGGGCAAAGACAAATTTTTCACTTTTGATCGTCGCAAGGAGGAAATAGAGGATAAACATCGGTGCCATGGCCGAGAACATGTCCGTATCGAAATAACCGATCATGGTCCGGTTGTAGTAACTCCATGCGATAGAGCCTAAAAGTGCCGCGAAAAAGCCGACTGCGGTCATACCGAAAAGACGACCGATCAGAATGATCGGCACGACGACCAGGCTGGAGATTACGGCCGGCATATAGAGGGTCACGGTGTCAAGAGAGAAGGGGAGATATTTTGCAGCCAAAGCGGTAAATGTGACGGCGGCGGTGTAAAAGAGACCCGGTGTCTGCGGGTTGTACTGAAGTGTTCCCTCGAGCCATTTCTGTGCACCTG
Source organism: Sulfurimonadaceae bacterium (assembly GCA_041555445.1). Lineage (GTDB taxonomy): Bacteria > Campylobacterota > Campylobacteria > Campylobacterales > Sulfurimonadaceae > Sulfonitrofixus. Next base: position 8,759 of record JBFFKK010000043.1, read on the forward strand.
ATGCAAAAAAGTAGCCGTCATTGGTGTTGATCATCAACTGGCCGTTCCAGATAAACTGCGGGTTGTCCTGAAACTGGAAGACCCAGATCATGCGTACCGCGAATGAAAACAGATAGGCGATGGCGACCAACAAAAGGATGTGTTTGGTTGTTATTGCATTAGTGTGTGACAAGTGAAACTCTCTTTGTTAAATTATGTAATATTCTATCTCAAATGGCATAAGATGAGGTTAGGCCTCAACTTTTTTGAGCTCACGCTGAAGCGTTTTCTCGTTCATGGCGTCGCGTTCTTTGTCAATGAACCATCCCCATTTTGTGAAATAGTAGAGCGCACTGCGAATGTGGTAGAACATCAGGCGCCAGCTTTTATGTGACCCTTTGAAGAACTCGTGGACAATGGAGACCTTGGGATAGTACATGGTCCTGTAGTGACGATGCAGCCGTCTGCAGAGGTCGGCATCTTCAAGGTACATGAAGATGTGCTCATCAAACAAGCCGACTTTTTTAAGGGCATCAATACGCAAAAACATAAATGATCCCGATAGAAAAGGGACGTTCATCTCTCGGGTAAAGTCAGCGCCGCGCAGTTCGTAGAGCTCATTGCGTTTTTCGAGAACGGAGCGGATCGGCATAAAGCGGCGGTAGAACTGATCTTTTGGCGCCGGGGAGAGTTTGCAGAGGCGCTGCTCTCTTCCGTCCGGGTAGAGGACTTTGGGCATCACCAGCCCGACATCCGGATTTTCATCCATATACGTTTGGAGCGTTTCGATCACCCCTTGTTCAAAATAGACATCCGGGTTGAGCACGAGATGGTAGCGGCTCTCTTGCTCCATGGCCCTCCTGATGGCAACATTATGAGCGGCACCGTAGCCGAGGTTTTTATCGTTAAAGATATAGGTAACACGCGGGTCGTCAGCAAGCGTATGCAGTTGATCGGTTGGCGAGTTATCCACAAGGTACAGATGAACATCCAATTCGGTGTTTAAAAAGCTGTCGATGGCCTTGTTTAAAACATCAGGGGCATTGTTGTAGATAACGATAGAGGCGGTGACAAGGCTCATTTTCTGAACCACCTTTTTGCCAAGTTGACGAGAAGAAGAAGGCGCATCGATATTTTTTCTCCGAAACCATAAGGGCTTTTTTCGGCACTCGCGGATGCGTTGGCATCATGCCTGCGGTAGCGGACAAGCGGCTCTTCGCAAAAATAGACTTTTCCGAACATCTCAGCGATCAGCCCTATCCACCAGTCGTGCATCGGTGTGTTTTCAGGGAAAGGGAGTGCACGTTCAAGGATCTTGCGGTTAAAGGCCATCGTGCAGCCGATATAGGAGTTTTTCACCAGATTTTTGAACAGTCCGGGAGCGGATCCGTTAAGCGCAAAAAAAGAGGCATTGATCTCTTGTCCTTCGGCATCGATGAGTGAAGCGTCACTCAAGACGAGATCATTGTGCTGCAAATGTTTCATAATAGTGCCAACTTTGTTCTCTTCCCATATGTCGTCCTGATCCGACAGAAAAATGAAGTCGTTTTTTGCATGCTTCAGGGTGTTTTCGAAATTGAAAATCGGACTTCTGAAGGTCTGGTTTTCCAACAGAACAATCCTTTCGGAGTCAAAACTCTTGATTATTTCTGCCGTTCTATCGTTTGAGCTGTCATCCGAGATGATGATCTCATCGCCATCTGAGAGCTGGCATAAAATCGAGTCCAGCTGCTCTTTGATATAGCGCTCGCCGTTATAGGTTGCGATGCAGACGGATATCATGCTATAACTGTTCCTTGTAGGTTTCTGTCGGGCTTTTGCTGCATTTTAACGTTTTTTTATGGAAAAGAGTTTGATGACGGTTATGACAGAATTTTTGATTTTGACATAGAGGGTCTTTCCCAGTAAAAAAGTGGCCAAAATCAACCAGAACTTTGGATTGCCCGGTTGGATTTTCAATGCTTCTTTACAATAGTACAAACTTTTCCTGAGGTCGCCGGACAAGAAAAACTGCTGGCCGATGTAGCAGTTGAAATTGGCAAGCACCTTTCTGTATTTGGCAAAGTCTTCATGATGTTTTTCAAGCAGCAACACCAGCGCCGTTGTCAACGCTTCTTGATTGGAGGTGATGTTGCCCGGGGTGTGGTAGACGTTAACCAGCGGCTCGTCGATAAAAAGGAACGGGTAGTGTTTTGAGAGGCGAAGCAGCAACTCCCAATCCTGAAGACGCGGCATGGCCTCGTCAAAAAGACCGACCTCGTCAAAGCATGTCTTTTTGACCAGGATCGACTGGGTCGTAATGAAGTTGCGCTTTAAGAGTTCTTCAAGCAGGAAACCATTGGTCGTCAGGACATCTCTGGAGGGGGTGTAGCTCTTCTCTTTACCCTCCATGCGCCAGAAGGCCGTGTAGACCACCCCGGTATCAGCCGGAGCGTGTTTGAACGCTTCGATCTGTTTGGCAAGTTTGCCGGGCATCCACTCGTCATCGCTGTCCTGAAAAGCGATGAACTCACCGCTTGCTGCTTTGATACCGGTGTTGCGTGCCGCATTCGCCCCCCGGTTTTTGGTGTGTTTTATGAACTTGATGCGGTCGTCGTTCAAGCCGGTGACCACCTCTTCGGTATTGTCGCTAGAACAGTCATCGACGATAATGACCTCAAGATCGGGATAGCTCTGATCGAGCACGCTCTGAAGCGCACGCTCTATTAACGAGGCCCTATTGTAGGTTGGGATGATAACGCTGATCCTGTTGTGTTCCATCATTGGGCCTTTTTCAGTATCTATTGCTTGGTGCAGTAGTAGATCTCCTGCGCGGCATCTGTTATGCCCATTTTTTCGATCTGTTCATCATCAAGGAAGCGGGAAGGTTCAAAAACCTCGACAGTAAATCCGGCCTCTTTCAGTCTATTCAGATAAACCCCGTCCGTTCCGTATTTTCGGACATGATCTTCCTGGCCAAATGCTTTTAAACGTTCTTGAGGATCAATGATAGAAGGGTCTTCATACGTTGGACCTTCCAATATTGGAACCAGTAATACTGCCCATCCGTTTGGTTGGAGTGTTCGATAAAACTCTTTCATAGCTTTTTGATCATTCTCAACATGCTCAAGTACATGGCTGCAGTAGATGACATCAAAGGTGTTATCAGGGTACTGTATATTAGTGATATCCATTTTTACCATGGCGGCCGGATTAAAAAGGTCAGCCGTCAAGTAGCCTACTCCAATACGTTTGGATAAACGCTCCTGGAAGGATTGTTCCGGAGCGATGTGGAGCATCTTTTTCGGAATGTTATTAAATAGGTCGGTCTTCTTTTCGAAAAAAAGCCATGTCAGGCGATGTCGCTCAAGCGAGTTGCAATGGACACAACGTGCATCACTTCTTAAGGGATACCCAAAATCCAGGAATTTTCTGGATGTTTTACCACACACAGGGCAATACCTGTTCTCTCCTTTAAAATATAAAGATAGAAGCTTGTTTTTAAAAGGACGCAATAGTGTCTTTATTGTCTGGATCATTTTACTCATTCCTACTGTTTAAATAGTGTGATCAATATTGTCTGTATGTTTGTTGATTACAATCGTATATTATCGTTTTCCCCCATATCTTGATTGAGTCCATCCTTGACGGCATTGCAAAAAACTTTATAAGTCGATAGGTTCTTTAAAGAGAATAATAACAATACGGACTGAAAAACTATTCTATTTAGTTGGTAGATAAAGTAATTACCAACCAAATATTTTTTTTCAAAATAGACCCTGTTCCTAACTGTATAATAGATTCGGAAAGGGTTCTGCGTTGGTATGATCTTGTATAAGGGTTCATTCTTTTTAGATTGATACCATGAGGTGTCAATATCCTCAATGATGCTATCAAGAACCAAATGGATTTCACCGCCTTTTTTTGTGATTTGATAGCTCCAGTCATGGTCATCGGCATACACGTAGTATTCTTCTTTTGGATAGCCTATGGAATTAAGAAGGTTCTTGTGAAAGAACATCCCGCCATAGGGAGCTACTGCAACCTTACCACTTTTAAAACCATGTTCAACGTTTTGAAGAGGCTTTTGAAAAAAAGATCTTATTGTTCGATAGGTTTTTTTGAATAAATTTTTGATATGAAAGGTCATGAAGCTGTTTTGATTACCCAGAACTAAATTCGGAGATTCTGATAATACTGCTTTTTTGTATATTTCTCGATCATGCCTATAAGACAACAAGGCAATAGATTCATTTCGTTTGTCTGGGAGCCTGGTAGTCCAAAAATCTTTCAGAACCTTTAGAGCATTATTTAACGGTTTATTGTCATCATCCAGAAGCCATATATATTCACAATCGTCGTCCTTAAAGGCTGTTTCTAACCCTTTTTTATATCCGCCGGCCGAACCGAGATTCTCTTTAAGATGTATGATTTGTAAAATATTGGGATGTATCTGAGCATAAGCTTCCAGCTTTTCAGAGCTTGAAGGGCTTGATCCGTTATTGACAACAATGATTTTGTCTACTTGCCGTATTATACTATTCAGGACTTGTTCCAGTAAAGAATAGCGGTCTCCGTATGTAACAATAATCGCACAGATTTTCATGATTCACCAATCGCATTTTTAAGTGCAGTTAAATACTGGTATCCGTATTTCATATCAGGTTCCAAATATGTGCCTTCTGCCCATTCATTCCACGCGTTGATAAAAAGAAAGCTGTCTTTTTCAGATTTAGCCATTTGCATGGACAGATATTTGTTGAATTTTTCAGGAGAAGCCCCTTTGAATATGACACCATTATTTCCTTTTCTAGGGCTATTGTCCCAGTCAATAAAAGCGCCTAGAAAATGTTTTTTTTCAAATCTGTTTGATTTTCTTGCTATGATTTTTTTCCAAATACTATCATAATCATAAAGTTGCAGCCCGGTTATCTTCTTTTTGATTTTACGCAACTGGCGTTCGAAAAAAGAAGTTTGATGACCCGACATGGTAAAGTTTGGTTCAAGTTCAACGACAGCATCGGATATTTGTAAATACGGCGATGCTTGTATCCCAGCTAGTGTTTCAACAAAATAGAGTCCATCAAACCCTTCTTGTTGTGCTAACTCATTCCAATATCGACACATCTGATCACCATCCGGTATATGCATTGTTTTGTAGATAACGATCAATGGCCTATTGTCGATTTTGATGTATCTGTCATCCTTGAAAAAGTCTAGTAAATATTCAAAATGTTTTTTCCAGTCTGAACTGTCCCCATATTCTTGAGGCATTAACACTTCAGAATCTCTCCCGTCCCAGGTCCTGGCCCATGGCTCATTGGCCCAGGATAAACAAAAAGGCAGATCAACCTCTTTATGTTTTAACATGTTTTCGAGAGGTTTCTCTAATAATTTTTTACCTTTGAACCAATAGTGATAATAGCAAAAACCGTAAATACCGTATTCTTTGGCTAGATCTGCTTGCCATTGCATCGTATCGATGTTAGATAGGTCATAATAGTTGCTGTTGTATGGTTCTCTTGGCTGGTAATGCTCTTTAAAAAGGGGCTTGGCTTTTCTGGTGTTGGTCCATTCTGTAAACCCCTCTCCCCACCACTTGTTATTTTCAGGAATAGTATGGAACTGAGGGAGATAAAAAGCAAGAACTTTCATGAACGCTCCTAAGGAATAAAAATTTTGACTATTAAGTAATGATCCGTAAATTACTGTTTTTTGTGCGAAACGACCACTTCAATATATTCCGCTTCAATACCATACTCGGGTTTTTCTATTTTGATGATGATAGTTTGCATGTTCGTCCATTTGTCAAATGAATGAGCGATATCATAGCCATAATGGAAGAAAACAGGCGACCCATCTTCATTGATGGGATTGCCATGGTACTCAGGTTCATGTAAAAACTTTAATTTACCATCTTCAAGAACAGCCCATCTCTCTGTAGGTGCGAACTTATTGACAAGCGGTATAGTTGAAATAAAATAACCACCAGGTTTCAATGTCCTGTATATCTCTTTAATGGCTTTCTCGGGGTCAGGCAAATGCTCAAACACATCTTGTGTGACGACCAGGTCAAATATTTCACTGTCAAAGTTTTGATTTTGTATGTCAATGTTTTTATAACCATCTACATAGTCAAGTTTTGATTCCGGAAAATAATGCGATGCAATATAGTTGCTGCAATTTTGTCGTAATTTTACACTGGCACCTCTTTGGCCAGGTGATGATTCGTGAATGGTCAGGTTTTTGTAATTGGGTAAAACCTCTTCAATGACGTACATCAATGCTCTTTCTCTCGGAATACTATGGCAATTGCTGCATAAATAGTAGTCACGTAACCATTGATGTTTTGAAATGAATTTTACATGATGATCGCAACAAGGACAAAATCCTGATTCCATTTTGATGACAGGCTCATGCCAAATGATTTTTTTGTAGATTTTATTGAAAGTACCTTTCAAACCATGCTGTTCATAATAGTTTCGAACGCCTTGAAAAGCTTTTTTCAACCCTTTCATCCGCCATTGGTAAATTATTTCTGATAAGCTCATTTATTGACCTGTTAATTTTTATCTTATTATATGTTGATATAAAATAGGTATTAGTACATCATTCATAGTGACCCTTGATCAATAATACTTTATTTTTGAATGTATTGTACAAAATTAAATGCATCATATTGATTGATTATCATATTATTCGAGTTATTAGTTTTTTAATTAAAAATTTTAAAAACCCATATATATTATAAATATTAATATACTCATAAAATAAAACATATTTTTTTAATAAAAGAAAGTTCAAAAGAGCACCATAATACTGATGTTCCCATAAGTTTTTTAGGCCATTTGCATAACAGTAGGCTTGCTCTCTCTTAAATATTTTCAAAGTATCCAAACGTAGCTGTTCATTCATCGTTTTCATCGAATTATGCTCATGCCATCTATAAAAAGCCACAATTGAGTTAACATATTTCATTTTATATGTTCTAGCAAGTTTCATCCACATGTTCCAATCTTCAATAGTTATATTTTCCTCATATAGATTTACTTTCAATAGAGCATCTCTTTTTATAAGTGTTGACATTACCGGTATATAGTTGTTGACCAAAAAAGTTGGATATGTACCAAAATCTTGAATATTAAAAGTTTTATTAATGCTAATGTACATTTCTATGAACGTACAATATTGTTGTCCATTTTGCTCTAGACATATTTCATTATTTTTGTCATCGATAAATTTTGCATTGCCACACACAACGCCATATTCGTCTGGGAGTTGTTCAAATTCTTCAACAAGTAATTCTATTTTATCGAGGGTATTTATATCATCAGATGCAATAATGGAAATATATTTTCCTTTTGCCATTTTTATCATTTTATTTAGTGTTGCAGGGAGTCCCATGTTTTTTTGATGTTCATAATAAAAATTATATTTCTTGCTCAACTTTTCCAGAATAAGAGGACTGGTGTCTTTTGAACCGTCATCAATAACGATCAACTCAATGTTCTTATAGCTCTGACTGATAATACTGATAATAGTTTCTTCAACAAATCTTTCATGATTATAGCAGGGGACAAGTACGCTGACTAATGGCGTAAGATTGTTTGTCGCTTTCATTGAATGTGATAACCTCTTCTTACATGTACTTTTGTATGACATAGTTTTTGCACTATTGATTAAGTAAGTTTATCTCAAAATCTTCAATTTTTGAAATAATACCTATCTTACCAATTAAACTTCTATATGGTCTCAAAATTCCTGCTTCAAAATAAACCGCACAAAGATGGCATCATCCTGACGGTCATAGTCGATCTGTTCAACGCGGAGATAGGCGGAGGTGTTGACGCCGAAGTAGTGGCGGAGGTGGGCGTAGGTGGAGAAGAGGTCTGCTTCGGTGATCTCCTGATAATCTGTTTTGGTCAACCAGAGTGCCGCTTCGGTATTGCCAAAACGTTCGGAGTGAAAAATGTCGTAGGCGGTTTTGAGAGACCAGGTCTCCGGGCGGTTGTTCTTGCGGCCGTTGGCGATCATGGAAGAGGTGTAGACCTTGCTCAAGCCGCCGTACGCATTGCTGATACCGCTCTGGCCGCTGTTTTTAGAGTAGCTTAACTGCAGGTCGAGGTCCTGGTAGTTGACGCTGGCTTTGAAAGCGGCCAGAGCGACATCATCACCGCCTATCGGGCTGTCGGTTACGGCCTGCGAACTGCTCCCGCCGTTGGTGTAGGTCCTGATGTACTGGATACCGAAGCAGACCAGGGCATCGTCAAAGAGCGTACGGCGGTATTCGTACTGCAGGTAGAGCGCGTCATAGAGGTTCGGCGCCAGGTAGTAATAGGCCTGCATCCAGTTTCCGTCATTGAGGCTATAGCTGCCGCCAAGAAAGTAGAGCCCGTGCTCTATGGGTCCGCTGGCACTCTCTTGGCGATAGACAGAGGAGGTGTTGCTGCGGATCGTGTTGATCGCTGCCCCGATCAGCGTAAGCGCCTCTACCCGGTTGTAGGTGATGGTCGCACCGCTTGCACCCCAGGGTACGATGCGGGTCGGGTCTTCGTTGAAGAGCGGGGTGTTCATGGTCTGTGCGCCGAGACGGAAATAGGTGGTCGGGTTCTGATAGAAGAGATTGCCTTGGGAAAGCGCATTGAGATGAAGCGAAGGGGTGTCGTTGTCGAAAAGCAGGAGCCGTTCGGCATTTTTGGTGTTTCCGACCGCATGCGACCCGGCATACTCCAGCTCGATCCCAAAGCGGTAGTGGGGGCCGGTTTTGTAGCCCAACCTGCCTCCAATGGCTGTTGCATAGGCGTCGTTATCCGAACCCGGAAGGTTGATGTCATAGGTGTAAAGCTGGAGGTCTCCCCGGAAATTGCGAAGGTCAAGGCCGGCCGGGGCTGATTCTTGGGCCCAGAGAGCCAAGGCGGTGAGACAAAAGAGCGCCGTTTTAGTCAACATTGAAAAGTTTGTCCCTCTCCAGAATCTGTTTGGCCCAGGGGCTTTGGGTGCTGGTCTCGCCCATTTTTCCTTCAAGATTTATGACCCCGTCCTGTTGCGACAGCAAGGCTTTTGCCTCCTGCCGCTCCTGCTCCGTTACACGGTAGAGCACATTCAATGGCTCGATCTGGTCGGGGTGGATGATGGTCTTGGAGATGAGCCCGTTGAGCAGTTCGTAGCTGATCTCTTTTTGAAAACCCTCTCTGTCAGAAAAGTCTGGAAAGACCGGGGCACTGATCTCAAAACCGGCCGGTTTGAAGGTGGCGATGAGGTTTGCGATGATCTGGGCGGGGGCGAGCATGTCGTAGATGGAACCGGCTTGCCGAAGCCCGAGTTGGCGCAGCATGTCCTGCGCACCGAAACGGATGCAGATGATACGCGTTTGATGCGGCAGCAGAAGGTCGCGGAGCTGTTGGAGTTTTCGGGTGTCGAAGAGCTCTCCGCCTTCGATGCTGGGCATGAAATGGTGTCCGTCTATTAACGTCAGGTATTCGTCGGCGTTGTTAAGACCGAATTTAGGGAGGATGAAGCCGTCCAGCCTGTCGATGCCCTGTTGTTGCAGCACTGTTTTTAACATCTGCGGGCCTCGGGGGCGGATAAAACGCAGGAGCCTGCTCTCTTGCAGCCTCTCCAGGGTCTGACCCAGTCTGGCCAAGGCTTCAGGCTGGTCGCTACCGGCCAGTCCGTCTTCAAAATCGATGACGACGGAGCGCAGTTCGGGGTATTTCCGGCCGGAGAGAATGGCGTCCAGGTTTTTGTGCGACGCCGGGACAAAGAGGGTACCGCCGAGTTCCAGAGCATGGACAGGTTTTCGTTTCGCCATTGTTACCCCTTTCGCCACTTTTGTGCGGCAGTCGTAATATATCGGTGGATTTTACTATAATACCGCTATGAGTCGGATTGATAACGATCGGTATTACAGTGAAGTGATCGAACGTCACGGTGTCAGTGCCCGAGGGGTGCATTGGAATTCACAGCAGACGCAGTACAAGCGGTTTGAGATCCTTCTGGAGATGATAGAGCTCAGCGGGAACGAGAGCGTCGTGGATGTGGGATGCGGGTTCGCCGATCTCTATATCTATATGGAAAAAGAGCATTGCACTCCTTGTTCTTATGTCGGGCTGGAGATCATGGAAACGATGGTCGAAGCGGCGCGTCAGCGGGTTGATAGTGAGATTCGACAGTGTGATGTTTTGAGAGATCCTCTGCCGGAAGCCGACTACTACATCTGCAGCGGAGCGATGAACATATTGACGCGCGACGAGACGGAAACCTTCATTACGCGCTGTCTGAATGCGAGTAAAAAAGGGTTTGTGTTTAACCTCTTGGAAGGCGAGGACAGCTCGATGGTCTATAACTATTACCGGCCGGAAGAGATCGAAGCCCTTGCCGAAGCGCTGGGGGTCACGTTCCGTATGCAGAGAGGGTATCTGCCGAAAGACTTTACGGTCTATTTGGAGAAAAATGTTCAGAAGCCGTCTTCGCAAGGGGGTTCTTGATGTGCGCCATCTTTGGGATACTGGGTGCGTATGACCCGGCTCAGGCACGCCAGGCACTTGGGACTATGGCGCACCGCGGGCCCGACTACTGCGGGATCGTCGAGCAGGAGCAGCTCTTTTTCGCCCACAATCGCCTCAGCATCGTCGACCTGCAGGCCAAGGCCCACCAGCCGATGCGCCACGGCGAGCTGCTGCTCAGCTTTAACGGGGAGATCTACAACCATAGAACGTTGCGCGAAGAGCTCTCTTGTGATTTCAGTTTTAAGAGCGACTCGGATACGGAGGTGTTGCTGGCGGCCTATAAAAAGTGGGGTCTGGACTTTGTTGAACATCTTGTCGGGATGTTCGCTATTGCCCTTTTGGACGGTAAGGATCTCTATCTTATACGTGACCGTTTGGGCAAAAAACCCCTCTATTATCTACATGACAGCACCCGGTTCGTCTTCGCTTCCGAGATAAAAGGCGTTGTCCCGTTTCTGAAGAAAAAGCGGCTCAACAAAGATGCCTTGAGCAGTTACCTCGGGTTTCTGGCACCGACACCGCCGCACACCTTTTTGGAAGGGGTCCAGAAGCTGGAAGCGGGCGAGATGCTCCATTTTGACGGCAATACGATCAAAAAAAAGTCCTACTATTCGCTTCTTGATACCCCCTCATCGATCATCACTGATGAAACGGTCGCGATAGCAAAGATAGAAGAGGGGCTGACCGAGAGCATCAGGCTGCGTCTGAGCGCCGATGTGCCGATGGCATCGCTGCTTTCAGGCGGCATAGACAGCGCGCTGATCGCGGCGATCGCCAAAGAGCAGGGGAGCTCATTGCAGACCTTCACCCTGGGCTATGCCGAGTATCAGAACTATGACGAACGTCAAAACGCCAGGCTTACGGCGGAGGCCTTGGGGGTCAAGAACAGTGCGATCGAGATCACACAGGATGACTTCATTACGGCGAGCGAAAAGGTCTTTGACACGATGGACGAGCCGCTTAACGATCCGGCCGCGATCCCGCTTTATCTGCTCTTTGAGGGGATCAAAAAAGAGGGGTACAAAGTGGTGCTCAGCGGAGAGGGAAGCGACGAGCTCTTTCTCGGGTACCGTCAGTATTTTGAGTACCTCGATATCGAAAAGGCGGCTTCGCTCCAGCACAAGAACTGGCTTAAAAAGTATTTTCGCGCCAACTTCTCCATGAACAGGGAGTGGGAGTGGTA
>JBFFKK010000044.1:0-20029 GCA_041555445.1 Sulfurimonadaceae bacterium
GAAGCTTCTCTTCAAGGTTACAAAGCAGGTACTCTTAACGTTCACGGTATGGGTGCACTAATGAAAGGTCAAGTAGCTGCTTACGATGACGCTACTATTAAAGCTGTTTCAGAGTACATCACAACTCTTAAATAATCCGATCTCTTTTGGAAGACTCCTTTTAGGGGTTTTCCCTCTTCTTTTTTCTATATTTCAAACACCTGCCAATTTAAAAAACAACCCTGTTCCCTATTCCATAACCAACACATCACTTGCATCGTTGTCCACTGGAGATTCACATAGACCCTAATACAAGGCGTGCTGCTTGTTTATTGGCCGACATAAAAAAAGCTGTAAAAAAAATAGAGGGTTGCAGGTATTAACGAGGATTGTAAAGCAATTTACTCCGGGCGGTAGCCCTCTTTCTTCTTCTTTAGCGCCTCTTTCTTGTTCTGCTGCTCCGCCGCAGCGTTGAGCTCTTCGTCACCGTCATACTGCACCTGGTTCAGAAACTTCTCTTTGTCGTCAAACTGTCCGGTCTTGATCGCCCACATAATGCCAAACAGTGCCAAGGCACCCAAAAATACCGAGACGCCTAGCATTAATATAATGATTGAATCGTTCATACATGCCCTTTCGGCTAGCTTCGTTTCCACATAAACTTGATGCGCATCGAGTTACCGACAACGAGCAGTGAACTCACCGACATCGAAACAGCGGCAATCAGCGGAATGATAAAGCCCGCCATCGCCAGTGGAATCGTCACCGCATTATACACCAAAGAGATGCCGAGGTTCTGTTTGACCAGCCGATAGGTCGTACGTCCGATCTTAAACGACTCTTCGAGAGAAGTCAGGGAGTCGTTCATCAACACCACATCGCTGACATCAATCGCGATGTCACTGCCGTTGCCCATTGCAATACCGATCTCTGCCTGTGCAAGTGCCAGAATATCATTGACCCCGTCGCCTGCCATCACGACACGGTGGCCATCGGACTGCATCTGCGCGATCAGGTTGGCTTTATCCTGCGGTGTCAGTTCGGCATGGTAATGCTCGATGCCCACCTCATCGGCAACGCGCTGTGCCACCCCTTCATGATCGCCTGTGAGCATCACAATATCGATTCCGGCGTGTTGAAGCGAACGGATCACATCGGCGGCATCGCTCTTGGCACGGTCAGCAAGTTCAAATCGTGCGATCAACCGCTCCCCGACTGCAAAATAGAAGAGCGTGTGGCTGCTGTCATGGTGAACAGAGATCCCCCGCTCCTGCATCAACAGCGCATTGCCTCCGATCAGCATCTCTTGATCACACCGTGCGACCATCCCTTTGGCCGGAAGCTGTTGCAACTCGTCCAGTACCGGCAGTATCCGTTCTGCATCATCCGTCAAATATTCAGACACGCCGAGAGAGACAGGGTGCTTTGAGGCATTCAACAGTGCCAGCAGTTTGGTCCTGTGTACGTTCCTCTCCTCCTCATCATCAAACCATTCGGCATGCTGTACCTGTGGTCTGCCCTCGGTGATCGTACCGGTCTTGTCCAGCACCAGCGTGTCTATCTTCGCCAAGGTCTCCAGGTGAAGCGCCTCTTTGAAAAGAATACCGCGCTTGGCCCCCTGACCGAGACCGACCATCGTAGCGACCGGCGTTGCCAGAGCCAACGCACACGGACAGGCGATAATGATGACCGAGATCCCGACCATAAAGGCGGTCTCAAAACTGTGCGGCCAGATCCACCAGACCGCAAAGGTAGCAAACGCCAGCAGTAAAATAACCGTTGAAAAGTACTCGGAGAGACGGTTCGCCACCTGTTCAATGCGCGGTTTTTTTGCCAGGGAGCGTTCCAGCATCGTCAGGATGTTCGCCAAGGTGGAGTGTTCAAAATCTTTGGTCGCTCTATAGGTCACAACCGCATCGATACTGGTGGTCCCGCTGACGACATGATCGCCGACGTTTTTATAGATCGGTTCGCTCTCCCCGTTCAGGCTGGACTCGTCAAAACTGCCCGCACCATCAATAATCTCGCCGTCAATACCCGCTTTTTCCCCGGCTTTAAGAAGCAGTATATCACCGACAATGACTTCGTTCACGCTCACATTGTGCTGTTCACCCTCTTTTAAGAGCGTCACCTCACTCGGAATATGCTTGGAGAGAACATCCAGGGTGTCCGCGGCACTCTTTTTGCTGAGCACCTCCAGGAACTTGCCCAGGAGCACAAAGGTGATGATCATTGCCACCGAATCGAAATAGGCTTCGCCCAACTCGAAGAGCGTAATGTAGATAGAGTAGAGGTAGGTCAGCGAGGCACCCGTTGCAACCAGGATGTCCATGTTGACCGTTTTGGTCTTCAGCCCGTAATAGGCCCCCCTAAAGAAGATCCAGCCGCTGTAGAACAGTACCGGCGTCGACAGGACCCACTCGGCGACGTTGAGGATGTTCTTGATGCTTTGATCCATCCCGGTAAAGAATCCGGCATACTGTGCCACCGCCACCGTCATAATGTTCATCATCGCAAAGGCCGCTACCGCAATACGGAGGTAGTAGTCTTTGCGCTCTTTCTCGGCACGGGCCTCCTGGATATCCGGATCATACGGAAAGGCGTCATAACCGATAGCGCGGATCATGTCAATGATCTTCGAGAGTTTGACCACCCCGTCATCCCATATGATGCGCGCTTTGTTGTTGGTATGGTTGATGAAGACCTCTACGACACCCTCCATCTTATGGAGGGCCTTCTCGTTAAGCCAGACACAGGCCGAACAGTGAATGCCTTCGATAATAAGCGAAACCTCGTTAAACCCTTCGCTGTCAACGGTGACATAGCGGTCGTAAAAGGCCGGTGAGTCAAAATTGCTGCTGTCTTGGAACTGTTCCGTCGGCGGGGCCAACTGCTCGTCACCGAGTTTGTCGTAAAAACTCTCCAGCCCTTCATCTTTAAGCAGATGGTAGATCCCCTGGCACCCCTTGCAGCAGAAGTTAAGCTCCCCCTCTTTGATCATAACCGATTCATCAAACTGGAGATGGCAGTGACTGCACGCGACGTTAGACAATCTCGAACCTTCCGACTTCTCTGTTTTTGACGATTCTGTCAAACGGCGCGATAATACCGCTCATACAGATGTAGACACCTGCAGCCGGCTGTGTCGCAGCAAACCCCAATGCCATGCCGAGGTTGACGCTCGCCTCGCTTTTGTCAATGGAGAACGGGGTCATGGCACCGACCAGAACGATGACCCTGTCGGGCAGGTACTCCGCCAGCTGCTCTGCCGTCAGATGCATGGTATCCGTTCCGTGTACGACCACGAAAACATCTTCGTCATCGGCTGAAAGGATCGCCGTCAGCTGGTCACGGTCGATCTGATCCATCTCCAGCGAGTCTTTATAGAGCATCCCTGCGATATCAACGTCATACGAGAAATTTCTCACGATCTCTTCGATCGCCAGATTATCAAACGGAACTTCCAGCTCACCTGTTATTGTGTTGTAACGTTTGTTAAACGTACCGCCTGTGTTCATTATCTTCATAGTAACTCTTTCAATGATCTTATGATCTTGGTCGCTTCGCTTGTGGTCGCATCCGGCGAAAAAAGATAACTCTCTTTAACACCGGCCTTGTGTGCGGCGATGATGTCACGTTCACTGTCCCCCACAAGCAGGGAGCGGGTCAGATCGATGTCATGTTTTTTAGCGGCTTCGAGCAGCATGCCCGGCTCCGGCTTTCGGCAGCTGCACGTTCCGGAGATATCCGGATGATGCGGACAGTAATAGACATCAGCAACCGCTACCCCGTTTTGGCTGAAGGCCTCGACCATCCAGGCCGTCAATCGTGCAAAATCATCTTCGCTGTAATAACCCCGGGCAATACCGGACTGGTTGGTCACGACAACGATCAGATACCCAAGGTCCTGATACTTCTTGCACAGCTCGAAAATACCGTCGATGAACTCGAAATCCCCGACCTTGTGAAGGTAGTTCTTTTCAATATTCACCACCCCGTCACGATCAAGAAAAAGCGCAGGTCTACTCACTGTTTACGCACCTACTCCATCACCGAACATCTCTTTTTCGATAGCGTCGCAGATCATATGTTCGATCAGAAGATGGGACTCCTGGATACGGGGTGTCGCATTGGAGGGGACGATCAACGTATAATCAGCGGCATGTGCCATCTTTCCGCCGTCACGACCGGTCAATGCGACCGTTGTGATCTCTCTCTCCTTGGCCGACGCAAAGGCATTGAGAATATTCTGCGAATTGCCCGAAGTGGAGATGCCGATAAAAAGATCGCCCGCTTCGCCCATCCCTTCCAGCTGACGTGAAAAGACATAGTCATACCCGTAATCATTGCCGATCGCCGTCAGGTTCGAGGTGTCGGTGGTCAATGCCAGCGCCGGAAGCGATGGACGGTCAAACCCGTAACGTCCGACCAACTCGGCGGCAAAATGCTGGGCATCCGCTGCAGAGCCGCCGTTACCGGCGATCAGAATCTTTTTCTTCTTCTTGTAAACAGTGACGCAGGCTTTGATCACCTCTGCGATCTCCTCTAGAAATGCGCCATCGTTTAAAATCTTCTGTTTCGTCTCGGCCGAAGCGGCCACTTCGCTTTTAATATAATCTATCATCTACTTTTTTCCTCGTAATTTCTCTTTTAATATTATTTTACCCATCTCGACACCCGGTTGGTCGTAGGCATTGATGTCAAGCATATTGGCGACCAGTGCCGTCAGGAGTTCATAGTATAAGATCAGCTGGCCGATCTCCGAAGCGTTGACGCTCTCGATCTCGATCACGTCGAGAGGGATATTGTCGAGCGAATCCAGCGCTTCGATGATCGAATCGGCCTGCATGTTGATCAGTTCCGAAAAGTCGTAACCGTTGATCAGGTCCATCGCATCAAGGTGTTCAAAGGTACTGTCCGGAATCCGCATCGTATTGTTAAACTCTTTGATCTTGATGACGGTCACCGATTTGTCCCGTTTTCCTTCAACGATCAGCTGCAGAAAAGAGTGTTGGTCCGTCGGCCCGATCAGGCCCACCGGCGTCAGGCCCACGTGGAGTTCACTGTGGCGCTGCTTTTTGCCCAGACTCTCGCCCCAAAGCTGTACATACCAGGCATTAAACTCGCGAAAGACCTCGGAGTAGGAGAAGAGACAGTTGATGTTGTAGGTGTTGGTGTTCTGGGCATAGAAGGTCGCCTTCTTCATCAAAGAGTGGCAATATCCCTGATCGTTGAAAAAGGCATCACGGACTTTTCTGGCACCATCGAGCAGCAGCTGGATGTTAACACCGATCAGCGCAAGCGGAATAAGCCCCGCACTGCTCAAAACAGAGAAACGGCCGCCCACGTTTTCAGGAATGGCGTAATGGGCGATACCTCTGGCATCGGCGAACTTTTCAAGCGCCGAGTTCTCATCGGTGATAATGACGCAGTTGTCATTTTGCAGGCGCTCGACCGCATCGATATATTTGGCCACGGCAATCGTCTCGATCGTCGTTCCCGACTTGCTGATAAGACAGTAATAGGCGTTGTGCATGTCGAAACTTTTCAGTTTGCTCTCCAGGATCAGCGGGTCGGTCGTATCCAGAATATGCAGTTTTTTGTCAAAAGAGCGTACAAGGTCCAAGAAGTGATAGACGGCAGAAGCGCCCAGTGCGCTTCCACCGATACCGATCACAACGATGTTGACCTGATCGACTTTGGACGCCAGCTCCAAAAACGGCGTCACATCCTGATCACAAAGGTCATAAAATCCTATCTCTTCTCTCTCTTTGGCAATCGCATCGGAGAGCTTGTCATTGACTTTGGGTGAGAACTCGAAGGTATTTGTCATAATTTCATCTTTTGAATTTTAAAGTGAATTATTTTATCGAACTTAGGCTAAAGAGCCTATTTTAAAGCGAAAAAGGCTCCAAAAAGCGTATAAACTTGACATCTTCCGTTTAGTTGTTATAAAATACGTTAAACAAATCTTAAAAATCACTTCTTCAATTTATTCACAACTCTGTGAAAATTCCTCAGAACTCACATAAGGTAATTCATGAGCGACACCCGTCAGCACAAAAACAACAAATCCTCCCGAACACATGTTCCCGTTACTGGTCACACTATTGAAGACCTCCGCACCAAACCGATTGACGAACTTGTCAACATCGCTGCAGAACTTGGGGTAGAAGATCCCAACGAACTCAAACGTCAGGATCTTACCTTTGAGATCTTGAAATCACAGACATCGCAAGGCGGTTTCATCCTCTTCACCGGTATTTTGGAGACGATGCAGGACGGTTACGGTTTCCTGCGTTCGATCGACACGACCTTCAGCGACTCGCTCAATGATGCCTATGTCTCCAGTACACAGATCAAAAAGTTCGCCCTTCGTAACGGTGACGTGGTCACCGGTCAGGTCCGCCCTCCGAAAGACCAGGAGCGTTATTACGCGCTTCTCAAGGTCGAGGCGATCAACTACCTGCCGCCGGCAGAGAGCAAAAAACGTCCGCTCTTTGAAAACCTGACGCCTCTTTACGCACTTGAACAACTCACACTGGAGTACAAACCCGAAAAGCTGACCGGGCGTATGATGGACCTTTTCTGCCCTATCGGCAAGGGCCAGCGCGGCCTGATCGTCGCACCGCCGCGCTCCGGTAAAACGGAATTGATGAAGGAGATCGCACACGGTATCACGGCAAACCACCCGGAAGCCGAACTGATGGTCCTTCTTGTTGACGAACGTCCCGAAGAGGTTACCGATATGGAACGCTCTGTCAAAGGCGAAGTCTACAGTTCTACCTTCGATATGCCGGCAAAAAACCACGTCAAAGTCGCCGAGATGGTCATCGAACGTGCCAAGCGCCGTGTCGAGATCGGCAAAGACGTTGTGATCCTGCTTGACTCGATCACCCGTCTTGCACGTGCCTACAATACGGTTACACCGTCAAGCGGTAAAGTCCTTTCAGGTGGTGTTGATGCCAATGCACTGCACAAGCCGAAGCGTTTCTTCGGTGCGGCGCGTAACATCGAAAACGGCGGTTCACTGACGATTATTGCAACAGCACTTGTCGAGACGGGAAGCCGTATGGACGAAGTGATCTTTGAGGAGTTCAAAGGAACAGGTAACTCGGAGGTCGTACTTAGCCGTAAGATCGCCGATCGCCGTATCTTCCCTGCAATTGATATCTTGAAATCCGGTACGCGTAAAGAAGAACTTCTTATCGGTCCGGATATCCTCCAGAAAGTCTTTATCCTGCGTTCTATGCTCCATAAACAGGAGGATGAAGTCGAAGCGCTCCGTTTCCTCTACACCAAGATGCAGAAAATGCCAACGAACGAAGAGTTCCTCAACATGATGAACGAGGCGAAATAAACGCCTATGAGAGTCGGTGTCTTTGATAGCGGAATCGGTGGTCTGACGGTTGTCAAATCCCTGTTGGAACATCAACTGTTTGAAGAGATCATCTATTTTGGCGACACGGCCCGCGTGCCGTACGGTGTCAAGGACAAAAACACCATCGTCCGCTACTCCCTTGAGGCCTTGGAATTTTTTAAAAACTTCGAGATCGACCTGCTGATCACCGCCTGTAATACCGTAAGCGCCTACGCTCTCGAAGAGATGCGGGCCCAAGCCCCTTTTGACGTCATCGGTGTCGTCGAACCCGGTATCATCGCCACCAAAAACGCACTCAACGACACTGCTGCCAATATCCTGGTTCTGGGCACAAACGCAACGGTCTCATCCAAGGCCTATGAGACCCTGCTGAAGCAACAGGGGTTCACCAATACGACGGCTAAAGCCACCGGACTCTTTGTCCCTATCATCGAAGAGGGGCTGTTTACGGGCGAGGTGCTCGAAAGTACGATGAAGCATTACTTTGCGGGCCTTGAGCATCCCGACGGGATCATTCTCGGCTGCACCCACTTCCCTCTGATCGCCGACGCAATTGCCGACTATTTTAACGACAATGTAACCCTGATCCACTCGGGAGAGGCGATCGTCGAATATCTGGAGGCACACTACCCGTTTTCCCAGAAACACGCCAAAACCGATATCAAGTTCTTCGCCTCGGAGAACCCCGAAGCACTGCGCAGAACAGCCCATCAATGGCTCGACCTTCCCGAACAAATATAGGTTCAATCTGTCACATTTACAGAGCTAAAAGCACAGCTGTGCTATAGTCTAAATTATTTCAAAAATAGGCATTAAAGTGAATGAGAGTTCTGAAGTTTTAGCACGAAAATATCGTCCCGAAAGTTTTAATGAACTGATCGGACAGGAGACAATCTCACAGACCCTTTCCCTTGCCCTGGATGCCAATCGCCTCTCACACGCCTACCTCTTTTCAGGCCTTCGCGGTTCCGGGAAAACCTCGACGGCCCGGATCTTTGCCAAAGCGCTGATCTGTGAGCAGGGGCCGACATCCCACCCCTGCGGTGTCTGCGAACACTGCGTCATGGCCAAAGAGGGGCGCCACATCGACATCATCGAAATGGATGCCGCCTCCAGCCGCAAGATCGATGATATTCGCGACCTTATCGAACACACCAAGTATAAACCTGCCGCAGGAAACTACAAGATCTTTATTATCGATGAAGTGCATATGCTCACGAAAGAGGCCTTTAATGCCCTCCTGAAAACACTTGAAGAGCCTCCGGCCTATGTCAAGTTCATCCTGGCGACCACGGATCCGCTGAAGCTGCCGGCGACGATCTTGAGCCGTACCCAGCATTTTCGTTTTAAACGTATCGCCAATGTCAATGTCATCCATCATCTTGAACATATCCTTCAACTTGAGAACATCACCTACGAAGAGGCGGCATTGGACATCTTGGCACGCAGCGGTTCCGGCAGCCTTCGTGACACACTGACCCTGCTTGACCAGGCCATCATCTATTCGAAGAACCATGTCGATGTCCAGACCGTGACCGACATGCTAGGGCTGGTTGATCCGCAATTTATCGAGGCGATCTTCACGGCCATATTCAATGGTGACAGGGCCGCTGTTCTCGGCTATATTCAGGAACTCGAAGATTATGAGGCCGAGATGGTCGTCGATGAACTTATCGCCTTTTTGAAAGAGCGTCTTTATGCCCAGGACGGCCACTACTCCGTGCTGCTTTTGGAGCGTTTTTTTCGTATCCTCTCCGATGCCAAATCACTCTTCAGCATCAATGCAGACGGCAGTTTTGTTCTCAGTATGGTCTTCTTTAAGATGTTGGAGGCCCTGAAGGTCAAAGAGATCGACCAGATGATCGAATCTTTGGAGCTGCAGATCGGCAGCGGGGCGCCGGCCAGACCTCAGCCGCAACAGCCAACACCCTCTGCAAAAGAGCAGAATTCAGCTGAACAGGGTCTGGCCGTATCCGAAGCGCCACAGACAACAACCCCGCAGCAGTCTCTCCGGCCTGATGCCGCTTTGGAAAGCGCCCCTGAACCGGAGCCTGTTCTCCCCGAGCCTGTCGTTAACGATGCCAAAGAACGTGCTCTCTTTGAACAACTTATCGCTAAGATCGAAGACCGCAGCATCGATCTCGGACGCTGTTTTAAAGAACAGATCAGTTTTGTATCGTACGCTGACAACACACTGACGTGGGAGAGCTGCGCTGACGAAGAGTGTAGACAACAGCTCAAGCACGGCTACAGTGTTATCAAGCAGTTTGTGCGTGAGATCTTTGGGTTTGAGACGAAGATCAAAGCCCAAAAGTGTTCAAAGACACCGACCGAACCTACGCCCTCAAACACGCCTGAAGCACCGCTGCAAGAACAAGCGACAGAAGTGCAGGAACAGCCTCGGCAACAGTACCAACAGCCTCAGCAGACAGCGGTTCCTGAGGCCTCGGAAGCTGCACCCCAGGTCTCTTCGATGACAGAGGAGTCCGAGGTCGGTACAGGTTCCTGTGTAGCCGGCTGTAGCGACAGTGACCAATCCACCAAAGAGTTTGACGGTCAGGCCATCCTTGAAGAGCCGATGATCCAAAAAGCCACCGAGCTTTTTGAAGCCACCAAGATCACCATCCAAAACAAAGTGTAGTGGAGAACCTCAGCGCGACCCCCTTTCATGAACGGCTGCTCTCCTTCGATGACGGCGCCTATGATGTGATCTTCTCTGCAAAGCGCTATCTCTTTCGCAAAGAGACCCATCTGGGCGGCAAACTCGTCAAAGTCTATGCCGAAGAACTGGGCGGAAATGATTTCATCAGCCTAAACTACTATCCGCAAACGCTCAACGGCCTCTTAAAGCCGTGTGAAATGGCGGACCGGAAGGTCATTGATTTTGTCAACCGTGCGAAGCGGATCAATCCCTGAACGGCTTGTAAAAAGGCTCGTCCGCCAAGGCCAGCAGCTCCCGATCGCCCCGGCTGTCACCGTAGGCAAAGATATGGGCGTATCGGGCCAGGTCATAGGCGGCCTTGACGCGGTTCGCTTTTTCCGGACCGTAACAGTTTTTGGTCGCAAAACGGCCTGTCAGTCTGCCCTCTTTAACCTCTAGGCGGGTTGAGATGAGAACAATGCTGTTCTGATCACACCACGGCTGCAGCCACTCTGCCATTGATGCCGAGACAATGACGACGTCGTGCCCTTCGTTCTGATGCCATCGTACTCTCTCCATCGCCTTTGACCTTGTCATGGCATCGATCTTTTCAAGGGAATACTGCTCAGCCAATGTCCGAAACTGTTCTGCATCCCACCCTCTGAAAAAATGCGCGATCAGGCGCTCTTTGGCGATATCGTTGGGAACGATCTTAAGCATATAACCTGTCAGCATCGGGCTTAAAAGCGCTAAACCGAGATAATATCTTGGTCTGCCTACGGCAAATTGAATAAAGTCGGCCAGGCTGTCTTTTTCGGTGACGGTGCCGTCAAAATCGAACAGGGCCAGCGTCATCGGTAGTACCGCTCTTCGAAATAGCACTCCCCTTTCGGAAGCCAGGAAGGGATATTGTAAAACTTCTTGCGCTGCACATCGAGGTACTTCGCTTTATAGCGTTCATATGAGAAGTTTTCGCACTCGGCAAGATAGAAGGTCGCTTTTGCAACCTCGAACGTCTCTATCTTCACCGTTTCACAGACATCAGAGAGCTCACTTTCAGTGATAGAACGGTGGTTAAAGATCATGATATCTTTCTTGTCAAGGGTCCGTACATCGACCAGGGCATCGTCAAGGCGGCCGTATTTCGAATTGTTGAAGAGCATATGCACCTTCATATCACAGTTGTACGAGACGACAGAAGCCGGCGTATAGCCCAGCGAAAAGAGGTTTCCGCGGTAGGGCTCCAGCTCTTTACAGACCTCCTCCGCCTCAACCCCGTAAACGATAGAGCTGTAGGATGAGCTTTTTTCAAAAAGCGACAGCGGAAGCAAAAGCACCGTTACGACAATGAGACCGTGCAGCATCGTGAAGATGACGTTATACGTGAAAAGCCGTTTCAGGCGCGCTTCGTCGACAAAGACAAACAACAGGTACATGTACGGCACAAACAGCAAAAACCAGTGCAAACCGACCGTGTTTTTCAGAGAGACGACAAAAAATATCGTAAACGAGACACCCAAAACCGTAGCGATCAGTGTCAGGGTCCTGCCGCGCTGAAACCGGGACTTGAGCAACATCCACAGACCCCATGGCGTAAACAGGTACAAAACGATGCCGAAAAAGACCAATAGAAGTTCCGGATGGTACTCGGATTTCGGACGGGCAATGAAGTTGAACATGATGTTGTTCCAACAGCTGTTGTAGTTGAAGTAGAGGTTTTGCGCCGCAAAAACAAGCAGTACCGAAGTCACCAGCAGTAGAGGCTTGATCGCTTTTTGTCTGAGCGTGATCAGCGCATAGAGATAGAGCGCAAAGATCAGGAAAACGGCAAAGTATTTGCTCAAAAAAGCCAGGCCGAGGAAAACCCCTGCCCCCAGCGCCCTCTTCCACCACGCTTCTCTCTCCAGGGCACTGACAAAAAGATAGGCGCCGATCGTGCCGAAAAAAGCCAGCGCAATGTCGTTGGTAAAGAGCAGCATCAGCATGTCGATGGGACTGGCAAGGAAGATCAAGGCGACATAAAACGCTTTCTCTTTGGAAACGCTTCTGACGGCAAGAAGATAGATAACATAGGCCATCACAACAGCGGTCATCACGCTGAAAAGTCTGTACAGGATGACGTCATGGCTGATAAAGCGCATCAGGTAGATCAGCCAGCCCACCATAGGCGGGTGGTCATAATAGCCCATCATCAGGTTCTGACCCCACTTGACAAAGTAGGCTTCGTCGCCCGTAATAGGGAACACCACAAGGATGACAAGTTTGGTCAGTAGGATCAGCGCAACGGCCAAAAGCGCCTTGCGGTACTTCTGCAGAAGTGTCATATACTCATCTTTTTAAACTGGAACTCCGGGATCGTTTTGATGATCAGCATCACCCATCGCCACATCCATCTGGTGTAGAGGACATTCCTGTTTTTCTGCTGTGCCTTGTAGATATCTTCTGCCACCTCGTCAGGCTGCGCCGTCAGTTTTTCAGGAAGGTCCATCCCTTCGGTCATTTTAGTCGCCACAAACCCGGGCTTCACTGTCATAACATGCACCTGCGCTTCGTAGAGCCGGTTTCTAAGCCCTGACAGATACGCTGTAAGCGCCGCTTTTGCGGAACCGTAGATGTAGTTGCTCTTGCGACCGCGATCACCGGCTACGGAGCTGATCCCGACGATAAACCCGCTTCTTCGCTGTTCAAAATCATCGGCAACAATATTCAGCAGACTGACCACACCGGTATAGTTGGTCTCCATGATACGCCGGGCCTCATCAAAGTCCGACTCTGCCTTCTCCTGCTCGCCAAGATACCCAATGGCAGAGATGACGCCCAGCGGCTTCTCTTCGAGCTGTTCGTAAAAGGCCTGATGGCTCTGATAGTCCAGGATGTCCAGTTCGACAAGTTTGACAACGCGCTGCGTTCTGACCGTCACGTCGTTTGCAAACGCCTCCAGCGTATCTGCCTCTCTGGCGGCAAGGTAGAGATCGTAGCCGTGTTTGGCATACTCTCTCGCTGTCGCTTTGGCGATGTCGCTTTTGGCGCCGATGATCAATATATAGCTCATGTTATATTCCTACTCGTTTTGATTGTAATGACTGAAACTTGGTCTCCATGTTCTGCTCTTTTCTGTACGCTCTGAAGGTCTCGATCTGCGGGTACCCCTTCTCGAAGGTCTCTTTGGAGACACGGACATCTTTGGTCAGGTAGATACGCCCCTCGTGTTCTACAACGATCTCGTCAAGCTTGTCGAGAAGTTCGAAAAGCCCCTTCTCAATCTTGAAGTCCAGCGCAAGACTGTACCCCTCTATCGGAAAAGAGAGATAGTTGTCATTGGCCTTGCCGTAGAGTTTCAGCACCGCCAGAAACGACCCCTTGCCCGAATCGGAGATGGTTTTGAGAATCGCTTCCAGCCCCTCATAACTTCGTTCTTTAGGCAGGATGAACTGGTACTGCGTAAAGCCGTTTTTGCCGTAGATACGGTTCCAGTGGCCGATGGCATCGAGCGGGTAGAAGAAGGTGTCGATGTCGACGCGCTGTTTGGAGACCCGCTCTTTGACCTTGCCGTAGTAGAGCCAGTTGAAGACCCGTACACTGAGGTTGTTGAGAGCAAACGAAGGAAAGTTGAAAGGGATGGTGCGCTTGGCGCTGTTTTGGTAATCGAGCCTGCCGTCATCTTTGAAGTCACCGACCATCAAAAGGCATTTGCCGATCTGATCGCCTTTGGCAAGGCAGTCGATCCAGGCGACAGAGTACGGCTTGTCGCTGTATTCCTCAAAGGCCTCGAAGGTCTCTTTGAGGTTTTTGGTCTTGACGGTCGTCTGCTCTATGTATTTGGAGTTGATCTTTTTCAGATAGATCCGGGCGTCAAGAATAACACCGGTCAGCCCCATACCCCCGCACGTCGCCTTGAAAAGCTCCGGCGTCGTCTCTTTTGAACAGGTGACGATCTCACCGTCGGCCAGCATGATCCGAAACTCCTGCACGCATTCGCTGAAACACCCTTCGACATGATGGTTCTTGCCATGTACATCGGATGCGATGGCACCCCCGACCGTGATGAGCTTCGTGCCCGGCGTGACTTTGAGGAACCACCCTCTCGGAACGAAAGACTCCAATATCTCGGAAAGCAGCACGCCAGCCTGTATATGCAGCAGACCGCACTCCTCGTCAAAACCGATAAAATAGTCATGCGGTCTGACATGGACAATATTCTCGTTCAAGGCGCTGTCACCGTAACTTCTGCCGTTGCCAAAGGGGATAAAACTTGCATCTTCGGTGACGATCTCTTTGAGCGTCTCGACTTTGTCAAAGGTGAAGACACGGTTTTTGATCTTCGGGTACATTCCCCAGCTCATCAGGTTCATGAAGTCCGCTCCTCTTTATGGATAAAGACATAATGCTTGTCTAAAAAATATTTGATGACGTAACCGATACCCAGACCGATGACTGCTCCGAAGTATTTGGCATCCGGATCGTCTAAAAGGGTGTCGAACGCGATCTCCGTTCCCCAGAAAATGACGGTGGTAAAGACCCCCATAAACGAATAGAGCACAAATTTTTTGGCATCGTCTTTCTTGTCCTTGGGGGTGTGGTAAAAGATAAACTTTTTATCCAGGAGATATTTGGCGACCAGTCCGGCCAGCGTCCCGAACGCCATGGCGACATAGAGTGCACCGGCATCCGTGTAAAAGAGAAAACTCAGATATTGAAACAGCAGGTTAAAGAGGGTTGAGATCACCGCAAAGAGCGTGTACTTTATCACCAGCATCAGTAGAGTATCCAGGCAAAAGCGAGACCCCAGCCCAAAATCGTGAGCTGCATGAAACGGTCTTTGAGGACGATCTTGGTCGGTGAACCGCTGTCCTGCTGGACAAAGGCGATCTGCATGTACCGCATAATGCCGAGAATAACGAACAGTGCCGTAAGATAGAGATACTCGCTGTGGACCCGTGCCACAACCTCTGCCGATGTCGTATAGATCGTATAGGCGACAATAACGACCGAGGCCATGATTGCCATCGCCGTATCGAGGAACTGAAGATTATAGCCATCGATCACTTTGCGCATCTTTTTACCCGTATTGAGATAGATCAGTACATCGTCACGGCGTTTTGCAAGGGCCATAAAAAGTGCCAGAAGGAAGGTCATGATAACGATCCACATCGAGAGCGGGATCCCGGTTACGGCCGAGCCGATAAACAGCCGCAGTACAAAACCGACGGCAATGATCGTGACATCAACGATGGCGACATGCTTCAGGAAAAAACTGTACGCGATGTTCATAACGACATAGACTCCTAAAATGGCGGCAGCATTGAAAGAGAGTGACGTCATCAGCACAAAACCGGTAACAGAGAGCATCACCATCATGACAACCGCCTCTTTTTTGGTGATGGCACCGGATGCCAATGGACGATTTCTCTTTTTGGGGTGTTCTCGGTCCTCTTCGATGTCATGATAATCATTGAGACTATAGATAGCGCTTGCGGTCAATGAAAAAGCGATAAAAGCGATAAAAGCATTAAAAAGAAGTGCGGTGTCATTGATCTTGAGTGCAAAGAACAGAGGGAGAAAGATAAAGAGGTTTTTAATGTACTGATGCGGCCGCATCAACTGAACAATGGCTGACAGCTTCAATGCTTCTCCTTCTCTCTTAAACGGGTTGATGGCAAGAAACACCCTATATATACAGTCTTATGATTATAGTTCGCTTTGACTTATAAATGCCTTCTCGACAGACGTACAGCCTGTCACTTGAACAGCTTTTTTATTAATTTATTTATATTGTAATCTTTAAAATGGTTGTGATTGATGTTTTGTGAATGTAGAAAGATGGTGCGCACGAGAGGATTTGAACCTCCACACCCGTAAGGCACTACCCCCTCAAGGTAGCCGAGATTTTTACTTAAATATTTTCACCCTCTACAAACCCCTATTTTATGGGATTTGACAAGATGAGGAAAAAACTAAAAAGGTAAAAAAAGGTATTCTCAGGTAATTGAAGTGGTATAAAAAGTGGTATATGTATCTACCACCCTAGTTTTGGCAAAGACATGGTGAAATCTAATTAATACATTTGAATATCTTTTTCCATTTCCCTGATACTTTTATTGATGATGGAATCAAACACTTCTTCAATACGTTTAGGGTCATAGAGTTCGATATCAAAAGTATCATATAGAATTTGTTTCTTTTCTTCAACAGATAGTTCTGTAAAGTTCGGTATATAATTTGAGTTTGTTCTGTTCTTTAATATTTCGAAATGAGTTCGAACAAATCTCTTGACCTTTGGTTTGTCATAAGTAACATTAAATTTGCCAAACATCTTTTTCACATATACATCTAATTTAAAAAGTAATGTTTCATCGTTAATTTGTGAGAAAAAATACAACCAACCATACTTCTTATCTTTGTACTTACATCCAGTTATTTTTAAATTCAACTTCCAATATAATAATTTCTCATTCTTCTTTTCTGAATGTTTATATTGCGTAAAAATATCTACTATTGAATTATGTAAATTATTTATCGAGGATTCTCGTACTGAAATTAGTTTTTTACTATACAAATATCCTAAAAAATAAAATCCCTTTTTTATACTTCCTGAATCAGTTTTTTCACTACTTTTACCTTCTTCATGTATAGTCAAATTTAATTTTCTCATATCATCTTTTAGAAATTTAAAGATTTTTTTGACATCTTTCTTGTCACAAAGAATCAATATGTCATCTACATAACGATAATAGTCAAATTCTAGCTGATTCGAATACTTATTGTCGATTTCTATAAAGTATATAGATGCAAGTAAATTTGATATTGAAAGCCCTTGTGGAACTCCTATTTCATTTGAATATTTTGGAATGCCTTGGTTTGATTTACTTACTGTTTCCTGCGTGACTGCTTTTTTTACCAAGTTAATAAACTCTTTTTTTCTAACTTTTTTACGTATCTGTTTTAATAATATTTCATGATCTATTGATGGATAGAAGTTTTCGATATCTATCTTAATATAATGATTATATTGTCCACTTTTTACACTAGTTTTTATCCTATCTATTTTTGTGTGGATCAGTTCATTTGATAGATCATCTTGGTACACTTCTGCTAGCGTATTAAAAATAATTTTCAATACTATTTTATCTCTAATAGTCGGTATCGATAATACTCGTGGGTACTTTTTTTTACCTTTGGAAATCAATTTTTCTTTATAGAAAGAAAAATCATAACTATTGCTTAAAACTTTCCGGTAGATAATTCCTATTTCTTCTTCTAACTTTTTATCAAAAACATTAATGTTAATACCATCGATTCCTACCGAAGGTTTATTTCTTATCGAATTTTTCCAGACATCCTGAATATTTTTCTTTTTGAAATTTCTTTTAAATATTTTATACGGCTGCATCTGTCTATACGATATACAATATGGCAAATGGAATTGAGAAAAATACAACAATGTAAAAAATTTTCTTAATTTTACAAAAGAGGAAACTAGTCCACGATAGGAATGTAAATGGAGGATTTACTTTTTTATATTCTTCATTATTTCTAACTTCATACATAACTTGCATATAATCACAAGTATTATGGTTCTCTGTACATTCCAATATATCATGATACCTCTTCTCTTGTTCAGAAGTATCTTCATCATTCTCTTCTTTTTTTAGCGTTTCTCTGTATATCTTATATATTTTGATATATGAACTTTGAAGTCTTAAATATCTTCCTTTAAAGTCCATTGAAAACATAAAAGTAGCAACTACTAATATTAATATTGAAAGAACTAACGTTAAAACTTCAAAATTTAAATTATCGTCTTGTATGTCTATTATTGTTATTATAATTATAAAAAGAGAGTAGTAAGTAAGAAATATTTGGGACAATAAATCATTATCTTTTAATCTATCAGATGTATTAATTCTTGCCTTTCTTGTTTTCCACATTCGATCACTTAAACTCATTCGAAATCCTTTATTACAAGTGCAAAACTCCCAATTGATAAGTAATAATTATGTCTTTTCAGACCTATTAAAATAAAGTGAAAACACTTCTTAATTAGTAATGCCTCTTTCGAAACCTATTTTTCTACGAAAAATAAGGAGCTTTGCACAAAAATTATAACTAAAGACACTATATAGAACACTTGACAATATAAAATGTGGTATAAGGTAGTAAATGGAAATAGTTAGGGAGGGTTTTATTTATAAAATTTTCTTATTCAAAATCTTATGAAAGTCCGTAATATAGGGAAATTAAAGATATGGTGCGCACGAGAGGATTTGAACCTCCACACCCGTAAGGCACTACCCCCTCAAGGTAGCGTGTCTACCGTTCCACCACGTGCGCATGGAAAAAGTTTTGTAGCGAGTTTAGAAAAAAGATTTGAGGGCTTTTAACAAACTAGGAGGTGAAATTCACCTCTTAAAAAAGATCTTAACCGGAGTATTCGGTTTTCTTACGAAAACATCGAAGACTCGTAATCTTCTGAAAAGGTGAAGAAATTCACCTTTTCTTAGCGAAGATTACCCTAGGTACGGGTTAGCGTAAAGAGCGATAAGAGCAATAACAAGTGTATAGATAACCTGTGCTTCGATCATTGCAAGAGCGATGAACATAGTCGTCATAAGCTTTCCGCCTAGACCTGGGTTACGTGCAGTACCAGCGATAGTTGCAGCAGCAGTGTGACCCATACCGATAGCACCACCAAGAGCAGCAAGACCAAGACCAACACCAGCAGCGATCATTGAGTACGCCTTAAGAGTTTGGTTAGCAACGTCAGTTGCAACAGCAGCAACTTCAGCATCATTTGCGAATGCAGCAGCAGCAAGTGCTAGCATCATTAATACGATTTTTTTCATTGTATTCTCCTAATATTTGTACAAAGTCAGTTCGGATAGCGTAACCGCACCCCGAAGGTATGCGGCAACCCAGACATAAATGCCTGGATTTCCCTACTTAAGACTTCGTTTCAAGCGGCATTTTACTTACTGTGGACTAAAAGTTTGATTAAAAGTCTGTCTGTTTGGGGATAAAAAAGAAAAGTTATGAGGAAATGAAGAAGCGCTTAGGCTTCTACTCTTCCCAGGCTGATCTTGTTGCCTTTGAACTCAAGGATCTCGACTTCGATGTCTTGACCGATAGAGAGTACGTCTGCGACGTTGGAGACACGTTCTTTAGATATCTTGGAGATATGCAGCAGACCGTCAACACCGCCCGGAAGTTCGACGAAGGCGCCGAAATCGACTATGCGCTTGACCTTGCCCATGCAGATGTCGCCGACATTGTATTCAGGGGCTTTCTCTTTTGGCGTGGAGAGAAGCTTCTCGATGTGTTCTCTCGCACCCTGTACTCCTTTTTTATTTCCGCCTGTGACACGGACACTCCCCTCTTTTTTGTCGATATCGATTGCGACTTCAAAGGTCTCGATGATCTCACGGATCACCTTGCCCGCCTGACCGATGACTTCAGCGATGCGGGAAGGATCGATGGAAAAGATATCCATACCCGGGAGCGTATCTTCATTGATCTTGATCTTCTCTTCGGCATCTTTCATGATATCAAGGATATGCGCACGTCCTGATTTTGCCTGCATAAGCGCCTGGCGCAGAAGCTCTTTGGAGATACCGCCCAGTTTGATGTCCATTTGCATGGCCGTGATACCCTCATACGAACCGGCTACTTTGAAATCCATATCCCCGTCATGGTCTTCAAGGCCCATGATGTCCGTCAAGATGGCATGTTTGTCGCCTTCACTGACAAGACCCATCGCAATTCCTGCGATAGGATCACTCATATCCACCTCGGCAGCACGTAAAGCCAGATAGCCGCCACAAACCGTTGCCATAGACGAAGAGCCGTTAGACTCCAGTACCTCCGACACCAGTCGGATCGTTCTGCCGCCGGAGTCCAGTGCCGCTTCCAGAGCACGTTTTCCAAGGTTTCCGTGACCGAGTTCTCTTCGCTTCGGTGCACCTACCGGAGTCGCTTCACCGACAGAAAATCCCGGAAAGTTATAATGGAGCATAAAGCTCTCGTTTTGTGTC
>JBFFKK010000045.1:0-18616 GCA_041555445.1 Sulfurimonadaceae bacterium
ACAGCCGCAAGCAAAATCGCTGAACTTAAGACTTTTTTCAACATTTATTACCCTTTGTATTTAGATATTTGTGACAATATCACTTCATTATGTTACTGATTATAGCGCCTTCGGATTTAACTATTCTTAAAAGTTATACAAATTTTATCGATATACACGATATTGTTGATTTTTACGTAAAAAAGTGAAACCGATTATCCCTGTTCGACAATGTTTTTCGCAACGGCTACGGCCGAACTGAAGGCCCACTGGAAGTTGTACCCGCCCAGTTCACCGGTGACATCAAGTACTTCACCGGCGAAATAGAGCCCTTCCGTCAGGTTGCTCTCCAGACTCCAGCTGTTGATATCGTCTGTTCTGACACCGCCTTTACAGACTTCGGCCTTGCTGAAGCCGTAGCTGCCTGCCGGCGCAAAGGTGTAGCGGTGCAGCGCCTTGACCAGTATCTTCAACTCTTCATCTTTATAGGCGGTACAGGGCCTGTCTTTGATCTCCAGTTCACCCAGGAGCGCCTGCAAAAACCGCTTGGGCAGCGGCAGTGCCGTCGAGAGCAGTTTACGGTTATTGTGCATCAGTGCTGACAGCTCTTCACCCGGCAGAAAATTGATCGTGATCTCGCCACGCTCCCAATAGAGCGATGCACTGAGTATGACCGGGCCGCTCAGACCGCGGTGCGTCATCAGCATATCTTCCCGCAGTACCTTCTGTGCAACATGCACTTCGGCCGGGAAACTGATACCGCTGAGCGCTTTCATCCAGAACTCTTTTGCCTGCAGGGTCAGACCCGCCAACGCAGGTGCATAAGGTTTCACGTTATGTCCAAAACTGCGGGCAAGCTCCAGGCCGATCTCACTCGCACCCAGTGATGCAAAACTTTTTGCACCTGTTGCGATGACCGCCTTTTTTGCCCTGTAGCGTCCGCGGTCCGTTGTTAGTTCAAAGCAGTCCGACTTTGCCAATGCGATGATCTTTGTGTTGAACACGTACTTTGTTTTCCGGCTTGCCGTGGCCAAAATATCGATAATTTCATCGGAACTTTTGGCACAGAAGTAGTACTGCTCTTTTCTTATGACCGGCTGTAGGCCTCTCTGCTGCAGCCACAAGAGCAGATCCTCTTTGGAAAACTGTGAAAAAACAGATTCGATCAGCTGTTCGTCCCCGAGATAGTTGCTGGGACTGACATTGACGTTCGTGATATTGCACTTGCCGCCGCCGGAGATCTTCAGTTTTTTGGCGGCTTTTTCATTGCCTTCAACGACCAATACGGAGAGTTCGCTCGATTCATTGAGCTGTGCGGCACACATCATCCCGCTGGCACCCGCACCCAGTATCATCACATCATATATTTTTTCTGACACACATACCCCATCGCTTTAGTGCTGCTATTTTAACTAAAAGTGCGGAAGATTGTAAGTGAATGGATCCGGCATCCATAAGAGCACACCCCTTTTTTAAAATCCGTATGGCACGTCAGCGACCCATAATCTATGTTATAATTCGCGTATTAAAAAGGGGCAAAAAAATGCCCTCAAGGACATAAATGAGTAACAAACTACACATCGTCTCGCTTGGATGTAACAAAAACCTTGTTGACACAGAGGTGATGCTCGGACGTCTGAAAGCGTATGAGATGACGGATAATGCCACTGAAGCAGACGTGATCATCGTTAACACCTGCGGCTTTATCGATGCGGCCAAAGAGGAGTCTATCAACACCATGCTCACCCTCGATGCGGGCCGCAAAGAGGACTCTGTTCTGGTGATGGCAGGCTGCATGAGCGAACGTTACAGTGAAGAGCTCTCCAAAGAGCTGACAGAGGTCGATATCTTTACCGGTGTCGGCGACTATGCCAACATCGACAAACTGCTGGCTGAACGCGAAAGCCGATTCAGCGATGCCGTCTACCTTATCGACGGTGAGGAGCGTGTAGTCACGGGCTCAACCTATCATGCCTACATCAAGATCTCCGAAGGGTGCAACCAGAGCTGTTCGTTTTGTGCGATTCCCTCATTTAAAGGCAAACTGAATTCGCGCAACCTTGACAGTATTGCCGACGAGGTCGAACGTCTGGTCGCACAGGGCTATTACGACTTCAGTTTTATCTCCCAGGACTCGAGCTCGTTCCTGCGTGATCAGAATATCAAAGACGGTCTTATCCATCTGATCAAACGTATTGAACTGATCGATGGCGTCAAGAGTGCCCGTATTTTGTACCTCTACCCCAGCACGACCAGCATGAAACTGCTCCAGGAGATCGCAAAGTCCAAACTGTTCCATAACTATTTCGACATGCCGATCCAGCACATCAACGACGATATGCTCCGTATGATGAAGCGCGGTTTTGGCAAAGAGAAGACGCTTGAACAGCTCAACTACATGCGTTCTCTGCCGGACTCCTTTGTCCGGACTACTTTTATCGTCGGTCATCCCGGGGAGACAGAGGCGATGTTCGACGAGCTCTGCGACTTCGTCAAGACGTTCGGCTTTGACCGTGCAAACGTCTTCGGCTACTCCGATGAAGAGGGGACATCTGCCTACGAGGCAGATGAGAAACTGCCTCAGGAAATCATCGACGAACGGGCAGAGATCCTGGGTGCGATCTGCGCTGACGCCGAAATGGCATCCTTGCAGGCCGAGATCGGAAACGAGATTGAGCTGATCATCGACGGCGAAAGTGACGAACACGAATTCCTTCTCTCTGCCCGCAAGACCATCTGGGCACCGGAGATCGACGGTGAGATCTATGTCAATGACAAGAGCATTGATGAAGAGCTGGCGTTTGGCCGCATCTACAGAGCGAAAGTGACGGGTATCGTCGGTACGACATTGACAGCCACTGTCTTCGGGCATGCTGAATAGCAGCACCCTCCCCATTCTGCGAGAAGGCAAAAACCTTCTTGCCTTCTCAGGCGGTGTGGATTCTACCGCCCTCTTTTTTCTGCTGCACCAGGCCGGAATCGATTTTGATCTTGCGATTGTGGACTATCAGATGCGCGACCAGTCCGTTGAGGAGGTGGCCTATGCCCACGCTCTCGCTGCAGAGTTTCACAAAGAGTGCCACACCTTAAAAGCCCTGCTCTCCGAGCAGAACTTCGAAGCGACTGCCCGCAACATTCGCTATGATTTTTTTGAATCGCTCATCGGTAAGCACGGTTATACCAACCTTATCACCGCCCACCAGCTCGATGATCGTCTGGAGTGGCTGCTGATGCAGTTGGGCAAAGGGGCGGGTCTTTATGAACTGCTGGGGATGTCTGTCATCGAGAAGCGCAAAAGCTACCGTTTAGTACGCCCTCTGCTCGAGACGACCAGAGTGGAGATCCAAAGATACCTCAAAGAGAACAGCATCCGCTATTTTGAAGATGCGAGCAACCGCGACGAAAAATACAAACGCAATTTTTTCCGTCACAACCTTGCCGCACCGCTGCTTGAAAAATACGCCAAAGGGATCAAAAAAAGTTTCAGCTACCTTGATGAGGACCTGGCTGAACAGATAGAACAGAATATCGATGTAAAACATGTTCAAGGGCTATACTATTTTGATCGTCCCGCTTCACGACGCAGTTCTGTCATTGCCATTGACCGCCTTTTAAAAGCGCTGGGGTTCCTGATGCGTCAGGGGGACAAGGAGATATTGAAAAACGCTGACGAGCATGTCGTCGGACGCCGATATGTCGTCAGTTTCCATCCGGACTACTGTTTTGTAGCGCCCTACCTGACGGACGAAATGCCAAAAGCGTTCAAAGAGAAGTGTCGTCTTCTCAACGTCCCCCAAAAACTCAGGCCCTATCTCTATACCGATACAGAGCTTTTTGAACACGTCGAGTCACTGCTAAGCGACCAATAGTCGTTGTGACCGCAGATACGCTTTCAGTCGGTTTACATCCACAGTCGCTTTTACTTGACGGTCCGTACCTTCAACTTGAAATGGGCGTCGATCCCGTTTTCTGCTCCCGTAAATGAGAGCGCACCCTCAACCTCGGCCACCCATTCAAACAGATTTAATGCGTCGATAAAACGGTAATAGTCTGTCGGTGTTGCAAGCGTTGCATGGACGGCTATCATCTCTACCTGGTAAGGTCCGCTCTTTTCACTGGTAACGCTGCGGACCGAAAACGATGCGAAGGCGCGCTTTAAGTAGCTTTCGAACCGATCCACGTCAAAATGTTTATGGAGCGCGATATCGATGCTTTTTTCTCTCTCCTGCAGGTTTTGCAGTTGTGCATAAGACTTATCAAACGCTTTTTCGGCATGCGCAAGGTCGGCACTGTTTTGCATCAGTTCGATGTTGAGTGCACGGTAGGCTTTGATCTTGGGTGTAAAGACATAAAATCCGAAGACGACAACCGCACTCGAAAGTACAAAGAGCAGGATTACGGAGCCAAACGAGGTCAATTTACTCATTTTTTGCCTCCATAACCGAGATGTTATTAAAGGCGTAACGACCATTCTCTAATGGTGTAAACCGTGTTGAACTTCGAGAGAAGAGTGATGCCAGGGAGCGTTGAAGCGTGTTGTTGAAATGTTCTTCACTGACCGTCGTCCCTTTCAGGCGCAGCGTGTTCTCCCGAAACTCGGCAAGTTCCAGCACCACGCCAGCGGGAACAAGGTCAAAGAAGTTCTTGACATTCTCTTTGTTGAGTCTGTTTTTAGTACTGATCTCTTCACGAAGCTTCTCAAGCTGCTGCAGTCGCTCTATTTCAGAGTGAACGCGCTGCTGTTCGTTTCGGATCGTCTGCATCTTGTTGGTCACCTCTGCCAGCTCCTGTTCATAGGCTGCTATAGCACTGTTCAAAAAGAGCGCGCTTGCAGACATAATGACAACAAGAACAACAAATGTCGAGAGCAGCCATGTCAGCTCCGCTCCAAGAACCTTTTTCTGTCGCGGCGGTATGAAGCTGTGTTTCATGCAAGCTCCTTTTCGCTTAACAACACTAACTGGTGTGCAAGATCGATACTCTCTCTTTCGACCTCAACAAACAGTGTCTCTTCAAGACGGTTCTCGAGCCGGGTATCAAAATTGGCGCCATCGGCTATAAAGACCTTTTCAATAAACATCGTCTCGTCCGCTTTGGCATCGTAAAAAGCCTTGACCGCCGCCTGTATCTTCTCGACATAGACATCCATCACCTTTGTCTCATCGACCAGTGAAAGTGCCTCATACATCGGTATCTGTTCGCCATAGATCATCACACTCTTTTTAAAAACAGCACTGACGATAAAATCACCGGTGATCAGCAGAAAAAGGCCGTCACTCTCTTTTAGCACCTGCTGGTAAACGTCATACAAGAGTGAGAAGGGAGAGAAGAGAAAGTCCAGACCGCTTGTCTTGTAACGCTTTTGGCGTTCAAAAAGGTCATCTTTGTCCATGTAGAGACCCCAGCGTTCATCAATACAGATCTGCTCGACACTGCTCAGCTCTACCCCCTGCGCATCTCTGCAGTTTGACAGAAGACCCTGAGCCGCTTCTGTCTCCAACAGCGCAACATAGACCAGACTGCACTCTTTTTCAAGCGTTCGGATTCTCTTTTCCAACGCCGTGATCTCTGTCATATTCTCTTCATCAAACCGTTTTTTCAGTGTCCCTTTTTTGCGCAGCTCTGCATAGAGACGAACCCCGTCAGACGACGGGATCAGCGTGACAAACAGTTTTGGCAAAAAGGCTTCAAGAAATTTCATCATCATCCTGACATAAGGGGTGTGCTTTTAGATAGTTTTGCAGCTTGACACTGCTGCCCAACTTCGTGTAGATCTGTGTCGTAGACATCGAAGCGTGCCCTAAAAGTTCACTGACGTCTGCAATCCGTGCGCTGTTGTTTAACAGTGCCGTTGCATACGAGTGGCGCAATTGATGCGGCGTCACTTTCAGACCGACGCGCTTGAAACACTTAGTCACCAGATATCTTAGACTATTTTCACTTAAGCGTTCCCCCTCCGATTCAAAGAGAAAGGTCTGCGGTCTCGTCTCTTTCAGATGCTTTTCGACAAGGGTATACGTCGATGCCAGCATCGGAATATCCCTGCTTTTCTGCCCTTTACCGGTGACGCGGACCCATTCACCGGAGATGTCCTCCAGCAGTAAAGAGGCGAGCTCCGAGATACGAAGGCCGAGCGTGTAGAGCAGCGTGACGACGATCTGCTCTCTCAACGGCGCGTGGGCAAGCGCCTCTTTGATATGCGCATCGCTGACCGGTTTGGGCAGTGATGCAGGCACCTTGATGCTCTCGTCCGCTTTTAGAGAGACTTTTTCGCCCTGTTCATCCAGGTACGAGCAGAAACTGCGCATGGCAGAGATCTTTTTAGCAATGGTTGTCGGTTTCAGATGGGCGATGTGCAGACGGTAGGGCATGAGGTTGAGCGTTGTATGCCCCTGCTCTTCTTCAAGCTCTAAAAAGGAGAAGGCTTCTTTCAGCGCTTCGTCGTAACTTTTAAGTGTCAGGTCGGAGTAGCCTCTGAACTTTTCCAGGTAGCGTAAAAACGCCTTTCGGTAATCGTCCAGACTCTTTTTCATGATCAATAATCGTGTACCAGAAGTTTTTCTTTGATCAATGCCCTTGCCTCGTCCATAGGTAGACCGGAGACATCAAGCGGTTCCGAAGCATAAAAGTCCATTCGGGTGAACGGTTTTGGGATCGTAAAACGGTCCCAGCTTTTGAGTTGCCAGTAGTGTTCAGGAACACAGGAGAAGATAAGGATCTTGCTCTTGGTCTTTTGCGCCATGACGACTATCCCCTCCGCCACCTCATGGCGCGGCCCTTTCGGACCATCCGGGGTGATCGCGACATCACTGCCGTTTTTCAACGCTTTCATCGCCGCGATCAGGACCTTGGCGCCGTTACGGGTACTGGAACCGTGAATGGTGTCAAGGTCCATGAAACGCATTGTTCTGGCAATGAGTTGTCCGTCAAAATGCTCGCTGATGACGATTTTTGCATTGCGGTGTTTACGGAGTTTGAAATAGATGAAAGGCTGAAGAAGAAGATCACCGTGCCAGCTGGCGATGACAAAAGGCTCTTGCGGGACATCTTCGGGAAGATGAAAATGCTTTCTGCCTGTGAGGTAGAGAAATCGTATGATGAGCATACCGATGGGCGGGAAAAGGGAGAGGGTCAATGCGCGAAGCAGACGCTTACGCAAGGAGTTCTCCTGTCAGGTTCATCCTGGCCGCTGCGGTAATCTTGACATCACGTATCTGCCCCAGCAGCTCTTCCGAACCTTTGACCTTTACCAGAAAATTATTGTCGCTTCGACCGGCAACATAACCATCCGCACGCAGCTCTTCAAAATAGACTTTATGGGTTTTGCCGACCTCGCCGTGCATGCGCTTGTCGACGATCGTGTCCTGGAACGCCTGAAGCCTGTGCAGACGCTCCGATGCGACCTCACCGTCGACAGCGTTCGTATACTCAGCGGCTTCGGTCAAAGGACGGGGCGAATATTTGAAGCTGAACATCTGATCGAATTCCGCCTCTTTCACGACCTTCATCGTCTCCTCGAAGTCCGCATCACTCTCGCCCGGGAAACCGACGATGATGTCGGTGCTGATGCTGACGTCCGGGGCCATCGCACGCAGTTTGGCCACACGGTTTAAAAACCACTCCTGGCTGTAACCGCGCTTCATCGCTTTCAATATCTCTGTCGAGCCGCTCTGCAGCGGCACATGCATCGACTTGCAGATCTTGGGGTTTCTGGCGAACTCTTCGATAAACTCGTCATCCATATGCAAGGGGTGCGGTGAGGTAAAGCGGATGCGCTCCAGTCCCTCTATCCCACTGACAAGACGCAGCAGTTCGGTAAAGTTGATCTTCGCATGTTCACCCGAAAAACGGCGCCCGTAATTGTTGACGTTCTGTCCCAGCAAAAAGACCTCTTTAGCACCTGTGTCCACGGCCTTTTGCACCTCTTTGACGATCAGCTCCGCCGGGATGGAGATCTCGTCGCCGCGTGTTTTCGGGACGATGCAGAAGGTACAGCTCTTGTCGCAGCCGATCGAGATGTTGATAAAGGCTTTGTACGGAGAGGAACGGAAATCTTTAAACGCGAAATCGGACTCGTCATAGTTGATGTCAATCTCAACCGATTTGTCTTTCTCGACGACCTGGCCGATCTTGGAGACATTGCGTGCGCCCAGCACAAAGTTTACATACGGGGCGCGTTTGATGATATCTTTACCGAGATGCGATGCCGTACAACCGGCAACACCGATCTTGGCACCCTCTTTTTTGTTTTTGTTAAAAACACCGAGCTCCGAGAAGAGTTTGTGGACCGGACGTTCGCGCACCGAACAGGTGTTGATAATAATGAGATCCGCCTCTTCGGCGTTCTCAGTGAGCTCATAAGGCTCTTTCGCATTGAGCTCGGCGATCATGTGTTCGCTGTCTCGAACATTCATCTGACAGCCAAGGGTCTCAATAAACAGTTTTTTAGACATTAATCCAACGACACCTTATAAGATGTGTACTTCGTACATATATTCATTGTCTGCAAGACCGTAACGTACTTCACGCATGTAAAAGCTTTTACCCTCATTTTCAAAATGATCTTGAAGTGAGAGAAGATCCTTGTGTGAATTTTCACGATCAAAATAGAGAATCACTGTCCCCTCTTTTTTGACCATATCTTCGATCTTGTTAACATCTATCTTCTTTGGTTTTGACTTAACGTCAGTACGGGCGATTTTCAGCTCCATTACAGTCCTTTATGCAGTTTGTATTATTATCTGCATTATAACGACCCAAGGGTTAATTTTCGCATAAAAAGAACAGCCACCTTTTGATGATCATCAAATATTTACATATTTTCCCTGTTTTAGGGCACTCCGACCGATAAACACGCTTGCCATATTGATGAAATCCGGCAATTTTTTTTGCCCCTCAAAAACGTATATTGGTACCATTTTCATCTGCCGTTAATCAGAGTAAAATCAATTTATGCTATAATTCTGGCCTTCCTGGAAATGAATCACAAAACATCTTTTTTTGGAACGAACCAGCCGAATACTAATGGAGACAATTATGGAAAATGTATTAGATATTATTGATGCACTGGCACATGAAAAAGGGTTGAGTCCCGAAAGTGTCAAGACGGCACTTAAAAACGCTTTTATCAAGACGGCACAGCGCCTGATCAATGAAGATTTCACCTACGATGCAGAGATCGATGAAGAGACAAAGACCATCCGCGTCTATCAGACCATTACGGTCGTTGCCGATGACGACGATGATCATCTCTATACCGAAGAAGGTGACGTCAACCAGGGCTATATCTCGCTCTCACGTGCCCGAGAAGAGGTCGATCCCGATGTCGATGTCGGAGATGAATTCCAGATCGAACACGACATCGAGAGCCATGGCCGTACCGCGGCAATGACGCTTTACCGTGAGATCGAATACCACGTTCAGCGTCTGGTCGAAGATGAACTCTATAACAAGTATAAAGAGAAGATCGGTACCATCGTTAACGGCCGTGTAACCCGTGTTGATGACAACAATAACACCTACATCGAAATGGACGAAGTCCGTGCTATTCTGCCGATGAAGAGCCGTATCAAAGGCGAAGTGTTTGCCGTTAGTGATGTTGTCAAAGCGGTGGTTCGTCGTGTCAACATCGACAAAACCAACGGCATCCAGATCGAACTTTCACGTACCTCTCCTAAATTCCTTGAAGGCCTTTTGGCACTGGAAGTACCGGAGATCGCTGACGAAGTCGTATTGATCGAAAAAGCGGCCCGTATTCCGGGTGAACGCGCCAAGATCGCCCTTATTTCAACACATCCTCAAGTTGACCCGGTCGGTGCTACCGTCGGTGTCAAAGGGGTGCGCATCAACGCCGTCAGCGAAGAGCTGCTCGGTGAAAACATTGACTGTATCGAATACACGACCGTACCGGAACTGTTCATTGCCCGTGCAATGAGTCCGGCGATCATCAATGCGGTTACCATCGAAGGCGAAGCGGACAATGAAGAGAACCCGCTTAAAGCGGTCGTCACACTGCCGTCCGACCAGAAGTCAAAAGCTATCGGTAAAAGCGGTATCAATATCCGTCTGGCCTCGATGCTGACCGGCTACGCTATCGAGCTTGTCGAGCAAGACGGCGGCGAAAGTGCCGAAGGTACGAAAGTCGAAGAGAAGAAAGATGACGTCTCTTCACTGGAAGCGCTTTTCGGTTAAACCCGGGCTTCATCAACCTCTCCCTCCCCTCTCTGGGGAGTGACTCCAACGCTCTCTTTACTATGACTCCCGTTTTGCATACGGGTTCAGTTTTAACAGCAGCATATCCGCCATCATGTTGCCCAGCAGTGTCAAAAATGCCGTAATAATCAAGATCCCCATAATGACCGGGTAATCCCTGCTCAACGCACTCAGATAGAAGAGCTGTCCCATTCCCTCGATGCTGAAGATCGTCTCCAGAATAACACTGCCGCCGATAAGTCCCGGCAGGGAGAGACCCAGCAGGGTCACAACCGGCGGGATAAGGTTCCGAAGGATATAACGGCGAAGAAGGATAGTCTCGCTCAACCCCCGTGAACGGGCGAAATAGTAGTAGTCACTTTTTAATATCTCGAGTGTCAACGAGCGGATATAGACGATCATCGAACCGATGCTGACGAAGACCATGACACCGATCGGCAGAACCAGGTGCCATGCCATATCCGTATAATAGGCAAAACCCTCTTTAGCGTCGACTGAGTGCAGTCCCGCAATCGGCAGCACTTCCAGCTCTACACTTAAAAACAGCATCAAAAGCAGTGCCAGATAAAACGACGGCATTGCAAAAGAGACCAGAGAGAGCTGACGGATAGCGTGATCCAGCCACGAACCGTTTGCGCGTGCTGCTTTTACCCCAAGATAGATAGAGATGACAAAGACAAAGAGCATAGAGAGGATGTTGAGCAGCAGTGTTATCGGCAGCCGTTTTGCGATCTCGCTGCTCACGTCGGCCCCGGTCACAAAAGAGATACCGAAATTGAGCTGGGCCAGGTTGACGACCCAGTCAATATACTGCCGGTAGAGCGGTTTGTCCAGTCCATAAACAGCCTTGAGCTGCGCAATCGCCTCTTCGGTCATGTTGGGATTGAGCTCCCCTGCCCCGAAGAAGCTGTTCGGTGCGGCATTAATAGCCAGAAAAGAGATAAGCGATATCAGTAGCAACATCAAGACGATGTATCGCAGTTTTTTGAACACGGTCGGCATAGAACTCTTTTATTTTTAATTGCAGATTATATCAAGTTGTCCGCTGATCACAGCTCAAGGACAAAATCGCGTCTCAAAAGATAACCCAGACCATATACGAACAGCCACAAAGCCGCCAGAGGGATGATGATCGTGTTAATGATAAAAACGGTGATCAGACGGATAATACTCTCCATCGCGTCATTGAATTTTTCTATTAACTCTCCGACACTTCTTTTGAGCTCATCTTTATACGCTTCATAGGTTTTTGAGACATTTAACGCATCCATAAATGAACGCTCCTCCTGCCTTTCTGTCTGTTTGCTTTGCACCTCTTCTATGATGACCCCGACCTCATCGGAGGTCTTGACAACCTCACGGAATGCATGCTCATATTTGGGTTCCAGTATCTGGGTATAGACCGCTTCGTTCATCATCACCAGCAGCGGTACAGAAAACCGTAATACTGTCAGGACAACCAGCACTTTAAAACCCGACTCGATACGCCAAGGCAGTTTAAACTTCGGCAACCACAGCTGCAGAATGAAAAGCAGTGCCACAGCACTGAACACGGCTTTAAACAGTACCGTCTTGCCAAAATGGAGCATCACCTCCTGAACACCGATCGAGACGGAGCTCATCAACATTACCCAGGAAAAACGTTCGACCATGTCATTGATGGGGTCAAGAAGCTGACCGGGAGTGAAGGTCGCACCGAGACCGGCAGGCGTGACGTTGACTTCCGTTCCCTGCGCGAAGGAGATCAGTCCGTTAAGCCCTCTGGCAACAGCGAAGGTCGTCAGAGAACGGACCAATGCGGTGTCAAGCTGCTCAGAGCTTTTGACGTCAAGCGTCTCCAAAAGAGAAAGTGCGACAATACATACCGATACAATGGTGAAGGCTATTTTTTTAATCATAAACTATTGTAACAGAGTCGATCACCCTTTTACAAGTTATCAGTGCAATGGATACGCTTTTTTTGTCACTGCGGATTCGACCTGCGCGACTTTTGATACCCCGTATATACAGGATACACACCTTGTCGCTTAGGCTTCCATGTCTGAACCGGCATCCGGCGTCTTCTCTTTTCGCATGTTCGCTTCGGCAATGATCTCGACATAACAGGCATCCCACTCCGCTTCGCGCGCGCTGTCCAATGCAGCGGTTATCTCGGATACCGAGAGCTCTTGCGCTTCCTCGCTGCTACGCCCAAAACGGCAATTGAAATCCCAATAGACAGCATCTTCGGGCAGTTTTTTCTTACGTTCGCGTTTAAGATA
This sequence comes from Sulfurimonadaceae bacterium, assembly GCA_041555445.1. Classification (GTDB taxonomy): domain Bacteria; phylum Campylobacterota; class Campylobacteria; order Campylobacterales; family Sulfurimonadaceae; genus Sulfonitrofixus. Next base: position 12,453 of record JBFFKK010000045.1, read on the forward strand.
CTTTCGGACCTCATGTTTGACAGCCTCAAGCATACGGTCCGGGTTTCTGTTCTCTTGTTGCAGTTTAAATATTTTTTTCAATGTATGCCTTTAGTTTGCTAATTGTACATAAGTTTCTCTTTACTTGTTGCGTTAGATCGCCTATTTGCGGTGTGGCTGCATAATCTTTTTTATTTCCGCCCGGACAATGCTATACCTTGAACAAACCCCTAGTATGATTAATGATAAATTGTTACTAAATGCTACAATATTATAGTTTTATTCAATCTTTCTGCCCATCTGAGTTGTGCATAACATATTTTCAACTATTATAAATTCAAATAACAAAAAGGAATTCACATGAAAAAAGTGATTATTACAACTCTTATTCTAGCTGCTACAGCTACCGTCGCATCTGCCGATGCTTATGCAAAATGTGTCTCTTGCCACGGTGCAGAAGGCGAAAAAGCTGCTCTTAACAAAAGCAAGATCATCAAAGACATGACAAAAGCGGAGATCGTTACAGCCCTAAACGGATACAAAGACGGTTCATACGGCGGTGCGATGAAAGGTGTTATGAAAGGTCAGGTCACGGCGTTGAGCGATGCAGACATTCAGGCGATCGCAGAGAAGATCGGAAAATAATCACATCCATATGACAGCACTCCGCTGTCATTTTACGCCCTCCCACATACAATCACAAAACATTTTAGTAGATGTTTCACGACTGCAAATAAGCCATATCATCCATTACGACTCAAAACCGTATTTTGTAAACAGCCCCAGCAGCTCCTGTGTCCCTAAAGGACCGATGTGACGATAGACTTCGCTGCCGCTTTTATCATAGATGATCTGTGTCGGGATCATGCGCACCTGAAGTTCTTGCGCGACATGACGCTCTTTTTTGACGTTGATATAGGCTATCTGATACCCGCTGTGCTTCTGTTTGACTTTGTAAAGCAGTTTTCCCATGACGATGCAGCTGCGGCAACTGTCGGAGCCGATCTCCAGGAAGTAGGGCTTTCCCTTGCCGATACTGGACTTGACATAGACGTAGGGTGTCTCTTTGAGCATCGGTTCATCTGCCGATGCAGACAGTGCAAACACAGCCCATAGTAATAACAGTACTCTCTTCATAACATCTCCTTACATAATTGCTGAACTCTTACAGCTGCAGATAGGCCTGATAGGCGAAATAGAACCCAAACCCTATCAACATCAGTGCAAACCCCCGGTTAAGGTAGCTCGAGAGCGCTGCAAGCGTCTTGTTCGAGGTAATACTCTGCGCAAAGCCGACAGATACCCCTGCGGCCAAGAGCAGCAGCGAATGTCCGAGGGCAAAGGTCAGGATCAGCGCGTACGCGTAGACATACCCGCTGTTGGCGGCCACGGTAACGATGGCGACCAGCGGAGCAGACGCACAGGGGGTACTGACCAGTCCGAAGATGATACCGATCAGAAAACCGCCGAAAAGACGGTACTTTATGAGATGCACCATAACGGACGACTTGTTGACCTCGCCGAACAGACCCCAGGCATAAAGCCCGATCAACAGGCTCATCAGTGCCGCCACCACGTAAGCCCACATCGGTGCGATGGAGAAGAAACCACCGAATTTTGCGACGATATACCCCAGGATGGAGAAGCTCAGCATGACGCCGAAGGCGAAAAGTGTGGCAAAGGCGTAGGTGTACACGGCACGCTTTCGGCCCTCAAGGTCCTTGTTCAATGCAACGGCACTGCCCACCAGAAGCGGCACCGAGATCAGCGAACACGGGGCCACTGCCGTAATACTGCCGGCACCGAAAGCGCCCAAAAAAGCCAGAAGCGAGTGCGACTCAAGCAGAGCCAGAACGGTCTCTTGCACGTCTATCCGTTGATGTAGGTCAGGACTTCATCGACACTGAGCACTTTGCCGGTGCTCACAACTGTGCCGTCGATCACAAGACCCGGCGTGCTTACGACCTGGTACTCCATGATCTTCATAATGTCGTCGACCTTTTCAAACTGAACAAACTTACCGCTTTTGGCGATCGCTTCTTTGACCACTTTTTCAAGGGTAATACACTTCGCACAGCCCGTGCCTAATACTTCGATCTTCATCACTTCTCCTCGCTGTTGTTGATAAGGCACTCCTGCATCATCGGTGCGATGGTCTCGGCATCCAAGTCGCCGGTTACAACGATGTTGGTGGCATCACCGTCGCCTGTCACCTCGATCTTCTCGATCTTCTTCATCATCTCGGGATCGCAGGCACAGGCACACGAACCCTCCTGACACGCTTCGATCTTGGCGCTGATATCCTCTTTTTTAAACCCGGTCAGCGTCGCACTGATACCGTTTTTTGTGTTGTTGACTTTAAACATTGTTTTTCCTTTATAAAATGATGTTGAACAGATAGCCGATCGCGATGATCCCGCTGCCGACGATCGCAAAAAAGATCCCGATCAGCTTGAGCGAGATCACCTTCTTCAGAATGAGCGCTTCGGGCAGGCTCAGCGCCGTCACCGCCATCATAAAACTCAGCGCCGTTCCCAGCAGCATCCCTTTGGAGGTCAGTACCTCCACAAGCGGCATCACACCGGCGGCATTGGAGTACATCGGTATGCCCATGACCACCGCGATGATGACCGCGAACGGATTGCCTTCACCGGTATACTGCGCAATGAAGTCGGTCGGGATATAGCCGTGTATCCACGCACCGACACCCACACCGAGTACCACATAGAGGTAGATCTTTTTAAAGATGTCGAACGAGTAGTCCCACGCCTCTTTGACACGTGCTTTGAAGCTCAATTTGACCATCTCCGCCTGCAGCTTCGTGTCGATCGGTTTGACGTCGAGCATGATCTCTTTCTCCAACTGCAATTTGCCGATAAGCATACCGCCGACGATGGCGACGGTCAAGCCGAAACCGATATAGATCGCCGTCACTTTCCAGCCGAAGAGCCCGAAGAGCATCGCGATCGCGATCTCGTTGTTCATCGGCGCCGAGATCAGGTAGCTGAAGGTGACGCCAAGCGGAATCCTGGCCTGTATAAACCCCAGAAAAAGCGGAATGGCGCTGCAGGAGCAAAACGGGGTGATGATCCCGAAAAGCGATGCACCGACATGCCCGTAAAACGCCGACTTTCCCTGAAGGTGGGCACGCACATACTCGGTGTTGAACCAGGTCCGCAAGAACGAGACGGCAAAGATGATGGTAATGAGCAGAAACCAGATCTTGACCGTATCGTAGATAAAAAAGTGCAGGGCATCGCCAAGTTGACCTTCCAGCCCCAAAACACCGTTGACAAACCGTCCGCTCAGCTCATGCCACATCTCAACCCCTTTTGACTATTATTATGAGCAGAGCTCAGTTTTGACGATCGGCAGAAGCTCCGCCTCGATAAGGTTCAGGGTCTTCGCATACTCCTCGACCGCTTTGCCGCTCGGGTCATCAAAGCCGACATGGATCGTCTTGACCGCTTTCGGAAAAACGGGGCAGGTCTCTTTAGCATGGTCGCACACCGTGACAATAAGGTCGAACGGTGTATCCAGGACCGTCTCGATCACCTTGGAGTGATAATCATCCCGCCAATACCCTTTTGATTCCAATACCGCCTGGGCATGAGGGTTCACCTTGCCGCTCGCTTTCACACCCGAGCTCTGCGCTTCGACGCAGTCACCCAGCTTCGCATTGATAAGGGCTTCACCCATGATCGAGCGGCAGCTGTTACCTGTACACAGGATTAAAACGTTTTTCTTCTTCATACTTTGCACCCTTCTGTTTCTGACATTTTTTTCAGCGGCGGCAGATCGATACCGAGGTGTCTGATCTCTGCCAACGCTTCACTTCTGAAGCGATCCAGCGGGCTGCGTATGGAGTAGTACGCCCATGTCCCTCTGCGTTCGACACGCAGAAACCCCGCCTCTTTCAGGATCTTCAGGTGACGCGACAGACGCGACTGGATCATGCCCAGGGACGCCTGCAGGTCACAGACACAGAGACTGCCGTGTCTGTCTATAAAACGCAAGAGCAGCACGCGGGTCTCGTCATTGAGCGCCGAAACACTTTTTAAAAAGATATCCATCTGCCTCTCCTTCTAAATGAAAGTATACCGGAATATAATCATTATATCAAGATAGGTTGATATAATGATCTAATTTCCCAAACCGTTTGCCGAAGCCCTCTTATTAAAATAAGATTATAATAGGGCATCTCTGCAATAAGGGCCCGCTATGTCTAAACACCTATTACTACTTATATTTATCGCTGCGGTTGGATGTGCCGACACAAAACAGATCGCATATGACGACTACCTCACCTCGTTTAGCTATGAAGAGCGCAAAGCGATGAAGATCAACAGTGTTGAACTCACGGTGATGTTGGAAGAAGGCGAAGCGCAACTGGTCGACATCCGTTTCAGAGAGGAGTTTGAGGCCTGGCATATGAAAGGGGCTCTCAATATCCCCCTCAACGAGCTGCCGAAACGTCTCAACGAACTCGACAGAACGAAGGTGATCGTCACGGCATGCCCGCACAAAGACCGGGCCATCATGGCACGCACTTTTCTAAAGCTCAAAGGTTTTGAGACACGCTACCTCGTGGACGGCCTTGTAGGACTTGCCGACTACTGGCGCGGCGACAGTGCTAGAGAGTTTATCGATGAACTGCACAGGGCAAAATAGCGCCGTTAAATCGTAAAATTCGAAAATGCCGCTTCGACACTCAAGGCACTTTTATAACGTGTCGGCATCAATTTCACATGCTTCGTCTTCAGGTCACAGACGGCGATACGAAAATTTGACCCCATAAACGGCTCCACGATGCAGATGATCTTGTCACCTATCTGCCGCGTTGTATGGATGTTGCCCTGGAGGTTGTGGAAAAAATATTTCGGATACGTCAGCGGCGTGATCTCGACGATCTCAACGCTCTTTCGTTGATCAAGGCTCCCGGCAATAAGCGCAGCATCTTCGTAGTTGTCAAACTGAACACACCAATCGTCAAAGACTTTGTTAAAGTGGTCCAGGTCTTCATCCAAAAAGCCGCCCGCCGGCGATTGCAACGCAAAAATACTCATACTATCGGCCTTCAAAAGAGTTGCTGAGCTGTAACTCTATGCTTATATTCTTTACCGAATTATAGTACATGCGCCTTTCAACTTTGCACATTGAGTAGAAAACTAATTGGATATCAAAGGATTATATAAATAGGAGAAGGCGATTGAACAGCACCCTGTACACTGGTGCTGTTCAATAGTCGTTGATTTTCTAAAACATTATGAAGTCACTTACTTTAGCCAAATCAAGAATAGAAAACGGTGTACCGCCAGCAATAATTATGGCCAGATCGGCTCCGTGTTATTTGGACCTGCACCAGTCATAAAATCAAGATGATAGGTGACATTTGTGACATTCCAATCGCTCAGATCATGGTTAGAATAAGAAGATGCGTTGTAAAACATCCAATTCATATCGGTTACTTTACCAGTATTCCAGTTACCGATTGACTGATTAAATGATGTAGCATCTCTAAACATAGTTCCCATATTTGTTACGTTACTCGTATCCCAGTTTCCTAAAGACTGGTTAAAAGTCGTAGCTTTGTAGAACATGTAAATCATATCGGTCACGTTACTCGTATTCCAGTCACCAATTGGCTGGTTGAAAGCCCCAGCTTCATGAAACATCCAATTCATATTTGTTACTTTACCTGTATTCCAACTGCCTACATTTTGATTAAAAGATATAGCTCGCTCAAACATTTTTCTCATATTCGTAACATTCGAAGTATTCCAGTCCCCTATTGGCTGGTTGAACGCATATGCATAAGTGAACATAGATTCCATATCCATTACATTACTTGTATCCCAGTTCCCGACAGGTTGGTTGAAAGAACTTGCTTGCATAAACATAGAACTCATATCTGTAACATTTAAAGTGTCCCAGCCCCCTATAGGCTGGTTGAATGATTCAGCTAAGAAAAACATTGTACTCATATCTGTAACATTCGAAGTAACCCAATTGCCTATTGGCTGGTTAAAAACTTTATTCCATCCAAACATCCCGCTCATATCGGTGACATTGGAAGTATCCCAGTTCCCTATAGGCTGGTTGAATGATTCAGCTAAGTAAAACATTGTACTCATATCTGTAACATTCGATATATCCCAACTTCCGATAGGTTGATTAAAATTCGC
>JBFFKK010000046.1:0-17940 GCA_041555445.1 Sulfurimonadaceae bacterium
GAGACAAACGCAATGATGAAAAAAGCGCTTGAAGAGTTCAAAGCATCTTTTATCGCTGAATAAGAAGGACCATTATGGCCAACTTGAAAGATATTAAAAGACAGATAGGAAGTGTAAGTAACACGCAGAAAACAACGCGTGCTATGAAGCTTGTCTCGACTGCAAAGCTACGCCGTGCAGAAGAACTTGCCCGTCGTTCTCGTCTGTTTGCTGAAAAAACAAATGCTATGATCCAGGATATCGCATTCCAGATCGAATGTACTAAAATGGGTGGCATTGACAACCGTTGTTTCGAGAAGATCGAAGCGCCCAAAATGGTTGATATTATCTTTGTAACGGCTGACAAAGGTTTATGTGGCGGTTTCAACATTCAAACGTTGAAAGCAGTCAACAAACTGATGAAAGAGTTCAAAGACGAGAAAGTCAAAGTACGTCTTCGCGGTATTGGTAAGAAAGGTGTCGAGTACTACAAATACAACGAAGTTGAACTGTTGGATGAAGTGACTGACCTCAGTTCCGCTCCAGACATGGACCGTGCGGCTGAGTTCATTACGACATCGATCAATGACTTTAAAGAGGGTAAGACTGATGGTGTTTACATTATCCATAACGGATATAAAAACATGATCACGCAAGAGTTACACGTAGATCGTGTACTTCCGGTTGATACAGAAGCGTTTGACTGTGCTGACAGTACAGAGAACTCGCTTCTTGAGATTGAAGCGGAAGACAGCGAGAAGATGCTGGATTCACTGCTTACGAAGTATGTTGAGTACAACATGTATTATGCGTTGATCGACTCTGTCGCAGCTGAGCACTCTGCTCGTATGCAGGCGATGGATGCGGCAACGAACAATGCAAACGAGATGGTTAAGACGCTTAATGTTAAATACAACAAAGCGCGTCAAGAAGCAATTACAACCGAACTGATTGAAATCATCAGTGGCGTTGAGTCAATGAAATAATGGAGGAAAGAATGGTTGGTAAAATAGTCCAAGTCATGGGTCCAGTTGTTGACGTTGAATTCGAAGGAAAACTTCCTGGGATCAACGAAGCAATTGATGTTAAAGGTGGAACTGGCGAAAACACATTCCGTCTTGTTCTTGAAGTAGCTGCACACATCGGTGGTGGTCGTGTCCGTACGATCGCTATGGATATGAGTGAAGGTCTTGTACGTGGTCAGGAAGCTGTTGCAACAGGCGCGCCTATCAGCGTACCGGTTGGTGATAAAGTCCTTGGACGTATCTTCAACGTAATCGGTGAGACAATTGATGGCGGCGATCAGGTTACTGATGCTGAAACATGGTCTATCCACCGTGATCCTCCTCCATTCATCGAGCAGTCGACTAAGACTGAGATGTTTGAGACAGGTATCAAAGTTGTCGACCTTCTTGCACCATACGCAAAAGGTGGTAAAGTCGGTCTGTTCGGTGGTGCGGGCGTTGGTAAAACGGTCATCATCATGGAACTTATCCACAACGTTGCACACGGTCACGAGGGTCTTTCAGTATTCGCCGGTGTCGGTGAACGTACACGTGAAGGTAACGACCTTTACTACGAGATGAAAGAATCGAACGTATTGGACAAAGTTGCCCTGTGCTACGGTCAAATGTCTGAGCCTCCAGGAGCACGTAACCGTATCGCGCTTACTGGTCTTACAATGGCTGAGTACTTCCGTGATGAGAAGGGTCTTGATGTTCTTATGTTCATCGATAACATCTTCCGTTTTGCACAGTCTGGTTCTGAGATGTCAGCACTTCTTGGCCGTATCCCTTCAGCCGTTGGTTACCAGCCGACACTTTCACGTGAGATGGGTGCGCTTCAAGACCGTATTACATCAACGACTAAAGGTTCAATTACTTCTGTTCAAGCGGTATATGTTCCTGCGGATGACTTGACGGATCCGGCTCCAGCTTCTGTTTTTGCTCACTTAGATGCAACAACAGTACTTAACCGTAAGATTGCAGAAAAAGGTATCTATCCTGCAGTTGATCCTCTTGACTCTACATCTCGCCTTCTTGATCCTGCGATCATCGGTGAAGAGCACTACAAAGTGGCTCGTGGTGTACAGCAGACACTTCAGAAGTACAAAGACCTTCAGGATATCATTGCGATTCTTGGTATGGATGAGCTTTCTGAAGATGACAAATCGATCGTTGAACGTGCTCGTAAGATCGAGAAGTTCCTTTCTCAGCCGTTCTTCGTTGCTGAAGTATTTACAGGTGCGCCAGGTAAATATGTTAGCCTTGAAGACACAATCAAAGGTTTCAAAGGAATCCTTGAGGGTGAATATGACCATATGCCGGAATCTGCATTCTACATGGTTGGTGATATGAAAGAGGCTATCGCTAAAGCCGAGAAAAAATAGTAGCTCGGCTACTCTTTAACATAAAGGCTAACAATGGAAACTCTTAAATTAGAAGTTGTAACACCGAGCGGACTTATCTACGACGGTACGGCTGTAGAGGTTACACTACCTGGTGAAGAGGGAGAATTTGGTGTTCTTCCTCATCACGCTTCTCTCACAACACAGCTTAAAGCGGGTGTTGTTGATATCGAAAAAGAGGACAAAAGCGTTGAATCTATCGTTGTAAACTGGGGCGTTGTCCAGGTCAACGAAGAGAAAGTTGTTGTACTTGTTGACGGTGCTGTTGCAATTCGCGGCGAAAGCGAAAGCGAAATCGCCAAAGCACTTGATGATGCCAAGACACTTCTTGCAGACGTCTCTGACTCTAATCTTGCTATCGCTTCCGTATCTGCAAAGATCGAATCGGCAGCACATAAGCTAGTGTAGGCTTATGGAAAACTTTTCTGACTTTATCTCCCAAAGTCATAGTGTCACACTTATGGTGTTGGCACTTCTCTCGATCTACTTCATACTGGTCAACTGGGTCTTTTACTACCGTTTTTTATCACTAAACAGCTGGATAGAGCGTGAAACACTCTCGTTGGAACAGCTTCTTATGGGCGGTTCCAACGTCACGACGAATGCTTACCTCTACAAGTTTTTAAGTGCCAGTTCCAAAGTGACAAGAGAGATCTTTGACTTGGGAATGTTCTCTGCAAGCAAAGAGTCTACCAAAGGGCTCTCATATCTGTCGGTCGTTGCTTCGACTTCACCGTTTATCGGTCTGTTCGGTACCGTTGTCTCCATTCTGGATACCTTCGATAACATTGGCGGTGCCGGTGGCATGAACATGATTGCCGCAGGTGTCTCCGATGCGCTGATCGCGACTGCAGGCGGGATCTTTGTCGCGATCTTCGCGTACACCTATCACCAGATCCTTAAACGTCGTGCCTATGAGCTTAACGGTCTTATCCGTATGCAGCGCGATTCCGTACTTTCACAGATGGCCGAAGAGGCATAATGGTCGATTTCGATTGGGAAGAATCTCCGGAACTTAACATAACGCCGCTGGTCGACGTCATGCTGGTCCTTCTAGCTATTCTCATGGTCATTGCGCCGACCGTCATCTATGAAGAGATGATCAAACTGCCGCAAGGTTCTGCCACAAAGCAGATCGAGAAAAAAGCACCCGTACACATCACTGTTGACGAAAACGGTAAAATAACTGTCAATAAAGAGAATTTCGAGCTTGCCGGTTTTACCGATAATTTCTACCGCTATGCTGAAAAACTTGACAAAGAGGCGACCGTTCTTATCAGTGCGGACAAAGCACTTGATTACGGTCTAGTCATGTCAATTCTCGGTGCGGTCAAACAGGCGGGATTTACCGAAGTCTCACTGGCTACTAACGGTTAATTGCAACACGTTACACTTTCAAAAACAGACAGGATAGGTGATGGTGCAAAGCAGCCGTGAAGAGCGTTACTTTTATATAAGCGGTCTTATCTCTTTCACTCTTTTTTCCGCCGTTGTTCTTCTTTTTATTCTGGTCATCCTTCACAAAAGCTCGATAGAGACCTTTGCGATGCAAAAAGACAACTACATATCGGTTTCGATGGACATGGTGACGCCGCTGCCGACAAAAAATGATGCCAAACCCGATCCGAGACCGACACCTAAAGAGGAACCTTTACCCGAACCCGAACCTGTCACCGATGAGATGGAAACGACACCCGATACGGTTGAAACGGACGTCTCTTCTCTCTTTGACGATGTGTGGACACAGAGTGCCGATACAAAAGTAGAGAAGAAAGAGGAGAAACTCGATTCAAAACGTCTGGCTGCGATTGAAAAGCGCATCGAGACGAAAGAGGTGACACAATCGCACAAAGCGAGCGACAAGATCAAAACCATCGAATTGGTAAAGCCCTCCATTGAAGTGGTCGGCGGGTCCGCTTCCACGGCACCAGAGGTAAATGAATATTTGGCTAAAATACATGCACAAGTCAAAGCCAAGTTCTATCCACCGGCCAGCAGTGAAGGCGAAAGCGCCAAGGTCCGTGTACGAATTGATGCCAATGGAAATGTTACCGGTTACCGCGTTCTGGTCTATTCCGGTGTTACCATATTCAACGAAGAAGTTGACAGACTGGAAAGACGCCTTCAGCGAATGACATTTCCGAAAAATCCAGACGGGAAGTCGATCTCGCTGGACATTATTTTAACAGTAGAGGAGTAATAATGCGTATTATCTTTGGAGTGATTTTTTCAGCACTTATATTGTGGGGTTCGGATGCGACTATCGAGGTCAAGAAGAGTGTTGATTCGCTTCCGTCCATTGCAGTAGAAGATGCATCAGTCGACTTCAGCGACGGTCTCAGCCAGCGTTTCTTCCGTGTCATGGTAAGCGACTTGAACGTACTGAGTATCTTCAATGTCGATCGTGACTATGTCAAAGTCGATTTCAACGACGAGGGGGTCGCAGATACGCATAAAGAGTTGGATTATGTACTCCGTTACCAATTGGTCGATGACAACGGGGTGATGGTCGTTAATGTCAATCTTCTCAACAAAGAGAAGGTGATGCATGAACTCAACTATCGTATTAACAACCCAAAACAATATGTCTTTTTAGTGCATACCATCGCAGCTGCGCTCAATGATTTTATGGGTGAAGATCCGGTTGACTGGATGAAAGAGAAAGTGATCATTTCCAGATCGACAAGCCCGCGTACGTCAGAGATCCTGATTACCGATTACACTTTGAGCTACCAGTTTTCGATCAAACGCAACGGCCTGAACGTCTTTCCTAAATGGACCGACGGGAGTAAAAAATATTTTTACTACACAAGTTTGACCAGCGGAACGCCAGAACTCCGCAAACACGGCGTGTATGATAAAAGTGATGTCTCCGTACTCTCATCAGACGGTATGCTGGTCTGTTCGGATGTCAGTGAAGACGGTCAAAAACTGCTGCTTACAATGGCACCGAAAGGACAGCCGGATGTTTATGAATATGACATCTCTTCCAAAAAGCTGACGCGGATCACCAAATACAGCGGCATCGATGTTAATGCACAATACATGGCTGACGGCAGAATCGCTTTTATCTCAAATCGCCTGGGTTATCCGAATGTCTTCTCAAAACAGATCGCTTCTCAAGCAACCGAGCAGATGGTCTATGTCGGAAAAAGCAACTCATCATGTACGGCACATGACAACTACATCATCTATAAAGCGCGTGAAAGCTCTAACGCATTTTCGAACAACACCTTTAATCTACACCTGATTTCGACTAAAACGGACTTTATCCGCCGGTTGACGGTCACCGGTATCAATGAACATCCTCTCTTCTCGCGGGACGGCGGCACGGTACTGTTTGTCAAAAAATATAAAAACCAGAGCTCTATCGGCGTAATCCGTCTTAATCAAAATAAAAATTATCTATTCCCTCTCCAAGGCGGTGCTATACAGTCTATCGACTGGTAGCTCTTTCCTGACAGGGGAAGCATCAGGGCCTCTGAGGCGCCTAATGCTGGGCGCTTCTTCTGTTTTACCCGATAACATATCTTTACGGCCTCTCCAACATTAAGTTTACTCTCTGTTGCATATTCTTAATTATAATTCTAAAAATTGATACGATTAGCTTCTCTTTATGAAAAAAAAGCTAAAATCGCTATCAAACTATCCGAAGGAATAAAATGAAAGCTTTACTTTACGCAAGTACGATTACTGCGATGTTAGTATTTACGGGATGTGGCGGTTCTGAACCGACAGTCGATGATTCGGCAGCAAATGCTAACCAGGAAGAGATCAACATTGTTGATGAAGGCAGTGCAGCAGATACAGAATCAGGTATCAAGTCGACAGATCTCGATGCAGGAACAATGACACTAGAGAGTATTGAAGCAAAAATGTCACCTATCTATTTTGGATTTGACAAATACAAATTGGCAGACGAAGATATTGATACACTGCGTCAAAACGTGAAACTTGTCAAAAGTGATACTGAAGCTATGAACATTGCAAGTAACTACTCCCTTAAACTTGAAGGTAATTGTGACGAGTGGGGTTCAGACGAATACAACTTCGCACTAGGTCTTAAGCGTGCCAACGCGGTTAAAGATGAGTTGATCAACGACGGTATTGCTGCAGAGCGTATCACCTTGGTAAGTTATGGTTCAAGCAACCCTGTCTGTACAGAAAAAACACAAGAGTGCTGGTCTAAAAACCGCCGCGTAGACTTCAAACTTCTACCATAGATTGTAAATGCGTATCGCACTATCTCTCTCCCTTTTTTTTCTTTCTTTCACCCTTCTAGCCGATGAACCGTCGGCGTTCGGGGCAGGTGACCTTGACAGCGACAACCCGTACGGACTTACAGCTGCAGAGAAGAAGATCCTTCAAAACAACAAGACGTTAAAACAGAACAATCGTAAACTTAACTCCCAAAAAAGCGAGATAGAGTCTCTGCGAGAGCGTATTGACGGGCTTCAGTCTGTTTTGGAATCGATTGCGATGAAATCGCAGAAAAATAAAGTTGCGCTTGGCGATATAACCAAAACACGCGAAAACGAAGGGGCCAATACCCAGGAGCGTCTACTCGCACTTGAAACGCAGATTGCAACCAACGGTGAAAATATCGTCCAGCTTAAAACGGCGATCGAAGAGTTGGGCAAGCTTATTGATGAGCAGAGCGTGACCAAAGAAGAGCACAACGCACTGGTTGAAGACGTCAATGCCTTTAAGCTCCTGGTCGCAAACGAGTTGAAAAAGAAAGCCAAACAGAGCAGTTCGAAAGTTGGCAGCGGTGATCTTGCCACGCAGGCAAAGAAAAATTATGACAACAAGAACTATTCGAAAGCGCTGAACGATTATAAAGAACTGGTAAACCGCAAGTATAAACCTGCCTACGGCCACTATATGATCGCGCAGTGCTACTTTGCACTCAATGATTATGGTCCGGCGATCGCTCACTACAAAGAGAGTGCATCCCGCTACAAAAAAGCATCGTATATGCCGACATTGATGTTACGTACGGCCTATTCAATGGAGAAAACGGGTGATGTTGCAAATGCGAAAAAATTCTACAATGCCGTTATCGCCAAATACCCGGGTTCCAGTGAGGCGCAAAAAGCAGAAAGTTACCTGTCCAAGCTGTAGTTCAGAGCATTATGCATTGAATACGGCGTAACACTGGATTTCTCTGTTTACGCTCAACCGGTGAGATCTGCACAGCTTTCCTACTTCTCACCCTTCTTACTTCGGTAACTGACTCTTCTGTCTGCTCAACAAGAAATATATAACGTTTTTTATCTGTTTTCAAAGACGATTGATACTTACAGGACAGGCTACTGATTAATTTTCAGCCAATCCATAGATTAATCTGCTAAAATCGCGGTTAAATTATCAAAAGGCCAAATTGGCCAAAAGAGGAATTAAAATGTCAATTTCAGAAAATCAAGTTGTTTCTATTGAATACGAAGTAAAAGACGGAGCAACGATCGTTGACTCAAATGTAGGTGGTGCTCCACTGGTATTTATCTACGGTAAAGGTCAGATCATTCCAGGTCTTGAAGCTGGAATTGCCGATATGTCTATTGGTGATAAGGGCGACGTTCTTGTCAAACCTGAAGATGCATACGGTGAATACAATGCTGAAGCAACACAAGAGGTACCAAAAGAGCAGTTTGCCGGTATCGAGCTTGAAGTAGGACAAACTCTATACGGACAAGGTGAAGACGGCGGTACTGTTCAGGTTACTGTCAAAGAGATCGGTGAAGAGAACGTAACCGTTGACTTTAACCACCCACTTGCGGGTAAAGAGTTGATGTTCACAGTTACAATCAACAACGTGCGCGACGCTTCAGCTGACGAAATCCTTTCGGGTGTTCCAGCTGAAAATGCTCCTGCTGAAGGTGAGTCATGTGGCTCAGGCTGTGGCTGTCACTAATTTTTTAGGGACATCGCGTGCTTCTGCAGAAGCATTTAAAACTGCGAATCTATTAAAAACACTCAACGTAAATGCACTCATTTACGGTGAACATGGAACGGGTAAGCTCACGCTTGCGCGTTACATTCTTCCTAATGCCCCGATATTCAGTACAGAAAATTTTGATGAACTTTTAGAGGCGATCAACAGTAACAAAGAGATTATCATTACCCACATTGAAGAGGCCCCTAATCTAAAACGCCTCATCGATGCGATCGCTGCATCAAATGTACGTGTACTTGTTACAAGCAGGGATAATGCTCTAAACGAGTTGATGGAGGAGAACTTTAGTGTCCGTATCCATATCCCGCCGCTACGCGAGCGCCTGGAAGACATTGCGCCGTTGATGGAACTTTTCATTAATGAAGCAAATACCATCTTTGGTGAGGACAAGCCGTTCGAGATACCGACATATGAGTTCGATCTAAGTAAAAATGCCATCTCGCTTCGCAGACAGCTTTTTTTACACTACCAGTTCAGTAACATCAGTGAAAATGATCTGATCGGGATAATAGAGCAGTATTTAAGTGATAAACTCGGGTCAAAAAATGACTACCGAAAGTTTCTGCATCTGTATGAGGTACCGTTGATCCGTGTCGGATTAAAACAGTTCAAGTCTCAACTTCAGCTCTCCGACAAGCTGGGGCTCAACCGGAACACACTTCGAAAGAAGATAGCTGAAAACAGCCAATACGGTCTGGAATAACAAAGAAAATAAAAGGAAAATGAATGAGTAAAAGAGTTGCAATGATCTTCCCTGGCCAGGGAAGTCAGACAATCGGGATGGGTAAGTCATTTTATGAGAACTCTGATCTTGCAAAAGAGATGTTTGACAAGGCGGGGGCACGTATCGGTGTCGATTTTAAAGCACTTCTTTTTGAAGAGAACGAGCAGATCAACCAGACGGCGTACACGCAACCCGCTATTCTACTTGTGAGCATTATTGCCTATAAACTGTTCCAGCAAAAACATGACCTTAAGCCGGCGCTTCTGCTTGGTCACTCGCTCGGTGAGATCTCTGCTCTTTGTGCTGCGGGTGCCATTGATTACCTTGATGCTGTTGAACTGGTTCACCAGCGCGGTACATTGATGCAGGCGGCATGCGATGGAATCGAAGCCGGTATGATGGCGATTGTCGGTCTTGACGATGCCGCGATAGAGCAGATCTGTCTGGATGCCCGCAATAAAGAGAATAAAAAGATCTGGCCGGCGAACTACAATCAGGACGGACAACTGGTTATTGCCGGTCTTAAGCCGGACCTTGCGAGCATGGAAGACGCATTCAAAGAGGCCGGTGCAAAACGTGCACTGCTGCTGAACATGTCTGTCGCCAGTCACTGCCCGCTTCTGGCACCTGCACAGGCACCGCTGAAAGCGGAACTGGAGCGTATGCTGCATGATCCGTTTGTCGCACCGGTTATCTCCAATGTCACGGCTAAACCATATGAGACAAAACAGCAGGCGCTCGAACTGGTAACAGAACAGCTGGTCAAACCTGTTCTTTACAAGCAGTCGATCGTTGCGATCAAAGAGGATGTCGATATGGCGATCGAGTTTGGTAACGGTTCTGTTCTTAAAGGGATGAACCGCCGTATCAACAAAGATATGCCGACATTGAATGTGAGTGATATGGACTCGCTGCAAAAGGTCCTTGAAGAGCTTTCATGAGCCGGTTTCCTAAGGGTCTGACCCTTGTCCAGAATGCCCCTCGATTAAACCGAAGCAATCTGGATGAGGCTCTGTCATATATCGAGAACGCATCCGAACTCTCCGATGTTATTATTTTTCCCGAACTCTCTCTTAACGGTTATATGCTGCAGGACAAACTGCATGAAGATGCATGGACATTGGATGAATTGAGTCTCCTGAAAGAGGCGAGTCTCCATATTGACATTGTTATCGGTGCTGCGCTGAAAGAGGCGAACGGGTTTTATAACGGAGCGCTCTACTTTTCGCAGGGGACAATGGTCCATGCCCATCATAAAGTACACCTGCCGAACTACGGGATGTTCGAAGAGGCTCGCTACTTCAGACCGGGCAACCAGATCAAAAGTTTCGAAACGCGTTTCGGCCGTGCTGCGATGCTGGTCTGTGAGGATCTTTGGGAGGTGAACCTTCTGGAAGATCTTGAAGACGAACATCCCGAGATCATCTATGTTCTTGCAGCGTCACCGGCACGCGGTTTCAGTGACGATGGTCTTGAGATCGAAGCAACCTGGCAGAAACTGCTGTCAAAAGCGGCACAAGATATGCAGGCTGAAGTGGTCTTTGTCAACCGTGTCGGCTTTGAAGACGGTCTGGGTTTCTGGGGCGGCAGCCGCCTCTTGAACAGAAAAGGCGAGATCACGGTCGAACTGCCGAAATTTGATAATAAAATAGAAGTCATACAGAAGGAACTGCATTGAAAATAGGAATAATGGGTGCAATGCCCGAAGAGATCGCACCTATCCTCGAAAAAGTGGGTGAGTATACGAGTACGGATATTGCCGACAATACCTATTATGAGGGGAACTATAAGGGTGTTGACCTTGTGATCGCCTATTCGAAGATCGGCAAGGTCTTTTCGACACTGACGGCAAGTACGATGATCCACCATTTCGGTGTTGAGAAGATGCTCTTCTCCGGCGTGGCCGGCGGGATCAACCCGGCACTTAAGATCGGTGACCTGATCGCTGCAAGCTCACTTTGCCAGCACGACCTGGATATTACCGCCTTTGGTCACCCGCACGGTTTTGTACCGGGCGGTTCGCAGTTTGTCGAAACGGACAAGGCCTTGCGTAAACTTGCCGTTGAAGTGGCCGGTGAGATGGATGTTCCTCTTCAAGAGGGTGTGATCGCCACCGGTGATCAGTTCGTTCACGACCCTGAGCGCAAAGCCTTCATTGAGCGTACGTTCAAGGCGGATGCCTTGGAAATGGAGGGCGCTTCGGTAGCCGTAGTCTGCCACTCCCTGAATGTCCCTGTCTTTATCTTGCGCGCCATCAGTGACACGGCGGATACGGACGCAAGCTTTAATTTCGATGCCTTTATGGAGAGCTCTGCCAAGATCAGTGCCGATTTTATTATGAAAATGGTTGATAGAGTTGAGAGATAAAACACCCTCTATCGTCCCTTCTAAAAAGATCATGAAGCAGTTGGGCAAGACCAACGGTGCTTTTGAGCTGATAGAAGAGGGGGACAAAATCCTTGTCGGGCTGAGCGGCGGTAAAGACTCTTTGACGTTGATCCATGCGCTTAAAGAGCAGCAGCGCCGTGCCCCTTTCGACTTTGAGTTTATTGCGGTGACGGTCGGCTATGGGATGGGCGAAAACTTTGACTATCTGGCGAAGCACTGTAAAGAGTATGGGATCCGCTATGAGATCCATGACACAAAGATCTATGAGACGGCCCAGGAGAAGATCCGTAAAAACTCCTCATTCTGCTCTTTCTTCTCACGCATGCGACGCGGGTCGCTCTACTCGGCGGCAGAGCAGTTCGGCTGCAACAAAGTCGCCTTGGGGCATCACCTCGACGATGCGGTCGAGAGCTTTTTTATGAACCTTATCTATAACGGACAGATGCGGGCGTTGTCACCGAAATACAGAGCCGGGAACGGACTGGTCGTCATCCGTCCGCTGATCCAGATGCGCGAGCGCCAACTGCGTGCTTTTGCTGAAGACAACGGTCTGGAAGCGATTGGCGATGAGGCCTGCCCGAGTATGCGTTTTGACGTGAAGATGCCCTATGCCCGTGCCGAGATGAAAGAGATGTTAAAAGGGATGGAAGAGAAATATCCCGACATCTTCACCTCGGTCAACGCCGCATTTTCAAATATTTCGGATGAAAGCTTTTTTGACCCCGAACGTTTTTCGCTGTAAGGTCGGACGCAGCTTCTAGATACCGTTGAAACTGAGCTGACCCTCGGTGACTTTGAACTCAACGATAGGCGTAAAGTTCGGGTCCATAAGTTTTGCACGCATCGCCTGCGCATCACTATTCTCAACCTCAAGTGACACCCTCTTTTGATAATAAGGCACCCCTTGTTCATCACTGTTTTGTGAAATAAGGTCAAAGGTCAGCTCCCTTTTTGCTGCATTGTAGGCAACGTTTCGGACCAGGGGCGAGCCATATTTTATAAAGAGCGCCATCTGCAGAGCATCTAATGCACGTTGATTTAGTGAGGGCTTTTCCTCGATGTGTACAAGAGAGATCTTACGGCTCATCTCCTGGTCGGCAAGCGCCGATGCCAGCTCCTGGAGGGAGAACTTCTTCGGATAGAGCAGTTGCTGTCGGCACAGGGTATAGGTCTTGCCATGTTTTTTGTACCAGCTGTTCGCACCGCTGCCAAGATTGACATATTTGGCATAACTCTCATGCTCACTGTCTGTCGTTGATGTCCAGTAGATATTAGGGGGCACAATGACCGGTTTATTACGGTAGAGCTGAAGCAGTTCTGTATCAGTCGGCAGCATGAAGTCGCTGCTTTGATAACCGTAGGTGATGATTTCGAGATTACGGCAGTACTCCGTTGCCGTCTGCCAGTTCATCTTTTCGGCTTCGTCCTCCCCGTAATACCAGATCATCTCCTCAGTGGAGAAGAGATGATCCTCTTTCAGCCATGATATCGTACCGTTGGCCTTCAAAATAGATACCTTGAGTTTTATCCGTAATGTTTTGTCGCTGTCAACAACGATCCACTGCGTATAGGTTTTGTAACCGGGCTTTGTGACCTCGATGTGGTATTCGCCGGGTGAAAGCCACATGCCGTCGCTGTATTTTGGCTTGATATTCAGTATCCTGACGGTTGCTGATGGTTGCGTGTTGATGGTCAGTCTGAAGCTGCTTCGCTGCGCTTCAAGGTTGGAGAGAGGGATTTTTCCCTCTTGGGTTATGGCGAGATCACCATCTATGGCGAGAACCGATACCGATTGCCCCTGTTTAAAAGGCGGGGCGTCTTTTTTGACATACATTGTCACTGGAAACAGTACCTCTTCGACCTGTTCTATCTCTTTGGGTTGTTTGGTACATCCTGTAAACAAAAGCGAAGCAGAGAGTACGGAGAGCATTACAACGGTGATGATATTTACCAAATGCCTCATACGGGGATACTCCTGCTTTTGAACGTGAATCTTGTACAGATATATATTTCATATTGTAAATCAGAGCACCTCTTAAACCCCTGAATATAACATAAAACAGTCGTTTGCGAACACTATATAAAGTCTAAAAATGGTAGGATATAAAAAATCAAAGGGTATTGGGGACTTTGCGTTCTGGTACTTTTAGCGTTTAGATACTGCTTATCGAAAAAAGGGAATCGTGCAAACCAATATGTACAAAAAGCTATTTCACTACTATAACAATCTTTCCATTGCCAAAAAACTGCGTTTCATGGGTGTTTCAACGGTGGCGCTGGTAGGGTCCATCTCGATCTTTTTTATACTTATCTATCAATATAACAATGAAAAATCGCTGCTCGAAAATCATGTTAACACGCTGACTATGGTCGTTGCCGACAACATCGCACCGGCTGTTTTGTTTGATGACACGGAGCAGATCCGCAAGATCCTCTTTTCGCTTCGACATAAAGACGAGGTTCATCACGCTTATGTTCTGGGTAAAGAGTCCAATGTCCTTGGCAGTTATCATCTTGCCAAAGAACAGAATCTTGATCAAGCAATGTTGGAACATCTCAAGTATGACGGACGTCAGCAGTGGCAAGGACTGCTGTTGTATACTCTTATCCCTATCGTGGCTGATGAGAAACAGGTCGGATCGATCGTCATTGTCGCCTCCCTATATGCCTTTATCTACCAGATGCTCTTCGAGATACTCGTATTGTCGCTTATTGTCATCGCCTCTATTCTTGCGACCTACAAATACCGGGCACTGTTACGGGACTCTATCTTGAACCCGATCGCGCAGCTGAACACGCTGACCAGCAAGATCATTGAGACCAAAAACCTTAACAACAAGATCCCGGTCTACAGTCAAGATGAGATAGGTGAGTTGGCAAAGAACTTCAACAGTATGTTGGACGATCTCGATAAGACACACACCGAGTTGAACCGTCAGAAAGACTCTCTGGCCTACAAAGCGCATCATGATGCGCTGACAGGCCTGCCTAACAGAGCCCTCTTCAATGACCGTCTGGAACAGGCGATCAGCAAGGCAAAACGCCATCAGGAAGAGATCGCGCTCTTTTTTATCGACCTTGACCATTTCAAAGAGATCAACGATACTTTGGGGCATGAGGTCGGTGATGAAGTCCTGAAGTTTTTTGCGACGCGCCTTAATGCAAGTGTCAGGACCGAAGATACGATCGCCCGTCTGGGCGGCGATGAGTTTATGGTGATCATGGAGAACCTTCAGACTCCGGAAGCGATCTCAGTGGTCGCAAACAAGATCGTCTCCATTGTCAAAGAACCTATTATCCTGGGCGAGCAGAAACTACACCTTGGGACGAGTATCGGTATCAGTGTCTACCCTCAAAACGGTGAGACCTCCGAACAGCTCATTAAGAGTGCCGATACGGCGATGTACAAGGCTAAAGAGGAAGGCCGTGACAACTATCAGTTCTATACGCCGCAGATGAAAGAGCTTGCACTCAAACGTATGGCAGACGAGACGGCCTTGCGCAGCGCTGTTGAAAAGGAAGAGCTTACACTCTCTTATCAGCCGCAGATCGATGTCGATCGCGGTATGGTCTCCGGTTATGCAGTCGATGTTAAATGGCAGCACCCTGATAACGGGCTTATCGACTTCAGCGATTTTAAACAGCTGGCAAGGGATATGGGCGTCTTTGTCAAGATAGAGCAGTGGATGTTGAAAGCAGCTATTGCGCAGACAGGGTTATGGAGAGCGAAAGGGATGGAAAAGAGGCGGATCATCCTCAACCTCTCGATGAAGACGATCCTGGACAAAGCGTTTACGGCTGCACTGAAGAACATGATAGAGAGCCACGGGGTTCAGGCTGAAGAGATTGAGATCGCCGTATCCGAAAGTGAACTCATCAATGAGCAAAAACGTTCGCTTGAAGCGCTACAGACATTGGCGGAGATGGGCTTTAGACTGACGATCAGTGATTTTGGAATCGCAGATACATCACTGCTCTATTTAAGTCATTTACCGGTGCACAATGTCAAGATCGCACGTGCGTTGATCACAGACGTGGCAGAGAACAGTGTGGTCGTCACGGCAGCAAGTGCTTTGGTCCGCAGCATGGGACTGCAGCTCCATGCTGACGGTGTCCGAAATGATCAGGAGAAAGAACGTTTGAAAGAAGAGGGCTATGTGATGATGCAGGGACCGCTCTTTGGCGTGGCGCTTTCTGCTGATGAGATCGATGTAAAATAGGGAACGTGGAAAAACGCTTCACTGTCAACTTAAATACCCGAGTTGCTTTTTTTCTCTAAAGATTGTGTCGGCCACTTTAGGTATAATTCTATTGAATTTTATTTATAAGGTATATGATGAGTGTAAATGTGACTCCCGACAAAGAACTATTGGAAAATTCGGAGATGATCATCGTCGACATCCGGACGGAAGGCGAATGGATGGAGACCGGTATTGTCCCGGGTTGTAAGACGATCACTTTTTTCGATGAGCGCGGCGGCTATGATGCAGAGGGCTTTTTAAAGCAGATGGATGCGCTCGGCGGGAAAGATGTCGAGATAGGTTTGATCTGCCGTACGGGCTCCCGTACGGCACAGGTAGCCGGTTTTATGAAACAGCAGGGGTATAATGTAAAAAACCTTGTCGGCGGCGTTATGAAGTTGGCCAGAGAGGGCTACCAGCTCGTCCCATACCAGCAGTCATAGAGGCCGTTTCTACTCAGTAGAGTGCGTTTCAATATGACCTTGTTCATATTGTTCCAGAGGCGGCATCTGCGTCTCATCTTCAATTTCAACCGGTTCGGTTCTGTTTTCGCAACCGCTTAAAAGCAGGAGTAGAAACAGACTACTTACGACGTTTTTCATAATCATCTTTTAACCTTTGGTAAAGTGCAACGATCCGCTCTTGATATATTTTGCTCTCTTCATCCTCACAACACATCATGATCTTCTCATACTCTTCTATGGTGATCTTGTCCGCATAACGGGGATAATCTTTCAGGTCGATCATGAGATGCTCGATCAGTTCGTCAATCGCCAGTCCGTTGTCTTCGACGATCTTTTCAAGGTACTCCTCTACGGTGAGGCGGAGTGTGTTAGCCCTGTTTTCATCGTTATAGATGGCCATTCCGGCCTCTTCGACAATGTCCAGTTCACACTCTCCGAATTGTTCATTGGCTGCGATCAATGCGGCATAAAGTTTGGCCCTGAACTCAAGCGAGTTATGGTGATATAACAGAAGTTCGCGAAAGGCACGAAAAAGATAGTGTTTAAGGTTGAATGCCATTGTCTGCCTATTACAATAATATCTGTTATTATACTGCAAAGGAAATTAGCATTGAAACAAATATCATTTTTTATCGGCATATTACTACTCATAGCAGGTTGCAGCTCGAAAGAGCGAAGCGTCATCACGCATAAGGTACCGCCAACCTGCGACCATTACTCACTGCAGTCTGCCCAGTGTCTGGACACGAAGAGCTTTATTGATCGTGTCGAACCCTATGAGGTCATTTTTGTGGGCGATCATCACCACAGTGCCAATGCGCATAAAGTGGTGACGGAGCTAGTCAACGGGCTCTCCGGGCGCGGATACCGAATCGCCTTGGCAAACGAGTGGTTCACGCCGAAGGACAATGCGCTTTTACAGCGGTATGTAGACGGAGAGCTCGACAGCAACGGCTCAAAAGCACTCAACTGGAAAAAGAAGGTCGGTTACGACTTCAATCTCACGGAACCCATCTACAGCGCGGTCATAGCCAATGGCGGAAAACTGTACGGTATCAATATGGAGAAGTCGTTTAAAAAGATGGTCTCGGAGCAAAATATAACGGCGATGAGTGAAGAGCAGAAAGAATTTTACGACAGTCTGGACCTTAACGTCTCGGCGCATCAACAGCTCTTGGCCCCTTTTTTCAACCACTGCCATAAAATAAAGAGTGGTGAATCGGTGCAGGCGTGCAGCGAACGGATGTACCGTGTTCAGGTGGCATGGGACAGCATGATGGGCAGAGAGAGCGCGAAGCTCGCAGAGAGGCTCGAAGAGAACGAGAAACTGATCGTTTTTGTGGGTGCGATGCATCTTGAAAGCGCGCTTGGTGCCAACTTGCGTTTTGCAAGGCTCTCCAACAAACCTTTTGTCACAGTACAACCGGTTCGCAAAGACATGAAGCTGCACAAAGAGCTCCCGGTCGATGTCGGAAGCAGCGACCTTGTCTATCTCTACAGCGATTAGTGGGCGAGCCTCTCGAGTTCCATATCCTTTTTAAAAGCCTCTTTATAATAGGCGATAACTGCGATCAGACCGGCGGCATAGACAAAGATTGAGAGCAGAATGACACCCATGACGACCTGGGTGAACATCTCCTTATAGACAAAGCTGTCAGGCAGGTGATGCACCATAATGATGGAGAGCCCCCCTTTGATCCCGGAGAAGGTCAGGATAGCCCACCAGCGGTAGTTGACATTGGTCAGGCGTTCACTGGAGCGGGTGATGAACGAGAACTTCA
>JBFFKK010000047.1:0-16613 GCA_041555445.1 Sulfurimonadaceae bacterium
CTCCATTGACTCTTGGGCGCTCATGAAGTTGTCGCGGTCGGTGTCCGCTTCGATCGTTTCGATCTTCTGACCTGTATTTTTAGCCAGAATATCGTTGAGTTCGGCTTTCATGCGCAAAATCTCTTTTGCCTGAATGGCAATATCACTCGCCTGACCTTGTGCACCGCCGAGAGGCTGGTGGATCATGATACGGGCATGCGGCAGGGCAAAACGTTTGCCTTTTGCACCTGAACTCAGCAGAAACGACCCCATGGAAGCCGCTTGACCGATACAGATCGTCGCAACATCCGGACGGATGTAGTTCATCGTGTCATACATCGCCATACCGGCTGTGACAACACCGCCCGGTGAGTTGATGTAGAAGTAGATATCTTTTTCCGGATCTTCAGCTTCCAGGAAAAGCATCTGGGCTACGATTGTTGAAGCGACCTGATCGTTCACTTCACCACTCAACATGATAATACGATCTTTTAAAAGACGTGAGTAGATGTCATACGAACGCTCACCACGGCCTGTCTTCTCAACAACGTAAGGGATATAGCTCATTACGCGTCTTTGCTTGTGTCGTTAAGAAGTTTCGAAAGGACCTTGTCCTCGATCATGGCCATCTGTACCGCCGGAAGGTAACCCGACTCCTGGTACTGCTTGTAAACAGCTGCAGGATCTTGACCCATCTGCATCGCTTCGAAGTAGATGGTCTGCATGACTTCCTGCTCTTCAACAGCAATACCTTCCGCTTTAGCCAACGCATCGATGATGAATGTCGCTTTGACCGAACGCTCAGCCTCTTCACGACCCTCTTCACGAAGTTCGGTTACTTTGGCCGCATCTTCCTGAAGTGCTTTGATCTCATCTGCACTCATCGACTGCGCTTTTTTGTTAAGGGCCATATCCATCTCTTGTTCTACAACGAACTTAGGAAGGGCTACGTCGATATTTTCGACAAGGGCTTCAAGCACTTTTGGCTTAAGCTCTTCATTGTAAAGCTTGGTTTTTGCTTCGTTTTCAAGCTGTTCCTGGACCTTCTCTTTGACCATATCCATGGTTGCTTCCTCTTCACCCGGAAGCATTTTCGCAGCAAGTTTGGCATCTTGACGCGGTTTCTTTTTAGTCTGGATCTCGTGAACGGTTACTTTGAAGTCAGCGTCTTTGCCGGCAAGGGCTTCACCGCCGTAGTTTTCAGGGAAAGTGACTTTAACGATTTTCTCTTCGCCTTTTTTCATACCGATGACCTGGTCTTCGAAACCCGGGATAAACTGACCTGAACCAAGAAGAAGTGAGAAACCTTGCGCCGCACCGCCTTCAAAAAGCTCACCGTCGATCGAACCTTCAAAGTCGATCAACGCCGTATCGCCGGATTCAAGTGCACGGTCTTCATCGACAGTGATCAGTTCAGCGTGCTGCATTGCAAGTTCGTCGATACGCTCTTTTACAGCCGCTGCAGTGATCTTAGGTTTTTTGAATGCCGGTACAAGTTTCGCATAGTCGCCCAGATCGATCGCCGGACGCATAGCAACCGTTACTTCGACATCGATACTTTCAGCACCTTTCTCAAACTTAGTTACCTGAGGCTCACCGATCATATCTTCATTGGCAACACCGATCTCTTCAAGACCCGCAGTCAGTACTTCACGGAGAGCTTCACCCTCTGCGTCCTGGTCCAGCTTCTCGCCGTACTGCTTTTTAACAGCAGAGACAGGTACTTTGCCTTTACGGAAACCTGGAATATTGGCTGTCTTTGCAAGCTGTTTTGCGATCTTGTCTACGTTTGAAGCGATCGCCTCATTTGTGATCTGTGCTGCGATCGTTGCGTTGGCAGCATCGATTTTGTTTGTTGTAACGTTCATCTAATCCCTTTGTTGTTTGCCCTATATTATAGTATATCGGCTGGATAAAAATTTTGGCAATAATATCTAAAAAGTGCTAACAACTCTATTAGAATGCAGAAGCAGCGGCAAGATACCAAGCTTAGTTTTAGCTGCCGGCCATTTGAAAATGGATTTTTCTCAGTCGTTTCGTGCTATTGTTTTACAAATCTATTAAAGAGTACTATTGTGAAAAACAACGAACAAGAAGCCTTTGAGTCTGCTGTCCGGACCATGATGAAAAGTGTGGGTGAAGACCCTGAGCGCGAAGGGCTCCTGAAAACGCCGGAACGTGTTTTCAAAGCCTACGAGTTTATGTACGGCGGCTATAAAGAGGACCCTACAGAGATCCTCCGGTCGGCCATCTTTACGAGCTCAAATGACGAGATGGTACTGATCAAGGACATCGAGGTCTATTCCACCTGTGAACACCACCTTCTGCCGATCATCGGACGGGCGCATGTCGCTTACATTCCTGACGGAAAAGTGGTAGGGCTTTCCAAGATTCCCCGTGTCGTCGATGTGTTCTCACGCCGAATGCAGATCCAGGAGCAGTTGACCGAGCAGATCGCCGAAGCGATCATGGGCGCGCTTGAGCCAAAAGGGGTAGCCGTCGTGATCCAGGCACGCCATATGTGCATGGAGATGCGCGGTGTCGAGAAGATCAACTCGACAACGACATCGAGTGCACTTCGCGGCCTCTTCAAAAAAGACGAAAAGACCAGAGCCGAGTTTTTTAACCTGATCAACGCACCGATGGGCAACCGTTATTAGAACCAAGTATTTATGACCGCCCGTTGCAGACCGAAAGAGCGTTCTGCTATAATCAACAAAAATTACATTGGAGACACAATCATGAAAACCTTAGCACTCTCTCTACTGTTCGGTATGGCACTGGTACATGCGGACTGTACTTTCTCCCAATCCGGCAGTGTCGATGTCACCTGGAAAGCCTTCAAAACACCTATGAAAGTCGGTGTCGGCGGCCACTTTACGGATGTCAGCTACAAGGGCGCACACCAGAACGCAAAAGAGCTGCAGGCGCTTTTGACCGGTTCGAGCGTCAACATTGCCGTTGCCAGCGTCGACTCAAACAACAAAGGGCGTGACGAAAAACTGCTTAACGCCTTTTTCAAACAGATGGCAGGGCCCGATATTTCGGCAACGATACGCTCACTGAAAAGTGACAGCGCTGCCAATACAGGTATCGTGACCGTCGCTGTCGTGATGAACGGGGTAACCCGCGACGTACCGATGAAATACAGCTATACAGAGGGTATGCTGAGTGCTTCGGGCGTCATTGACCTGACGGACTTTAAAGCTGAAGCAGCCCTGAAATCGATCAATACCGCCTGCTATGCGCTTCACCAGGGCAAGACATGGAGCGATGTCGACATCGGTTTCTCGATGCCTGTCAAAGCGACCTGCAAATAGTCAGACAGTGCGTTATTGAAGCAGTCCAGCGACTGCTCTTTCTGCGATCAGGGGTTCTCGCCCCATCTGCGGTTGCTCTGCCGATAGTACGATAAAAACGCCCACACTGAGCCTAAAAGCGCGATTGATCCAACGACTAACATTACACTCTCCATCCTACTGTTTTTTTCACTGTGAATCATAGACAAAATGCCGCAAATCGCCTCTTTCTATGACGGTTTGCCACATTATATGGTAAATTATATTATTTTCAGTTCTTTATCGGTATATTTGTCCCATGAAAAAATTACAGTGCGCCACGCTCGAAGGGATTGAAGCCATCCCTGTCTCTGTCGAATCCACGCTCACCAAAGGGCTCCCCTCTTTTACCATCGTCGGCATGGCATCGACGGCCATCAACGAAGCGCGGGAGCGTGTCAAGTCTGCTCTCCTGGCAAACGGCTTCGTCTTCCCGCCCAAGCGCATCACCATCAACCTCTCTCCCTCCGATGTCAACAAGAACGGTTCACATTTTGATCTCGGCATTGCCCTGCTGATCGCGCTGGACAGCCTGGAGAGCGACCTCTCGTCATGGTATGTTTTCGGCGAACTCGGGTTGGACGGACGCGTTAAAGAGAACGCGCTCCTCTACCCGCTTGTACTCTCCCTTGCCAACGGCACCCGCATGCAAAAAGTACTTGTCCCCAATGAGAGTCTCACCAAAGTACGCAACATTCCCAATATCGAGTTTATCGGTGTAGCGCACCTAAATGATGCGATCGCTTTTTTGAAAGGCGACGATACCAACGTCACCCGTCAGAACGCTGCCGAGATCGAATACCCCAGCTACCGGGCCAACAAAGAGACCTACTATTTTCAGAAACATTACCCCATCGACTTTCTCGACATCAAGGGGCAGGAGAATGCCAAACGGGCGGCTCTTGTCAGTGCAAGCGGTCTGCATAACCTGCTGCTGGAGGGAAGCCCGGGCTGCGGCAAGTCGATGATTGCGAAACGGCTGCACTACATCCTGCCGCCCGTTACCTCGGATGAGCTGCTTGATATTGCAAAACTCGACTCGCTTGACGGTGTCGAGCCGCACTTCAGTCCCCTCCGCCCTTTCCGCTCACCGCACCACACCTCCACACCGGCTTCCGTCTTTGGCGGCGGCAGCCACAAGGCGCAGATAGGGGAGATCGGGCTTGCGCATAACGGTATTCTCTTTTTCGATGAGCTTCCCCACTTCCAAAAACCTGTACTCGAAGCCCTGAGAGAACCGCTGGAAGACAGAAAGATCCGCATCTCCAGGGTCAACACCAAGGTCGAGTACCCCACCTCATTTCTTTTTGTCGCAGCGATGAACCCCTGCCCCTGCGGCAACCTCTTGAGCACAACGCAAAATTGCCGCTGCACCGAACGCGACATTCAGCGTTACAAGAACCGGCTCTCCGACCCGTTTCTTGACCGGATAGATCTCTATGTCCAGATGCAGAACATCAACCCGGAAGACAGCCCGTCCCACAGTTCAGAAGCGCTCCACAGACAGGTGCTGTATGCCCATAAACGACAGATGGAGAGGGGTCAAAGCGCGCTGAACGGGCAGCTGGAGGACAGCGAGATCGACAGGTTCTGTCTGCTTGAGAGTGAAGCACAAGCAATTTTGGAGCAGGCGATCGTCCGCTACCAACTCTCGTTTCGAAGCATCAAGAAGATCCAGAAAGTTGCCCGGACCATCGCCGATCTGGAGAGTGCCGATAAGATCTCGAAAAGCCATCTGCTGGAAGCGCTCAGCTACAGGCGACGCAACCCGTAATAAAACATAATTCTAATTAATCAACAAAATAACTGTGTGATATAAAAGTGCCACTTCGTTAACTTAAAAGGACTATACTTGTAATGACCATATCTTTAAAGGATATTAAATGGCAAAGATTATTGTAATGCTCAGCATCATCTCTTCGTTTCTTCTCGCATCAGACACCTCTATATTTGACCATAAAACAGAAAAGCCGAAAGAGGTCGATAATACGGAGATGTGCAAACTGTTCACCAAAAAAATAGCCGATTACAAGGCAAATATGCGCGACGACGCATATGCGCAGGCAACGCTGCAGTCCTACAAAGACCGCGCCGCTATGTACTGTAAAAAATAATAATCACGCCTTCTCTATACATTGGGATTCAGGCCGGTCTAAACCAACCACTTGGTTGATTTAAGGCTGGGCAACACCTTTAAGGTGTGCAAACCGTATGTACATTTTCTCATTTAACAAAAAAGCCTATTGCCGTTATCTTCATACTAACATCTCCTCTGTTCCGGCCTTAGCGATCAATTGTATATATATTTTTTGTTTATTAAGATAAGATAAACATTATCTAGTTTACACACAGGAGAGAGTATGAACATTACCAATATTGAAACGATTCCGGGAAAAACCATTGTTGCACACCACGGTGTTGTCTCCGGCTCAACCGTCCGCGCCAAACATGTCGGCAGAGATATTATGGCCGGTTTTAAAAATGTATTTGGCGGTGAGCTTAAAGGGTATACTGAGCTCTTAAGCGAGTCAAGAGAAGAAGCTATGGCGAGAATGACCAAACAGGCCAGATCATTAGGCGCAAATGCGATTGTTAATGTCCGTTTCTCCACCTCTTCTGTTGCTGCCGGTGCTGCTGAGCTTTACGTCTATGGAACAGCTGTAAGCGTCGAGTAATGGTAGATTTAATTGTATTTTTGACCCTGATCGCATTGGGGTATTTTGTAGGTTCCTACCTTGAAAAACAGCATTACCGTTCGATTCGTCAACGAGAGGTGCAATATGCTTCACTGCCCACCATCATGCTCAAAAAACCTTTACGTCCCGAGAGTGTTAAAGAGAGCCGTTTAGTCAATGGCAGTGTTGTCATATCAATAGATTACTTTAAACGATTGGTAGCTGCATTGAGAAACATTTTTGGCGGTAATGTCACCACCTATGAAACCCTTCTTGATCGTGCACGACGCGAAGCTGTTTTGCGCATGAAAGAGAATGCTAAAGGGGCTGACGAGATTATCAATGTCCGTTTGGAAACATCATCGATCTCCAAAAACGATCTAAAAGGCAGTATCGGAAGTGTTGAAGTTCTGGCCTACGGTACAGCGCTAAAATATTGAAATACAACACTTCTCTTCCGGATGATTCGGTCAACATCTCAAAGCGATCTCCGCTTTTTGATCTGCTCTGGATGTTTGCGGGGCTCTTTATCGGTATCGCCGTACTCTATTTCACGTTTGGTGTCATCCTCGAATACGGTATTAAAAACATCTCCACAGAACGCGAAATTAAACTGTTCTCTTTTTTACAGACTGAACAGAATCCCAGCGGGAGTTCATCGGAGGAGTCTCTGCGATTGAAAGACCTTCTTGAGCGATCGCAGACATGCTACAACAGCCCCTACCATTTTGTCGTCAATATCGTCGACGATAAAGCCATTAATGCGTTTGCCCTGCCTGGCGGAACGATCGTCTTCAATCGCGGACTATTGAACAGTGTCCATTCTGAAAATGAACTTTTTTTTGTCTTGGGCCATGAGATTGGTCACTACAAAAACAGGGATCATCTCGAAGGTATCGGACGCACCTTGTCTGCCATGGTCATCGGTAACTTGTTAGGATTTTCAGACATCTCAGAACTCCTTAACAGTGCTATGTCGCTCAGTGAAAGCCATTTTTCACAAATACAGGAAAGTGAAGCAGATATATATGCCGTTGAGCTAATGCACTGTTATTACGGATATGTCGGCGGTGCGACAGACTTCTTTGAGCATCTTCCAAAAGAGAAGTCGTTTTCACTGTATCGTTCCCATCCAGAGATGAAAGAACGCGTTCGGAATATTGAACGGTATATCAGAGAGAAAGGCTACAAGGTTCAAAAAGAATTAACGCCTTTATAGTCAAAAAAACTTACTCGTGGACTGAGGTACCCACGCCGCGAATCATATCCAGCCACTCGCCCATCTTCTTCTCATAGCCGATCGCCTTGAAATCGACAAAGTGTAACGGTTTGGCAAGGTACTGCTGCTCGACCCAGCCGCCGAAGTCATGCGGATAGAGGTAGCCGCTGTTGTGCTGCTGGATGGTTTTGGGGATATCCAGCAGTTCGCCCGAACGGACGGCCTGCTGTGCGGCATTGATCGCCATATAGGCGCTGTTGGACTTCGGCGAAGCGCAGAGGTAGATGACGGCCTGCGCCAAAATGATGCGTGACTCGGGATAACCGATCATCTTGACCGAGGTCATTGCCGAAGTACAGAGCGTCAGGGCCTGCGGGTTGGCATTGCCGACATCTTCACTCGCCAGGATGACCAGGCGCCTGGCGATAAACTCCGGGGGCTCTCCGCCTTCGATGAGACGTGCCAGATAGTAGATCGCCGCATCCGGGTCGGAGCCGCGGATCGACTTGATCATCGCGGATGCCAGATCGTAATGGACACCGGCTTCGGAACTGCCGCCGCTCTGCGCGTTGGGGCGCAGCGAATAGAGCATCTCGAGCGTTATGTTTGTCTCCAAAACAGAAGCAAACTCCAGCAGTTTTAACATCCCTCTTGCATCCCCGCCGCATGAACGCAAGAGGTACTCTCGCGCCTCCTCTTCAACGCTTAGGTTTTCGGCTGCCAACGCCTTGTCCAGTAAGCTGTTGAGCGCTTCCACCGAGATCGGCTTCAACTCAAAGAGAAGCGAACGCGAACGCATCGCCGCCGTTAATGAGAAAAAAGGGTTTTCCGTCGAGGCACCGATCACTAACACACTGTTAGTCTCCATAACCGGCAGTAACACCTCCTGCTGATTTTTAGCCAGGCGGTGCACCTCGTCAATAAATATAAGTGGCTTTTGGAGGGCATTTTTATACTGGTCAAAGATCTTTCGCAGCTGCTCTATCTTGAGCGAGGTCGCATTGAACTCGTAAAAAGGAAGGTCCATCACCTTGGCGATGACGCGGGCGATAGTGGTCTTGCCGCAGCCTGGCGGCCCGTAAAAAAAGCTGTGTCCCAGTTTACCCTCTTCGCAGAGTCTGCGCAAGGGTGCATTGGCACTGCAGAGCTCCTCCTGGCCTAAGACAGTGTCAAAGTCAGCAGGGCGTAAGAGGTGGGTGAAATCAGCCATCAGTCCTTTCTCTTACCTGCTCTTTTTTTGGATGGGGTTTTCTCTTCTGTCTTGGCTTCTTTTGCTTTGGTTTGTGTTTTCTGCAGTTTCTCTGCATCGCGCCCCGCATCCAGGAACTCACGCAGATGGACATACTCGCTGCGCTCCAAAAAACGTGTTTTGCCGGTCGGCAGGTTGTTCAGTTCAATCCCGCCGAAACTGAGGCGTTTCAGGTCAACCACTTCGGCATCAAAATGTGCAAAGAAGCGACGCACTTCACGGTTCTGTCCTTCGCCGATCGCGATCTTCAAAACAGAATAATCGCCCTTGTTTTTAATGACCTGATAGGCGAAAAATGGTGCGAAGTGCATCGAAGTAACATCGCTGAGCTCATGCCCGCCGGCCGAGGCGTCCTCGAGATCAAGTCCTTGTTTCATCCCCATCTCCATGGCTTCCGTAACAGGCCCCTTGATCTTTACCTTGTAGACACGTTCAAGGTTGGAGGTCATCAGCACATTGGCAACACGCGAAGCGTCTGTTAACAGAAGAAGCCCTTCCGTCGCAAAGTCAAGGCGCCCTATCGGAATAAAGTGTTTATACTTATTGTCCAGCGTATCGTAGATAATCTTCCGTCCGCGGGGGTCGCTTTTGGTGACCAGTTCGCCCTTTGGCTTGTTGTAGACGATCACCGTGAACTGATCGCTCGGCACGATCTTTTTACCGCTGACCACCACTTTGACATGGCGTTCGTCAACCTGTGTTGCCGGGTTATCCTGCAGTTCACCGTCGACGTAGACATAACCCGACTGGATCACCTTGTCTGCCTCGCGGCGTGAATACGTAGAGTAGTGGGCTATATATTTGTTAAGTCGCATCATGCGATTCCCTTTTCGACCAGGTCGTGCAGGTGGAGGGCGCCGAGAATTCTCTTCTCATCATCGACCACCACCAGGAGCTGTATCTTATATTTTTCTATGAGTACCAACGCGTCGCTTGCAAGCATACCCGCATCGTCAATGGTCTTCGGGTTCAGCGTTGCCAATGCCGAGGCCGGCATCTCCAGAGAGAAGTCCGGACTCATCAGGGCGCGACGGATATCGCCGTCACTGATCAGGCCTTTGAACCTGTTCTCTTCATCGACCAGCAGCACCGTACCGAGACGCCCTTCGCTGATGCTTACGATGGCCTCCTTTAACGGCGTATCCATCGAAATGATCGGCAAGGTCTCTTTGCGCATGACGTCCTCTACTTTGACATAGAGCTGACGACCGAGCGAACCACCCGGATGAAAAGAGGCAAAGTCCTCTTTTTTGAAATCCCGTGCTTTCATCAGGCAGATCGCCAGAGCATCGCCAAGCGCCAGCGTAAGTGTCGTTGACGATGTCGGCGCGATGTCCAGAGGACAGGCCTCTTTCTGCACTTCGATCTTCATCACCAGGTCACTGAAACTGCCCAGCGTCGAAGCGCTGTTTTTTGTCATGCCGATGAGAGGAATGTCAAAACGTTTGACATGCGGCAGGATAGAGCTCAGCTCTTCACTCTCGCCGCTGTAACTGATCGCAAGAACAACATCCTCTTTTGAGATCATGCCCAGGTCGCCGTGCATCGCTTCGGTCGGATGCAGAAAAAAGCTGGGTGTCCCCGTCGAGGCGAATGTCGCTGCCATCTTCGCACCGATAAGCCCGGACTTTCCGACACCGGTGACGATCAGTTTCCCGCTGCAGGCCAAAATCGTCTCGATAATCTTGTCCAGATCTTCAGAGATACTTTCTGCTGCAAACGTAAGTGCATCGGCTTCGATCCGCAGAGTCTCCCGGACAATTGACGTGTAATCGTTTTTACGACTCGGCATTGGCTGTCTCCCCCGCATTGAACCGTTGGTTCTATTCATGTAGCGTATTATAGCCCAATTCGCTCACATTAGTTATAATTAGGCAAAGGAACCTCTATGCAAAATCTTTTCACTGAAATCAGCTCTCTCGATCAGCGGTGTTACGATGACTTCGCGCTTAACGAAGATATCTTGATGGAACACGCTGCAGACGGGATGGCCGACTTTATTCACAATCAGTATGATGGGCTTGAAAGCATCTGTATTGTCTGTGGTGCCGGCAATAACGGAGCAGACGGCATTGCCCTTGCCCGCCTTTTGCACCGTGATTTTGATGTCTCTCTCTACCTCTCTTTCGGGGTCAGATCGACTATGTCCAAACGCCAGCTTCAGCGTGCTGAAGCGGTGGGCGTCAAGATCGTCGATGAGCTCCAGGAGTGTGACATACTGGTCGATGCCCTTTTCGGCAGCGGTTTCAGCCGCAGGTTCGATGAAGAGACCAGAGAGCTGTTGGAAGCGATGAACAACCTCAATGCAGACAAGATCGCTTGCGATATGCCCTCGGGTCTACGCCTTGACGGGACCATGGAAGAGGAGAGTTTTGTTGCGGATGCCACACTGACCATGGGCGCACTCAAGCGCGGCATGTTCAGCGATGCTGCCAAAGAGATCGTCGGCACGGTCTATGTGATCGACCTGGGTGTCAGCCGAAAGGTCTATGAGAAGGGATCCAGCTGGAAGCTTCTGGACATGGAGGACCTCAGCCTGCCGCACCGTTTTGAACAGGACAGTCATAAAGGCAGCTACGGCCATCTCTGCGTTATCTGCGGTGAAAAACCCGGGGCCGCGGTGATGAGCGGTTCGGCAGCACTCCGTTTTGGCGCAGGCCTCGTCACCCTCATCAGCAACGAACAGGCGCAGATCCCTTTTGAGCTGATGCAGTCGCACCTGCTGCCGAAAACTTCCACCGCTATCGCATTGGGGATGGGTCTTGGAACGGAGTTCTCCAACGAAGAGCTGCTCTCTCTGCTGGACAATGAACTCCCGCTCCTGCTGGATGCCGACATCTTTGCCCATCCGCTGTTTAGCAAACTGCTTCAACGCAAACACCTTGTCATTACGCCGCACCCGAAAGAGTTTACAACCGTGCTCAAAGCCTGCGGTCTTGCCGACATCGATGTCCATGAGCTGCAACACAACCGTTTCCACTACGTTGAGCTCTTCTGCCGGGCATACCCGAATGTTACCCTGCTGCTCAAAGGGGCTAACGTCATCATCGCACAGTGTGAGAGCTTTTACATCAACCCTCACGGTACCAACTCGCTGGCCAAAGGGGGAAGCGGTGATGTCCTGGCCGGACTTATCGGCGCGCTGATGGCACAGGGAAGCACCACGATCACTGCCGCCGTGCAAGCCTCATTGGCGCACACGACCGCAGCGATGCAGGTCGACAAAAACAGCTATGCGCTGACACCAACTGATCTTATCGAAGCCGTAACGACATTATGACAACGCGAAACAACACCCTACAGGAAAGCTTGGAATGATTCGTCGTAAAAAGATCGTCATCCTTTTCAGCGGCGAAGGCTCCAACCTGCTCAACATCATCGAAACACTGCACCCCGTAGAGCTCCATGTCGCTGCTGCGATCACCAACCGTCCGCAAGCCGGGGGTATCGCCAAGGCTGAAGCCCACGGTATCCCGGTCGAGATCATCGACCATACGCACTTTGAGAACCGGGAGCGTTTTGATGAAGCGCTACTGAAAATCATTAACGCGTATGCTCCCGATCTTGTTGTGATGGCTGGTTTCATGCGTATTCTGACACCCGTTGTCACCGACAGCGTGAGGGCGATCAACGTGCACCCCTCTCTGCTGCCGCTTTTCAAAGGGGGCAATGCCATCGAGGAGAGTTTTGCAAGCGGTGAAAGAGAGGGCGGTATCTCTGTCCATTGGGTAAGTTCAGAGCTTGACGGCGGCGAGGTCATCAGCCAGGAGGCCTTTGCCAAAGAGAGTGATGAGACCCTCGAGAGCTTTACACGAAAGATCCGTGAACTCGAGCACAGAGTGCTCCCGCAGACCATTATGCAGATTCTTAAAGAGGATTAGGCCCAAAGGGAAGTAAGACAGTTTACAGAGTGACTATGTTATAAACGCGACAATAAACGGATGTCGATGCAACATCCACCCCATACCTTGGAGAAAACATGGATAACATTTTAAAAATCGGAAAATATGAACTCGGCAGCCGCCTTATCGTCGGTAGCGGGAAATACGCTGACTTTGAAACAACCAAAGCCGCAACACTGGCATCGGGTTCGGAGCTGATCACCGTTGCCGTCCGCCGTCTGAACATCACCGACCCCGACAAAGAGAACCTGCGCGACACATTCGCCGGTACCAATGTCAAATTTCTGCCGAATTCGGCAGGCTGTACGACAGCTGAAGAAGCAATCACGACTTTCCGTCTGACACGTGAAGCGACAGGGATCGACCTGATCAAACTGGAAGTGATCGGCGATACGCAAAAAACGCTTTACCCTGACGTGCTGGAGACGATCAAGGCCTGTGAAGTACTTGCCAAAGAGGGGTTTACGATCATGGCGTACACGTCCGATGATCCGATCATGGCCAAACGCCTTGAAGATGCAGGTGCACACGCTGTCATGCCATTAGCTGCACCAATCGGTTCTGGTCTTGGTATTCAAAACCCGTACAATATTGTCTTTATCCGTGATGCCATCAACGTCCCGGTCATCGTCGATGCCGGTATCGGCTGTGCTTCGGATGCCGCGTATGCGATGGAACTCGGCGCCGAAGGTGTCTTGACCAACACGGCGATCGCCCAGGCACAAAATCCGATGATCATGGCCGAAGCGATGAAGCATGCGGTACAGGCCGGACGCATGAGCTACCTTGCCGGCCGCATTCCGAAACGCCCGTATGCAACGGCATCATCAC
This sequence comes from Sulfurimonadaceae bacterium, assembly GCA_041555445.1. Classification (GTDB taxonomy): domain Bacteria; phylum Campylobacterota; class Campylobacteria; order Campylobacterales; family Sulfurimonadaceae; genus Sulfonitrofixus. The sequence continues at coordinate 13,194 of JBFFKK010000047.1, forward strand.
CGGTTGACGGAATGATCCAGTTTTAGAAACCTTGCCTGTCTGCACAGTAAAACAGTGACACGGAGAGGCTCTACGCTTCTCTTTTTCACTTTCCTTTCACTTTTAAACCACTTTTATCTTTAAAGCTTATTGCCTGAAAAACTGCTCTATTATTACAATAATAGTAAAGGATTTTAATGCGTGCTCTCTCTCTGCTGCTGATGTTTGTATTTGCGCTCTATGCATCGCCCAAAGCCGCCGAAGAGCTTGGTTATCATAGTGACTACAGCAAAGCGTTACGTATCGCAAAAGAAGAGAAGAAGCCTTTAATGCTGGTGGTTGTCACCACCTACTGCCCGTGGTGCCGCAAGTTTGAACGTAAAACTCTCGCCTCCAAAAGCGTGGCACCGATGATCAAGTCAACCTATATTCCCGTCATCGTCGACAGAAACCAAGATGCCGCCCTCTTTCCGGAACGCTTTCAGACGCCACGTATCCCGACCGTCTTTTTTGTTGATCCGGCAGATGAGAAGGAGTATTGGGAGAGTATCGGGTATCTCAACAAGACAGAGTTCGCCGAGGCCTTACACGATGCGGATGCGCTCTTCAAAAAAAGACACCGTCAATAGAGGTCGTCATCTCTAGAAATTAAGCGTACCGTAAATCAGGCCGCCAGCGACATCATGGCTGACATTCAGCTTGAGATCATTGTCTGACTCCGCCTCAAGGCGCATACGGGTAGAGTTAAAACCTACGCCCATACCGAAATGGGGGGTGATACGGTAGTCAACGGTGAGTATCGAATCCGAAAGGGTTCCCTTCGTGTAGTCATAGGTGATGAAGAAGTAGTCGACTGCATATTTGACGCTCAATTCCGGAAAAACAGCATAGCTGAGTCTAAACCCGATAACCGGCAGCGGGGCTGTCACGCTGACATCTTCTCCGCTGCTGTCAACAGTACCGTCTGACGCATAACTTCCGCTGAAACCCACATCCAGTTTCGTAATATGCAGTCCAGCACTCAGCGCCAGCTCCACCTTCTCGTTGTGGTAAAACGAATAGAGATAATTGACCTTATAGATGTCGGTATTGAAGTAGGTACTCAGTGCACCGTTAGCCGAAATGTTCTGATCACCCCACTCAAAGTCTATGTTTGCGTCGGTTAAACTGCTGTTATTGATTTTGTACCAGGAGACTTCGACAGCATGTTTAGGTGTAAACCGGTAGTAGCCGTCCAGACGGAGCACCTGTGTCGTTGTTTCCATTTTAAACAGATCCTGGAGATTAATCCCGACGCCGGCACCGCTTTTACTGACGCCGATATCCGTACTCTGGTCCGCCAGCAGATAGCCACCGAGACGCAGCTGGAAGTCGTCAGGAACCGCTTCATCTGCAAAAAGTGTTGCACCGCCAAAGGTGATCATTGTGAGTAAGAGACCGTTCAAAAAATACTTTTTTGTACCTAATCCATCCATTTTACAACTCCTTTGATCCTACATTATATAACAATTAAAACGTTAAAACACCCATCAGGTTCAACATCACCACAAGCAGGGCGACCGGTGCGATGTAGCGCAGGCTGAAATACCACAGTTCAAACAGTTTGCCGAGATGCGGCCGCAACACCGATGCCACGCGCTCCTTTTCGACAACATGACCGACAAAGACCGCCATGACCAATCCTCCTGTCGGCAGCAAGATGGATGCCGTGATGTAGTCCATCCAGTCGAACAGGTTGCGCGAACCGAACGTGAGCGCCTCGCCATAGGCCGTGGAGTTTGAAAGCAGTGCAAAGATCCCGACAACATAGAAGAAAAGCCCCATGGCTCCGGCTGCGTAGAAGCGCGCCATCTTGAAACGGTCGATCAGATACTGGACCATCGGCTCCACCAGGGAGACGGCCGAAGTCAGCCCGGCAAAGGCAAGAGCAAAAAAGAAGAGCACGGCAAAAACGTTGCCCAGAATCCCCATCTCGTAAAAGACGGCCGGCAAGGAGATGAAGACCAGCCCCGGGCCGGCCGAAGGCTCGGCACCGTATTCGAACAAAAATGTGAACAGCATCAATCCGGCCAGCAGAGCGAGTCCCGTGTCGAGGGCCACAACGATAAGCGAACTTTTGACAAGATTGCTCTCTTTGGGCAACGAAGCAGAATAGGTGAGGATGGATCCCATCCCCAATGAGAGCGTAAAAAAAGCATGCCCGACAGCCGTCACGAATGAGTCCGATGTCAGTTTATGCCACTCCGGATAGAACATAAATGCCCACGCTCTGGAGAAGCTTTCCAGGTTGAGCGCATAAAGGAACATCCCGCCGACAATGATAAAAAGCAGTGGCATCAGGATCAGGTTGAGACGCTCGATACCGCCTTTGATCCCGCGAATCAGGACTGCCGTAATGATCACAAAGGCGACCGTGTGGTAGAAAAGCTGGGTCATGATCCCCTCATGAAGCATCTCGGAAAATACCGATTCTGCTGCCGAAACCGAGTCCGGCAGCTTTGTTGCTGCGACGGTGATATAGTGGAATATCCAGCCGATCACAACCGAATAGAACGTCATGATCAAGAGGCCCGATACGCCCATGAAACCGCCGTATTTCCATCTCTCTTTATGACGGGGAGCCAACTCCTCAAAACTGCTGACGCTGTCCCGACGCCCGAGATAGCCGATCAGCATCTCAGCAATCATCACCGAAAATCCGATCATCAATACGGTGATCAGATAGACAAAGACAAAGGCGCCGCCGCCATTTTCACCCGTAACATAAGGAAACTTCCAAATATTCCCCAGACCGACGGCACTTCCCGCAGCTGCTAAAATAAAACCGATCCGGCTAAAACGTGCTATTTTCATTGAAATTCCTATTACGCGATGTAATTATTATAAAGAAATTTCACTTTAACGCTCCTCGATGCAAAAAACTATTGACAAGAATCAGAAAATATCCTATAATTCCGCCTCACTAATCTGATATATCATTTTAGCTGAACAGGTCGGGGCGTAGCTCAGTATGGTTAGAGTACCTGGTTTGGGACCAGGGGGTCGAAGGTTCGAGTCCTTTCGCCCCGACCACTTTATTTCTTATTTTTTTTCAAACATATGGTGAGATTAGCTCAGTTGGTTAGAGCACTGGTTTGTGGTGCCGGGGGTCGCGGGTTCGAATCCCGTATCTCACCCCATTGATAGAAAACAGAAATTTGAAATAATACATTTTTTACAGTGTGCGCCCGTGGCTCAACTGGATAGAGTAGCGGTTTTCGGCACCGCCGGTTACAGGTTCGAATCCTGTCGGGCGTACCATTAAAAAAGACGCGCTCTTAGCTCAGCTGGATAGAGCAACGCCCTTCTAAGGCGTAGGCCAAAGGTTCGAATCCTTTAGGGCGTACCATTTGTTTAGAACGAAGATGAGCTAAGCCCATTTTCTGCGCTAGACGCTAAGTC
>JBFFKK010000048.1:0-15796 GCA_041555445.1 Sulfurimonadaceae bacterium
ATGAACGACGCTGAAGCCCTGCAGAACACGCGCAAAGCACTTCGTGACATTCTCGGTTATATCAAGGTACACCCGGACACCTTCCCGGCCAAGCCGCTGAGCGAAAAACGCGCCACGACGCGCGAACAGCGTTTGACGATCTGGAAGACCTGGCAGGCATTTCTGGATAGGATGATGGTACTTGACACCCTTCAAAGACGCTATCCCGTCCAAAGCATAACGGTCCCCCAATCCACATCGAGTATCGGTTACGCCGCATTTTTGGCCCAGTACCGGTATGCCATGGATTTTATCGCCGTGATGGAAAACGATCCCGCCATGCACACAACGCTTAACGAAGAGGTACCTGAACTTGGTCTCGACGAGGGACAATACAGCGCTTTGAAATTCCGCTTCCTCAACGTTATCAAAGGGGTTGACTTTGCCCTGCTCCAGCTGAAACGCCATTTTGACGATGACGCCGTCTATCCGCTGCTTGCCGAGGGGATCGAAGAAGATCGCAAAAGCATCTGGGCAAAAGGTGCCTACGAAGGTCCGAAAGCGACGGCAGAAAATGCCGTCAAGATCATCCAGGAGAGTACACTCGCCCTTATCTTTCCCGTGCAGAAAGAAGTTTCGGAATGGATGGGAGACGTCAAGGTACTGCGCACCGCACATTCGCTGATACATCCGGAGCAGATCGCCGACATCCATGCCCTGCTCCAGCCGGGCGACATTCTGCTCGAACGGCGGGAGTGGTATCTCTCCAACATCGGCCTTCCCGGCTACTGGCCCCACGCCGCACTCTACATAGGCACTGAGCAAGAGCGCAAAACATTTTTTTCCGACCTGGACGACCCGCGATTCGGAAACGATTTCAACAGCTACCTTGAACACCGCTATCCCGGCCCCTACAAGCAGAGTCAGCAACCGCATGAAGGCACCCACCTGCCGAGAGTCATCGAAGCGATCAGCGAAGGCGTCAGCTTCACGACTTTGGAGCACTCCGTCAGTGCAGACTCCATTGCCATTCTGCGCCCGCGCCTGAGCAAGGCCAGGATCGCCGAGGCGATCACTCGCGCCTTTCACTACAGCGGCAGGCCGTATGACTTCGACTTTGATTTTCTTACAGACGCCAAACTTGTCTGTACCGAACTTGTCAGCAAGGTCTACGAAGGCAACAGCGGGTTGCACTTTCCCCTGCAGGAGATCGTCGGACGGAAGGTCACTACCGCCAACGACATGGCACAGCTTTTCGACGAAGAGTACGGACGTTCCGGCCAGCAGCTCGATCTGATCGCCTTCTATGACGGCCATGAATGGCAAGACCTCGCGCTCCGTTCGGACACTCAAGCATTTCGCGAAAGCTGGAAACGCTCAAAATGGTTTATCTGGGTCCAGGAAAAAGCGCCCGAGCCAAAACGCTATGTGTCTAAGTCCATGGAACAGTAACAGTGCATTTTCATAAAATGGCTTGGAGCCTTTAGGAAAGCGTTTGCCATTGCCTTGTAAATGTTTTTTTTAACACTGGGTTTATCTTATCGGTAATATACTTTAGGGAATCCTCGCATAAGGATTTACCATGAGATACCTCTTTATTACCATTGCTTTATTCTTCTCACTGTTTCTAACTGCCTGCGGAGACAGCAGCAGTAATGATACGCCGCCTGTAGATGATGCCGTTACCTTTGCAGATGCCGTCGTGCATGATGCCAATTTTACCTCCATTCATTTCAGCGGTTCACAAAACTGTACGCAATGTCATAACGGCATTGTCGACAGCAACGGCAGCGATGTATCGATCGTCAATGCATGGCACAGTACCATCATGGCCAATGCGGCGACCGATCCGTTCTGGCAGGCCAAAGTAGCCAGTGAGGTCAAAATGCACCCCGAGTTCGAGGCGGTCATCGAAAGTAAATGCAGCCGCTGCCACACCCCTATGGCTAACGTTGAGGCAGCCTTTGCAGGCGATGACACCACACTCTTTCACGACGGTTTTTTGAACCCCGACAGCCTCTATTTCAATCCTGCGATGCAGGGGGTCAGCTGTACCCTATGCCATCAAATAGAAGACACTCCCGAGCTGGGGGCGACGGACGGTTTTTCAGGCCACTATTCGATTGCCGACAACAGCGGTATCGCACGCATGCTGTATGGACCCTATCTGGATCCTAAAATAACAGCGATGCAAAACAATGTCCAGTTCACACCGGCCTACAGTGCCCACATGAATGACGCCAAACACTGCGCCACCTGCCACAATCTTGATACCCCGGTCATCGATACCAATGGCACACTTACGGCATTCACCTTCCCGGAACAGGCCGTCTACACCGAATGGGAATATAGCGATTTCAATACGACGCAGAGCTGTCAGGATTGCCATATGCCCAAAGCGCAAGGCAGTGTCGTCATCTCCACACAAGGCAATCAAGGCGACCCTGTGGCAAGATCCCCGTTCTTTCAACACAAGTTCCTCGGTGCCAACACCTACATGCTTGAGATCATAAAGAACAACCGGGCCAAAATAGGGCCTATCGCCGACGACGCCAGTTTTGACACGACCATCGCCAACGACAGGGCATTTCTGATGGCCGCAGCCGACGTCAACATCACCGACACAGCCATTGTGGACGACAATCTTACCTTCAGCGTCCTTGTCACCAACCACAGCGGCCACAAGTTCCCGACCGGTTTTCCGTCACGCCGTCTCTGGCTCCATGTGAACGTGACCAATGAGGCGAACCAGAGCGTCTTTGAATCGGGGGCAGTCACCGATGGCGGCATGATCATCGGCGTTGACGATCAGATAGATTATACACCGCACTACGAAACGATCACTGCCCCATCACAGGTTCAGGTCTACGAGACCATCCTCTCCGACACGGACGACAATCAGACCTACATACTGTTGCATGCCCTGCACTACCTCAAAGACAACCGTCTGCTTCCGAGCGGGTTCGACAAGACCAATGTCCCCGAAAATGTCAACCCGCACGGACGAGCAGAAGATGACGATGACTTTATCGGCGGAAGCGACACAGTGACATATGAGGTGAACAATCTGCCGGCGGGCAATTACACCATCACCGCCACCTTGTACTACCAGACCCTCTCCTACGGTTTTGCACAGGATCTCTTTAAAGACGATGACCAGACACCGATAGCACTGATGAAAGCGCTTGACAGCAATGCAACGCTCCACTATGAGACGGTCTCATCTGACACGGCGTCTCAGACACTCCCCTGAAAAGGAGTAGCTTTTTGCCGCTATCATCATAGAGGTGCTTTGCACCCATTATAAATTTAAACTTTTAGCATTGAGAGAAGCTTTTTGTCATAAGTTTCCCAAGCTTGGATGCGGTATCCTTTTTAAAATACGCAGAGGAATCCCATGCAGCTTGATCTGACACGCGGCAAAATCAGTGACCACATGAAGACCCTGGCCATCCCCGCCACCATCGGTTTTCTCTTTCATACCCTCTATAACGTCACCGACACCTACTTTGCCGGGCAGATCTCTACCGAGGCGCTTGCCGCCCTTTCGCTCTCTTTTCCGGTTTTTTTCATGGTGATCGCCATTGCCGGCGGGATGAGTGAGGCCTTGACCGCACTGGTCGGCAACGCCCTCGGTGAAAATGACAAGGCCTGTGCGGCAAACTATGCCCAGAACGGACTTCTCTACGCACTTCTGCTCTCCGTCGTCTTGACCCTTGTCGGCATCCTGTCCGTGCCGGTCTTGATGCAGCACCTCGGTGCGGAGGGAAGCTACTTTGACCAGGCGGTCGGCTACACGGGTACGATCGTCGTGGGTACGCTTCTCTTCGTCTTCACCTTTTTTACCAACGCGCTGCTCAACGCCGTCGGCGATATGATCTCCTTTCGGAACATCCTGATCGTCTCCTTCTTTTTGAACATCGGTCTGGACTACTACTTTGTATCCTCAGGCTATGGCGTGACCGGTATCGCCTACGCCACCCTTATCACAGAGGCATTGAGCATGTCCTATCTCTTTTACAGACTTCGCCGTACTACCCTGCTCCGCGGTCTGCGCAACTTCAAGCTGGACCTTTCGCTCTTTTGGAACCTGACGACCCAGGGCATTCCGCCGAGCGCCAATATGGTCTTTATGGCTGTCGGCGTCTATATCATCACCTACTACGCTTCGCCTTACGGTGAAAGCGTCGTCGCAGCGCTGGGCATCGGTATGCGTGTCGAGCAGATCGCACTGATGCCCGCTGTCGGCATCAACATGGCGGTACTGGCCATCGTCTCGCAAAACAGCGGTGCCCGGCGCTACGAACGTGTCGAAGAGGCGGTAAGAGTGGGGATCGTCAGCGGGATCTATGTCGCCGTTATCGGCGTGACAGCCCTTGTCTTAGGGGGCGGTGGCCTGATGGGGCTCTTTTCAGACGATGCCCGGGTCATCGCCGAAGGGGTGGTCTATCTCTATGTCGAAGCGGTGATCCTTTTTCCTTTTCTCATCATCTTCATCTACGTCGCGCTGCTGCAGGGGATCAAGCGGCCGAAGTTCATCTTCTACCTCGCCCTCGCACGCCAGATCGTCCTGCCGCTGCTGTTGCTGGAGCTGGTCACGTACTATGTACAGACCCCGCTCACGGTCTGGCTTGTCATCGCCTTCATCGTCATCCTCTCCTCGGTTGCCGCCTATTGGTACGGCAAAAGAGAGCTTGCCGCGATAAAAAGCAAGTATGCCCACGCACTCTGAGAAACCCTCCTCTAATATCGGTTTGGCCATAATCACAAAAAAGTTTGGAAAGAGCACATGAAAAAAGTTATCGTCATCGGGGGCGGCTACGGCGGCCTTCGCGCCGTAGAACGGTTGGCAGGGATTGACGGCCTGCACATCACCCTGATCGACAAACATCCCTATCACTACCTTCAGACGGAGGCCTACGGCTATATCGCCGGACGCTTTGACCTTCACGATGTCGCCATCGACCTCAAAAACTGGTGTTTCGGTTTCAAGAGATGGGTTGCGTTCGTCCATGACGAAGTCACCTTCGTCGATTTTGGGAACCAGACGGTGCATCTCAGCGATACACGGCTCCATTATGACTATCTCATCATGGCCATCGGTGCCGAGACCAACTTCTTCTCCTTCATCGAAGGGCTCAGAGAGCACAGTTTCGGCGTCAAGAAGCTCCAGCGGGCCTATAACTTCAGAACAGCCTTCGAACAGCTGCTCTACAACAAGGTTGAGGACCCGCTGGAGAAGGCAAAAGGCGAGCTCAACATCGCCATCGGCGGCGCGGGGCTCAGCGGCGTCGAGATCGCGGCAGAGATGGCCGATGTGATCAAGAAACACACCAAAAGCATCGGTGAGTCGACCCGCGAGATCAAGATCCATCTGATCGATGCTGCAGCGACCATCCTCCCCGGAATGAGCGACTACATCGTCACCAACACGCAGGCACGGCTTGAAGCGCTCGGTATCACCATCATGACCGACGCCTTCATCGAAAGTGTCGACAGCGGTACCATCCATTTCAAAAACGGCAGCACACTTGACTTTTTCTTCATGATCTTTACCGGCGGTATCAAGGTCCCCTCCTTCGCCCTTTCAAGAGAGGTCGAAAAAAACCGGCTCAACCAGTTCATCGTCGATGCCTACATGCGGATTCCCGACGAACAGAATGTTTTTGCCGTCGGCGACTGTGTCGAGATCCATGATGCCGCAGGCAACATCCTTCCGCCGACGGCGCAGACCGCCGAACGCAGCGCCGAATATGTTGCAGAAGCCATCACAAAGCGTCTGCAGCATCAGAAGGTCAAACCGTTCGACGCGTCCATAGACGGTGTCTTCGTCGCATTGGGCGGCCAATATGCCGTCGGCGAGATGTTCAGGTTCATCAAGGTCAAGGGCTACAGTGCCTACCTGCTTAAAAAACTGATCACCTACACCTACTACATCGGTCTCAAACTCCGCGTCAACACCGGCTTCGAAAAAAGGACGGGCAAACGCGACTAAAGCTGTTTTTACAACCGGATACCGAAACGGCAGCAGTCTCCCCTGTGCGGCCTGCTTTCGAGCTTTATTTCTCAGCATGCCGCTTCGCAAATGTTCATCTTTTATATTACGTTAAAGCTAATATGTTATCTTGCATGCGATTCGAGACGATGATCACACAGTGTAATTGCTGTAAAAACACCGTCTAAATTCTACACATCAGAGGAAATATATGAAACGTATCGTCATCAAAGTTGGTAGTGCCGTTCTGACTGAAAACAACAGCATCGCTAAAAAGCGCATGCTCAACCTTGTCACACTGATTGCCAACCTCAGACACATCTACGATGTCATCCTCGTTACATCCGGCGCTGTTGCAGCCGGCTATTCGGCACTGAAGCTTGACAAGAGCAAACAGATCGGCAAAAAAGCGCTGGCGGCAGCCGGGCAGCCTATCCTGATGTCAAGCTATAAGAAGAAGTTCGACATCTACAACATCGACACGGCGCAGATCCTGTTGACCGAAGACGATTTTGACTCCCGTAAACGTACCGTAATGTTTCAGGAGATCATCGATGCCCATCTTGCCAACGACATCCTGCCGATCATCAATGAGAACGACATCACCTCGACACCCGAACAGCTTTTCGGTGACAACGACCAGCTCTCCGCCAATGTCGCCTATGCGACGAACGCAGAGCTTCTGGTCATACTCAGCGACATTGACGGCTATTACGACAAAAACCCGAGCGAACATCCCGATGCCAAACTCTACAAAACAGTCAGCGAACTGCCCTCAAGCGCCTTGAATGATGAGACAACGCCCAACAGCAAGTTTGCGACAGGCGGTATCGTCACCAAGCTGAAAGCGGCAGATTTTCTGATGAAACGCGGTCGAAAGATGCTGCTGTGCAACGGGTTCGACCTCGCGGCGGCAGAGTCCTTCCTTCTGCACAACGAGCACACGCTCGGTACCCTCTTTACACCGAAAAAGTAAGGAGCGTTCCGCACGCACGCTTTCGGGGATCATCGATCTTCATTTCAGACAGGCTTTTCTCTAAGAACCTGCATCTTCTCCAGGCATATCCGGTTGCGTCCCTGCTCTTTCGCTTTGTAAAGGGCCTTGTCCGCACGGGAGAAGATTGCATCGAAAGAGTTGTCACGTCTCATGTTCTGTGCGACACCGATACTGGTCGTCACCTGGATCACTTCGCCCTCATGCTCGATGCTCAGCCCTTCGATCGCTTTACGCATCTTTTCTGCCAGGGTTTGTGCACCCTGGGCATCTGTTTTGAAAAGAAGCACACCAAATTCTTCGCCGCCGATACGGGCCAGGATGTCGCTTCTTCGCAACACCGGTTTTATCGCCTCGACAAAACTCTTCAGGAGCCGGTCGCCGACCTGATGGCCGAAGGTGTCGTTGACCTTTTTAAAATGGTCCAGATCGAGCAGTAAGAGCGTCAGGGCGATCCTGTCTCTCTGCGCCGTGTCAAAATAGCGTTCGGAGACTTTTTTGAAAATACGTCTGTTCATGATCCCGGTCAGTTCATCGGTCGAGGCCAGAATGCCCAGGGCGATGTTCTTCTCTTTCAGCGTCTTTTCATAGTCACCGATCTTGTCGGTATAGATGCGCAAAAGTGCGCTTCCGATGACCAGCCCGAGGATTGCTGAAACAATGGCGGTCGCAGAGAGCTGCAGCTCGAAAAAAACGTTGACGCCCAAAATGACGGCAATCGACGCTGCCGTGTAGATCAATCCGCCTGACGTCCCCTTAAGCATAAAAGCGACAAGAACAAGAAGGTAGAACCAGATCAGACGGAACTCGTCCTGCGGTACGAAGATCAGTGCGGACGTAAACGCGGCCAGTGAAAAAAGAAGCAGGAGGTGGGCCGTCGTATTGTAATTGTGTTTTGATCTTCTCAGATAAAAGAGAAGAGAGAGTGTCAGAAAACTGTAGACATAATCGACTTTGGAATGCACCGGCCCGATATCGTTGATACCGAGATCGCTCAAGACACCAAAGAGCGCGCTGGAGACAGCCACGATCACTAAGATGGAGTTGATCATTCTGAATTTGAACTTCAGTAGATCTTCATCCTCTTTAAATTCGAAATCGCTGTATAGAAAATGATGTAACTGCATACTTTTATAGTACTCTTCTCATACTCAAGCAGACCTTTAGTGCACGCGTAAGCGTGATAATAGTGATTTATCCGGTTAAATGTTCACATTTGCTAATTGTTTCCATTAATTACGGTATAATACGGTCAATAAAAGATGATTTAGAGTTTCATCTTTGGCTTGCTTTTTATTGAAGACCTTCCGTTGACAGTACGATCCACTCGAAAGAATACTCCACTTTATGTTTTAGCACCCAGTAATGGTGTGTACTCACAACCAAAGGAATTGCAATGGCAACTCAAGTAAACGGAACTGTAAAATGGTTCAACGACGACAAAGGTTTCGGTTTTATCGAACAAGAAAACGGCGGTAAAGATGTATTCGTACACTTTCGTCAGATCAACAGCAGCGGTCAAGGACGTGTCTCTCTAGCAGAAGGTCAAAAAGTGACTTTCGAAGTCGGTGAAGGCGAAAAAGGCCCACAAGCCGAAAACGTTACTCCACTGTAATCGTCCAGAGGGCAGCATTTCTGCCCCTGTCGAAAATGGTTTCATGAAGAGAGTTTCAGCTCTTTTCCAAAGTCATTTAAGGACATAGCATGAAAAGCAGAGAAGATGTTATACAAGCGTTAGAAGAAGGTCAGACACTCGCCAGCACGATCACAGGACTGCAGTACATGTTGATCGACGGAAAACTGTACTCCCGCCACGGTGAAAGAGCCAATTGGGACGAGAGCAACCTCGGTTTTGACAACCCGCCGTCATGGCTTAACCTTCAGGCGATGAAGTCGTAGCTGGACGGTACAAACCGCTCTGAATCTGTTTTGATTCGCGGTACACGGCTCTCGGGTTGTGGACCTAAACCTCTTAATTTTTCCCCTCAAACTATCCGAAACCTCTCTATTTTTACATAACGCCCCGAAGCATCATTTGTTTATGACCGTCGGTATATGCAGGCGTAATGTCAAAAGAGACGGCGCGGTAGGATATGCGGGTTGTTGATCTCTCCCGGGGAGATGCTGCAATATTGAAGAAGGTGTTTGAGGTGCCTTTTGCGGGCACCCTATATCTCGCGTTAAGACGTACTCTCTGCCGAAGCGGCAGCGGCCTCTTCAGCTATGGTCGTGCCATTTTTCTCGGCCAGCTTTTTGAGGCGTTTCTCCTCTTTTTTCTTCTGCTTTTCCAGCTCTCTGGCACGTTTCTCATACGAGTAGTTTGTCTTGGCCATGCTTAGTTCCCTTGTCGGTTTGAGCCGAAGCGCGCCGACCTGGGCTTGTTCGGTTTAGGGCGTCTGTGGTTGTGTTCGCTCTGCCCTTCATCGGCACGTTTTGTGCGCTGCGGCTGGCGGCCTCTGCTCTTTTGCTGGATCGGTTCAGGCTTGATGTCCGGGTTGACGTCAAAGCCGGGTTCACGTACTTTCGGAACCTCTTTTTTGATCAGTTTCTCGATGTCTCTGAGCAGTTTGATCTCATCCACACAGACCAGAGAGATCGCCTCGCCTTCGTTGCCCGCACGACCGGTACGGCCGATACGGTGGACGTAGTCCTCGGGAACGTTCGGCAGCTCGTAGTTGACCACATGCGGCAGCTGGTCGATGTCGATGCCGCGCGCGGCGATGTCGGTGGCGACCAATACCCTGACCTTGTTGAGTTTAAAATCGGCAAGCGCTTTGGTACGCGCCGACTGGCTCTTGTTACCGTGGATCGCTGCCGCCGCAATACCGTCTTTTTCGAGCTGTCCCGTCAGACGGTTCGCGCCGTGTTTGGTCCGGGTAAAGACCAGTACCTGCTGCCAGTTGTTGTCGCCGATAAGGTGCGACAGCAGTTCGCGCTTGCGCTCTCTGTCAACCGGATAGATATGCTGCGTTACGCTCTCCGAAGAGGTGTTGCGACGGGCCACTTCGATAAGCTCGGGTTTGTTAAGCAGTCTGTCCGCAAGGGCCTTGATCTCATTGGAGAAGGTGGCCGAGAAAAGAAGGTTCTGACGTTTTGCAGGCAGCATCGCCAGCACTTTTTTAATGTCATGGATGAACCCCATGTCGAGCATACGGTCCGCTTCGTCAAGGACAAAGAAGTCGACTGTCTTCAGGTCGATGAAGCCCTGGTTGGCCAGGTCCAATAGACGGCCCGGCGTGGCGATGACGATGTCGACGCCGCGTTTGAGCTGCTGGATCTGCGGGTTGCTGCCCACACCGCCGAAAATGACGGTCGACTTGAACGGCAGGTATTTGCCGTAGGTGTGAACGCTCTCGGCAACCTGTGCCGCCAGTTCGCGTGTCGGCGTCAAGATCAGTGCCTTGACCTCTCGCTTGCCTTTTTGCTGCGGCGCGTCGCTGAGCATTTGCAGCAGCGGCAGTGTAAACCCGGCGGTCTTACCCGTACCGGTCTGTGCGCCCGCCAAAACATCTTTTTTGGCCAGAACGATAGGAATCGCCTGTTTTTGGATCGGTGTAGGCGTCGTGTAGCCCTCTTCTTCGATAGCGCGTAATATTGGCTTGGAAAGCCCCAGTGTAGTAAATGACATAGATATGTACCTTATATAACTCAAACCAAACAGATGAGACCTATGGACAGTGTTCATCGTCTGCCCGTTGCATCCGGTAAAAAAAGTACCCACCTTGCGGTCGGGCGCATTTTCTCTGCACGTTTGCGGACATACTATAAACTGTTCATACAGTTTCTTGTATTTAATTCGAGTTGAGAGCCTACCAAGTAGTTGATTGCTTGGTTCGGTCAAGACTGATAGTTGTTTGATTTGAAAAATGAAGGGTAGGAAAACGTTTCCGTAGGAACCTAAATCGCAGACCGAGTGCGCTTGATTTTTAACATTATAGCAGAAATAAGTGCTTTGCCCTGCACTATTGTTTGCATTAAGGTAAACACAAGTTTACATATCCAGCGGACTGACCACCCTGCTCTTGTTTATCTCTGCCATAATATGCGTGTAGATCATTGTCGTCTCGACACTTTTATGCCCCAAAAGTTCCTGTATGGAACGCAGGTCTATCCCTGCCTGCAGCAGGTGTGTCGCGTAGGAGTGGCGGAAGATGTGCGACGTCACCCGTTTGTGGATGTTGGCTTTCTGTGCGGCGGCTTTGATATTTCTGCCAAGCGTTTTTTGATGTATATGATGACGTCGCGTTATACCGCTTCGTGGATCTTTTGCGACGTTGCGCATCGGAAACAGATATTGCCACTTTGTCTCAAATTTTGCCTTAGGGTATTTACGTTCCAGCGCGTGCGGCAGATAAACCGTGCCATAGCCGTCCGCCCTATCTTTCTCATGCAGTTCCTCTACGTAATCAACCTGTGCGGCAAGTCGCTGTTTTATGACGCCGGGCAAAGGGAGCGTTCTGTCTTTTAAGCTTTTGGAATCCCATATGTAGACTTTGTCAAACCCAAAATCGACATCTTTTACACGTATGTTAAGCGCTTCGTTCATACGAAGCCCGCATCCGTACATGAGGTAGACAATCAGCTGGTAGGTACCGTTAAGACGGGAGATGACTTTACTCACCTCTTCTTTTGTCAGTACGACAGGAATGTGTTTTCGCTCTTGCGCTCTCAGGGCCTGAATGTTTTCATCTTTTAGTTCAATACCCAAGACCTGTTTATAGAGAAAAAGCAAGGCACTGAACGCCTGGTTCTGTGTAGTAGGCGATACCTGTTTGTTAACAGCCAGGTGTGTAAGAAACTGCTCTATCTCCGTTTTTCCCATCTCTATAGGATGGCGTTTATTGTGAAAAAAGATAAACTGCTTAATCCACCCCACATACGCTTTCTCCGTCTGATAACTGTAGTGCTTAAACCTGATCTTGTCCCGAACGGTATCTAAAAGTTTACGTTTCATATCAAACTCCTTAACAAGACACAATGTCCTTTTTTACCGAAATGCGCAAATTACCGGACACTTTGTCCGTATAACGGCAGTTTCCAGTCTAAAAAGACATAAGTCATTTTTATAAGCGTAGTTTTCTTTGCAAAAAGAGGGTACACTTATGTCATATTGCAATATTTTGTTAATTATAATCATATTTTGTAGGTAAAAATATTTGATGGTTTAAGGCTATAGTGTATAGAATGTCCGATATTAAATAGTTAGCATTCATAAAAATATGTAGGAAAATCAATGCACCAAAGAATTACTTTATGCACATCACATACAAGACGGGTGCGAGCAGTACTTGTAGTCGGTATTATAGTTAATGTGCTTTGGATTTTGTTTGGCATACTGTTCTTAGAGAGTACTACGTTCATATATTGGCTCTATTTTTTGGGAATGACAAACTTGATCATATTCTTAGCGACAATAAAAAGGTATTTTTTTCCTGATGAACAAATCTGTCTTGTCTATGCTGATAACAAAATAGATCTAATCGTCAAAAATGAACCAATGGAGATAAAAGATGTGCATTTTACATTATCTACAATACCCTTGACAGAGTTCATGATATGCACATCAAATTATTTTGGCATCAAACTTTATTATCCTAAATACATATTTCATCAAGATGAATATCGCAACTTTAAGAATGCGATTGAAAATATGAAAAAATCAGGAACTATTGAATTTCCAACAAGCAAGGAAAACCCTGTTTCCAAGGAATTAAATAGGATAAAATCCAGCTTGAAAAACGGGGACCCTCTAACATGGGCTGCTTTTTTGATCATATTGGTTTGTATGATTGCTACTGCTTTATTGCGAGGAGGAGTTATCCATCTATGAAAGTCGAACAACTTGCTAACAAACCAAAGGAGACCAATCAAAAACCCGTAGGCGGCTTTTTGATTGCTCATTTTAAACGTTATGCCACTAAAGGAATAGAACTAACATGAATCCACAAGGTAAAGTGATTTCAGAAGATATTAATGGTGAATTTGACACAGAAGTTACGGGCTTAGTTTATGACATTCAAAAACTGTCAATTACTGTTGAAGTAAAAAAGTCAAAAGCAGTAGTCCAATTTGAAGAAGTTATTGGTTTTCGTGTATTAGATGAAATTGATTTAATAGAGTTTTGGCCTACATTTTCATCCCCAAGAGGATGGTTATTTCTTGTCGAATCTGGTGGTTGGAAAGAACTTGAAAGTGTAAGAGTGGGTTTTGTTAGAAAAGATTGGGGTTTAAATGAATACTTTGTTACAGGTTGCAACGAATGCGTATCTATCATAAGTGGTTTTGAACCAACAATTACTATTGAAAGCCATAACAAGAACGAGGAGACCAATACTAACCCGCAAGCGGATTAGTATTGCTCACGAGAAACGTTAGGTTGCAAATGAAACAAGAGTACAAAGTATTCCTTCCGACATCATTACTAGCAGCACTGGTCTCTATATTGGTTTTCGATGTTGTCGCTCGAATGATGGTCAGAGCTGAAACATTTTCCAAAGCCATAAATGATTCCGTTTATTATTCAGTTACTCAACCTATTGGAACTATAATGCTCTTGATTCCTTTTCTTGTTGTCGGTTGGATCTCTGCTGTCGTATCAAAGGATGGTCAGCAATGGAAAGGTTGGTGCTATTTTATTTGTGGTGTCGGAGTACTGTTTTATCTTTACTTCGCCGGACAGATGAATGCAAGTTATTATATTGAGCAAAAACAATGGACAGCTTCTGCTCTTTCAGTTGGTTTATTACCGTTTTACAGTATCCCGGCATTGATAGTTGCATTTTCAATAGGTTGGATTAGTACGAAAGTAATTGGACGATGGAAAACCTAACAAATCAGAGGAGACCAATCAAAAACCCGCGGGCGGCTTTTTGATTGCTCATTTTAAACGTTATGTCAAAAAGGGCTAATATCAAACACACACGAAATCTTCGTATTATCTCTTATCTTTATCTTCTGCTATTAGTCCTTGATGACAATCCTTTAGGGCCCTATTTCGCAGTACCATGGATTTTGTATCTGTTGTTTGACAGCTATCGAGTCGGATTTTTGACAACAAAAGCATTATTGCATTGTGGGTTGATTCTGTTTTTCCTTTTCAGCCTTTTATACGATAAGTCCACATCTTCTCTCTATCATCCTCTCATAGGAAAAGAGATCGTGTTATCAAAAAATGTCTACATTTCCAGAGGTTTTATTGACGGCAAGTTCAATGCTTCGGACAGCAATTTCAGTTTGCGTGATCAGGAAATGGTATTGCTCCCAAAAGGAGAAACAGTTCGGGTCGTTTCATTCATTCGAGAGGGAATACTTAACTTCAATCCGGACTATGACATTGAAGTCGATACTCCTTTAAACCAACAGATACTTGACCAGCTTGATCCAACCGGATCAACCAGAGGACACGCGAATGGTCAACTCCATTTTTGGAGTAACAGTTTTTTTTATGCTATTGGGATACTGAGCAATACGAAAGTGGATGAATACAGCAGAACATCAAACGCTCTGTTTAAAATTTTGTACTTCTTATACCCTTTCGCCATACTCTACCTTTTACTGCAAAGTTTTAAAACTAGTATGGATAAAATACAAGCTAAATGTCACTTCCATCCGCTCAGTATACTCCTCTATACCGTAGCATACTACTACGTCTTACTTGCGAGCATCAACGACGGTTTTTCCGGTTTTTTACTCGGCATTCCATATTTGCTATTCCTATTATGGGAAATATGGTACTTGAAAAATAACCGCCTTATAAAGTATTTGCATATTGCTATTATATTGCTAGCGGTTTTTTTCATATTTTCCGACCGAAGCAAGTCACAGCTTCTCTATCCGATGGTAGGAAAAACCTATACTGTCGCTAATGACATCAACTACTCATATGACAATTTTTATATCAATAAAATAAAAGTTTTTGACAATCCATATCGCAGTCATCTAGATAAACAAAAACCGATGTTCCTTCTAAAATCTGGCGATCGCTTTCATATCGAAAGCCAAATGGTCACAGGTCATGCAGACATGGGTACCACTTATACGTTTAAAATAGATTCAAAAAGCTTTTCCGTTCTCGATGATTTTATTTCCCAAAACCTCGCAAAGATCAAAGCGACATTGCGTCAAGACTACACCGAAAGTTTTAATAAGGGAAAAACGGATTTTTACTTTGAAAACGAGAAACAGTTTTATATCAGTAATCATGAATTGTGGACTCTGATGGAATCTCAGGGATTGCCATACAATGAGCATAGTATCGAAACCAGATTCACTTATATGAGCTTTTACCTCTTGGTGTACCCTGTGATATTGGCACTTTTCTTTTTGTTAATGATATTCAGGAATAAAGAAATGTTTTATGGAAAACATAACAAAACAGTCGAGCCAATCAAAAATCCTCAGGCGGATTCTTGATCGCTCATTTTGAACGTTATGCCTATTAAGGAGTATTCATGAGCAAATATGTAAAAAGACCTAAATTAGTATGGGTAATTTCCATATATTTTATGCTTACAGCTCTTTGGGGTTTGGTCAATCTTTATGGAGTCTCAACAGGAGCAATAAAATCACCTGAAGGGATAGCAGAACCCAGTGGCATCTTTCATTACATCAAAGTTATTGCAGCAGCTGCCTGTCTATTATTATCCGCCATATTATTGTTCTTCCGACAAGAAACTGCAAAGTGGTTCTTTTTGGGCTATTTGATTTACAGCATCATATCAGGGTTGTATTCCTTTATATTCTCAACATTACCTGGAATATTGGAAGAAAATAAAACTATGTATATCGGCTCAATAGTATTCTCTTGGGTAATTTTTGCTCTTGTTGTC
>JBFFKK010000049.1:0-15750 GCA_041555445.1 Sulfurimonadaceae bacterium
AGAACAGGATCGCGTCAAGCGCCGCAAATACACCGATCATGGTCATCTGCAGGAACAGAAGCGTGATGATTAGGTCTTTAATACGTCGTGTCTCTGTCAATGACATGATACCCAGCATCGTAAAGAACGACGCCATGATGATGATAAACAGAGAGATACCGTCAACACCAAGCAGGTACGAGATACCGAATGCCGGGATCAGGTTTGCCTGTTCCATAAACTGCATACCGGAGACGCTGGAGTCAAACGAATGCCACAACCAAAGCGACAGTACAAATTCGACCGTTGCTACGATAATACCGTAGGCGCGCATACTGTCTTTGTGGACAATGAAACCGAGCACTGCTGCGAGTGCCGGGAAAAATATCAAGATTGATAAAATATGGTCTAACATCTATATAGCTCCTAATCCAGATAACAGTTCAAGCACTGCATCTGATTGTCCAAGTGTGAATGCTGCTGCCAGTGCCAACAGGATAACTGTACCGACAACCATCCAGCGCAACATCGTTGAGAGGTTTCCGTTTTGCATCGTATGTGTTTTCTTACCCGTGTTGTAGAAGATGTTGGCGACACCGTCAACCGTAGCATCAACAACTTTAAGATCGATCTTCCACATCATCTCCGACAGTTCACGGTACATCTTGGAGACGTACTCCTCATAGAACTGCGGAATATAGTACTGGTTGTAAAGGAGCTGGTAGAGAATACCCGACTCGACTTTTTTGTCCACCTTGACCGCTTTGGCATATTTTTTGTATGCGTAAGCGATCGCCGCGATAACGAACAGTTGTGTACCGATCGTCATGATCCAGAACACCGTATGGTTGTGGATGTGGTACTCGATCGCCGGAAGGACGTTGGTTACCATTTCGAAGTACGGCGTTTTGAAGACCATACCGGCGATGACCGCCAGGATTGCCAACGGCAGCATCGCATACAACATAAAGTTATAGGCTTCATGCGGGTGGATACCGTGCTCAAGGTGACGCTCGTCACCGTGGAAGATCAACGCAACCAGACGGAACGAGTAGAACGCTGTAAGACCTGCAGTCAACAGCAGTACCGTGTAAAGAATGTAATGGTCTTGAACAAACGCTACTTCCAGGATAAGGTCTTTCGAGAAGAAACCTGCCAACGGATAGATACCTGCCAGTGCAACTGAAGCAAGCGTCATCAGGATCCAGGTCCATTTCATCGATGTCTTAAGACCACCCATCTTGAACGGATCAAGTTCATCATGCATCGCGTGCATAACGTTACCCGCACCCAGGAAAAGGAGTGCTTTGAAGAATGCGTGTGCCATCAGGTGGAACAGTGCCACCCAGTAGGCACCAAGACCGGCAGCCACAAACATGTAACCGAGCTGTGAAAGTGTCGAATAGGCGATAATACGTTTCATATCGCGGTTGACCAGTGCCATCGTCGCAGCGAACATCGCAACAAAAGCGCCAAGGCTTGCAATGAACAGACCGACATCAGGGATCAGATCATACAACGGGAACGCACGAACGACCAGGTAGACCCCCGCCGTTACCATGGTTGCCGCGTGGATCAGCGCCGATACCGGAGTAGGACCCTCCATCGCGTCGGCAAGCCAGGTGTGTAACGGGAACTGTGCCGATTTACCCATTGCACCGATGAACAGGAAGATACCCATTGTTGTCAGTACCGCCGGATCAAGTGCCGGGAGTACCGCAAAGAACTCGTCGTAACGGATCGAACCGGTGTTCCAGTAAACAAGGAAGATACCGATCAGCATGGCGAGGTCGGCGATACGGTTCATGATGAACGCTTCGTTTGCTGCCCATGTCGCAGACTCTTTGTGGTACCAGAAACCGATCAATGCCCACGAACAGACACCAACCCCTTCCCAGCCGATGAAAAGCCCAAGAAGGTTGTCGCTCATAACAAGGACCATCATTGAGAAGACGAAAGCAGAAAGCCATGCGAAGAAACGGTTGAACGATTTGTCATGGTCCATATATCCGATCGAGTAGACGTGTACAACTGTCGAAACGGTTGTAACAACCATCATCATCGTTACCGATACCTGATCAACGACAAACCCGTACGGGACATACAGATCACCCGTAGCCATCCACGTCATCATCTCGACCTGGATCGGAGCACCGCCGCCCAGGATGTAGATCAGCAGTTTCAAACTCGCTAAAAATGAGACGAATAGCAGTGCGGAAGGAACGATCCCCGCAATAATATTTTTCTTACTCATTCCAAAGAGTGCTGCAAAGAGTGAACCTACAATAGGTGCAAAAAGTGCAGTATATAAATAAAATTCCATACTCTATCCTCTCATCGATGTCATTGCATCAAGATCAATTTTGCCGGTACGCTTGTACCAAAGAACAAGTAGACCGAGGCCGACTGCCACTTCAGATGCTGCGATCGCAATAATAAAGAACGCGAACATCTGACCCGTCAGGTCACCGTAGTAGCTGCTTATCGCCGCGAATGCGATGTTGACAGCATTCAGTAGGATCTCCGTTGCAAAAAACAGCATCAGAAGGTTTTTACGGCGCATCACACCGATCAGACCGATAGCAAAAAGTAGCGTTGACAGAACCAGGTAGTGCTGTAAAGTGATTTCAATCATGCTTGAGCCTTTTCTTTGTTTTGACGTTCGATCTCTTCTTCTTTCATCAAAGTCAAAGAGTAATCCATCTTCTTGCCGGCAAGAATAATACCGGCGATCATCGCAACAAGCAGCATCACAGCCGCTACTTCAAACGGGATCAGGTACTTCGTAAAGAGCACCATACCGACCATCTGCGAGTTGCCGACGCCGTCAACAACAGGGTAAAGTGCTTCAATGTTCCCCGAAACGATCGGTGCCGTGAAGATCGCGACAACCGTCAACGCTGCCAAGCCGGACAGACCGAAAACGATCTGCGGCGATGTGCGGCTCTCGACAACAACACGCGTTGTATCAAAAAACATCATACCGAAGGCATACAGCGCCATAACGGCACCTGTATAGACGATGATCTGAATCGCACCCAAGAAATCTGCACCCAGCAAGAAGAAAAATGCCGAGATGAAGATCATACCTGCTGCCAATGCACTCAATGCATAAAGCGCGTGGTTAGTTAACACGGTGATGGTAAACATCACTGTTGTCAAGATAGCAAATGTGTAAAATGCTATAGCTTCCATCTTAGCTCCTTAATACGCAAGCGGCGTAGATTTTACGCGCTCGTCTTCGTGTGGTGTAATCGCACCGAATCCTGGATACTCAGGCACCTGACCTTTGATCGCCATATCGACCGGTGTCAACATATCTTCGTACCCGATATAGTGGGCACGCTGCTCGGATGTATTTTCATAACGTCCGCCGTGTACGATCGCCAGCTCCGGACAGACTTCGGCACAGTATCCGCAGAAGATACAGCGGCCGAGGTTGATCGTGTATTCGGTTACCTGTTTGCGGCTGTTCTCATCGATCTTGGTGTCCATACGGATACAGTCGGAGATACAGATCTTCTCACAAAGACCACAACCGATACAACGTTCCGTACCGGACTCCCAAAGACGCTGCATCTCATGAACGGCACGGTAGCGCGGACCGATCGGCAACTTCTCTTTCGGGTACTGCACCGTGTGGATGTCAAACTTGAACATCTCGCGCAGTACAACCCACAGACCGACAAAAAGCTCGCCTTTAAAAGTACGGGAGAAGACGCGTTTCGCTCTGTCCCAT
The DNA here is from genome assembly GCA_041555445.1 of Sulfurimonadaceae bacterium. GTDB lineage: Bacteria > Campylobacterota > Campylobacteria > Campylobacterales > Sulfurimonadaceae > Sulfonitrofixus. The sequence goes on from JBFFKK010000049.1 coordinate 3,719, forward strand.
CCTGTTGTCGGATAGTCAGCGATATCGACTTTAAAATATGTCTCTTCGCTCACGTTTCTATTTTCAAATTGTTCTATACTACTCATCATCAACCCTTAAAACATCATTACAAAGCCGGTGATCACAACATTGACCACCGCTATAGGCATGAGGACTTTCCAACATAACCACATCAACTGATCCGGTCTGATATCCGGCCAAGCTGCACGTACCCATAAAAAGAAGAAAAAGAAGAAAGCAACTTTTCCCAGGAACGCCAATGCACCGAGAAGTGTACCGTCACCGTAACCGCCCAGGAAGACCAGTGCCATTACAAAAGAGATAAAGAACATGTTGGCATACTCACCGATGAAGAACAAGCCCCAACGCATACCGGAGTACTCCGTACCGAAACCGTCGATGATCTCATGGTCATTCGCTACGAGGTGGAACGGCGTACGGCCGGTCTCGGCAAATGCAGCGATCCAGAAGAGGATAAATGCAACCGGCTGAGACCAGATGATCCAGTCACCGATACCGCCTGCCTGATACTCGTTAAAATCGATCAGTGAGAACGAACCGACGATCATCAAAGGCGCAAGAAGCGAAAGCCCTGTTACCACTTCATACGAAATGAAGATGGCTGCCGCACGTGCTGCTGAAAGAAGCGCGAATTTATTGCTTGAGGCCAACGAACCAAGAAGCGGTCCGTAGAAACCTACCGCCATAACACCCAGAATATAGAGAATACCGATGTTGACATCCGCAACGATCGGATGCACCACATAATCGGTAAACGGAAGTGTAAATGTCGGTAAGAACGGGATCGCCGCCGCCGCCATAAAGGCTGTTGCAGCGGTAATGATCGGTGCGATCTTAAAGATCGGACCGACGGCATTGGTCGGAACGATATCCTCTTTCGTAAAGAGTTTAATACCGTCAGCCGCGATCTGTAAAAGCCCGTAAGGACCAACGTGCATCGGCCCGAGACGACGCTGCATAAATGCCAGGACCTTACGCTCAAAGTAGGTTCCGAAACCTGCCAAAGCAGAAAAGACCAACAAGATCACAACAATCTTGATCAGCGTTTCAATAATGTATGCTACTTCCATCTATTACACCTTTTTGATTGTGGCAGCACTAAAACGGTAACCGTCGAAGAGTGCCGCACTGTTTAGATTTGAATCAAAAGTCGGAACGAACGGAATATTTCCGCCGATTTTACTGTCAATTTTAACATTAAGTTCCATAGAACCTTTTGTGGTCTCGAGTAAAACCGAATCCCCCTCTGTCAATTCATTCGCTGTTGCGTAGTCACTACTCACATAGAGACCGGCTTCCTCATTCAGCTGGTGTGACTTCTGCGTAAAGTCATTGAACTGAAGTGTCGGATTCGCCAGGTAGACCATCGCCTCTTTCATCGCTGCCGCTTCATCAAACGGCGCCACTTTCTCACCGCGAGCCTTGCGCGCTTTCGTCATCGTCAACTCATAACCGCGCATCTCTTCACCTTTGTTGGTGTAGTGATTCGGCAGGTCGTCAAAGTTCACAGATGCAAACCCTTTGACCTCGCCGAGTTGCGCCGTATAGTCGACCGTAAGCTTGGCGTCAAGTCCAAGTGCGTTTGCGATGTCGTTTAGCTCATAACCTTTATAGGCAAGTGCCGCATTGGTCGGATTGACGCGCAGCTGAATACTTGTCAATGTACCTTCCTGCTGGTTCATCGCCGGCATATCAAGATCACCGTCGCCCTTTGCACTCAGTACAAAGTCGCCTTTGACGTTATACCCGATGCTGTAAGAACCGCTAAGCTCATCAAGATCACAGATCATCGCCACACCAAGGGAGTTGCCTTTCTCAGGGATCATTGTGACCGAGAAGTCCGTGTACTTTTCGACAAGCGCGACTAAGCGTGCAAGGTTTGCTGCGTTTGGATGGCTGTAGAAGTCTGCCCCTATCATCAACGCGAAGGTTTCTTTCTTTTTGAGAAGTTTTTCCATCGTCTCGTCGAAATTCTCCGGTGCATTAACGATCTCTAAAAGGCGGTTATCGTCAACCTCGACCTCTTTTTCGACCTTTTTAGGTACCATCTTCGATTTTTCGACTTCGACCTCTTCCTCTTCGCCGGTCTCTTCGTTGACCTTCATCTCTTTGACGATCTCGACAACTTTCTCTTTGACCGTCTCTGTGACGGTTATCGTCTTCATCGAGTGAAATGAAGCCAGATAGTCAGCAAGCTCTGTCGGAAGCGCATCTTTTTTCGCAAAAAGGTCAAGGATCAGGTACATGACCGCCTCTTCCTGCATCGGTGCATGGTTGATCGACATGATGTTTTTACCCATCTCGTCAACGACCGGATCAGCAACCGGGTGGAAATACATCCCTGCGCCCTTGTTCATGATCATCGAGTTGTTCATCGCAAAACGTGCATTCGGGTTGTCCGTTTTGATCGCAGAACCGACGGAGATGACAAAGTCCGCATCGTTGACTGCTTTAAGCGGTGTCTGGTACGTTGCCGTACCGCTGATCGTAGAGTACTCTTTCATAAAGGCCGCAAATTTGCGTGCTTCTTCATTGATAAGTTTGTACCCTCGCGTCTCTTTAAGCTTCTGAAGGATCAAGGCCTCTTCGTTCGTGATCTGAGAATCGAAACGGATCGTATCGGCTTTTTCAAAGGCTTCGATCGCCTTTGCGAACGCCGCCTCGTCTTTACCCTCTACTCTGTTTTCAAAATCATAACCGTAGCGTCCCGCACCACAGAGTGAGACGTAGTTCCACTCGTTTTTAACGCGGTAGATCTTCGGTTCAGGATTGTCGATCGATTCATGTTTGACGTCGTACTGGATCTGGCAACCCGCCGAACAGTGTGAACAGGTCGCAGGTACCTGTGAAAGTTCCCATGCGTTCGATGTGTACTGGAAATCTGCAGAGACGAGCGCACCTACCGGACAGACCGCCGTACACTCACCACAATCGGTACAGTCAAGCGTATCGCCTGCATTGGGCTGGATCAGTGATTTGTTCAGCTTGTTCCACATGGAGTAGGCGTCTTTCGGCATGCTCTCTTTAAACGCTTCATCAATGGCATCGCCGCCGCGCGGTTTAGTCGAGAGAGCGCTGTCGCCGATCATGTCTTTACAGACGGTCGTACAGCGCTCACACATGATACAGAGTGCCGGATCATAGTTGATCAGACCCCAGTGCTCGACCGGTTTGAATGTATCTTTGATCGCGTAGGTCTGTGCATCAACACCAACCTCCAACGTATAGTTTTGAAGCTCACACTCACCCGACTGGTCACATACACCGCACTCCAACGGGTGGTTTACATCGTAAACTTCCATAATAGCGCGTTTTTCAGCTTCGATCGTCTCCGTCGATGTCGTGATCTGCATCCCGTCTTTAGACTTCGCATTACACGCGTACACCTGTTTGCCGTCGGCCTCTACAAGACAGATACGACAAGCGAGCGTAGGGCTACAACGTGTCAGATAACAGATCGCCGGTATAAAGATGTCGTTTGCACGCGCCGCATTGAGGATATATTCACCCTCTTGCGTTTTTATCTCTTTTCCGTCAATCGTAATAGTTATTTCACTCATACCTAATTACTCTCTCTCATAAAATTTACATGTTCAAAACGGTAACCGCTTGAAACATTCAGACCCAGGTCAAAAGTCGGATGAAGAGCCACCGTTCCTTTTAACGTCTCGTCCAGCTTGAAAATACGGCGAACTGTTTCACCAGCGAATTCAAAGGCAACTTCATCACCGTCACTTAGACGGGCTGCCGCTGCAAATGATGCTGAACCCTGTAGGCTGTTCTCTTTATCAAGCTGTGCTGCCTTAGCGGTAAAAGCATTGAACTGAAGCACCGGGTTGACATGATAGATCACCGCACCGTTAAACTCCGGTAGATCATCAACCTCTTCGGGGTAACCGCCGCGTTTGACGTTTACATCGCTCAACACATAACCGCGAAGATCTTCACCCTTGGCCGAGTAGAAGTTCTCCAGGTCATCAAACGCAACCGCTCTGAAACCGCTCTCTGCCGGCAGCGAAGCGGTATAGTCGATCGTATTGACCGCGTTAACGCCCAATGCATTCGCCAGATCGTTCAAGGTGTATCCCTCAAACGAGAGTGCCACATTCGTAGGCAGCAGACGTTTGTCGATACTGACCACCGTACCCTCTTGCTGGTTCAGTGCCGGTACGTCCAGATCACCTTCACCCAGAGCAGAGATAACGAACGCACCTTTCGCGTTGTAACCGACAACATTCTCTGTCGCTTCGTCTCTGTCCAGGTCCGCGATCAGTGAGACACCCAGCGTGTTTACCTCGGTCGGCACGACCAGTACACTGAAGTCGCTGTACTTTTCGATCATAGCGACGAGTGTCGCGATGTTCTCGGCACGCTCGTGCGCCAACAGATCAGATCCGACAACCAGTGTCTTCGATTTGGAACGCATGAACTGTTTGACCATAAAGGCCAGCTCGTCATCGCCGACATTCGTTTCGGCACTGAGGTAACCTTCATCAAGCCCGTCCATAAACGACTGCTCCCGCTTTGTCAGCTCCTGGCCCACAATCAAAGTCTGCGCAAGCAGTGCCAAGACACCCTCTTCCGTTCCGACCTCATACTTGATGAACTGTGTCACTGTGTTTTGCAGCAGGGCATCTTCAAGCGGGTGCATGTAGACCACTTTGGCACCATTGTGACGGGCCGCTGTCGTCATCGCGTAGCGCACGCCCGGGTTGTCTGTCGCAATACGGCTTCCTATGACAATGATACCGTCGGAGCTTTTCAAACTTTCGAGTGTCGCAGAGTAGTGACGTTTGCCGCTTACACTGCTGTAGGCGTTCATAAATGTCTGCATCTGACGCGCATCTTCATTATAGAGCTTAAGCCCGAGCTTGGCTTTCAGCGCGTTAAGGATCATCGTCTCTTCATTCGAGATCATCGATGAGAAACGGATCGCTTCCGCATTTTGAAGGGCTGAAACGGCAGCGGCAAATGCCGCTTCATCTTTAGCGCCCCTATTCTCAAAATCAAATCCGAAACGTCCCGCTCCACACAGTGTCGCGTACTCAAAGTTATTGGTGACTCGGTAGATCTTCTCTTCACCCGGTGAATCGATACCCGCGTGCTTGACTTCGTACTCAAGCGCACAGCCTGCACTACAGTGGGCACACGTTGCCGGGATCTTCGAGAGTTCCCACGCATTTGCTGAGTACTGGAAGTCCGAGCTTACCAGTGCACCGACCGGACAGACCGCAATACACTCACCACAGAACGTACAGTCAAGTTTATCCGAATTTTTCGGGATCACTTTGGAGTTATATCCGCCAAAGAGCAGATCCAGAGCATCGTCACCGATCACCTCGTTACAGACGTGCGTACATTTCTCACACAAAATACAGAGGGTCGGATCGTAATTGACCAGACCCCAGTTCTCGATCTTGCGCGGCTGGTCTTTTGCCGAGAAGTGCTGCTGACCGACATTGAACTCCAATGTCTTGTTCTGCAGATCACACGCACCCGACTTATCACAGACGCCACACTCTAGAGGGTGGTTAACATCATACATACGCATGATGTTTGTACGTTCCGTCTGAAGTACCTCTGAGTCTGTAATGACATTGATGCCTTCAGTCGGTGGTGTGTTGCACGACAGTACAAAACCGTCATGACCTTCCACTTCGACACTACAGAGACGGCAAGACGCACACGGTGATGTCTTCTCGATGTAGCACATCGTCGGGATATAGATATCTTCCCGACGCGCTACATTGATGATCGTCTCGCCGCGTTCAGCTGTTACAGAGCGGCCGTTAATTTTAAATTTTATCATCCGACCTCCTTAGTACGCGACCATCGCGATATAGTAACAGCGCATACAGCGATCGGCTTCGCTGAGTGCCTGCTCTTGTGTAAAGCCCAGGTTGACTTCCATATTGTTGAACTTACGTACATCGACATCCAGAACTTCCGACTCTTGACGAGGCAGACCCGGGAGCCATCCTGTGATCTTCTCTTTTTTGTCATAGACTTTCATGCGACGCAGATGATCTTCCATGATCTCCTCATCTGTCAATGTGACTTCGCCGCCGTTTTGTACGTAGCGCGCCATTACGGATGCAGCACGTTTTGCCTGACCGACCGCATTGACGATCGTCATCGGACCGTATTCACAGTCACCCGAAGCGAAGATCCCTTTACGTGAAGTCATGTAATCTTTTCCGTTCGTCTTGATCGTCGCCCATGAGGTCATCTCGATATCCCACTCTTCCGGCAGAAGGTCAAGGTCCGCAGACTGTGATACTGCCGGGATAAGGTAATCGGTTTCAATCATGTAGTCCGCACCCTCGATCTTCTCAAGTGTCGGGCGACCACCGTCCGGATCCGGTACCAACTCAAACTTATTGATCTTAAGACTTTTAAGAACATCGTTTTCATCAACCATCTCCTCAACTGCCGAGTGGAAAAGGAATTCAACCCCCTCTTCTACCGCTTCATGGTACTCTTCATAGGTCGTGTTACGGATGATCGTCTTCTCATCACGACGATAGATCATATAGACCTTTTCGGCATTCGCACGGATCGAACAGCGGACAACGTCCATAGAGGTAAAACCGCCACCGACACAGACCACTGTCTTGCCGGTAAGATCGACCTTCTCTCCGATGCCGTATTTTTCCCAAAGGTTGACCTGGTCAAGCATCTCGATCGCCGACCAGTAACCATCGATCTCCGGGCGTTCGTTGTTACAGCGCACTTTCTTGGAGATACGTGTACCCGTTGCGACCATGACCGCGTCGTACTCTTTTTCGAGTTCTCGCATCTTGTCGGCAGTGACTTTAGCATTGAGAATAAAGTTGACGCCTAGATCTGCAACGGCTTCTATGTCTTTGTTGTACTTGTCGATCGGCATACGGTATTCAGGTACACCGACAGCGACTTCACCGCCAAGAACCGGAAGCTCTTCGAAGACGTCACAATGCACGCCTTCCAGCGCAAGGTAATATGCTGTGGTCAGACCCGCAGGTCCGGCACCGATAACGGCCACTTTTTTGCCCGTGTCCGGTTTTTTCTCTGCCGGATGGAAGAATCCGAAACCGTGATCGGTCTCATAATCCGCACCCAGGCGTTTCAGCGCCATGATCGAGATAGGCTCGTCAAGATTCGTACGACGGCACTCATCTTCACACGGGTGCGGACAGACGCGACCACAGGTGTGGGCAAGCGGCATTGTCTGACGTGTTGCGACAAGCGAGTCGTCAAAACGCAGGTCACGGACACCTTCGATATAACCCGGGATGTCGACATGCGCAGGGCAGGCATCGGTACACGGTGCCGTTATCTTGGCAATGTAGTTGACCGATTCGTCATAATGCTTTGAGGGCTTCTGCTCATCGATACAACGTACAAAGTCTGCTTCAAAATGCTCCATAAGGTCTAGAAGTGGTGTCGGTACCGTCTTGCCGATCTCACATTTCGAAGTCGTCTGCATCGTACGGGAGACCTCTTTGAGGTGCTCCATGTCCTGCATCGACCCTTCGCCACGTGCGATCTTATCCATCAGGTCATACAAAATACGTCCGCCCCAGCGACCCGGTGCACAACGGCCGCAGGCCTCGGAATAGACCTGATACTGCGCCGCGTACTCTGTCGCAAGACGTACAACATCCACCTCAGGATCGAACAATGCAACCCCGTCCCAGCCTATAAAAGCTTTGGATGACGAGTGCTCATTGTACTGCTCGGGCAGGTTGTATGCTGATTCTTCCCATGCATCGTCAGCCTTGCCACTGTTGTTGACAGACTCACCGCGCCAGGTCGAAAAAAAGACTTTACTCATTGGCTATGCCTTACTTTTTAACAACTATAGTCCAGTCAGCTTCATTGAATTTCAATGAGTTCGCTAACTCAAGCCCACACTCTTTTACAAGGTCAGCACTGCGTTGGATCGGTGTAAAATCGCCGATTTCAAACAAGAAAATCGCAACTTCGCCTGCAGGATGTGTGTCCAAGATCTCTTTCATTCTTGGTTCAAACGCATCTTTAAGATGGCGTAGATCATAACGTTTCATCTGCTCTCCTATCTGTCAACTTCACCGAATACGATGTTCGTCGTACCGATGATTGAAACAACATCCGGGATATAGTGACCCGGAAGTAGGTCTGTCAAAATACCTGTGTGCCAGAACGATGGCGCACGAAGTTTTAGACGGTAAGGGTATGGGCCACCTTGTGAGTTGATGTAGTAGCCAAGTTCACCTTTTGGTGACTCGGTTGCAACATACACTTCACCGACCGGTGGGCGCATTCCCTGCGTAACAAGGACAAAGTGCTGCATCAATGAGTAGTTTTGCGTCATGATGTCAAGCTTCGGTGCCGAGATGTATTGCGGCGCATGGGCCATTAACTCTGTCTGGTTGTTTTTAACGGTCTCGGCATACATGTCGATTGTCTGATAAAGGATCTTCGCAGATTCTCTCATCTCAGCCATATAGATCTTGTAACGTGCGTAGTTATCGCATTTGTCAGAGTACGGTACGTCAAACTCGACTTCGTCGTAAAGTTCGTACGGCTCCTCTTTACGGATATCCCATTTCACACCTGATGCACGAAGCATCGGTCCTGTACAGCCCCACGAAAGTGCCATCTCTTCAGGAATAACACCAACGTCTTCCATTCTCATCAGCCAGATACGGTTTTTGTCAAGAAGGTCTTCGTAATCTTTGATGTTTGCCGGCAATTTGTCCAGGAACACTTTAAGATCATGGATGAAGTTGTCCGGGATATCCAGAGGAACACCACCGATACGAATCGCGGCATGCGTCAGACGCGCACCACAATAGTCTTCGATAATGTCCATCAGGTACTCACGCTCACGGAAAGCATAAAGGAAAACCGTCATCGCACCGATATCAAGTGCCGTTGTCGCCAGCCAGAAAAGGTGCGACATAAGACGGTTGATCTCAAGAAGCATCATACGGATGACTTTGGCACGACGCGGTACTTCGACATCGATCAATTTCTCTACCGCCAGGGCGAAACCGTAGTTGTTTGAGCTTGACGCGATGTAGTCCATACGGTCCGTCGTCGGCATGAACTCGTTGTAGATCATGTTCTCAGCCATCTTCTCCATACCGCGGTGAAGGTATCCGATATCCGGATGGGCTTTTGTGATCTGCTCTTGCTGCATGTGCAGAATAAGACGTAACTGACCGTGCGCCGAAGGGTGCTGCGGTCCGAAGTTGACGATCATCTCATTGTCGTCTCTGTCAAAAGTGATATTTTCAAAAAACGGACGTAATCTATTTGGTTGTTGCATATTCGCCCCCTATCGCTTTCTGTCTTTGATGATGACTGCATCATCTTCGACAAATTTTTCAATTAAGAAGACACCGCCCTCTTCCTGGTAATCAAGACCTTTTTCCGGCTCGCCGTTGGCTTTGATGTCATAACCCATCGGTACTTCGTGACCAAGACGTGAGAAACGCTCTGTGTCATAGCGGTTGACTTCGGCACTTTCGCGAATTTCAGGTCCGATGATGTCTCGCGCCTCTTTACCGTAGATACGATCGACCTCATACCATGCGGCAAACTCGTCACCCTGAAGCGGATAGGTCTTGCGAAGCGGGTGACCTTCCCAGTCGTCCGGCATCAAGATACGTTTCATGTACGGGTGGTTGTTGACGATCGTACCGAACATGTCATACATCTCGCGCTCTGACCAGTCTGCAGAACGGAAAAGATTGCTGACGCTGTTGATCGCCTGTTTCTCATCGATGAAACATTTGATGCGGATACGCTTTCGCTTGCTCATTGAAAGCAGCTGATAGAAGATCTCGAATTGGCCCTGTTTAGCGATCCAGTCGATAGCAGACATCTCTGAAAGCTGTGTGTAGCCCAGTTCGTCACGCAGCAGCTCCAAGACACCGTAGTTGTCTTCAGGCTTGATGTAAACGACCATCTGCTCAACCTGGATATAGGCGTCGCTCACTTCGAATTTCGCTTTGATCGCGGCAAGGTCTGCTGCGAAGACGGCGTCATCTTCAACGGCTGATTTTGCAACCTGCGGTGCGACCCAGTAACGGTCCGTGTAGTACGACTTTTTCTGTACGTCGTCTTTTGGCTTATACGCTCTCATCTATAACAACCTTTTTGGACGTTGTGCTTTACCGGCTTTTTCAGAACGGATCTTCTTTTGAAGCATCAGTACAGCATATTGCAGTGTCTCGGGACGCGGTGCACAACCCGGAAGATAAAGATCGACCGGAATAACACGGTCAACACCCTGAACTGTCGCATACGTGTTGAACATACCGCCCGTGTTGGCACATGAACCCATTGAGATAACCCAGCGCGGTTCTGCCATCTGGTCGTAAAGACGCTTGATAAACTCGGCGTGTTTTTTTGTCAACGTACCCGCAACGATCATCACTTCCGACTGACGCGGTGAAGCACGGAAGATCGTACCGAAACGGTCAAAGTCGTAACGTGAGGCACCCGATGCCATCATCTCGATACCACAACAGGCAAGACCGTATGTCAATGCCCACAGCGAGTTGGAACGACCCCAGTTTACGATCTTGTCGATCGATGTCAATGCAACCGGAAGACCGCCGTCTTGTGTATAGTTTACTTGATGTTGTGCCATTCAAGGGCTCCTTTTTTCCATGCGTAGATAAAACCGATTGTCAGCAACAGGATGAACATAAGCATCTCTGCAAAACCGAACCAACCTAAAAGTTTGAAGTCAATTGCCCATGGGAACATAAAGACAACTTCGACATCAAAAAGCAGAAACAGTAGTGCGAACAGGTAGAACTGTGTCGAGATACGGTTAGGCTGTTTTGTGACTTCCGGACCACACTCGTAGATCGAAAGTTTCAGCTTCTCAGTGTCTTTACGTGCCAGAGCACGGCTCGCCAAACGCGCAGCAATCGTGGTTGCATAAAATGCACCGAATGTTAATACGAAGAGTATAAACACCCCAAAATAGGGACTTGTAGTGCTTACATGTTCCATACGAATAACCTTTTTTGTTGTTTATAAACAGCTAAAAACACCTATTTTCAGGGGTTTTCAGAGCTATGTTTTCTATAGAAAAAACAGTTATAGGCAATATAACCTAAAGAGCTTTAAAGCTACTTTTTTCGTAATTTGAAATTGAGGGGGTGTGCTACAAAGCGTTACAGAAATATGTCGCGTATACGCGGTACTGTTTAGATTTGAAACAATTAATAGATTGTCACTGATGAAATATGGCGAAGTGGCTCTTAAACAAATGATGCTGAAAATTCAGATGCGGTGTACCCTGTGGTCTAGCGATCCCGCAGATGTTTGTCGGTAATGCGAGGGGTAAACTTCGGTGCGAATCGCGCCGAAACCGGGGTTTTAAGAGAGGAACCCCATTGACTTTTCACTGTCAAAGTTCCCTTTTTTCTCTTTTTCAATCTCCTGTTTGAAGATATCCATCGTGAAAAGCGGCTCTTGTTGCGTCGCAACAGCGTACGCGCAGTTTTTGACGATCAGGTTGATCTGCCCGCCGCTCAGGTCGTACTTGGTCAGCTCTTCGATGTCAAAGCCCTCTTCGTAAGGGGCATTTTCAGGCAGCATCATACTCCAGAGCTTTGTTCGCTGTGCCTTGTTCGGACGTTTGAACTCTATTTTATAGTTAAATCGTCGGGAGAAGGCGACATCAATATTTTCAAGCAGGTTCGTCGTTGCGATCAAGATCCCTTCAAACTGCTCGATCTGTTCGAGGAAAATGTTCTGCATCTGGTTGTGCATCTGCTCTGCGCCGCCGCCCGGGCCGCTCGAGCGTGAACCTAAAAACTGGTCCGCTTCATTCAGCAAGAGAATCGGTTCTGTTTTCGTTTTCGAACTCAGATCTTTAAAGGTGTCGAAGATCTTGCGTACGTTCTTCTCGCTTTCACCGACATACATGGAGAGGATCTTGGAACAGTCGAAAGCGAGGACCTGGCGCTTAAGCGACTTCGCGAGGGCATAGGATGTCATCGTCTTTCCGGTTCCCGGAGGGC
>JBFFKK010000050.1:0-14427 GCA_041555445.1 Sulfurimonadaceae bacterium
CCCGTCACCGGCCATGGCGACGATATGCCCTTTGGCCTGCAGTTTTTTGATGATCTCGGCTTTCTGGTCCGGCAGCACTTCGGCATAGACGTTGTCGATGGCCAGCGTCCCGGCGATCGCCTGGGCGGTCAGATGGTTGTCTCCTGTCAGCATGACGATCTCTATCCCCTGGGCCTGAAGGTCGCGAACGGCCTGTGCGGTGGTCTCTTTGAGCGGATCGGCAACGGCGATCAGACCCGCGGCTTTGTTGTCGACGGCGATGAGCATAACGGTGTTGCCCTGAGAGCGCAGGGCCTCTGCCTGCTGCAGCAGGGTGTCGGCCTGGATGTTGAGACTCTGTTCAAGCAGCTTGCGTGTCCCCACTGCCACCGTATGTCTCTCGACATCACCCGTAATGCCCATACCCGTAACGGACTGGAAGTTGACTGTTTCGGCCAGGGCAATGCCTCTCTCCTGGGCGCCTTGCACGATCGCCGCCGCCAAAGGGTGCTCGCTTGCACGTTCGAGGCTGGCGGCGAGACGCAGAAGCTCCTCTTCGCTGAACCCCTCTTCGGCCTGCACGGCGATCAGTTTCGGTCTCCCTTCGGTCAGGGTCCCTGTCTTGTCGACGACAAGGGTGTCGACCTTCTCCATCATCTCAAGCGCTTCGGCATTTTTGATCAGGACGCCGGCCGCGGCGCCGCGCCCCGTCGCGACCATGATCGAGATCGGCGTCGCAAGGCCGAGCGCGCAGGGACAGGCGATCATAAGGACGGCAACCGCATTGACAAGGGCATGGGCCAGCTGCGGTTCGGGACCGACCGTCCACCAGATGCCGAAGGTCACCACTGCGATAGCGATGACGGCCGGCACAAAATAGCCCGAGACCACATCGGCCAGTTTCTGGATCGGTGCACGGGAACGCTGCGCTTCGGAGACCATTGCGATGATCTGCGAGAGCAGGGTGTCGGCACCGACTTTTTCCGCCTTCATCAGCAGTGTGCCGGTACCGTTGATCGTCGCGCCGATGATGTGGTCTCCTGCAGACTTCGCTACCGCAAGAGGCTCTCCGGTGATCATCGACTCGTCGACGTTGCTTTCGCCTTTGACGACGCTGCCGTCGACGGGTATCTTCTCTCCGGGCCGGATACGAAGCAGGTCGCCGGGCTGCACTGCTTCCAGGGCGATGTCATGTTCGTCCCCTTCCTCTTTGACAAGGTGGGCCGTGTTCGGGGCCAGTTTGAGCAGCAGGGTGATGGCGGCACCGGTCTGGGCACGGGCACGCAGTTCAAGGACCTGTCCCAGAAGCACCAGCACGGTGATGACGGCTGCCGCTTCGAAGTAGACCGCGACCAGGCCGTCTTCCGTCTGCATGACCGAGGGGAAGAGATGCGGCAGCAGGAGTGCCACGACGCTGTAGCTCCAGGCGACCGAGATACCCAGTGCGATCAGCGTGAACATGTTCAGGTTCATGGTCTTCAGCGAGTTCCAGCCACGGACGAAAAATGGCCAGCCGCCCCACAGCACGACCGGTGTGGCAAGAAGAAACTCTGTCCACTGCACGCTTTTCATGGAGAGGGCTGCAGGCAGCCACGGCGCCAACATCTCGGTTGCCATGGCCAGGATGAAGACCGGCAGTGTCAGTACGGCGCTGATCCAGAACCGGCGGCGCATGTCGGTAAGCTCTTCGTTTTCCGTATCGGTTTTAACCTGCACCGGTTCAAGGGCCATGCCGCATTTCGGACAGGCGCCGGGATGGTCCTGTCTGATCTCGGGGTGCATCGGACAGGTGTAGAGTGTTTCGTTTTTCATGGTGATACCACCTTTGTCGTGACTTCGAGGAGATGACCGTCGGGATCTTCAAAATAGAAGCCTTTGGCGTCGGAACGACTGTATTCGGACATGTTGTTTCGGCGCTCCGGCGAGTCGCCGTAGGGGATGCCCCTGACGGTGATATGGCTCAAAATACTGTCGTACTCACTGGCTGAAACGTAAAAGAGGTAGTGCGCGGCTTTGAACGCCTGCCGCTTCTCAAAGTAGAGTTTGGTCGTCTCATCGACGTAAAGGACGTCACGGCTCTCTTCTGTCTCGCCCTCTCTGAAACCGAAGGCCTCGGCATAGAACTGTGCTGACGCTTTGTTGTCTGAGGAGGGGACAATATGATGGTCAAGTTTCATCGTCTGCTCCTTTAAAAGAAGTGCCTACTCTAAAAAATAGCACCACTCTTCTTAGAAGGGTGTCTGGTCATGGAACTATGTCAAAAAGTTAAGTGAGTCTTTTATGCGGACAGACCCGACGCACGGCGTGCGGCGGCGGGTCGCTTAAAGAGAGGGTTATTTAGGGGTGTCGCCTTTTTTGACGGTCGGCATCTTAATGACGCGAGGGGCCCGTTTGGGTGCCTCTTGGGCACTCTCTTTTTTGGGTTTGTTGCGCCAGTCGCCGCCGCTTCTGTCCGCGTCGGAATGCTTCTTGTCCCAAGGCTTTTTCTCGCCTTTGTTGTCCCAGGACTTCTTTTCGCCGCGGTTTTTGTCCCATGGTCTCTTCTCACCCTGATCGTCTTTGTTCCAGGGCTTGCTGCCGCCTTGTTTTTGAGATCGGTATTGAGGGTTTTCGCGTTTCTCATCTTCGGTTCGCGGCGTACCGTCATGGCGGTGGTTGCGCTCGCCAGTCTTGCCGGAGAAGATCGGCTTGCCGTTTTCGTCTTTACCGAGGTATTTGGACTCTTTTTTCCGCTTGGCATCTGCTTTGGCGCGTTTTTCGTTGCGCTCTTCCTGGTTCTTCTTGTTGTACTCCTGGCGCTCTTTCAGCTCTTTTGACGCTTCACGGTCTTTGACATACGAGGCCGGCTCAAATCCGGCGATGACCTCTTTGGTGAGGGTCCGTTTCATCACGGTCTCTATCTTGTAGAGCTCCTGCTGCTCTTTGTCGTCGGCAAGAAGCAGGGCGTAGGTCTTGGTCTGGTTGAGGCGTTTGAGGTACTTCTCCGGACTCTCTGCAAGGTCAAGGCTTATGATCATGTCGCATTTTACCTTGGGGTTCTCAAGCAGTTCTGCATCGTGTCTGAAGGTCACGTTGTCCGCATCGATCTGGTCGTCGAGTGCCGCGATGTCCTGAGCCGCGAGGACCAGGATCTCCTTGTCGGCATGCAGGGCGATAAGGTGCTTCAAAAGGGCGAGTTTTCGGCTGCGGTCGCAGGGGTGAACACGGTGGTTGTGGCGTTTGATGGTGATGGTGTCAACTGACATGGATTGTCCTTGGAAAATAAGCCTCGGGTAGAGGGAAGTAAGCGGTCGAAAAAAAGAAGGCTTAAGCGCAGACCGAGTGCGCAAATGTTGGCCGTATTATACCGTAAAAGCAGCGTTATGGTCGTAAAGTTACTGAATTGGCCTATAATTAGATATAGGTATCGCTCAAGGAGGGAACATGTCGACGGTTATTATGATGTTTATACTTCCCATCGGGATATTGGTCTTTTTCTGGGACAAGAAAAACCATGCCCAAACGCTTGAGGTCTTCAGAGCGTACATTGTCAAGATGCAGCATGCCGATTTTGACGAGAGGGCAAAGATGCAGCGTATCGACGCCATGTTCCACGAGAACGGCTACAAGATCGTCGAACATGAGGCGGCTTCGCTCCTCGCCGAGAAAAAGCACTTCAACATCGGCGTGCTGCTCATCATGTTCGGTCTGCTCAACTACTTCGGCATCTTCGGCTATCTTCTCTTCTACCGCTTCTTTCTAAAACCCCGCCGCCTGCGTGTCGATCTCTTCTTGGACGACCCGTTAAGCGAAGGCTGAGACCCTATTTGTCCGGCTGTGCTTCTGCCGGTGTTTTAACAAACAGTACGGCCATGAGGATCAGCCCTATAAAGACAACGATCGATGCCGTTGCCAAAAACGGATCGATCGTATCTATGGATATATAATTCCCATAGAGCAGATAGAGCCCGACAGCGAGACAGAACGTACCGATCTGATGGAGATAGAATTGTACGGTAGCCAGGGTGGACGTGGTGTTGCCCAGCCACAGTTTATGACACAGTGCATAGATAAAAGAGACGACAAACCCCAGCAGCATCATGTGGGCATGTGTGACGAGCTGATTATGGTCTCTCGTTCCTGCCATAACGATGCCCAGAAGCATTCCTGCAATAGCGTAACCCAACGCCGTCAAAACATATTTACGATCCATAACCACTCCTTTTCTCAGTCAAGTCGTGTGTAATATAGATCATAACAGGGGGAGACTTAAGAAAATTATGACGTAAAAAACTATATATAAAAACGTCAACTGGATTAAGAAATTAACCGCGTTTGCATTGATACCGCGGTGAGCGGTTCAGACCGGTGTTTAACCGGCAACCGCCCTTTTGGACAGTGCAGGCGGGTAGTCGCGTTGTTGACAGACGGTTTTCGCGTAGCGGTCGAGCTCTTTTTCATTGAGCTCTTTGAGTTTCGAGAGGTCGCGTTTGCCCGCAAGGTCGGCGTCGACCAGACCCAGCCGGACAAGTTCTTTAGTGACGGTGTCGGCCATGGTCAGGACGGAAGAGGCTTTGACGATCTCGCACCGGGCATACCCCTCTGTCGGAAAAGAGACTTCGGCAACGCGCAGGGTCGGGTCGTCCCCCGGGATCTGCTGGGCCCCGTAGAGCGGTTTGGAACCCACTTTTGCCGTGGCGAAGTCAGGGATGAACTTCGCGAGGTGCGCAATGGCGCTTTTGGTGCGCTCTTCGACCTCTTGCGGCTGCCACGAACGTTCGATCTTCTCGATGAAGTTCTGTTTGAGTTTCGGCTGGCAGCTGAGTTTGGTGTTGGCCGAGAGACCGTCTTCGTAGAGGGTGATCTCGTTGGTCATCCCGTGGAGCTGAAAGTAGCCGTTGGTGTAGGGGGTGAACTGCCCCATACCCCGCGGTGTCCCGCGTTCGCCGTGGAAGATGACCTCAGGCCAGAGCGTCTCGCAGCACCCCTCCCATCGGGTCACGTAGGCCGCTTTGAACTCGACCATGCTCTTGCACTCGACCCCCAGCATGTCGTCGATCTTTCCGGTCTTGAAGCCGGCTGCATTGATGAGATAGTCGAACGTTTTGTGCTGCGTCTGCCCCTTATGGCTGTAGCGGACGCGCCACTGTTGGCCGTCGGTCGACCTCTCGACACCGGTCACCTTGGTCTCCGTCAGCAGTGTGACGTTGTCGAGCTGTTGCAGCTCAAGCGTGACACCGGCGGAGAGTCGAAAGAGGTTCAGGCCGTACTCCTGCACCATGATGAGCGGAAACTGGACCT
The DNA here is from genome assembly GCA_041555445.1 of Sulfurimonadaceae bacterium. Lineage (GTDB taxonomy): Bacteria > Campylobacterota > Campylobacteria > Campylobacterales > Sulfurimonadaceae > Sulfonitrofixus. The sequence continues at coordinate 5,260 of JBFFKK010000050.1, forward strand.
TCTCCAGGTCGACATGACTGGCAACGGGGAGCATCCATGTATCGAAATGGTCGGAGAGCTCTGCCTGAGGTATCTTTTTAAGGGCTTCGACCTGCTCGCGCGTATAGAGCCTGTAGTAATCCCGGCTCTCGCCCAGGACCTGGTTGGCCGGATCGTCCGCGATCAGTTTTTCGTACTCTTTTTGCAGCAGTGCCAGTCTCGGCAGAAGCTGCAGGGGTCTCCCGCTGTCTTCGACCGGGATGGCGATCACGGTAGGGCGGTAATCGACACTGAAAGGGTAGTAACGCAGAAAGTCGACGGACTGTTTGAGCAGGGCGACACACTGTTCGTCCGAGATCTCGCGGTAGAGGTTGCCGCCGGCATGCAGGTGGCAAAAGGGCGGTCCGCTGATGAGGCTCGGCTCTTTTTCAAAGAGCGTGACATCGAGCCCGAGCTGTCCCAGATAGAGGGCATTGGTCGCGCCGGCGATGCCGCCGCCGACAACTGCAATGGAGGGGGTGTGCCGCTGCTGCTTCATAAATTAGGCTCTTGTTTCCAGGAGCGTCAGTATGTCGCCAAAGTCGTCAACGACGCTGTCGGGTTTATAAACGTTGATATGTTCGCCGTAGTTGTAGCCGTAGCTTACCCCGATGCACTGCATGTTCGCTGCATTGGCCGCCAGGATGTCGTTTTTGGAATCGCCGACCATCACACACTCTGCAGCCGAAATATTTAAACGCTCGCAGGCATGCAGCAGCGGCAAGGGGTCGGGTTTCTTCTTTGCCAGAGAGTCGCCGCCGAGGCAGAGTTCGAACAGGCCGTGCATGCCGAGTCCTTGGAGCAGGGGATCAATAAAGTCGTAGGGTTTGTTCGTGACAAGAACAAGACGGTACCCTTTCTCTTTCAGGCTTTTGAGCGTTGGTACGACATTAGGGTAGGTCACCGTGTCGACGCAGAGGTTTTGGGCGTAGAAGTCGAGAAAGATCTCCAAGCCCTGTTCAAAGAGTTCCGCGTCGATCCCTTCGTTGATGACACTGTTGCCGCTGAGGCCGCGTTTAACGAGTGTCTGGGCACCGTTGCCGACCCATGAGCGAATGGTCTCATGGCTGAAGGTCTCGTGTTCAAGACGCTCCAGTGTGTGGTTGAGTGCCAAAGCGAGGTCGGGGGCACTGTCGACGAGGGTGCCGTCGAGGTCAAATAAAAGTACTTTTTTGTCGCTGAATGTCAAATTACAAACCCTGTTGTTGTCCATATACAATTTATATAATTATTATTAGTAAAACTATATCTTTTTAACTTAAAAAAGAGCGGTTGATTCTGTACAGTCCGAGAAATATAAAGCATTTTCTAACATTACATGCGCAACCATAAGTTGTGTTGCAATACAATATGCATTATTCAGACGAAGGAAAACAATGCAACTGATTCTTGTGTTTCTGGGCGCGATGCTCGGGTTTGCGTACGGCTACTATGATGAGGGTTTTGTCTTCAGCTCCAAGATCTGTCTCTTTGCCGGTCTGACACTGATCATGCCGTCGCTCTTTAAGGTGAAGTTCCGTGATGTCGCGCTGCTTTGGCACCATCGCACCGTTGTTGTCAAGAGCCTGCTGCTTAACTACATCCTGCTGCCGATCTTCGCACTCGTCATCGGTTTGCTGACGGAGAACTTCGGTATTGCGGCCGGGCTTTTTTTGCTTTCGGTCCTGAGCGGGGGCGGTATGGTGATGCACTGGATCAAGAAGTCGGGCGGGGACACCTCGCTGGGCTTTCTGCTGCTCTTCATCAACATCATGTTTGTGACCCTCTCGCTTTTGATGCTGCACATCTTCGGTATCTACACGGCCGATTATTTCGGCGCGCCCTATCTTGAGCAGGTCAACATGAGCAATTTTGCCAGAGGGGTGATCATCCTGCTGATCGTTATCCCTTTTGTCGCCAGCAGGGTGATCGTCTTCATCAAACCTGTTGTGGCTCTGATCGACACCTACCGAAGCTACATCAGCAACACCAGCATCTTCCTGATCCTCTTCTACCTTTTCGGCCTTCAGAACGCGCAGCTGCTGGTCGATGTCTATGACTTCGAACCGGAGCTGATCCCGGTGTCGCTTGTGGCCGTGGTCGGGTTTTATCTTCTGACACTCGTCAGCGCAAAGTTCGTCTTTAACCTGGATTCGGCCCAGGAGAGAGCGGCCTTCTGGCACAGCGTGACGCGCTACATCACCCTTGCACTTGTTATTTCCACCTTCTCCATGACCACCTTCGGCGTCTCGATGATCCTGCCGATCATGTTCGCCTACATCATCCAGATACCGTTTGCGATCCTGATCGATAAAAAGATGGTTGCAAAAGAGATGGTGTCGTCTATAGCAGAAAAAGAGGCGTGATCTATTAGGTCAGAGGCCGTTTTGCTTCACCCCTCGTGCGCCGAAATGTTTTACGGCGAAGTAGTAGAGCTTCCTGAGTTTGAAGTCACCGAGCATCTTGAGAAAGAGACGATCAACCTGATCTTTTGTTACGGGGATGGTGTCGAGATATTGATAGAGGGCATCATGCACCAAAGAGGCATGATAGGTAAAAGGGAGCATGGTCCGATGGTCTATGTGACCGTCCGGAACACCGACGATGTAGAGGTTCAGAAAGCTTTTTTTCGGTGTACAGCCATCCCAGGCATACCCCGTTTCGTTCGCTTTTACCGTCAGGACACCATCTTTTCTGATCGTCAACCACTCACTGTCAAACGTTTTAGTCAGTTTCCAGCCTGTCTCAAGGTAGACAAAATCCTCCGTGATCTTAAACTTGTAGGGAAAGTTGCCGGTTCTTAACTTCTCTCTTGGTGTCGGATAGGTGTTCATGATCTTCCTTTCTTGTATCTACTGTTTAAACTAAGCGATCAAAACCTGCTGTGTATTTAACGAGTATAGTAGCATTTCAATACTATAAAGAAATATTAAATCACAAAAAAGATTGTTCATTGCCACACTGCATTGATCGGACTTCTTATTTGGTTCTTTCCGTCTAGCTTCTCTTTGGAGATAAAGAGCCCCGGTTTTGATGCAGGAACGTTTTTTGTATACATAAAAGCAAAAGGAATTCCATGGAAACCAAAAACTACCCAAAAGTCATATTGTTAAAAGGAAACGGTCCCATCACGGTCAACAGCGAGATGATGGAACTTATTACGATCACATTGTCGCACGGCCTGATCGGCTTGCCCCTCAAATCCTTGCGTGCCGAGAAGGTCTATATTGTGAGCGATATGCAAAAGTTTTGGGAAGTGCACAAGGAGATCAAAGAGAAACCCTGCTGTTTTGTCTACAGCTATGAGCCATTGGAAGAGGAGGATCTGCAGCGTATCAAAGCAGACAGTATCAGCTTTATCTGACAAGGCTGTTCCGGGCGAGTAAATCGATATCATTTATAATTGAGCAGTCAAAAAGCTGCTCTCGGACTACCAGGAGAGCCAGCGCTGTACAAAGGTGTTTTCTTTACGGATCATCCATCGCCTGAACTCATCGCCCAGCAGGATGAGTGCCGCAAAAGGGAGTGCCAGCGACACTTCGAACCAGCCTATCGGAGCGGTACCGAAAAAGGGCTGCAGGAACGGTACATGCGAGATCGCCGCGACCAGAGAGAGCTCGACGGCAATACCGATCCAGATCAGCTTGTTGGCAAAAATACCTGCAGACAGAATACTCTGCCTTCGCGTGCGGCAGATCAGCACGTCCGCGACCTGGCAGATGACCACGGCGGCAAAAAATGCGGTGACGGCTGTCTGGTAGAGCAGGCCCGACTCGGAGAGTTCGCTTCCCCATGTCCAGCCGCCCTGATAGAGGACGACAAAGAAGGCGAAGAACCCTGCGGCCGCCTGTATCATACCGACAATGCCGTAACTCATGCCCAGCAGCGGCCAGGTAAGCAGCCTTTCATCCCGCTTGCGCGGCGGCTGTTGCATGACATCGTTTTCCGGGCGTTCGCGTCCCAGTCCAAGCGCCGGCAGGAGGTCGGTGCCCAGGTCTATGGTCAAGATAAGCACGACGGTGAGTGCCAGCGGTGCGCCGATGGCCACGAACGCGATGAAGGGGAGGATCTCGGGAATATTACTGGTCAGAATATACGCGATGAATTTTTTGATGTTGGCAAAGATGGTGCGTCCCTCTTCGATGGCACTGACGATGGTGGCGAAATTGTCGTCCATCAGTACCATGTCGGCAGCCTCCTTGGCGACCTCCGTCCCCGAGACGCCCATGGCCACCCCCATGTCGGCGTTCTTTAATGCCGGCGCATCGTTGACGCCATCGCCGGTGACCGTGACGATCTCGCCTTTTTTCTGCAGGGCCTGGACGATCTGCAGCTTTTGAGAAGGGGTGGCACGGGCAAAGACCAGCTCGCGGCGCTCCAGCAGAAGCGAGAGCTCTTGCTCGCTCATCTCCAATAATCTTTCACTGACGACCACCTCGCCGTCACCGGTGTAGAGTCCGACCTGACGGGCGATCGATTCGCCGGTCGTATGGTAATCGCCGGTGATCATAAAGACGCGGATGCCGGCACTTCGGCACTTCTCGATCGCATCCGGGATCTCCGGACGCGGCGGATCGAGCATGCCCAGCAGTCCTACATAGATGAAGCCCTGTTCATCGGACTCGGCCGCCTCGGTGCTCTTGTATGCCAGTGCCAGGACCCGTTCGCCCCGTGCGGCCAATAATTCGTAAAACTCCAATGCCTTCTGGCGGGCTGCGGCATCGAACTCGACGACCGTCCCGTGGTGCAGGGTATGGCTGCATTTTTTAAAGACGATCTCCGGTGCCCCCTTCATGTAGGCGAGATTGGCCTCTCCCTGCTCGCCTTGGTGCGTGGTGATCATGCGTTTGGTGCCGGAGTCGAACGGACTTTCGTGGATACGCGGGAAACGGGCTGCAAAACCTTCGACCGGTTTGAGCTGCCGGGCAAACAGCAGCATCGCCCCTTCGGTCGGATCACCCAGGTAACCGTGATCGTTGAGGCGTGCGTTGTTGCAGAGGACGATCGCCGCCCATGCCGCATCAAACCCCTCCGCCTCTGCCAGGCCGCTTTGATACGCCGACCATTCGTGCTCGCCGAGCACCAGCGTGGAGACTTTCATGCGGTTCTGCGTAATGGTGCCGGTCTTGTCGGTGCAGATGACCGTGGTGGAGCCCAGCGTCTCGACCGCTTCGAGGTTTCGGATGAGGGCATTTTTTTTGGCCATCCGTTTTGAGGCCATGGTCAGGGCCAAAGTCACCGTGGGCAACAGCCCTTCGGGGACATTGGCGACGATGATGCCGATGGCGAAGATGAGGCTGCCTATAAGCGGCTTGCCGAGCAGTATGCTGAGTATGAAAAAGAGGATGCCCAGTATGATGGCGATGGTAGAGATAACGCGGATGAAATAGCGCAGCTCTTTGCGGATCGGCGTTTCGACCATACCGGTCTCTTTGGTCAGCTGGACGATCTCTCCGATCTGCGTGTTCATGCCGGTGCCGTAGACCAGCGCGCGGCCGTTGCCGCTCTGCACCAGCGTGCCGGAGAAGACCATGTTGCGGCTCTCCAGAAGGCTCTCGTGGGTGCAGGCCAGTTTACGCAGCTGCGGTTCGCTCTCACCGGTCAGGGAGGAGTGGTCGACCTTGAGCTGGTTGACTTCGATGAGGCGGCCGTCTGCCGGGACACGGTCACCCTCTTCGAGCAGGATCACATCGCCCGGCACCACCAGCGAAGCTTTGATGCGCGATACCTCGCCGTCGCGCAACACCGAGATCATCGGCGGCAGCATTTGGCGGAAACTCTCCATAATACGGTCGGATTCATGTTGCTGTATATACGAGAAGAGGGCGTTGAGAAAGACGACGACGAGCAAGGCCACACCGATGTAAAAGTTGCCTTCGCCCGGCTGCAGGTACTCGGCGAGGAAGGCCAGTGCGGAACCGGCGATGAGCAGAAGTGCAAAGAAGTTGGTGATCTGACGCAAAAACTTGACGATCTCGGGGGTCTCTTTGCGGACATGAAGCTCGTTGCTGCCGAATTCGGAGAGCCGCCTGGCCGCTTCGTCACTCTCCAGTCCGGCAGAAGTGGCGTTCAGACGCTGCGCGAGTTCCTCCAGAGGGATCTGGTGCTGGTCGGCAGTCGCAGCTGCAGTGTTGCTCATAATACTCCCTCCTGCTCATGCATGTTGGGCTAACTGTTTCCGTATCATTTGGCATTCAGGCCATAAAGCTTATCGATGAGGATAGCCACTCTGGTATCCGCGGACACATAACTATCTATTGTACAAAAAAAATGGCATTCTAAACTGTACTATGATCTTAACATAATAAAAGCGCCCGGCGGTGTCGGGAAAGTTGAAGCGCTTATAAACGCTTGTCGATACCTCTTACCATCGCTACCTCTTCCCAGTAAGGCGGTTCATAGCCATGCTTTTTCTTGAAGATGAGGGCGTTTTGTTCGAGTCGGGCTCTGAGGGCGGCGTGTCTTTCGGTATACCACATGCTGCGCAGGGCAGCGATAGATGACATCCCTTCGGGAACCGGTCCGACCAGGCCCATCGTATTGAGAACAACACTATACGCTTTTGAGAGCCGCATAACAGGCAACAGGTACCACTTGTAGGAAAGTACTTCCCCCTGTTGCGCCCCTTCAAGCATCACTTCGGTGACTGCATTGTCGTAATGGTCATACTTCAGGGTCTCTGCATCGTACCACTCTGCGACAACTGTGAGTTGCGGGTCATATTCGAGATCGGAAGGCTCTTGTGTTTTGAAGTGCCGAACGCCCAACGCGCCCAGCCAACTGCGCAGCCCCGATGAGGAGATGTGGGAGATGTTCGTCCACAATGTGACGCCAAACGGTTCGTACGCGGCTGAGGCCACTTCAGAGCAGAACAGTTTTTGATGATCAGCATAGTCCATCGCAAAATCGTAGGGGATATGTTCTGTTGTCGCCTTTGTGTAGGCCTGTTTGGCAGCTTTATGCGGGATCATGGGATCTTTTAACAACTGCGGAAGGTCCTGTCGAGGACGCAGCAGCATAATCCGCAGCTTTTTGTCCTTGAAGTATTGTTCCACGCTCGATACGGCGACGCCGATCTCGATGTGGGCCTCGATGATGTAGGGTGTCTTGGTCTCTTCATCAACATAGACCAGGGCAATATGTGAGAAATTCCCCGGGTAGTCGTTACCGCGGGCGATCAGTGCCGAGGTCGGAGCGCCGCCGCGTGAGACCAGGATATCGCCGCTGTGAACACGCAGACCGAAACGTTCGACAGATGGCGTCTGTGATCTCTCATCCCGACCGTGCAGCAGTGACGGCAGACTCTCTTTCGGGGCTTGAAGAATAAGCTCTTCCGCTGCGGCACGGGTTCCATACAAAAGCCGGTAGAGCGTCGAACGCGCACTGGCGGTGTCGATCTTCCAATGGATGGATTGCGTCTTTACGAGGGTACGCATTCTGGCGATGAGCATCAGGTACTTTTCGGCAGAGACGCTGCAGGCACTGACCAGAGGGGCCGTCTCGAAGAAGAGGCTCTCAAGTTCTTGAAACAGCGGATCGTCGGGAGAGCGTTGCGATCTGTCTAGGATGTCCAAAATGTTCTCTATCTGCCGGAGGTTTGACTGTAATGCAGGCAGAGCCGTACTGCACCCCTCCTGTTTCAGGTTGGCGAAGGTCGCGCCGAGCGTATTCCAGTAGTGGTCCTGATCCCATACAAAAGCTTCCCGCTGCGTCGTGCTCTCTTCTGCAGGTTGTGTGACGCAGTCGCCGAAAGGGATAAGCAAAACACCATATAGCAGCAGAAGCGCGGTAATAGCGTAAAGGAGATATTTTATAACGTTTTTGTTCATCTGGATCGCTCGCTGTGTAATGTTTTTGTAGGTTGACCCCGCTTCAGGGTGAGGTGCACTGTGTCAAATCGACGCGTCATCCTCGGAAGCAGTGACGCTATGCCGGCAAAAAATGGCAGAACGCTTCGCGGATCTATCGGCAGCACACCGTTTTCTGTCGGCAATGCTTTATCCCAGCCGACTTTTTTGCCAAAGGCCCTATACATAGGGAACCATCCCCTGATGATCAACAGTACCATAGTAATCATAGTGATCCTATACATTGTTATTGCTGATGTTGACTTTTTTCAGGAGCTAAGCCCGTGCCAGCCGCATGTACCGTGTCCCATTGATGCCTTAATTGCTGGACAAAAACTTTATCAAGAGCTTCCATGGATGAAACGTACAATATGAAGTTACTGTCATCATTTCGGATGATGTTGACAATGGTGTTTTCTCCTGTTGCGTCTGAATATTTGACATCAATCTTCTTGATGTTGTTGAAGTGCTCTTTTTTGATGTTGAGCTGACCGTTATCTTTCCAGTAGGAAAAGACATAGTGATCGGTAAAACCGTTGCCGTCGTCACGGATCAGGAAAAAAGCATCGCTGTAAAAGTATAAGGGCTTCTCTTCAGGCGGGAAGATCCCTTTTCGCTGCATGTATTGAATGTCATAGGCCATGAGATCGTCACCTTTTACGACCCTGTCGCTTGGGAGAAGATTGGTTTCGCTGGCTGTTATGAGCAGGAGCAAGGGCAGAGAAAGCAGGAGAAGCAGGGTGTGTCTCAATCGCCAGCGGGAGTTATATGCATAGGCCTCGGGGTGTTTAGTGTTGATGAAATTTATATAATTGGCAAGGGGGATCAGGAAGAGTACAAGGGCTATGTTGGCTGCTACCATAAGCCCGTCCTGGCTGCCGAGCAAGCCGGCAATAAGAAATAAAACCGCAAACAGCACGGCAAGCGGTTTAATGAGTACCTTGTTGGCGTTATAGTGCTTTGCACTGTCGTCGGATAGAGTCAGATAAAGCGGGTAGTACCAGAAAATATAAAACAGTCCTCTGGCTACCGGCATAATGGTACTGCCGTCTTCTCTCTTTTGATAGGCGTAGTTCTTGTAAAACCAGTAGCAGGTGTAGATGCCGAAGCTCAGGATGGAGAGTACGATCAGTTTGGTGAGCGAAACAGGGTAAAAACGGGTATCCGCAAAGGCGGGCTCTTTTGCGGCGTCCATGCGCCAGCTGATAATGATATAGCAGAGCGCACAGAGATAAAGAAGGGGAATCGCCGCCATCACCCGTTCTTCGATCGTCATGCCTGTGTCAGAAGTGTTGGCGGCTGTGCCGCTAAAAGGCTTTTCAAC
>JBFFKK010000051.1:0-14197 GCA_041555445.1 Sulfurimonadaceae bacterium
GACATTACAGATCCTTGAGTGGATGTACATTCCGGCATTGGAAATTATGATGCATGCGCTGGTCGTCATACTGCCGTTTGTGAAAGAGAGCCGAAAAAAGCTACGTTCACGCATCGTTACGGTACTGCTGCTGCGCATCGCATTTTTTGCGGCACTGGCCAGCATCTCGCTCAAAGTGCTGCTGCTCTATCCGCTTGCCTACCTGCTCTTTTTGACGGTGATGCGTTTTATGGATGTGCATCAGCACACCTATGATCTCTATGAGACGCTGGACCAACCCAGCGGCGATGAAGTCAAACAGTATGACGCTGCTTTTGAAAAGCGCAATACCTTTTCCAATCTGCTTTCACTGAAGTATCCGTGGTTAAACCTACTGGTACTGAACTTTTCGTACCACAATGTCCATCATGACAAACAGATGCAGCCCTGGTACCGCCTGCCGGCGCTCCATAAAAAACTCTACGGTGACAACGAGGCACAGGTTCTCTCCTTTGTCAACCTGCTCAAAAGCTACCACCGTTACCGCGTGCAGCGGATCGTCAATTCCGATGCAACCGACATCGATGTCCATAAAGGCAAAGACTTTATCGGCGTAGACGGCGTCTCATTCCTGACGGCACATTAAGGAGAAAATATGACACAGGTTAAAAAATTCTGGCCCATCCTCACCGGCACCCACCGCTATGAAAAAACGCTTTCAACAAGAGGCCACGGTGAAGGAATTATCATAACTGCTCCAATTTTAAGCTATTTGATTGAAACAACCCATGGGAGAATATTGTACGATGTCGGATGCGATTACAACAAGATCGCCGACAAAGAAAAACGCAAGCATTTCTATGAGCATGAGGGGTTTCCTTTCGGCCCGCCAGAGATGACCGAAGAGCAGCGTCTTCCCAATCGCCTCGCCGAACTGGGGTTGAAAAAGGAGGACATCGACGTCGTCTTCTGCGGGCACCTCCACTTTGACCATGCCGGGGGCGTCTGCGAGTTCTGCGGTGCCGAAGTGCATGTGCATGAAAAGGAGCTCAAAGCAGCCCGTGAACCTGCGGATGAAGCCTATTTCGCTGAAGATTTTGACTGCCCAATCAACTGGCGCGTCTACAAAGGAGAGTATGACCTTGTCCCGGGTGTCCGTGCCATCGAGACGCCGGGCCATACGGCCGGGCACATGTCCATGATGATCGAACTGCCCAAAGGCAAACCGATCCTTCTCTGCGGCGATGCAGCCGACCTGAGCGAGAACCTCGAAAAAGAGATCGCTCCGGGACTCTGCTGGCGCGATAATGAAGCGATGGCCATAGAGAGCATCAGGAAGCTCAAAAACCTCGCCGATGAAACGGGTGCGGAGCTGTGGCCCAACCACGACATCCGTTTTTTCGAAAGCAAGAACCGCTTTCCGAAGTTCTTTTCTTAAGGCTGGAAGAGCCTATCTTCCGTTTTACAAGACGACTTGTAGAACGTAAACGTCCGGGACGGCCCGTAAACTAATATCCAAGGACACAAAATGTTTACCAAAGTATTGATCGCCAACCGCGGCGAGATCGCCTGCCGCGTTATCCGCACACTCAAAAAAATGGGCATCGCCTCTGTCGCCGTCTACACGGGTGCCGACACCGACTCCCTTCACGTCAGCCTTGCCGACGAGGCCTATTACATCGGCCACGGCATTGCCAGTGAAAGTTACCTCGATGCCGAAAAGATCCTCGATATTGCCAAGCAGAGCGGTGCCCAGGCGATCCACCCGGGCTACGGCTTTTTAAGCGAGAATGCCGCCTTTGCCAGAGAGTGCGAAGCAGCCGGTATCGCCTTTATCGGCCCGCGTCCGGAACATATGGAAGAGTTCGGTCTCAAACACACGGCACGCTCCCTTGCAGAACAAAACGACGTACCGCTGCTGCCGGGTTCTTCACTCCTTGCTGACCTCGACGACGCCAGAAGCGAAGCCGGGCGCATCGGCTACCCGGTAATGCTAAAAAGCACCGCCGGCGGCGGCGGGATCGGAATGCAGCTCTGTTTCGACGAAGCGCAGCTGATCGGTGCCTACGACTCCGTCAAACGTCTCAGCGAGAACAACTTCTCCGACAGCGGGATGTTCCTGGAAAAATATGTCGCCAAAGCGCGCCACATCGAGGTGCAGGTCTTCGGCGACGGCAAAGGCCATGTCGCAACATTGGGCGACCGCGACTGTTCGGTACAGCGCCGCAACCAGAAGGTGATCGAAGAGACGCCGGCACCGCTGATCTCCGACGAGATCCGCGAAGCCCTCTACAAGGCGGCAGGCGACCTGACCGCATCGGTGGATTACCGTTCGGCGGGTACGGTCGAGTTCGTTTACGACACCGACAGCGGGGAGTTCTACTTCCTTGAGGTGAACACACGCCTTCAGGTCGAACACGGCATCACCGAAGAGGTGACCGGCGTCGACCTCGTGGAGTGGATGATCCGTACCGCATACGGCGAAAACCCGGCGCTTTACGACTATGTCCATGCCCCTAAAGGGCACTCTATCCAGGTGCGCGTCTACGCAGAAGACCCGATGAAGAACTTCCAGCCGAGCTCGGGCGTACTGACCAATGTGGCCTTTGCAGAGAACATCCGCTGCGACACCTTTATCGAAACGGGTCTGAACGTCTCATCATTCTATGATCCGATGATCGCCAAGCTGATCATCAAAGGCGATGACCGCAACGACGCTCTGGCCAAGATCGGCAGTGCGATTGCCAACACCCGCATCGACGGTATTGAGACAAACCTGCGCTACCTTGGCGCCATCGTCGCATCCGACGTCTTCAAAAATGGAGAGCAGACGACGAAATACCTCGACAGTTTCAGCTTCGCACCAAACAGTATCGACGTTTTGCGTCCGGGTACACAGACGACCATTCAAGACTACCCGGGCCGCAGCGGTTACTGGGACATCGGTGTTCCGCCGTCAGGACCGTTTGATTCGTTTAGCTTCCGCTATGCCAACCGTCTCGTAGGCAACGACGAAAAAGCGGCTGGCCTTGAGATCGCCATCGCCGGACCGACACTGCGTTTCAACACCGACAGCGTCGTCGCACTCTGCGGTGCACAGATCGAGGCATTTATCGACAATGAACCTGTGAGTATGAACGAAGCCTTGCTCATCAGTGCGGGCAGCGTACTGAAACTCAAAAAGGTCAAGAACGAAGGGTTCAGAACCTACCTCGCAGTACGCGGCGGCTTTGACGTACCGGAATACCTCGGCAGCCGTTCGACTTTCACCCTGGGACAATTCGGCGGCCACGCAGGACGTACATTAGTCCCGGGCGACGTTCTGCATATCGACGAGATGATCGACGGCGGCATCGCCGATGCCCCGGCAACACCGCGTCACGATTTTGGAAACAGCTGGGAGATCGGCGTGCTCTACGGGCCGCACGGCGCACCGGACTTTTTCACCGACGACGATATCAAGACCTTCTTCGAGACGGAGTGGGAGATCCACTACAACTCCAACCGCACCGGTATCCGCCTGATCGGCCCCAAACCGCAGTGGGCACGTACTGATGGCGGCGAAGCAGGTCTACACCCTTCAAACATCCACGATAACGCCTACGCGATCGGTGCCGTGGACTTCACCGGCGACATGCCGGTCATCCTCGGTCCCGACGGTCCGAGCCTCGGCGGCTTCGTCTGCCCCGTTACCATCATCAGCGCCGAGCTGTGGAAGATGGGCCAGCTGCGCGCGGGCGACAAGGTGAAATTCGTCCCCGTTGAACACAACACAGCGATGGAGATGCTCAAAGCTCAGGAGGAGGCGATTGCAACCCTTTCCACCTACGACGAGAGAGCTTTCCTTGACCCGAAACCGATCGGTTCGCCGATCCTCTTTGCCGACGAGGCGAAGAATGAGCTTCCGGCCATGGTGATCCGTCAGTCGGGTGATGCGAACCTGCTGGTCGAATACGGCGAGATGCAGCTTGATATCGAGCTGCGCTTCCGCGCTCACGTACTGATGGAAGCGATGAAAGAGGTGGCCGTGAAGGGTGTCACCGACATCACACCGGGTATCCGTTCGCTGCAGATCCATTTCGACCCGAAAGTGTGCGACCGTGCAGAACTCATCGAAAAACTAAAAGAGATCGAGCTCACCCTGCCGTCCATCGACGACATCGAGGTCCCAACGCGCATCGTGCACCTGCCGCTCTCATGGGACGATGAATCGACCCGCGTCGCTATCGACAAATACATGAAAACCGTACGCCCTGATGCACCGTGGTGTCCGAGCAACATCGAGTTCATCCGCCGCATCAACGGCCTGGAGAGCATTGACGAGGTCAGGAAGATCGTCTTCGGTGCCAACTACCTTGTCATGGGACTGGGTGACGTCTATCTGGGGGCACCGGTCGCGACCCCGCTCGACCCGCGCCACCGCCTGGTCACGACCAAGTACAATCCGGCGCGTACCTGGACACCGGAAAATGCCGTCGGTATCGGCGGTGCCTACATGTGTGTCTACGGCATGGAGGGACCGGGCGGCTACCAGTTTGTCGGCCGTACCGTTCAGATGTGGAACCGCCACCGCCAGACAGAGGACTTTATGGAAGGCAAACCGTGGTTGCTCAACTTCTTTGACCAGATCAAGTTCTACGAGGTCAGTGCCGACGAACTTCACCAGATGCGCGAAGACTTCCCTCGCGGCCGTATGAAGCTCAAGGTCGAAGAGAGCACCTTCAGCCTCAAGAAGTACAAAGATTTCCTTGCGCAAAACGAGGAAAGTATCAAAGAGTTCAAGACGAATCAGCAGGCGGCCTTCGACGAGGAACGCGCCATGTGGGAACGCACCGGACTTGCAAACTTCACCAGCGAGAGCGGCGAAGCGAAAACCGAGACGATGGATATGGTCGAACTCGGCGAAGACGACGAAGCGGTCGAATCTCCGGTACAGGGAAGCCTCTGGAAAGTAAACGCCAAGCTCGGCGATATCGTCGAAGAGGGCGAGGTCCTCGCCATCGCCGAATCGATGAAGATGGAGGTCGATATCGAGGCTCCGGAACACGGCAAGATCACCAAGGTGCTCTGCAGCGAAGGCGAGAACATCCATGCCGGTAAACTGCTCTTTGTCATCGAACCGCTGGACAAGCAGGCAGAGTGATGCAACAGCAGATGTTTAAGACGATGTGGGGCTTTGACGGCAGTTTTGAAGAGGCCTGCATCCAAGCCAAAGAGGCCGGGTTTGACGGGCTGGAGGGAAGGGCACCGCTTGAGAGCGGTGAACGTACCTACCGGAAAGAGATGCTCAAGCAATATGACCTTCTCTATATTGCCGAGATCGTCACCGGCGGTGACTATGTCCCGGAACGCCACCTCAGCGTCAACGCACATCTCGATGATGTCGAAACAGCACTGCGAAACAGCGTGGAACTGTTGCCTCTCTTTGCCACCTGTATCGGCGGCTGTGACGCCTGGAGCGAAGCAGAGAGCATCCGCTTCTTTGACAAGGCGATGCAGCTGGCAGAAAACTACGGTATCGATATCTGTTTTGAGACGCACCGCAGCCGTTCCCTCTTTAACCCGTGGACAACCCGCCGTATCGTCGAAGCGCTGCCGCAGATGCAGTTAACGGCGGACATCAGCCACTGGTGCGTCGTCTGCGAGCGCCAGATGGACACCGAGCTCGATACCATTGCTGCGATCGCGCCCAACGTCCGTCACATTCACGCCCGTGTCGGTTACGATCAGGGACCGCAGGTACCGCACCCTGGTGCACCGGAATACGCCTACGCCCTGCGTGCCCATCAGCAGTGCTGGGAGATCATCTGGAACGCGCAGAAACAAAACGGTATGAAAGCGACGACCATGACCCCAGAGTTCGGTCCCGACGGCTACCTGCATACGCTTCCCTTTACCCAGGCACCGATAGCGGATCTCTGGACACTTAACCGCTGGATGGCAAACGAAGAACGACAACACTACAACAGATATCAAGAACAAAAGGCCCTTTTATGAGAGCGCATCTGCCCGTCATCATCCTCTTCGGGGCCTCCATTCTCTGGGGACTCACCTGGCTGCCGCTTAAACATATCAACGGTTTGGGCATCGACGGTGTCACCCTCACCTTTTTGGTCTACGGCCTGCTGGCTCTGGTATTGACACCGCTTCTTCTCAAGCAGTTTGCTATCTGGCGCATGCATACCAAAGCGATGCTGATGATTCTGCTTCTCGGCGGCAGTGCCAACCTCGCCTTTACCTATGCCCTTGTCAACGGCGAAGTGATCCGTGTGATGGTCCTCTTCTACCTGTTGCCTGTCTGGGGCGTACTCGGCGGAAAGTTCTTTCTCAAAGAGACGATCGACCGCTGGCGATGGCTGGGCGCTTCACTGGCTGTCTTCGGCGCTTTTTTCATTCTCGGCGGTTTCGAAGCCCTTGATGCACCCCCTTCGTGGATCGACCTGATCGCGCTGCTTTCGGGCTTCTTCTTCGCCATGAACAACCTTGTCTTCCGTGCCGCACAGGCCGTTCCGGTCGGCTCGAAGATCACGGTGATGTTCTACGGCTGTTTTACCCTGGCAGGGCTGCTGCTCGCCGGCGGCGTCGAACAACTGCCGCAGGTGATCTCCGAAGAGGCATGGCTCTCGCTGGGACTCTACTCCCTGCTGTGGCTGCTCATCGCGAACATAGGCTCCCAATGGGCCGTCACCCATATGGAAGCGGGCCGATCATCGATTATCATCATTATGGAGCTGATCACCGCCGTTATCTCTGCGATGTTGATTGCCCATGAGACGATGATGCCTGTCGAGATCGTAGGCGGGGTCATGATACTGACTGCCGCCTTTATCGAAGGTGCCCGTACCAAAGATGACGAAATACCCGAGACCACTATTTAGAAAACACTTGCCCTGTTTAGGGGCAGAATGATACAAGGAAGAATTATGACAATTTCACAACTTAAAAAAGATTATCTTGAGAAAAAGACGACACCGAGAGAGGTGATGGCCGCGATCCGAAAACGCGAGGAGGAACATGCCGACAATCCGATCTGGATCCATCTTCTGGACGAAAAGGAGCTGGAACCTTACCTGGCCAAACTTGATGCCTGTGATCCGGCTTCTCTACCGCTTTACGGAATCCCCTTCTCTATCAAGGACAACATCGACCTTGCCGGCGTTCCGACGACCGCTGCCTGTCCCGACTTCAGCTATGTGCCGGAGCACTCTGCCTACGTCGTCGAACAGCTCATCGAAGCGGGGGCGATCCCTGTCGGCAAGGCCAACCTTGACCAGTTCGCCACCGGTCTTGTCGGAACCCGTTCGCCGTACGGTGCCGGTAAAAACAGCATTAACCCCGACTACATCTCGGGGGGATCAAGCTCCGGAAGTGCCTTGAGCGTCGCCCTTGAGATGGCCGCCTTTTCACTGGGGACCGACACGGCCGGTTCGGGACGCGTACCCGCGGCATTCAACAACCTTGTCGGCGTCAAACCGTCCAAGGGGGTACTTAGCACCTCCGGTCTGGTACCGGCCTGCCGCAGCCTCGACTGCATCTCCATCTTTGCCAACACGACCGAAGATGCCCGGTGTGTCTTTGACATCGCTGCCGCATTCGACGAAGCCGATCCCTACAGCCGTCCGATGCCCGAAACGCAAACAGCCCCGCTCTCGACCTTCCGTTTCGCGATCCCGAAAAAAGAGCAGCTGAAATTTTTCGGTGACAGCGAGGCCGAAGCCCTCTATTGCAAGGCCATCGAAATGTTTGAAAGCATAGGGGGAACTGCGGTCGAGAGCGACTTTTCACCGCTCTTTGAAGCGGCTGACCTTCTCTACTACGGGCCGTGGGTCACCGAGCGTTACGTAGCGGTCAAGGAGATGATCGAAACGAAGCCCGAAAGCTTTATCGACGTCACCCGGACCATCATCGAATCCGGCAAAACAAAAAGCGCGGAAGATTACTTCAACGCCGAGTATAAACGCAAAGCCTATCGACGTCAGGCCGACAAGATGATGGCGGATGTGGACTTTGCCTTGACACCGACGACGGGGACCATCTACACCATCGACGAAGTCAATGCCGACCCGATCCAGCTCAACACCAACCTGGGCTACTACACCAATTTCATGAACCTGCTCGACTTTTCGGCCTATGCCGTGCCGGCCGGCTTCAGAGTGAACGGTCTGCCTTTCGGGGTCACGCTATTTGCCGAAGCGTTTGAAGACCGCAAACTGATGCAGCTGGGTGAAGCATATTTACAAAAGGCCTCCCATGTCTAAAACGATCGATATCGCCGTCTGCGGCGCCCACATGAGCGGCCTGCCGCTCAACCACCAGCTGACCGAACTGGGCGCCGCCTTTGTCAAAGCGACAAAAACGGCCAAAGGCTACCGTCTCTACAACGTCCCCGAAAAGGTGCCGCCACGCCCCGGAATGGTACGCGACAGCGAAAGTGACGCTGCGCTGGAACTGGAAGTCTGGTCGATGCCGCTGAAGAACTTCGGCGCCTTCATGGTGCAGATCGCCTCGCCGCTCTGCATCGGCACGGTCATTCTGGAAGACGGCAGTTCCGTCTACGGTTTTCTCTGTGAAAGCGATGCCCTGAAAACAGCGGAGGAGATCACCGCCTACGGCGGCTGGAGAGGCTATCTGGAGTCGCTTTAGCGTTAAGTGCGTATGTTTTAGAGGTGCTCTCGTTTCATTGAGATCCCTTTGAGATGCGAAAGCGGGTACGCGTAGACGATACCGTGTCCCTCGCCGACAATGTCAAGTTCCATCATCGCACTTCTGATAACGTTGTCGACCATCTTCGTCGGCATCAGGAACATCAGCTTCACATCGGTGCTCTCCTGTTCCAAACGGTTATAGAAGTTATCTTCATTTTCGAGCCCCATACCGTGTGCCTGTGTGACCGTTACCCCGGTTGCACCCGCCTCATGCGCTACTCTCAACGCCTGTTCACGTTTCTCTTTAGGCACGATGATATAGACGGCGGAGAAAGGGAGGGCCATAGAGTGGCGGTTTCCGATACCGTCGACATTGATCGTTACCAGACCCATGTCATTGGCATCTTCGATCGCCTGTCGCAGTTCAAAGATCTGTTCGGCCTCCTTCTCCTGTTCACCTTTGAGACCCAGTTTGGCGGATACGACCCCATAAAGCATGACCGTAATCATCGGAAAGAGCGAGGCAAAGGCGATCAGACCGAAACCGTCAACAAGCGGGTCGCGCCCCTCGATATTGCTGGCCAGCCCGAGCCCGAGTGCCGCGACGAGCGGTACCGTGACCGTCGAGGTCGTTACCCCGCCGCTGTCATACGCGATACCGATGATGTATTTCGGTGCGATCACCGTCAGTGCGATGACAACGATGTAGCCGGCAATGATGTAGTAGACGATCTGCCCGCCGTCGACAATACGAAATGAGCCCAAGGCGATACCAAAGGCCACGCCGAAAGCGACAAAGATACGCAGGGCAAAATCATTGATCTTGCCGTCACTGATCTCTTTCGCTTTTTTCGCGATCGCCGTCAAAGAAGGTTCGGCCATCGTCGTTGCGAAACCGATCGCAAACCCGAAGGCGTAGATAATAAAGTGGCTGTCCCCGCGGGTAAGCTGATAGGCCATCGTCTCACCCAGTGAGAAAAGCCCCATCTCAAGACCAAGGATAAAGGCGTACAGACCGATAATGACCAATCCAAAACCGATAACGACGGTCTTAAGGTCGGCGATCTGTTTTTTAAGGACGGCATATTGAAAGAAGATGATGATCGCCAGGATCGGCGCAACATCTTTGATGACACCGACGAGGCCCATAAAAATACCCGAAAGCGAATGGTCGAAAACCGCCTGTTTTTCAGGAGCGGCAACCACTTCTGCCACCTGTGCTACGGCAACCGGTTCAAAAAACTCATAAACCGCGATACCGTAGATCTGCACGAAGATCATCGGTGTCAGGGAGGCAAACGCGATCAGGCCGAAACCGTCGAGCACCGGATTACGGCCCTTAATGGTACTGGCCAGCCCGATCCCCAGTGCCGCGACCAGCGGTACCGTGACCGTCGAGGTCGTCACGCCGCCGAGGTCATACGCCAGACCCACGATCTCTTGCGGTGCGAACGCTGTCGTTGCGACGACCAGAATATAGCCGGCGATGATGTAGTACTGGATCGGGTGTCCGGTGATGATACGCCATGAACCCAAGACGATGGCAAAACCGACCGAGAAGGCGACGACGCTACGCAGGACTTCGGCATCGATTCGTCCGCTGCTGATCGCCGCCGCTTTCTGCGCAATGACATAAAGTGCCGGCTCGGCGATCGTCGTGCCGAAACCGATCATAAAGGCAAAAAGCATGATCCAGAAGGTCGAACCCTTGTGGGCAAAATCGCTCGCCAGGTTCTCACCGACCGGGAAGATCGCCACTTCAAGGCCAAGTAAAAAGACAGCAAGACCGACAGCAACGATAGCGAGACCGATCGTCGTTGCCAACCAGCCGGCAGGAATACTCTGAATGATCGCCAGCTGAAAGAAAAGTATGACAAGAACGATCGGCATCAGGTCACGAAAGGACTCTTTTAAAAGAATTAAAAAAGATTTGATGCTCAACATTTATGCTCGCTTATTGGCCTGTAGAAGGCCCTCATTGATAATTTTCATTATTTTACACTATATGGGTCTAAAGATGACTTGTCTCTTCAGGCTAAACAATAAAAAGGATCGGGTACATTGAACATCCCATCAACGACGTAACGACAATACCGAAATAGAGCCATTTTCCTTTTCGCTTGTGTGCCTTAAAATAGGGTGCATCCGCCCCCTCTTTGACATAGACTCTCATCGAATTATAGATCGTTACACCCCAGGCGACAACCGTGACAAGGGCAATAGCGATATGTACCAAGAGATACCCAAGGACCCCGCTGTAAGAGAGTTCACTCCCCTCCATAAAGTCATTGAAACCGCCACCGATACGGACGCCGCCCTCAAAGATGACGACCATCACCATGGTGATGAGAAAAAGCGACGCCTGCCACTTAAAATGGGCACGGTGTTTCCCGATAACCGCCAAATAGATGGCATATCCCACCAAAAACGGCAAGAGACCAAAAAAGATCGTGACAAGGTCCATAAATAGAGGGGCTCTCGTGCCCAAAAAACCTGCTTCAAACATACTGTAGACTACCTTTTAATGAGCGCACGCAGCTCTTCAAATTTTTTATACCCGCGTATCTGACTCATGTGCCCCTGCTTATCGATAATGATCAAGGTCGGGAACGAACTGACACCGTAGGTACGTGCTTTTTGCTTCTCTGCAGCGGTGGCTTTATGCATCTTGTCACTCGTAAAGAGCTCTATGAATGCCGCTCTGTCCACGCCGATCGAAGCGATAACGTCCGCAATTATAGCTTGTTGCGTAATGTCTTTCCCTTGAGCATAAAAAGCGTGCTGCAGAGCAGTGTAGGCAGCATACTCTTTGGCGGGTTCCAGCGCGCGTACCGTCACAACAGCGCGGCAGGCCGGTTCCGTCGTATAGTTGAAATCTTTTTGCGAAAGCGCGGTATCGTCAAAAGGAAGTCCTGTCGCCTCATGCACGGCCTGCCAATACCCCAAATGGTTTTTCAGCCTGGTCTCATCGAAGATCTCGCCGTCGCGCAGACCGCCCATGATCATAAAGAAAGGAATGCCTTTAAGCGCATCGCGAAGCTTGGTGAGTTCGGGTCCGAAGCCGTAACACCAGGAGCACATCGGATCGCCCACAAAAATCACCTCGGCAATATGGCCGTAAGGAGAGACGCCAAACTGCATCTAACGTCCTATTTTGTCGCTGAACTTCATCATAAACTTCTGCACTTTTGGCGCGACAACGGCCTGGCAGTAGCCTTGATTGGGGTTGATAGTAAAATAGTTCTGATGGTACTCTTCGGCCACAAAAAACTCCGGCGCCGGGGAGAGTTCCGTGACGATAGGGTCGCGAAACTCGCTTTGAACCGCTTTCGCCGAGGCGATCGCCTGCTCTTTCTGCTCTTCATTGTAATAGAAGATGACCGAGCGGTACTGGGTGCCCCGGTCAGCACCCTGATAGTTGAGCGTGGTCGGGTCATGGATGACCCAGAAGATGTCCAGCAGTTCGCTGAAACTGATAATGTCGGCATCGAAAGTGATCTCGACCACCTCTGCATGCCCCGTCGTCCCGCTGCAGACGTCTCTGTAGGTCGGGTTCGGGTTCGGCCCGCCGGCATAGCCGCTGATCGCCGACTTTACCCCTTTGACACGATTATAGACCGCCTCGATACACCAGAAACAGCCGCCGCCCAAAAGCGCTTTTTGTATATTTGCCATGATCGTTCCTCATTTTTTCTGAGATTATGCGCGTTTTTGGCTTTAGTAACCCTATCGTTCGCGAGCGGCAAGAAATCAGAAAGTTACTTTAATTTTAACACACCGTATATTTTCGCCATCAACGGTGTCGGCAGACGCAAACGTTTGCCTTCGCGGACGATGTAGCCGCAGAGGGTCTCAAGCTCCGTCCTGGAGCCGTTTTGAAAGTCAAGATGCATCGAACTAGAGGCGTCTTCTGGCAGCGAAGAGGCAGTGTCGAGCGCTTTTTCGACCTCATCTCGGATGTGGATCCCTTTGGCTTCAGCGACATCGGCTATCTCGTTTAAAAGAGTGTCGGCCCAGTTCCTGTGCAGTTCGTAGACCTTGCGCATCGTGGTGTCGAAATAGCTGGTCAATGCGGCAAAGGCGCTGATAAAGAGGTACTTCTTCCAGATCGCCTCTTCGATGTTTTCCGGTGTTTTGTACCGCAGTCCCGCTTTCTCGAACAGCTGGGCAACCCGTGCCGTCTCCTCCGGGTACTCTTTTGCCCCGAAAAGTGCGGCGAAGACCTTTCCTTTTTTCACGATGAGACCGTCGGCCTCTTTGTGCGCCAAAATGTAAACGGCCCCGTGCAGCACTTTGGCATCGACAAGGGACTCGATCTGCTCTTTGTGCTCGACCCCGTTGGCAAAGGGAAGCACAATGGTGGACGGTGTGATGTTCTCTGAGAGTTCGGCAAGAACGCTCTCGATGTCATAACTTTTCACACAGAGCAGCAGCAGGTCGATCTCGCCTTCGAGCTCCTGAGCCGTTACGACCTTGCTCGGATGTGCGGTCATCTCACCCTCGTCTGTTTTGACCACGAGGCCGTTGTTTCTAATAGCCTCGGCATGTGCCCCTCTGGCAAGAAAGAGCACTTCGTCCTCAAGGCTGCAGAGATGTGCCCCTATATAACCGCCAACCCCGCCGACACCCGCTACC
Organism: Sulfurimonadaceae bacterium; assembly: GCA_041555445.1. GTDB lineage: Bacteria > Campylobacterota > Campylobacteria > Campylobacterales > Sulfurimonadaceae > Sulfonitrofixus. Next base: position 13,260 of record JBFFKK010000051.1, read on the forward strand.
GCTATTCGCATACCTCTTCCTTGTTGACGAAAAAATCATATGGTTCAATTGACTAAAATCGTCATTTTATATATTATTTTAATAATAATTTTTATAATATGTACAAATGTATAATTTAATTATGATTGTAACATAGGAGTCATGATGCCAAGTCGTAAAAAAGTTCTTGTCCTTGGTGGCGGTTTTGCCGGTGTTGATGCGGCCGGTTATCTCTCTAAAGCGGACTACGATGTTACACTGGTCAGCGACCGTGACTATTTTTACATCTATCCGACCTCTATCTGGGTCCCGACGCGCGAGGTGGCTTTCAAAGATGTCTGCGTCGATCTCAAAGAGCTGCAGAAGGCACATGGCTTCAAACTTCTTGTCGACGGTGTAACCGGGATCGCCGCGAAAGAGAACCGGGTCACCCTTGCCTCGGGAAAGGTCATTGACGACTACGACTACCTTGTCGTCGCCATCGGTGCCCACAAGATGAAACACCCGGGCATCGAGAACACGCTCTCTATCTGCGGCGCACCGGAACAGTCTATTGTTATCGCCGAAACATTGGACAGACTGGTCGAAAAAGGGAGCGGCAAGATCGCTTTCGGTTTCGGCGGCAACCCAAAAGACAGCTCTGCCGTGCGGGGAGGACCGGGATTTGAACTGATGTTCAACGTGCACAACATGTTGACGAAAAAAGGGATCCGCGACAACTTTGAACTCACCTTCTTTGCCCCGATGCCAAAACCGGGCGCACGCATGGGGGAGCAGGCCCTCTCTATGATGGACAAGATGTTCACCAACCTGAAGCTCAAAAAGCAGTTTGGCAAAAAGATCAAGCGCTTTGAGCAGGACGGTGTTCTCTTTGAAGACGACAGCAAACTGGAATCCGACTTTACCATGTTCATCCCTGCAGGTGCCGGGCATGAGGTGGTTGTCAACTCCGACCTGCC
>JBFFKK010000052.1:0-13842 GCA_041555445.1 Sulfurimonadaceae bacterium
CAATGTGCGGTTTGAACCCTGGTGGCAGGCGTTCATCGAAACGGCATTTATACTTCAGCAGCGCTGCAAAGCGGCTGCACTGATGGAAGAGGAGAAGATCATGACGCTGCACCTCTCCCCGAAAGAGAAGAGCTGAGATATGGGTGCATCCAGACGCAACGAAGTCAAAGCCGCCCGGGCAAGATGTTACTCCTGTTACCGCCCTCTGAGCTCGTGTATGTGCAAACATGTCAACCCCATAGAGACGAAGACGAAGTTCGTCATCCTGATGCACCCCAAAGAGTTCCAGAAGGTCAAAAACGGCACCGGCCATCTCACCCATCTCTCGCTGCCCAACTCGGAACTTTACGTCGGTGTCGACTTTAGAGAAGATGCCCGCATCAACGCGCTGATAGATGACCGTGATAACCTCTGCTATGTGCTCTATCCCGGTCCGGACAGCCACAACCTCAATGAGCAGAAGATAGAGAGTGCGAAGAAACAGGTCGTTATCTTCATCATCGACGCGACCTGGAGTACGGCGCAGAAACTGCTAAAGGTCTCGACCAACCTGCAAGCGCTGCCGAAACTCAGTTTTACTCACACCAAAAGCTCGCAGTTTCAGATCAAGCAGCAGCCGGAAGATTACTGCCTTTCGACCATCGAGTCGACCTTGACGATACTGGAGCTTTTGAATGAGCATAAGATGGAGTGTATAGCCAACGAGGCGTTTGAGCACTTTTTGGACCCGTTCAAAGCGATGATAGCGTATCAGATAGGGTGTATATCGGTATCCAGAAGCAGTCACAAAAATGCCGTGCGGTTTAAAAAGCGAGGTGATCTCCTGCAATAGGAAGGCAGTTTTGAGTTGTTGACAACGTATATTGGTTGTTCAATCTTTTTGGTACTTTCAGTACGGAGCCGAGCTGGTAAGATCGATTTAAAAGGTATTTTCTGCGTGTGACATCAGCTCCCGCTATAGGCTGAGTACGAATCTTCTTCATGACACTCTCTTTATTTAGAACACACAATTTGCCATACATAAAACAACCTCAGGAAAACATAGGAGCGATATCAAATCATTTGGCAAAACATAAATAAATATATATTGTTTGTAATTATGCTCTGTTACTGGTATGATATGCTCTCAACAACAGAAACTTTTGGTATGTTTTGTTGGTATAGGATAGATAATGAAAAAGATAAGTATGATTTTTACGGGAGTGGCAGCGGGCTTAATGCTCTTCTTTTCCGGGTGCAGCAGCAGTGACACCAGCGGTGGTGGTACGAGTGTCAATCCGGCTTTCATCACGACATGGCAGACAGACCTTAACGGTATAAGCGGGAGCGATCAGATCATTCTCTCTACTGGCGGTACAGTCGGAGACTTCACGGTGGAATGGGGTGATGGTGTCGTAGATGAGAACCTGACAGGTGCAGCAAATATCACCCATACCTATGGCTCAGCCGGTACTTATACCGTGAAGATCACGGGCGATTTTCCGCGTTTTGTTGCAGATGGTGGCGGGGATGGCAGAAAACTGCTTTCGGTGGATAATTGGGGTGTCATCAAATGGACGAATATGAACAGTGCCTTTCGACGTGCAGTCAACTTCACGATACTTGCCACCGACAAACCAGACCTTAGCCAGGTGACAGATATGAGTTATATGTTCGATTTTGCAACCACGTTCAACCAAGATATTGGAGATTGGAACACAAGCAGTGTGACAGATATGAGTTACATGTTTTGGTATGCGACGTCTTTCGACCAGCCTATCGGAACGTGGGATACAAGCAGCGTAACAGATATGAGTAGCATGTTTGAGAGTGCCCGTTCATTTAACGGATCTATCGGTGATTGGAATACAAGCAATGTAATATCTATGGATAATATGTTTTCGTATGCCGACGTATTTAATCAGCCCATCGGTACATGGGATACAAGCAGTGTGACAAATATGAGCAGCATGTTTACGAGTGCCGATGCGTTCAACCAGCCTATAGGAGATTGGAATACAAGTAGTGTGACAACTATGGGTGACATGTTTTCGTATGCAGGTGCATTTAACCAGCCTATCGGAACGTGGGATACGAGCAGTGTGACAGATATGAGTCACATGTTTGATCGTGCCGGCGCATTTAATGGATCCATTGGTGATTGGAACACAAGCAATGTGTTATCTATGAGTTTCATGTTTTACCAGGCCAGTACATTTAACCAGCCCATTGGTACATGGGAAACGAGTAGAGTAATAGATATGAGTGGCATGTTTGTTTCTGCTGTTGCATTTAACCAGCCTATCGGAACGTGGGATACGGGCAGTGTGACAGATATGAGTGGCATGTTCAATAATGCAACTGCATTCAATCAGGATATAGGAGATTGGAATACAAGCAGTGTGACAGACATGTATGCTATGTTTTCTAATGCTGTTGCATTCAATCAGCCTATCGGTATGTGGGATATAAGCAGTGTAACAGATATGGAGGCCATGTTTGGCGCTGCCAGCACATTCAATCAGGATATAGGAGATTGGAATACAAGCAGTGTGACAAACATGAATTACATGTTTTATAATGCCGTCGCATTCACAAATCACGACCTAAGCGGCTGGACAGTGACCCAGTTACTGGATCATGTTGACTTCTCAACAGGATGGGGTACCGGCAATACGGAACCGCTCTGGTAGAAACTCTCAAGAGAGGACTTTAAACAGAAATCTTCTTATGATGTGGTTCTTTTCGTCTTGGACAATACTGTGTAATGCCGTGCAGTTCAAAAAGAGGGAAGAGGTCTAAAGTTCCTCTTCCCCCTCGATCTCGCCGAAGAGGTTTGAAGCGTCTACCATCTTTTCCGCTTTTTTAAACTGCTCTTCTTCGACCTTGGCGTACTCTTCTTCGACAAACTCGATAAACTCTTCGATATCGATCTCTTCTCTGTAGATCTTTTTATAATAGCCGCAGATCTTGATGAACTCGTCAGAGCAGCCGTACTCTTTTAATCTTTTTTCCATACTTATACGTTCTCCTTTTTCACAAAGAGGTGAAGATAGCCGAAATAGTGGAGAAGATTGAGGTTCTTTTCGATGTCAATAGCACTGCCGAGTGTTTCAAAGTAGCTGCGCAGGGCCTTGTCATCATACTCCCCGAGAAAGCGCGCGTCTTGACGACCTTCTTTTGAGAGGTATATAATGTGGTGGGTCGGGGTACTGTTGTCTTCTATCCATATTTTCATAAAGCGTATTTTAACAGATAAACTTGGCAGATTTATAATGCAAATACTATAATAGTCCGTAGAAGGCAGATTATGAAAACTATAGTGATGTTATTGTACCTAATGGCGAGTGTTCTGGCGGCGGATGAAGCCCACGATATCATGAAGAAGATCGACAACAACATGCGCGGTCAGAACATCTACATGCAGATGAAGATGACCATTACATCGATGGGGCACACCCGGACGATGCGTATCCAGACCTGGGCCAAAGGGACGAAGAAAAGTTTTGTCAAGACCATCTACCCGCCGAAAGACAAGGGGATCACATTTTTGAGCCTGGACAACCAGATGTGGCAGTACGTACCGAAGATCGAGCGTATCATCAAGATACCGCCGTCGATGATGCTGCAGAACTGGATGGGCTCCGACATCACCAATGACGACATGGTCAAGCAGAGCTCGATCGTCGAGGATTACGACCCAAAAATCCTGAAAAAAGAGGGGAGTGTCGTGACAATCGAGCTGACACCTAAAGAAGAGGCCGCCGTCGTCTGGGGAAAGATCGTCTCCCGCATCGACACGACGACCTACACCAGTCAAAAGGATATATTCTATGACGAAGAGGGTAAAGAGGTCCGGGTCTTTTATTATGAAGGCGTCAAAAAATACGGACAGTACTATATGCCGACCTACTGGAGGCTCCAGCCGAGCGACAAGCCCGACAACCGTACCGAGATCTTTCTTGAAGAGGTCAAATATGACCGGGATATCTCTGAGCAGTATTTTCAGAAAAGCGCTCTTAAAAGGTTCTCGCGCTGATGTTCAGACTTGCCATTAAGAACATCCTGTTTTACAAGGGGCGCTCGATCACCACGTTTGTGCTGACCTTTATCTCCGCACTCTTTTTTATCGTCTATGTCGCGATGATGGACGGTTCGCACAACTCGATGCTGCAAAATGCACTTAAAGTCTACACGGGTGCCATCGAGATCTATAAGAAAGGGTACCGTGACATCGGCGGCAACGAGTACCTCGTTACCGATGTCAGCGCGATAGAAGCGAAGCTGGAGAAGATAGAAGGCATCGCTGCCTACACCTCCCGCTATGAGACCTACGGGCTGCTCTCCGCCGGCGACCAGTCCGCGGCGGCGATGGTGGCAGGTGTCAACCCTGACAAAGAGAAGGGCATCAGCGAATTGGAAGTGGCGCTTACAGAAGGGGAGTATCTGTCTCTAAACGCCGGCAACTGCCTCTATGCCGGTATCGATCTCGTCAAGAAACTTCAGGTCCGAATAGGGGACGAGATCAGTTTTATCGGCGGTGCCAGCGACAACTCGTTTGCGGCGGATATCTTCAAACTCTGCGGCGTCTTTAAAACGGGTTCGTTTGAATTTGACGCATCGGCATCATTTGTCGCTAGGAGCTATTTTGACACGCTGATGTACGCCGATAACAAGGCCTCGTACATTACCATCAAACTTGATGACGTCAACAGAGCAGACGAGATCAATGCCGCCATCTCGAAAGTGATCGACGGCGATTATGAAAGTGTGACATGGAAGACGCTGATGTCGGCAATGGTCGAAGCGATGGAGGTCGACAGCGTCTTTGGCTACATCAGTATGTCGCTCTTTTTCGTGGTGATCTTTTTTGTGGTGATGATCTACGGTTTCATCAATGCCAGCTCACGGGTAAGAGAGTTCGGGACACTGCGCTGTATCGGCCTGTCACGTGCCAACATACGGGCGCTGCTCTTTTACGAGATATTTATCCTCTCGACGGCAGCGATCCTGCTTGCCGGGCCGATCGGTGCCGGCATCAACTACTACTTCAGCATCTACCCCATCGTCATCCCGGGGATCAGCGAGACCTACAAGGATTACGGCATCGTTTCGGACGAGATTCCCTTCGATTTCAACCTCTTTACGATCAGCTGGAATATTGCGGTGATCTACCTGCTCAATTTTATAAGCATTATCTATCCGGTCAGCTATATCAATGCGTTTAAACCCATAGAGGCGACAAGACATGTATAGCGTTATCGTAAAACTGGCGTGGAACAATGCGTTTTTACGGCTTCGTCGTACGCTGCTGGTCATCATCATGATCGCGGTGAGTATGAGTATGATGTTGAGTCTGCAGGGGATCTACGACGGTATGGTCATCAACATGGTGGACAAGACCATACGCAGCGATAGCGGTGATCTCAGCATCTACAACCCCGGTTACCGCCTGGACAGAGTGCTTAAAAACAGCATCAAAGGCGCGGACAGGATCAAAGCAGAACTTGAGGCACGTCGGGATGTCGACGCGGTCGTTACGCGCTTCAGCGTGGAGGGGCTGAGTTCCACGGCGCACAAATCCTCCTTTTCCTCCATCATCGGTATCGACCTGGATGATGAGGAGCGTTTCGGTCAATTCAGCGACTTTTTAAAAGAGGGCGAGATCAGTTTTGCAAAGCGTGGGGCGATCATCGGCAGTGAACTGGCAAAAACACTGAAGATACATATCGGTTCAAAAGTGATCTTCACGACCCAAGACAGCAGCGGCGACATCAACGCTATCGCCGTCAGGATAAGAGGTATTGTCCAGACCACCAACATTATTCTCGACGGTTCGGCACTCTATATCGACAACAGGCGGTTGCACGACTTTTTGGGCGTCGGCGAAGATGAAGCCACCCAGATCGCGATCAGGACAGAGTCCAAGAGCCTGCAGCAGGAACTTCAGAAGGCGTACGGATCACTCAACGTGCAGAACCTGATGGAGCTCAACCCGATGCTGAAGATGATGGAGGATATGATGGTCATCTTCAACTCCATCACCTTCGGGATCGTGATGATGGTGGTCTTCATCGGCATACTCGGCGTAATGTATGTCTCCATACTCGACCGTATCCGGGAGTTCGGTATCATGCGCGGTATCGGCATGCCGTTCAGGCTCATACGCCTGCAGATTCTGCTGGAAGCGATTTTTGTCGGCCTGCTGGGATATCTGGCCGGTGCTGTGCTGGGTGTGGCGGCACTGCTCTATCTACAATATTTCGGTCTGGACATGAGCGCCTGGGCAGATGGTTTGGAGAGCTTCGGGTACGAACCGGTCATCTACGCCCACATGGAGATCAGCTACTTCACCAACACCTTTTTAGCGATCATCGCGGCATCGCTCTTAAGCGTCCTGTTGCCGCTTAGAAAGATAAAAAAACTCAACCCTATAGAGGTCATAAAGGCAGAGACATGATAAAACTCCAAAATGTAGAGAAATATTTCTACCGGGGCGAACCCAGAGAGGTCCATGCACTCAGAGAGATAAACCTGACTATCGAAAAGGGGGAGTTTACACTCTTTAACGGTCCCTCGGGGTGCGGAAAAACGACGCTACTCAATGCCATCGGTGCGCTTGACGATGTGGACAGCGGCACGATCTATCTGGAGAACAAAGAGATTACGCAACTTGATGAAAAAGAGCGTACAAAACTGCGGCTCAACGAGATGGGTTTTGTCTTTCAGGCCTATAACCTTGTACCGGTACTCACCGTAAGCGAGAACATCAGTTTCATCATGAAGCTGCGGGGTTTCAGTGAGAAAGAGATCAGTGAGAGGGTGCTTGAAGTCGCCTCCATGCTGGAGATCGACAACAAGCTCGATGCTCTTCCCAATACCCTCAGCGGCGGTCAGCAGCAGCGCGTTGCCGTGGCCCGGGCGGTCGCGGCAAAGCCCAAGATCATTCTGGCAGATGAGCCGACGGCCAACCTTGACTCCAAAAACTCAATGGCTTTAATGGATATGATGCGTTCGCTCAATGAAAAGGAGGGGGTGACGATCCTCTTCGCCTCGCATGATGATTATGTCGTCGAGAGCGTCCGGCGCATTGTCAAGATGAACGACGGGGCGATCGTTGAGAGTTAACAAGACACTCGTTCTTCTGGCGACAACGGCCCTGCCGCTGTCGGCGGACTTTGACTACACCGTGACCAACACCAACTTTACGATCTCCCAGCCCTCTGTTTTTCCGGGTGAAAGTACGAACTACCTCTACAACTACAACCGGCTGCGCTTGCGCAGCGACTACACCAACGGCAGCTTTTTTGTGACCTTTATCGGCGACGGGGTGAACTATCTGGGGGAGGATTATGTTTCGAGTCCTTCATTTGACTACATCAAAGCGCTGCGTTCCGATACCCCGTTCAAAACCGAGACCTCCTTTCACGACTATGACAGCGGGACGCTCTACGCAAAACTCTACCGTCTCTATGCGGGGTATGAAGATGCGGACAACAGGGCAGTGGCGGGGCTGATCAACGTTACCATGGGGGTCGGGCGCATCTGGACGCCGACCAACCTCTTCAACCCGCGCAACACATATGCGCTGGAGCCGGATGAAGTCTACGGGGTCGCCGGCCTCTCCTATACGCGTCATCTCTCCACTACCTCAGACCTGACGGTCGTCGCCAGCCAGAAAGCGGACGACAGTTTCAAGTATGCCGCCAGCCTTAAAGCCTTTTTGGAACTGGGTGACGTCGCGGCCAATGTGGTCAGTTCTGACGAGACAATGATGGTGGGCTACGAGATCGAAGGGAACCTGGGCGACACCGGCATCGAGGTGCGCAGCGAAGGGGCCTACATCAAGAACAACAGCCTCTACCGGGACGTCAACAAGACGCAACGCGAAGATGTTGCATTTTTCCAGGGCATTGTCGGCGCCGATTACGGCTTTGAAAACGGCATTACCGTCGTGGGTGAAGCACTCTACAGTTCAGAGAAGTTCTCCTATGAAGAAATCTTGGCAAACCTGGATTCAGAGATCTCCCCAAACCTTGTCTACTCCAGGTTCTATCTGGCGGCAACCTTGAGCTATGCGTTTAACCTCTTTTTGGACGGCTCGCTGCTCTATATAGAGAGTTTTAATGAACAGAACTCCCGTTTTGTCTCACCCACGCTGACCTACACGCTCAACGACTACAACAGTTTTACGCTCGGTGCAATGCTGCAAAACGGTCCGGCCGGGAGTGAATTCGGGTCGTTCGGAAACACCTATTACTTCAGATACGCCCTCTCATTCTAGTTTCATAGCGTGCTCTCAGGCATAAACTTTCATACCCGATGACAGTGTATGCCATTGTAAAATGCACTTAATTTCTCTGAAACACCGTTTTCAAGGGCTTTCTTGAAACTAGATCAAAGATTTTAGACGATTTTAATAAGGATTAATTTATGATTAATATATATTGTGAGTTTATTACCAAAATTTAACAGGGTATTTATGTCTTTAAAAAAATTTAACATCTATGTCGTGCTTGTCGCCCTGACCATTATGACGCTGCTCTATATTTATATCGCGCAACTGCTTGAAGAAAACATTGACATGCAGGTCAAAAACAGCGTCCGTGCTTCATCGCTGGAGATGCGTCAACAGCTCTTAAACAACGTCAATACGCTGATGCAGCGTTTTGAACACTACCAAGAGATAAGCCTCAAAAAGCTTGAGCATGTCTCCGGAGCGGTAACCGACAAGACAACAGATGCAGAGCTGGCGGCCCTGGCCCGTTCGATCAATACCGATGTCTATGACGGCCACTATGAGATCTTCATCATCGGTGAAGACAAAGTGATCACAAAAAGCACCTCTCAGGGCGATCTCGGACTTGACTACAAAGCGTACCCCTATTTTTCAAAAGAGCTGGATCTGCTAAAGTCGGGTGATGTTGCGTACAAGATCTCCGCGCCGACTTTCGACGAGTATGCTTTGGACATTGCACAAAACTACATCGCGAGTGCAGGCGAGAAGCGGTGGGTCATGGTCGCCTTTGTTCTGCCGTTCAGCGAATATGTCAACTATAAAACAGAAGAGCTCAAAGAGCTTTTTCCCGCCCTGCAGAGCCTGGGTCTCTATATTCTGACCTATGACAACATCCAGTTTATCAACACAAAAGCCGAAAAATCAAAAGATTTCACCAGTGACATGCAGAAGAAAGAGCAGTATGCAACGATGATCATGGAGGACCTCGGACTGGCCAAATCCCCCGGCAGTTCGGAGATCCAGTCCATAGCCGCCAACTTCGCGGAACATAATGTGGCGTTGACGCATGAAGATACAGAGCATACAAGTACCGTCTACTCTCTGGTCGCCAGCAGTTTTGAAAACACCGCAGACGACTTTATGCTGATCGCGAAAGCCAAGTTTGACCAGAACGCCTATCTGAGTGAGTATGCCCACCTGCAAGAGTTGATCTACCTCTTTATCACCTTGATCTACCTCTTCCTGCTTTTGGGTTTCGTGCTGATGTACAAGGCGGTGGTCCAGAAGATCAGCAGTATCGAAAAGCAGATGCATGCTGATGACCCTATTGTCATGGAGGGGTTTCTTTTCAGCGAATTCAGCTACTTTCTTGAGCGTTATAACACCTTTTTGTTGCACTGGAAAGAGGAGGTCAACCGTCTTAACGACATTACGATGCAGGATGAGTTGACCAAATGTGCCAACCGCCGCTACTTTAACAAGATGATGAAAAGCCAGATCGACCTCTACGACCGATACGGCAAGGAATTTTCGATGATCATGTTCGATATTGATGATTTCAAGGCCGTCAACGACATTTACGGTCACAGTACAGGGGATGATGTCCTCTGTAAACTGACTGCCGACGTAACTTCACAGCTGCGTACCAGTGACGTGCTGTGCCGTATAGGGGGCGAGGAATTTGCCATTGTTCTGCCCGAAACAAACCTTGAAAGCGCGATGTTCGTTGCAGAGAAGATACGTAAACGGATCGAGAACGGGCGTTATGTCAAAGATAGAAGAGTGACGATCAGTCTCGGGGCGGACAGTTATCATCCCGAGTATGATTTTGATTCGTTCTATTCGACGGTCGACGGCTTCCTCTACAAATCGAAGCACAGCGGTAAGAACTGTGTCAACAGCAGTTCCAGCCTCAGTTCATAAGATTTTGCCAAACAGGTTATAATCGCGTTAATAAACGTCCGAGGTTATCGCTATCAAGCAGCAAAGAAAAATCACCTTTACGCTCTTTTTTACACTTCTCAAAGAGATCGCCATCATCTTGGGGATATACGCTGCAGGTGAAGGTGCAGCCCATCTGCTCAACACCGGGTTCCCCGGCAGTGTCATCGGGATGCTGCTGCTGCTTGCGGCACTGCATCTGCGATGGATCAGGGTCGACGACATCCGCCTTGTCTCCTCTTTTCTATTGGGCTACATGCCCCTCTTTTTCATTCCCGCCGGAGTCAGTGTGATGGTCACCTACACCTTGATGGAGGGATTCTATCTGCAGATCATCGCCATCACGCTTCTCTCGACCGTTCTGGTCATGGCTTTGACCGCTGTTTTGGTCCAGTACTTCGTGCGAAGGGAGAAGTCGCAATGACACTGTTGTTCGGTTTGGCCCTGACGCTTTTTGCGGGCATCTTGGGTCTGTACCTTAAGTCAAAGCTTGCCTGGAACCTGTTTAACCCGATGCTCTTCAGCATCCTGCTTATTATCGCGGTGCTGGTCCTGTTCGACCTTCCCTATGAAAGCTATGCCCTCGGCGGCGACCTTATACTGAAGATGCTGGGCCCCATCACCGTCGTATTGGCCGTACCGCTCTATCAGCATCACGACAAGTTGAAACGGCACGCCTTCGCCATCCTTTTCGGGGTCGTACTGGGTGCGCTCTCGGCCCTGGTGTCGGTCTACCTCTTCTCGCTGGCCGCCGGTCTCGACACGACGCTGATGAGATCCTTGCTGCCGCGCTCCGTCACCACGCCGATCGGTATCGCCTCCTCGGAGATGATCGACGGTCTGGTGGGACTGACGGTACTCTCCATCGTCATCACGGGTACCTTCGGTGCCATCATCGCCGACTGGGTGTTCAAGCGCTTCAAGATAGACGACCCCATCGCCAAAGGGGTCGCACTCGGTACCAGCGCCCACGCCATCGGAACGGGCAGGGCCTTTGAATACGGTACGCTCGAAGGTGCCATGAGCGGTCTCTCCATCGCCATAGCGGGTGTCGCTACGATTGTGTGGCTGCTGCTGTTTCAACTCTCAGGCTTGATCTGAATAGCGCTGCCGGCGCTCAACTTCTCATCAACGATACCGGCTTTTCAGGGTCTCTGTTCCGATATTCCCAGCAACAAATGTCGGATTTCAGTCGTTTGATGCTATAACTGCCCATCAGAAATTTTACAGAGGACGTCGACACCATGAAAGCCCTTATGATGACATTGTTGACCGGAGCACTCTTCTCTATGGCACTTTATGCCGGGCCGCAGGGAAGCGACGCCGTGATCGAGAAGATGATAGCCGCGTACGGCGGCGAGAAAAATATCGCTCAGCTGAACAATTATGAGCAGGTCTGGCATATTGAGACCAAAACAGGCGACACCAACGGCACGGACAGGCGTTCAGTCCATCTGCCGCTCCTGCTCAGAACGGCGCTGGAGTACCCGGACAAAAGCGAGATCCGGACGCTGATAAAGGATTACGGGACAAAGCAGTTCGGACAAAAGAAGATAGAGGCAAAAGGACCGATGCTCGATGCGATGAAACTCCAGCTGATGCGGCTCTATCATCCGCTGCTTCTACGGGAAAAACGCCATGATATCACGCTCTCCGAGACGCCCCGGCACTTCGTGCTTGCACTCAAAGCCGACAGCATTACCGCCGAGTACTTTGTCTCCAAAACAAACTACCTTGTCGACAAAGTGGCCGGACATCTTACAATGGGTTCTCGGGAGATGACCTTTTTAACGCGTTACGAGGATTACGCGCCGCTTAACGGCGTCATGCTTGCCCGTAAAGAGATCAAGTACGCGGGAAGTGTCAACACCGCAGTGATGCGGCTGCAGCAGATGACGTTCACAGCGCCTCCGAAAAAGCACCCGTAAGCAGAATAGGCCAAAGACTCATCGCACTTGAATGAGGGCTTTGTGGTACTATTGTAAGCAGAAGGCCGGGGTGTAAAGACGGTGGCGGAAGGAGAGAGATGAAAACGATACGATGCGGTAATAGCCTGCTGACGCCATCGAAAGTGGTCTGTATCGGCAGGAACTATGTCGAGCACATCGAGGAGCTGGGCAACGAGCTTCCCGAGTCCATGGTGGTCTTTAACAAGCCCAACTCGGCCATCAGCGACTCGCTGCACTACATCAGCGAGGATTGCCGTTTTGAAGGGGAGATCTGTTTTCTTATCGAAGCAGGGGAGCTGCACGGTGTCGGCTTCGGCCTCGACCTGACCAAAGCCGACATCCAGAACCGTCTCAAGGCCAAAGGGCTGCCCTGGGAGCGTGCCAAAGGTTTCGACCGATCGGCAGTGCTGAGTGACTTCGTCGTGCTGGATGCGCCTCTGGAGACCCTCCGCATGACGCTGCACATCAACGATGAACTGGCCCAGTTCGCCGACTACGGTCTGATGATCTACAAACCGCAGCCCATGCTCGAAGAGATAAAGAGTTTCATGAGCCTCGAAGACGGCGACGTCATCATGAACGGTACTCCGAAAGGGGTCGCCACCTACAACAGGGGCGACCGATTTGTCGGCCGTGTCTACTCCAACGACAGACTGCTTGTCGAGAAAATATGGACTGTGCAGTAGATTTGGCGCTATAAACGATAAAATGTTCAGACAGGTTGTTTATTGTTAAGTTTAGATGGTGTAAACTTTATGAAATTGTAAATGAAGAGGTGACCGATGACAGAGGCAGCGGCATTGATTGAAACAAAACTGAAAGCGTTTCGCATAATACACCTGATGATGGTGATGGGCAGTGTGGTTTATGGGGTCGTGATTGTCTATATCCACCAGTACGCCCCGATCCCGCCCACTATTACAGACGTCCAGATGTTGCTGACCATAGAATACGCAATGATCTTTTTCATACTGGGTATGCTGGTGATTGCAACGTTGATGCGCAGATCGATGCTCGGCTCAGACAAGATCTTCAAGAAACGCGAAAACGTCAAAGTGCCGTCGGATCAACCGCCGTTCATAGCAAACTACCTCTCCTCTCTGTTTGTCGTATGGTCGTTCATAGAGGCGATCGCAATCGGCGGGATCGTGCTCTTTCTGGTAAGCGGCAAACTGATGATCCCCTTGATCATGATCTCGATCGCAGTGATGTTTAAACTTGCCAACGGTCCCCGCTGTCATGAGCTGACGGATCTGGCTTTAAAACATCATGATACGACGTTAATGAAATGGGATGGACTAAACGCTTCCTGTTCGGCAGGATAATGACCTATAGGCGTATAGCCTCCACGGCAACGCTCAACCGGCCCGCTTCGCCGACTACGGCCTGATGATCTACAGGTCCGAGCCGATGCTCGAAGCGTTCAAAACGTTCATGATCCTTTTTGCTATTTTTTGCTGAAAAGGTATTTGAAAAAGGCGAGGATACCGCCGATGAGAAAAAGGACCACAAGCAGCCATAGCAGCTCCATCCCCCAGCCGTGCATTCCGCTGTCATGCCACATAGAGACCTCCTTTTGCAGGCCAAAGCCGCGTTTTAGAGCAGTTTTTTCAGTTTCGCTTTGAGTTCAGGGTCTTCGTTGAGCGCTTTTTTGAACGCTTCCGGGTCTTCGAGCATATCGGAGAGCATGCTTCTGATCACCTTAGGATGACGCATCATCTTCTTATGCATCGA
>JBFFKK010000053.1:0-13754 GCA_041555445.1 Sulfurimonadaceae bacterium
CTCTATAACGAACTGGAAAGTTTTTATCAGATCGATACGGAAAAGCTTCTCTCCTGATGCAGGTTAAAAGTAGTAGCCTAAACGAACGGCTGCGAAATGGTCACTTGCCGAGTCGCTCAACCCGTAGGCGTAACTCACTGTCGTAAACCACTGTTTGTCGATGGTGTAAAAGAGGTAGAGCGAAGCGGTTTCAAGCGGTTCGATGTTCTCTTCCACGCCGGCCCTTACGACGTTCTTGTAGATGCTGTCGCTGCGGTTGTACGCCAGGCTGGTGTAGAGACGGCTTGTCGGGTAGAAACCTGCTCCCATGTTGAAAGCATTGGTGTTTTGGTAACTGACGTCAACGGTTTCGGCGGATACGGTGTCCACGTAGCTGAAGTCGTCGTCATTGATCATCGTGTAGCTGTAGCTGCCAAAAAGATTGATGTTGTTCATAAGGTAGCTCAGGCTTGCGGACACCGTATAGTCGAGGTTGTTGTTGTCGGCGTCATAGGTCGGCAGAAGGAGTCCGCCGCCCAGACGCAGGTTCAGGGAGCGAAGCGGGTGCAGCTGATAGTAGCCGCCCACAAAGGAGTCCGTCTGACCGCTGTTGCTGCTGATACTGCTCTCTGAACTGTAGTTGCCGCTAGAGGCCTGAAGCGAAAAATTTTTATAGTAGTAATCTGCCTGGAGTGTGGCGGTAAGGGTGTCTGTTTTCTCTTCTGTGACCGGATTGAGCTGCGAATAGCTTGCGCCCAAAATAAGATCGAAATGGTGGTCACCTTCCAGATTTTTGATGGTGCAGCCATGCATGTCCACCAGTTCGGTCAACGGGGTGTCGGGACAGCGGTCAATTGCATCATCGACGCCGTCCAGATCGTAGTCACTGTAGGCCATTAGGCTCACGGTGCACAGTAAAAAAACAGAAAATGCTTTGTGCATTCAATCTCCATGAAGAGACCGCCTTTAGAGGCGGCCTCCTTTGTCAAAACTTATTTCTTGGACTGACCGATCGCATCCTGGACCTGATTCATCTGTCGAACCTGGTTCATCTGCTGCAGTTGCTGCATCTGCTGCGACTCTTGCATCTCATGCAAGCGACTGCGTTCCTGCGTCATAGTGCGTGTTTTTGCCTGTTCCGCCTCAGCATTTGCATTCTGCTCGTTCAGACGTTCACGCGTCTGTGTCTGTGTCTGTGTGCGAAGCTGTGTGATAGCCGCTTCGCGTTCCGTCTCGTTCATTGTCGCCAAACGCAATTTAAACTGGTTCATAAGTTTAACACGTTCTTGTGCAGGGGCTTCTTGAATCGCCGTAATCTGATCATCAACACTGATATCGTCTGCCATACCTGCCGTTAATGTTCCGAATAGTATCAATGCCGCTGCGCTTGCTGTAATTGTTTTCATTTAGTGTCCTTTGATAGGGTAATATCTATCTGTTTTTTTAACTGTTGCATTGTCACATATAAGTGTTAGTGAACTGTTAGTGCTGAGAGATTTAATGCAAAGGTACTCCCCTTGTCAGCTTCGCTTGCAACGCTGATCTTGACCTTCAGTTCGTCGCACAGCTTCTTAACGATATGGAGACCTATCCCTATGCCCCGTTCCTGCTCCTTGTAAAAACGCTCGAAGATGCGTTTGGGGTTTTTGATCCCCTTGCCCGTATCGGTGATGTAGAGGGTAGAACTGCTTGGTTCGAAGGTCACGCTGACGGAACCGTTCGGACGGTTGTATTTTGCAGCATTGCTTAAAATATTGTCGAGAATACGGGCAAATGCCTCGGGGTTGGTGCGGATACTGCTCATCTTCATCGTCACATTAAAATCGATATCGGGGTAGCTTCTGGAGAGCATATCTATCCGTTGTGTAATAAAACCTTTGAGCTCTATAACCTCTTTTTGATGCGCATGATCGTGAAGATAGGAGCGAAGGTTCTGCTGGAGGTCGAGTACCGTCTGGACACTCTGTTCAATACGTTTAACCTTGTCGTTGTCGCCGATCTCGCGTTTTAGCATCGCGCTGTTAAGACGCAGTGCCGCTAACGGGGTGTTGAAGTCGTGCAGGATGTCCTTGATAAACTCCTGGGTCAGCAGCAGGGCGTTGCGAAGCGGGTAGAGGGCATAGACGGAAAAGAGGCCGGAGATGACAAAGATAACGGCAAGAACCCAAACGAACTCCCAAATTGCATCGCTCTGCAAAGTACGCAGCTCGCGCCGGTACTCTTCTGCAGGGAGATGGAATGCCATCAGGTATTCATTGGCGCCCGGTATCGGAAAGTAACTGCTCAGACCGGTCTCGTCTTTATAAAGCGTGTAGCTCTCTTTGTGTTCCACCGCGACAAAGTCGATCGTGAAACGTTCGCATTTCAGATCAAAACTGCAGAGACGCATCAGGGTGAAAAGATGGTCATCAAGGTTTTTGACCTCTTTGGTGTAGTTGATGTAGAAGAGGGAACTGATCACGATGCTCAGTGAGATAAAAAAGAGCAGGAAACTCTTTAAAAAGGACTCGATCTCAACGCGACTCAAGTATGTACCCTACACCGCGAAGGTTTTTGATATTCAAGCCGGTGGTCTGTTTGAGTTTGGTCAGAGCGACACGCAGTGCGGTCGGGGAGGGCTTTTCAAGGCTCTCCAAAAGGATGGTCGTGTCGAGTACCTGGTCGATGTTGTTGATAAAGAGGTCAAAGAGCCGCTCCTGCACCTCTCCCATGGCGATGACACTGCCGTCTTTGCGAAGCACTTTTGTCTGCGGATCGTACTCCAGACCGTCATATTTGATGACAGAGGAGTGCTGGGCCAGTTTGGCATTGACACGGATGAGGAGCTCTTCGGGAAAAAACGGTTTCTTGATGTAGTCGTCCGCACCCACTTGAAAACCTTTGGTGATAGAGTTCAGGTCCACCAGCGCACTGATAAAGATAGCAGGGGTCTTGTCATCAGCCGAGCGCAGGCTTTCGAGCAGCTCAAGCCCGTTGATCTCAGGGACGTTGATGTCGAAGATATAGAGATCATACCCGCCTTCATACGAAGCGTCCGCGGCGGCACCGCCGTCCAAGACGAGCGTAACGTCATATCCTTCACTTTGCAATAACTCTTGAAGGGTCTCTGCCAATAGTGTGTCATCTTCTAATAAAAGTATTTTTTTAGCCATTACCTATTGTAGTACAGAAGTGTTACAAGAGTGCTAAAAGTATCGATTATTATAAGCGGGGTTAACGTTGGCCTTATGTCAAATGAGTATCATATACCTAATATTTTTTAACCAAAGGAGCATATATGCAACCTCAATTTACGGTACTCTATCGCATCTGGCACTGGACGATGGCCTTTTCGGTGATCGGCCTTCTTGTAACTGTCTTGTTACGAAAGACCTTTTTGAGTTGGCGTGACAATGCCGCGCTGATCCAGAGCAAATTGGCCGAGACCGGTACGGAGATCACGGCAGAGACCGCCAAGATGATCGCGCAGGCGATCCGTGCGCCGATGTGGGAGTGGCATTACATCCTTGGTCTCTTTTTAGCGGTCTCTATCGTTATCCGTCTCTACATGATCGCGACCAAACGTGCCGATATGCCTTTAAAAACTCTGCTGGAGGCACCTAAAGAGGAGAAGCCTAAACATCTGGTGCATCTGCTGCTCTGCTTTTCGATCCTGATCATGACGCTGACCGGCGGATTTTACTATTTCCATGATGCACTCGGGTTCAGCCATGACGGTGTGCACTGGGTCAAAGAGGTGCATGAGTATGTGATGTACGCTGTCTTGGGGCTGGTCGTTCTGCACCTCGGCGGCGTTTTCCGTCATGAATTAACGACGAAAGAGGGGATCGTCTCTAAGATGATCCACGGCGACGAGATCAAATAAGACTACACGCTCTGCTCTTTCGGTTTGAGAGGCAGCAGCCTATCCGCAATGACCCCCTGCAGGAGCGCTCCCAACAGGATGTAGAAGGTGAGGGCGATGGTAAAGCCCGTACCGAAGTAGGCGACCATCATCGGCAGCCACGGCAGCTTGATGGCCCTGGCGTAGAAGAAGGTTACGATCAGCCCGTCTCGCACGCCATGCTTGCGCAGATCGCTTAGCATCGGGTACCAGACATAGCCCGACCCGTGGCTGAACAGGCCGCTGAGCAAGGCGATCACCCACCCTTTCAACCCACTCTCTTCTCCCAGGTGTTTGGCAATCTTCTTGGGCTGTATAAAGCTGTTGATGACGGCCATCAATACGACGACGACAAGCAAGATCGGTAGAATGACCTGTAAGACCGCAAGGCTATTTGAAAAGGCGTCAAAGGCTTTGGCAGGGTTGCCAAAGGCAGCAACAGCATAGAGGGTTGCTACGATGGCGAGCATGATCCAGCCGCTTCTCTGGGGTGTTTTTTTCTTCTCTTTGTTGCGCATCAGAAGAGTCCTGCCGTTGCCACGGTCGCCCAGGCGATCAGCATCGCAAAAACCAGAGCAAGCAGGTTCCGCACAAGGGTAAAACGTATGCCGAAAAGCGTGTACTCCAGAGGAAGCTGGACCAGCCCCAGGGTGACAAAAGAGATGATGAACGCGGTCACGGCATAGAGGGATATCCCCTCTTTGAGCAGCTCCCCGCCTATGATGTAGCTAAGAAAAGGCTGCCCGACCGAGACGCCGCCGGTCAGCGTTCCGATCACGGTATCGTAAAGGGGCGAACCGGTGAAAAAGGCGTGCAGCATTTCGGGCGTGATATAGGTCTGAAAGAGTCCGACAAGACCGATGACCCCAAGCAGCATCGGAGCGATGGTGTAGAGCATTTTAAAGGCGTTTGCAAGCGCTTTTGGGAAGGAAGGTTGTTGTGGTTTCATGCTCTGAAGTATAACACAGGGTCGCGTGTAATGCTTGAAAGAGTCGAAAAGAGAGCTGGATGGGCGTCCTTGCCAGAAAATGAATCGAAAATGGCAAGGACAGGGTAAAGAAATATATAAATGAAAGGAAAGTCGATCAAGAGAGGAGTGGTGCTCTTTCTCGCTTTCGTACTAAAAGTATAAAGTGTAAAAGTGTGAAAAAAGTGTTGATATCGGCTTTATGTCAAATTTTTTACACTGGACATAAAACCGCGGTTAAAGGTTGCGGGCTAATCTTCCTGCTCAAGTGAGATTTCGTCTGCGACGCCGTCAACGGGACGATCTTTGACTTTCACAAGTGTTCCGGGCTGATTATAAAGGGCAGCAAAATCAGTTTCAGAAATCGGACTGCCGGCATTGTTCTGAAACTGTGTCGTACCGTTTATTGTGTAAGCAAGGTTTTCAACGGTGATCGCACTGCCCACGGTATAGGCGTTGACCCGTCCTTGAATAATCTCCCGGTCGTTCTGTCCCGCATCGAGCTTGGCCAGTATAATATAGCCATTGGCGTCCATCCCTTCGCCTAGAACAAAACTGTTGATTGCAATACTATCAAAGGCGACATCTTTAAACTCGGTCGAGGAGTCGACATAGAGGGTAACAGTACCGGGATTGTAAGTCAGTGTCAGGGTATTGGCGCCTTTGGCCGTTACTTCAGCATTGAATTTCATCTCTTCGTGACGCCCTTCGACTTTCTGTGCGAGCAGAATACCGTTAACGATCGGACCTTCCGCTTCTATCGGCACGTTGTCATTCAAAACCAGGGTTACGGGTGTTCTCGTCGCTGATGATGCATCTATCTCCTGTCCGTTGAGAAAAAAACTGGCATCGGAGCTGTAGCCACTGATAATCCCCTCGAGACTGACCTTCGAGACATTGTCATCAAAGCCGTTGTCCTCAAACTGGACCACTGTTGCAATGATAGTATCGCCGCTTAGCGTCCCTTTGACTTCGACGAAGAGCCCGTCAGCCAATACCAAATTATCCGGATCGAACGTCGATGATGTCGCATCGACGGGGGTTGTCCCGAGAACAAAAGTGTCACCGGAGAGGGCGCTGACCACCCCTTTTTTCTCTACTTCTGCCGTTGCCCCTTTGTCCTCGACACGTGTTGCTATGATGGTGCCGTCATTGAGCAGCGTGCCGCTCACTTCGACGATATCACCGTTTGCTAGAGCGGCATACGTGGTATTGTCAAACACTGTCGACGTGATGTCGGCGATGACATTTTGGCCCAACACGGTAAAACTCTTATTGAGGCCGTTATCGGTCAGTCCGCTGATCGCCCCTTGCACTTCGTCATCATAAATGACACTGTAGGCAACGCCATTGAGGCCGCTGTCGTCCACCGCACCTCCGACAGTGACCGTCATACCGACAACCAGGCTGCTTTCCGAACCGGGGCTGTCATCGACCATGATTGCCGAGCCGGTGGTGTCAAGTTCGATCCCGTTGACAAAAATACTGCCTTTTGCCGAGATCGGACCCTGTACTACGATGTTGGTAGCCGTATCGCTACCGTTAGAACCGGAAGAACTATCATCCGAACATCCGGAATAGACTAGGAGGGAGAGTATGGCTATAAGGCAATAGTGCCATTTCGATGCAAAACGTTTCATGATAAACTCCTTGTTTTTTAACTATATTCCTTGAAGAGTAAAGTTGCTGTGAAGAATTAACACTAGATTCATGATATAAGAAAAAAGAATAGTATTCTGCGGCCTACACTCCAGAGAGCGCCAAAATGGTATAAATGAGGCAAAATGCTTAAATGTAAAATTTAAGAGTAGTAACGTATCTAAAAGAGTGTAAAAAGGCTGTTGTGCAGGCGGGTGGCCGGGTGAAAAAAGTGTCGATATCGCCAGATATGTGAAACGTTACATATCGGAGATAGCCCGCCGCTTAAAAGTTATAGACAAGCTCCGCAAAGACCCTGTCGTTGTTTTTTATCGCATTATAGAAAGGGATTTCACCATCGCCGCCGATATAGTCGACAACGCCGCCGTTGACGGTCAGTGCATCGTTGAGCTTATAGTCCATCCAAAAACGCTGGAATCCGCCGTCTTGAAAGCGGAAGTTGCTGCCGCCGAACATGGAGATAAGGTAGTTGACGGTGGCATTGTCATGGTCAAAGGTGTAGTTGGCTCTGGCAGCGAACTGAAGGGTGTCTTTACGCGCATAATCGGGGACGATCGCTTTACCCGCTTCAACAGCACTCTGCATCATGATCTCTTCATAGCCAAAGATGTGCCTGTCTGCCAGCTCCAGTGACAAGACAGTTTTGGTGATACCGCTGTAATCGATACCCAAGAGGGCATCCAGACGGTTCTTGTTCGTCTCAACGCTGCGGTAGTCAATGTCCATAATGTAGGCAGCTTCCGCTTTGTAGAGCCACGCACCGCTGACGATGTTGGTCGCCGCACCGGCCATGTAGATCTTGTCGTAGGTTCGGAGGTTCGTGCTATAGTCATAACCGAAACGGCTGTTCAGGACGTTGGCGGCGTACCATGAGAGGTCCCACCCTTCGTACCGCCCATCCAAAGCGAGGGCAAACTGGGTGTTTTTCAGAGCCCAGTCCGGCTCTTCGCGGCCGGGAAAGAGTGCATCGGGAATCGTCGGACCGAAGATATCTCTGGGACGATAATCGCTTCCGAAGGCCGGTTCGATCTCGAGACGGGGTTCGTGAATGATCATCGCAGAGAGCCCGTAGTCGCCAACGTAGTAGTCCAGTTTGGTCATAGTCTCGCTCAGGCGAAGGTCTTCGATGTCGACCATCCCCGGCTCACGGTTGTCGAGCGGGTTGATGACATCGGTGATGCGGATGGAGTCCGACTTGCCCCAGATGACGATCTGTCGGCCGATCTTGATGTCGAGTGAAGGGCTCAGGGTGCCTTGGATGTAGGCATCTTTGATGTCGTAGAAGTACTCGTAGGTGTCGAGCACCGTAGTGCTGTAGTTCTCGCGTCCGTGAATAGCCCAGGACGCGTCATACCAGCCCATGAGTTCGATGCGCGACTTCCAATTGTCAGTATGTCGCATATCAAGCGCAAGGTTCAATTTGGTTCTGGCCCGGGAGAGCCCACGGAAATCCATCGCCTTGTCATCGGCGAAAGCAGGGGTGTCCGGAAGAGGGGTCGGTGCATTTTGGGCATAGTTATAGGCAGCTAAAAAACCAAGCGATCCGGTAAGATCATACCAGTCGTTTCCCGTCTGTTTTTCAGTCGCGGAGCGGGCTGTATCGTCTGCGTCATCAAAACCGGCAAGCGCATCTTCGTCAAGTCCCGACCCTGAAGGCTCATCGTCAAAACCGCTCAGAGCCGCTTCGTCAAGCACGGTTGCGGCAGCGGGTTCGTCAAACCCTTCCATCGCGTCACTCAGCTCATCTGCGAACGTGAGGCTGCTGATAAATAGCAGCGATGACAAAACCAATGAGAGCGGACGCACTTAGATCCCTTTTTCGATCTGTCTGACGGTGAAGAAACTGTCGTTGAGGTTCTGGTTGAACTTGACGTCGTTAAACTTCAAAACGGTGGTGTGCAGGGTCTGTTTGCCCTTTTTGGTCTTCATCTCGATCTCGGTCGCGACCCAGATCCCGTCGATCTTCTCAAGTTTCTTGACATCCATGTACTTCTTTTTCCCGCCGTCCGCCATGAAGTGGAGGGCGCGGATGACGACGAAGTTGTCTTGACGGACGAAGATGTAGGACTTGGTGTAGCCTGTCTCGTCGATGATCTTCTGCGTTTTGGGAACGGACTCGATGATCCATACCTTGTGTTCGCCGACCTTGGACTCTTTCGCCAGTTTGTAGCTGTAGTCTTCGATGTTTCGGCTCGTCATGTCCGAATAGCTGAAGTCGGAGCCCATAAACGAAGCGCTCTTGTCGCTCGAAGCGATACGCTTGGACTTTTTAAGCGCCGGCAGGTAGAGCCACTGGTCATCGTCCTTGGCACTGTCATCGTAGTCGTAGGTCAAAAATGCGGTGTTCTTGACGTCGCTCGGGCTGAGAAAGAAGATGGCGCTGTAGATATCTTCGCCCATGTCTTTCGAAAACTTTTTCATCGAACGGACACGCTCGCTGCCGTGTTTGTCGATCAGGATCATCTTCATCGTGCCGACGCCGTTGTCGCCGTCGTCACGGGTGTCGACCCTGTTGACGATCTCGTCGACGCTCAGGTTTGCGAAGAGGGCAAGCGGTGCCAGCAGAAGCAGCAGTAGTTTTTTCATCATAATGTCTCCTTGTGATTTTTATAGAGTAGGTTCATCAGTGCCGGTGCCAGGAAGAAGTCCGCAACAAGGGCCACGATGATCGCGGTTCCGGCTAAGAGGCCGAAGTTGAAGAGGTTGCCCATGCTGGCGAAAAGGTAGACGTAAAAACCAATGCTCAGGACAATGGTCGTGATGAGCATCGCCCGCCCGCTTCCCGTCAGGGTGAGACGTACGGCCTCCTGGACCGATTTGCCTTCATCATAATAGCGTCTAAAGTTGTGCATAAAGTGGACGTTGTCATCGACGGCCAGACCCAGCACGATGGTACCGACCAGCATCGTAAAGAGATCGAACGGGATATTGAAGATGACCATAAAGGCGATGACGAAAAAGACCGGGAAGAGGTTGGGGATCATACTGACCAGCCCCAGCTTGAGATTGCCGAGCAGCATGATCATCATAAGGCCGATCAAAAGAAGTGCGATCGCGTAACTCTCGCCGGCACTGGTGATCGCTGCGGTGATGGTGTCGGCAAGCAGCGGGATCATCCCCGTCAATTGCACGTCAACGCCGGAGGGAACGGTTTTTTCGAGATAGATCTTGAGTTCCTTGAGCATACCGTGGTATTCGACGGCATCGACCCACGGCATCTTCATGGTAATACGGGCCTGGGAGAACTGCGAATCGACGAAGTCCTCAAGGTCATCGCTGCCGCTGTTCTCGAAGAGGAGGATCTCCTGTGCGATGAGTTGAGGGTCCTGCGGAAGTTTATAGTACTCCGGGTCGTTGGCATGAAGGGCCTTGTGGATCTCTTTCATCACATCGACGATGCTGATCACCTTGCCGACAAAGTAGGCATCGGTTGAGATGGTCTCGGCGTGCTGGGAGACCTCTTCGATGCTTTTTAGCAGTGCATAGTCGTACAGACCGTTCTCTTTTTTGGTGTCGATGATCAGTTCCAGCGAGATCGTCCCGCGCATCTCATGGTCGATCTGCTCCGTGGCGATACGCGCTTCATTATGTTGCGGCAGCCAGGTCAGGGGGTTATGTGAATACGTCATCTGTGTTGCCAATGCAACGGTGATCACCATCAAAGTCAGCGAGCCGGCAACGATAGGCTTTGCATGACGCTGAGAGAGGTCGGCGATCTTCTCCAGGATGCGTTCGAAGCGGTCTTTATGTTCTACGGTCAGATGCGTTTTGCGCTTGACCGGGAATATGGCGATCAGCACCGGCAGAAGTACCATACTGACGATCAATGCGATGATGACGCCGGCCGCCCCGTAGATACCCAGGTCCGATACCGGCGCGACTTTGGAGAAGGCGAAGGAGCCGATCCCCGCTGCGGTCGTCAATGAGGTCATGATGATGGCCAGCCCGGAGTGGTGGAGCGTGTAGGCGATAGACTCTTTTTTGTTGCCGTATTTGTCGAAATGGTGAAAGAAGATCGCCATGATGTGGATCGAGGTACCGACACCGACCGCCAGAAGAAAGGAGGGGAGGATCTGCGTCGGGATCTTGATCGGCGTTCCGAAAAAGGCCATAAGACCCACCGTGCCCAACACGGATAGAACAACCGCGAGCAGCGGGAAGATAACACCGGAAACACGTCTGAAAAGCAGTGAGAGAAGGATGATGATCGAGAGGATGATGAGACCGTTGAACTTCTTGATGTCACGCTGCATCGAGCTTTTCAGGGTTTCGGTGACGCTCGGGCTTCCGGCGATCTGGATCTGGAAATCATCGCTGTTGTACTCTGCCACGATATCGCGCACCTTGTGGACCATTGCCGCCATCTCTTCGTCGGAGATAAAGGCCTGCTCCTCGGCCGGTTCGCCGCTCTCTTCTGTCATTGGATCGTCAAAACCTTCAAGCGCATCAAGCGCTTCGATGCCGTTGGCGGTATAGGTGTTGGCTTCCAGGACGATGACGGTAAAACGGCCGTCACTGTTGAGCAGAAGGTCCCTGTAGATCGGGTTGGCAAAGGCCAACGCTCTTTTGGGTTCGATCTCGGCCTGTGTTTTCGGAAAGGTTTCAAAAAGATCTTCAACCAGCAGGCTGTCGGCATCACCCGTCGTGTTACGGGCATTGATAAGCGAGGTGATGTCGTTGAGGCTCGGGACCTCATCTTTCAGCGCGTTGTGCAGCGCTTTGAGTCTGGTGAGGTTCTCGAGTTTGAAGATACCGTCCGTCTTGACGGCGACCACGATCTTTTCGTCATGGCCGAACTGGTTTTGAAATTTGTCGTATGCGACACGGACGGGGTCATCTTCGCGCAGAAAACCTTCCGTTGTCGTATCGAGTGTGATCTTGGGGACGTTGACGATCATGGCAAAAAGAAGTGCGATCATCGTCACAAGTACCATGTATTTATGGTTGCTGATCCCTTCGCCGACGCGGTAGAGCCAGTTGTCTACGGCTTTGGTAGCTCTTTTCATACTGTTCCTTATATACTATTTGTCATCTTGGAATAGTACAGCGGGTGTATTAGCGTAATGTTAAGGCACAACCGCAGTTGCCGTGCAGCTGATGGATCAGAACGTGGTGAAAGGGCTGGAGATTTTTAGACCGTAGATGCCGTTTTCAGCGATAGGCGTCACCGCCACCCCTTTCGTATAGGCATCGGTAAAGATGTAACTGCTGACAACACCGATGGCTGCTCCGGCAAGGACATCGCGCGTGTAGTGGTTATCCGAATAGACACGGCTCCAGCCTACAAAGCTCGCGGCAAGATAGGCCGGTGCACCGTATGCCCAGCCGTAGCGCATCTGAATAAAGGATGCGGTGGAGAAGGCAGCCGAGGTGTGCCCTGAGGGGAAGGAGTGGTTGTCAGCGCCGTTGGGCCGCTCGGCATCTATAGAGTACTTTAGAATCTGCGTCACCGCCGTTGCGGTCACGATCGATTCGGTGTATTGCCAACCGCCCTCCGTATCCTTCTCATAGGCTGCTTTACCGAGCGCCGCTGTCGGCAGGAGAGCCAAAACAATGTTTCCCGCCAGCTCGGCATTTTCACCGCTGTCGGCGAAGGCATTGCTGCATGACAGCACTAACAGCGTTAAAACAGTACGGCGCATCCAGGTGGTAACGAACATTCTCTTTTTGCCTCCATCGCTATATACAAGGCATTATAGTAGCAGAATCCTCAAACGTAAAGAACAATAACGGCGTTCGTCGGATGATCGGTTCCGGTGTGGAAAGGGAGTGTTCTCTCTGCATAAAAGGCAAAAGCTTGGAAAGAGGGTGCCTTTAAAAGCGCAGAGGCACCCAGCGGGTCCGGTTAAAAATCGATATCCTCGTAGCGATCATAGATCCACTCCGCTACGGCCTGACGTTCTTCTTCTTTCAGGTGAGGCTGTACAGGCATTATTCCAAACTTGTCGACGGCACCCGCATTACACATAAAATAGTCGATTGACGGGTTCTTGAGGTACTCTTTGATAAAGGCGATCGTCACAAAGCGGTGCACCTCTTCGTCTTCGCTGCGGATCATGATCGTCCGTTTAAGCTGGTTGGAAACTTCGACCATAGGGGGTGCTTTCAAGGTCTTGAACTTTTGTAGTGCTTCACTCTTTGAGATCATCTCGATATGACACTTGGCACAGTTGTTTTGATAGACTTCATAGCCGTCGGCACCGAAAAGTGAAGCGGACAACAGCAGTAGAGAGGCGATCTTTCGCATGGGGACTCCTTAGATTTTGAAATATAGTATAAGAATGGTGTTAAGAAAACGTTAACTTAGATGTCGACGCCGTCCCAGAACTCATCGAAGCTGAGGTTGGTCATCGCATCACGTTCAGCGGCACTCTGTTCGGCCAACTTCTCCTCTGCTGTCTCGAAATAGAGCTGCAGCGCTTCATTGAGCATTGTGTTTGCATCTTTGCCGAGCAGTTCGCCAAAGGCGGTCAGCTTTTCCACGGTCTCAGCGTTAAGTGTAAATTCGATGTCCATTGTATCCCGCCCGAGAGTTATTTGAACGCTATTTTACAGTAAAGCGAGGCTGTTTACGGGTTAAGCGTAACACAAAAATAACACTTTTGTTATAACATTCGTCAAAACTTGGATTAGGAATTAATTTAAAATGAAAAGAATACTTTTAGTAAGTGCCGTTGCAGCAGCAGTGATGGCAGAAGAGATCGTTCTGGACAGCATGAGTGTGACCGCGACGAAGGTTGAACGCGAGACCAAAACCGTACCGCAGAGTGTTGCAGTTGTCGACAATGAAGAGATCGAAGATAAAAACGTACTCAATGTCAAGGATGCTATTAACACGATTCCGGGCGTTATCGCGATGGATAAAAGCAACGGTTATGACAGCCGCCTGATCATCCGCGGGGCGGGCCTGAAAGCGCGTTACGGCATCCGCGAGATCATGGTGATGCGTGATGGCGTCCCGATGACCGATCCGGACAGCTTCTCTCGCATGGACTTTATCGATGTGGATGACATGGAGAGTATCGAGGTCTATAAAGGACCGGGCTCTATCGTTG
This sequence comes from Sulfurimonadaceae bacterium, assembly GCA_041555445.1. GTDB lineage: Bacteria > Campylobacterota > Campylobacteria > Campylobacterales > Sulfurimonadaceae > Sulfonitrofixus. The sequence continues at coordinate 13,544 of JBFFKK010000053.1, forward strand.
CGGCCAATGCCAGCGGCGGTGTCGTGGCCATCACCTCCAAATCGGTCTTCGATACCGACAACAACCGTTTCAAGCTCGGTTACGGCAGTTTCAACAGCGTCAATGCGAACATCAAAGCTTCGTATGCCGTTGATGAGAACGATTATGTCGGTGTCAGTATCACCCGCCGCCAATCCGACAACAGCTGGCGCGAATGGAACGAGTTCGATAC
>JBFFKK010000054.1:0-13746 GCA_041555445.1 Sulfurimonadaceae bacterium
AAAGTACTCCCCTCCAGATACCTGCGGCACATAACCGAGTGGAGTGAGCTGCTGTGTTCCCACCCTGACTCATTGTTCCAAACGACCATTGCACAGGTCTAAAGGGAAGCGTTCAACACCGCTAACGGTACTGAGCGCTTGAAAAGTAGCGAAATTATAGCAAAAAAAATTAAATATACTATAACATCCGGAGGCTTTGCACAATTAGCTACAATACGAACAGATTGTATGCTACGCCAACGCCGTCTTGACAGCGTCGGCTAAAAAGGGGGTCATAATGATAAAATTTACAGACAGCAGCTACCCGTTGGCGTTTGCCGAAACCGTTTCCGGCAACGCTGTACAAGCGCTGGAAAAAAGTTTGGCCTCTTACCTCGGCTACAGGGAGGTCATTGCGCTCAACTCTGTTGAAAGTGCCTTTTCCCTGGCCCTCTCCACACTGGAAAAAGAGAGCGGTCTGCTCTGTTCGCCCAATGCGCCTCTTGGACTTTTCAACGCACTTGTTCAGCGCGGCCTGCATGCGGAATATTGTGATCTGAAACTCGACGGTACCATGGAGACACGGTTCTTTCCCAAATCGCTTACAGCACGGACCAGGGCCCTTCTGCTCTCCCACAACCATGGTATCCTTTCGGATGCCGAAAGCGCCTTGCGCTTTACGCAAGAGCATGACATCACACTGCTGGAAGATGCGACCCAGGCCTTTGGCAAAAAAGAGAAGAGCGGTGCAGAACTGGTGCTCTACTCTCTTGATGCCTTGATCCCATCGTCACTTGCTGTCGGCGGGTTCATCGCTACGGACAACGACGCTTTAGCTGTTTCGCTTCGGCAGAAATCAAGGGGTGGATTTGTCCAGAAAAAGTTCTGGAACTACGATGTACTCAACACCGATACGGACCTGGTTATCGCCTCTCTGACGGCGCAATTGGCACTAAACGCTATGCATGATATCAACGAAAAAGCGCAGCGCGTCCAAGCGGTACATAACATCTACGTGCAAGGCCTTGCATCCAACCGCCTTATTGAGCTGCCGACCGTTTCCGGCCTTATCGGCGCGCCCTACTTTCCGATTGCTCTTGTTCCTGCACTCTTCTGTCCCAAAGAGGATATCTATAAAGCGCTGGTTGATGCAGGCATCCCTGTCAAGGTAGGCAACAAACCCGTCTACAAAACGGCTGCGTTCAAAGACGAAGCGCTTTCACTCTTCGGTGCCGAAGAGGTCTTCAAAGCGCAACTTCTGCTGCCGGCACATCACCTGATGACGCTTGACGATGCGGCGCTTGTTCTTCAGACCGTCGAACATGTTTTGGAGAGCTACGGTTATCGGGGCTGCTCGTTTTAATTCAGGCTTAACATCCGGACAAAAGCCGCTCGACATTAGCACGTTTATATTTTTTTTGCTACACTTTCAAACTTTTTCTTTCTATACTATATATAGGAAAACAGTTTTTATGCCTTTATATGGCCTCTAAACAGATCTATTCCACAAGGAAACTATTTGAAACTCATCATCGTCGAGTCCCCTGCCAAAGCCAAGACCATTAAAAACTTTTTAGGCAAAGAGTATGAAGTCATCGCCTCCAAAGGCCATATCCGCGACCTGCCAAAGAGCCGTTTCGGAATCAAAGTCGACGAAGAGACTAAAGAGCTTACACCCGAATACAGTGTTGCCAAAGAGAACGCGGCAACCGTCAAACAGATCAAAGAGCTGGCAAAAAAAGCCGACACCGTCTATATCGCGACCGATGAGGACCGCGAGGGTGAGGCGATCGGTTGGCATGTCGGGCACGCGATCGCCAAAACGACCAAACTTGACCCGGAAGAGCTGCCGCGCATCGTCTTCCATGAGATCACCAAAACGGCTATCAATGCCGCTCTCGACAACCCGCGCAAGATCGACATGGACCAGGTCAATGCACAGCAGACACGCCGCCTCCTGGACCGTGTGGTCGGGTACAAGCTTTCACCGCTGTTGGCATCGAAGATCCAGAAAGGCCTTTCTGCCGGCCGTGTCCAGTCCTCGACACTGAAGATCGTCGTTGACCGCGAACGTGAGATCAAAGCCTTTATCCCTGTCGAATACTGGACGATCGACACGCTTTTTGCGCCGAATATCGATGCGAACCTTATTAACTTCAAAGGCGAAAAACTCTCCAAGCTCTCTATCGAAAACGGCGAAAAAGCCAAAGAGATGACCGCCGTCATCAAAGGGGAGTCGTTCAACGTTGCCTCTATCGAGACCAAACAGCGCAAAAGTTCGACGCCGCCGCCATTCATGACATCGACACTGCAGCAGACGGCATCAAGCAAGCTCTCTATGTCGCCTAAAAAGACCATGATGCTGGCACAGACCCTTTACGAAGGGGTCAAGACACCTGACGGCACCTCCGGTGTCATCACCTATATGCGTACCGATTCACTGAACATGGCTGCAGAGGCGGTCGAGGCTGCCCGCGAGACCATCAAGAACACCTACGGCGAGCAGTATCTTCCAAAGGCACCAAAGAGCTATAACAAAAAGTCAAAAGGGGCACAGGAGGCGCACGAAGCGATCCGTCCCACCATACTTTCGTTTACCCCTAAAGTGGCCGCAGCCTTCTTGAAACCGGACGAACTGAAACTCTATACCCTGATCTATAACCGTTTCCTGGCCTGTCAGATGAAAGACGCCATCTTCGAGCAGCAGTCGATCATCTTCAAAAGTGACAGTGCCGAATACAGAGCAAGTGGCCGTAAACTGCTCTTTGACGGTTTCTACAAAGTCGTCGGCAACGATGACAAAGACAAACTTCTGCCGACACTGGAAAAAGGCCAGGCGATCAAGATCGAGACCATCAAACCGGTACAGCACTTTACCGAACCACCGTCTCGCTACTCGGAAGCGAGCCTGATCAAGCAGCTCGAAGCCGAAGGGATCGGCCGTCCGTCTACTTACGCACCGACCATCTCAACACTTCAGGCCCGAAATTACATCACGATCGAAAAGCGTCAGATCACCCCGACAGAGGTGGCATTTACCGTTACAGACATGCTGGAAAAACACTTTCACGATATTGTTGATGCCAATTTTACCGCCAATATGGAAGAAGTACTGGACAAAATCGCCGAAGAGGGGCAGGACTGGCAAAAAGTCCTCAGCGACTTCTACTTCCCGTTCATGGAGCGTATTGCCGAAGGTAAAGAGAAGATCGTCTCGCTCAAACTTGCCAAACCGCTTGGCCGCAACTGCCCGCAGTGTGGTTCGGAACTGCTGCTTCGTTCAGGACGCTACGGCAACTTCATCGCCTGCAGCGGCTTCCCTAAGTGTAAATACACCGAGCAGGTGACCGAAGAGGGTGAAGAGGGCGAAGCACCGAAGGTCGAGACGACCGATGAGAAGTGTGAAAAATGCGGCGGCGACATGGTGATCAAAAACGGCCGTAACGGGAAGTTTCTGGCCTGCAGCAACTACCCGGAGTGTAAAAACACCAAGTCAATGGAAGTCGAAGCCAAAGAGTCAAAAACACCTTGTCCGGAGTGCGGGAAAAAACTGGTCTACCGCCAGTCGCGCCGCGGACCGTTCTGGGGATGCGAAGACTACCCTAACTGCAAGTTCATCTCAAAGTTTGAACCGACGGAGAAGAAGTGTCAGGTCGAAGGGTGCGGCGGTGCACTCGCACAACGTACCTACCGTGGCAAAGAGGTCTACGAATGTGTCCGATGTAAGGACCGTACACCCGTAGAAGAGCAGCAGTAGGACGTTCGATGAAAATAGGCATTCTCTCCGATACCCATAAAAAAGAGAAACGGTCCCAAAAAGTGGTCGACCATCTCGTCAACAGCGGTGCTGAGTTCCTGATCCATGCCGGGGACATCGTCAAATCCGAAATGCTTGATCAGCTCGAGAAGAGCGGGCTACGCTATGTCGCCGTCTACGGCAACAATGATGCCCACCTTCATGAAGTTCATAACAAGTACAATCTTGTCCAGGAGCCCCACTACTTCAAACTGGCCAAGACCAAGTTCAAACTGATGCACCTGCCCTTTTTTATGTCGCCTGACGCGGATGTCATTCTTTATGGGCACACCCACTCTTTTGACTGTGAATTCACCAACGGCACGCTGTTTCTCAATCCCGGTGAAGCCTGTGCCCGCAATAAAGCGGTCAGCGAATGTGCCATGCTTGAGGTCACCGATACCCACTTCAATGTGACCTACTACTCACGTGCGCTCAAAACCAAAAAGTTTGTTGAGCAGCACTTTTCGTTTGAAAGGACAACCTAATGTCTAAAGAGATCTTTTTATGCGCCATCTCCAATATCAACAGCGGTACCTGCAACGAAGACTGTAAATTCTGTTCGCAGAGCGTCAAATATAAAGCGGACATCCAGCGCTACATCCAAAAACCGATCGACACGATTGTCGAAGAGGCTAAAGCGGCCAGAGCATCCGGCGCACTCGGCTTCTGTCTGGTGACGGCCAACAAAGGGATCGACGACAAGATCCTGAAGTTTGTCTGTGAAGTGGCTCGTGCCGTCACTGCCGCTGTACCGGAACTCCGCCTGATCGCCTGCAACGGTACAGCCTCTGTCGAGCAGCTGCTGACCTTGAAAGAGGCCGGTATCAAAGCCTACAACCATAACCTGGAGACAGCCGAAGCCTTCTACCCGGAGGTCTGTACGACACACCCCTGGCGCGAACGCTATGAGACCTGTGAAAATGTCAACAAAGCGGGGCTGAAACTCATCACCGGCGGTATCTTCGGCATGGGCGAAACCCAGGAGGACCGCATCTCTATGCTGAAGTCGATCAAAAGCCTGAACCCGGTTTCAGTACCGCTCAACTTCTATCACCACAACCCTGCACTGCCGCTGAGCCCCAACCCGCTGACAACCGACGAAGCGCTGGGGCTCATCAAAACCGCGCGCGAGATCATCAGCGATGCCGACCGCATCATGGTTGCCGGAGGCCGTGAACTGCAGTTTGGTCATCGTCAGGACGAGATCTTTGATGCAGGGGCCAACTCCATTGTTATCGGAAATTATCTCACGACGGAAGGACGCGACAAGATGAGTGACCTTGAGATGATTAAAGAGCTTGGCTTCGAAGTTGCCAAGAAGGTTCATTAGAGCCTTCTTCGACACTCTTAACGTGGTCATTTGAACATGTTTAAAGATGTCTTCTTTATTTAACTCTATCCAAGTCTTACTTCTTTTATTACTTCATAGCACTAGTACGTTACTTTTTTTACGACTCACAGCCAAGCTGCTCCCCTGCATTTCATCTTTTGCGTGCACAAAAGAAAGAAGTAACCAAAAAAAGAAAAGTGCAATACCCTTCGGCACTATTCACTGCTGGTACGTTGATCTTTTCAACCTCCGTGCATTTTCGCACGCCTGCGAAAATTAATGTCCTGACGTAGCGATGTATTATTCTCTGTGTTTCTCAGGCTGTTTGAAACAGAATGACCTTTATCTCATTGCGACATCAGCATTAGCAACTTTCTAACAGTTCAAACAGGGATAAAAGCGCAAGCTTTTACTTTTAAATAATGCGTCACCGCTTGAGATATTCGTGGCATCTACAGCGTTGAGTATAAGGAGAGAAAGAGCGTGAAAAAAATCACTCTGTCTGAGCGTAAGCGAGTTAGGGGTTTTTAGCGATTGAACGACTGAAGCGAAAGTAGTCGGCAGCACGCCGACCGCGCAGCCGTCACGAGAGCTTTTTTGCTTACTTTTTTTGCGGCAAAAAAAAGTAAGAGAGAAGTCTTGATAGTATCAACGTAAATACTGTTAAACAGATCTACTCTCATCATACAAGAGAACCAGAATCTTTAATCCACCGGCAGAAGATCATCCAGAATATCTTCACCGTCATTCTCTTCGTACTCTTTAAACGCCGCATCATCTTTTTTAAGTGCCAGCAGCAGCTTTTGACGCACATCTTTGTTAATGTTCTTGTTCTGAACGGCCATCAGCACCTCAATCGAACTGTCGGTCGGGTTGCGCCACAACCTGATCTGTTTATAGTCTTCGCGCTTGGTCATACTGGTCTCTTCTGCAATATCCGGCGCAATACTGTCCGTCATGGCAGCCACCTTACCGCCGATCTGACGGGAAAAGCCGGCAAGAGCGTCTTCAATATAGTCCGAAACCACTTTTTGCATCGCTTTTTGGCCGTCAGAGGTCGCCTCTTGCAGCATAAAATTGTCCCCGATACGGCTGTAGTCACTGTGCCCTACTGCCGTCTGCATGTTGTCACCGACGACATTTTTACAGACCCATTCCGGTGCCGGGGCACCGTTCTTTGTACATTTCAGATCTTCATCGGCATCGATCTCATCGGGTTTCGGTCCGCTTGAACAGGCCGTGAACGCAACCAAGGTCATCATCAAAAAAGCCATCAGCGTCATCGTTTTAAAATTCATACATACACCCTTCATTATCTCACTGTCCAAATATTCTAACATAAGTTCTATAACTGTATATCCTGCTATAATCATCCCTATGTTTGATGATGTAGTACTCCTAATAGCCCTCTCTTTGATTGTTATCTTTTCGCCGTTTATCGCGAAGCTTATAAAGATGCCGACCACCCCGATAGAGATCATTTTGGGCGCAATCTTTGCCTATGCCGGTTTGTTGCATCACCACTACCTTTTTGAGCTTGTTGCCGAGGTCGGTTTTCTCTACCTGATGTTTATCGCCGGTACCGAGGTCGATCTTAAAAAAGTGCTGCGTACCAACAGCGCTTTGATGAAACGGATCCTGATCTACCTGGCACTGCTCTACCTCTTTTCCATTACATTCACGCTCTATTTCGACCTCGGCAAGATCTTTATCGTCTTGCTGCCGCTGATCTCTGTCGGGCTGGTCGTAACCCTCTCCAAAGAGTACGGCAAGACTCCGTGGCTGACACTGGGCATGACGGCGGGCGGCATCGGCGAGGTGATCAGCATCGCCGCCCTGACCCTTACCGCGACCGCTCTTCAGGAAGGGTTCGGGCTAGAGTTTCTCAAGTCCATGGGCGCCTTGGTACTTTTTATCTTTATCATCTACCTGCTCTTTCGTGCTCTACAGATCCTCTTTTGGTGGTTTCCAGAAGTCGGAACAGCCCTTATGCCGCACGAAGACAACCAGGAGCAGGACCTTCGTCTCTCTATCGGCATCCTTCTTATTCTGGTCGCCGTTATGCTCTACCTGCATCTCGAACTTGCGTTCGGTGCCTTTATCGCCGGTATGTTCATCCCCACTTTTTTCACCCACAAGCAGGACCTTCCGCACCGTCTGGCCAGTTACGGCTTCGGCTTTTTGATCCCGGTCTTCTTTATCTATATCGGCAGCACCTTCAATCTCGAATCGCTGCTGATGGAGGGGCTTGTCACCACATCACTGGTGATCACCGCCGCCATGGTAGCGATGCGGGTCGCCGGGGCCCTTGTCTTTAAAAACATTCTGGGATACCGCGCTGCGATCTTGCTCGGTCTCAGCCACTCCATGCCCTTGACCCTCCTCATCGCCGTTGCTACCATCGCGTATCACAGCAGCAGTATTGACAAACTCCACTACTTCGCTTTCATCCTCGCCGCACTCTTCCAGGTCATCGTCGTGACCGTGCTGATCAAACTGATACACAAAGAGCCCAAACCGGACTCTCTGCCAAGCGCCTTTACGCAACAAAACAGGTAGTACCGTCTGCGAGAGGGGAAGCCTTTGTTACCCGTCTGATACCCGGCCGTCATTGTGTCGTAATCTCATCAGGCTATTATCTTCGTATGAAACTATTAATCATCCTCTTAACCGCCTGCACATTGTGGGCATCCGAAAGCCTGTTTGACCAATACTGTGAAACCTGTCATCTCAAAGAGAAAACAAGCTTTGCTGAGATGAAAGAGAAAAGGGCAAGCCTGCTGGCGCCGCCAATGAGTATTGTCATACAGCGGCTCAAAAACGTGATCGATGTGAAGATTGATGATGACGATGTGAAAAAGGCCGTGACCGTTGCCTTTATCAAAGATTATGTCTTGCAGCCGAGTATCGATAAAGGCCTATGCCGTGTCAACTGCTTTGTCCAGTTCGGTGTTATGCCTTCTCAAAAAGGGCAGATCCCTTCCGATACGATTGAAGAGATCGCGTCGTGGGCCTATGACACCTATTAGCGGCACGATCCGTTAGACGCAATGTACAGTGCTTCAGCCCTTTAAGATGTGGTTGGCGATTGCGTAGCCGTGATTGAGACCGAGCGCGATGGAGCCGCCGCTCTCCTGTGTAATGTCCCCCGCGACATAGAGCCCCTCTACATTACTCATGTAGTTATCATCATGCACCGGTTTGCCATCTTCGATATCGATGCCTGAGGCGCTCAAAAAGGCACTCGGGGTCGTTCCTCCGATCGCGTAGACGACCCTGTCGTAGCTCTCCGCTTCGCCTTCGTCCAGTATGACTCTCACCTTGCCGTTGTCATCTTCGAGCGCCGTGATGTTGACGCCGAGGATCGCTCTGACACGTCCCTTTTCCAGTGCATCGGCAATGTCTTTTTGGTTGGTCGGGTTGGCACGGCGAAAATTCTCGCGGCGGTAGCAGATGCTCACCGTGTTTTTGTCGGCCAAATCGACCGCGTACTCGATGGCCGAATCACCCCCGCCGACGACCAGCACCTTTTCGTTTTCCGAACAGCTGTCCAGGGTAAAGTTGATCTGTTTCTTGATACTCCCAGGGATCTTGTAGTCCGGTTTATTCGGTTTGCCCATCCGCCCGATGGTCACAACGGCATGTTCCGCCAGAATCGAATCACCGGCGATCATCACTTCGAAATGGTCCGCATGTTTGACGATCTTCTGCACTTCGGTATGGGTCTTCAACTCGACGGAGTGTTTCTCAAGCACCTCATCGAAAAAATCCAGGGTGCTCTCTTTGGTCCCGTCAATAAAATAGATGTTGCCGTCAAGCTCGACCTTCTGCCCTTTCCAGTCCTTGTCGACGCGTTTGTTGTCTTTATAAAATTTACGGATCGTTGCGTTATGGTTCTCATCTTTTTCAAGAAGGATGATGTCTCTCATCCCGAGCAAATAACACTCCACTGCTGCTGCAATACCCGCCGGTCCCGCCCCGATAATGGCAAGCTGATACATTTTATCTGACATACAATCTCCCTGCGTTTACGTAAATGCTATTATTCTAGCAGGATTTGATCAATGCGCCATGGTACCATTTAGATTTTCTGAAATTTGTAACAGTAATGTAAAGTATATGATATTTGTTTGGTAAGCGTGCAGGAGAGGGCGATCGCCCTCTTAGAATGGTTTGTTTGTCATGCGCCAGTTTGGTTTAACCGTTAGTGTATTCGTCTCGTTATTGATCACCTCTTCCACGATCTGGGCATCGGTCATTTTTGAAGTATTTTCAAAAATGCAATAGCCGGAAGCCAGCTGGTGTTTAAGTTTTACGTTGTACTTTGCTTCAAAAGCAGTGATCGATGCTTCAGAAGGATCTTTAAACTTTACGATCACGCCGTCTTTTGACGTTGCCTGTTCTGCCTTCATGGGGCTCATCATTGTGTTTACCGCATCATCTTTTGGAATCAATACCGTTCTTTTAACACCCTTGTCCATGATAATGACTTTTGTGTAGTTTTTATCCAATTCTTCACTTGTTGGCTTTTGTGCGAATAGCACGCTGCCTGCTACCAAAATTATTAAAGCTAATTTTATACTGTTTTTCATAATCTACCCCTAGTGTCCATAAATCTTGATTGTAATATTATCTACCGTTCCATCAAAAGCAGCCCATAAATCCGTCATGCCAACTGTCCATGTACCGTTGCTGTTTTCATCCAACATGGCACCTGTCCCCATTCTGAAACCGCCTATCATCCAGCTGGAGCCGGCACCAGTCTTCTCTGTCATCAAGGTCGTCTTCGTACCACTCGGCGAGGTTAATTCGACACGATAGTCAGAAGACCACGGACCATCATCAACCAAGCTTACTGTCACTTCTACCCATTCAACCGTCATGTTTGCCGGTACATTAATAGACGCTGTATATGTATTGCCATCATCCGGAATATATAAATTTGGACTGACCGTAACTGTTGTACTTGTTTCTGCAGGAAGATTGACATAAGCAGCATCTGTACACTCTATGATCATCTCTATAGGATTGATCAGACCGAAACCGTAATCGATACTGTGTTTAAGCCCTGCACCGTTGGTTACCCATGTTCCATTACCCGTATCAATCGGTTTGGCATGTTTAGCCGCCAGATACTTGACATCTCTCCATGTCAAGCTCGGACAGGCCTCAAGAACGAGCGCGATCGATCCCGCAACTGTCGGCGCCGCAGCACTTGTTCCGTTCATTATAAAGGTGTAGTTCCCGCTGCTATCCGTATCCCATGTTGTCTTGGTGTCAATATCGCCTACATTGCTTGACGTCCCGGTGATCGTAGTCGTTCCGATCGTCGGTGAGTCTTGATAAAAGTTACCGCTATAGCCAGAGACCAGGATGTTCGAGCCTGGGCTGGAGTAATCGGCATGCGTATTGTCCGCTTTTAGTGCGGCAACTGTGATCGCATAACGGTTATTGGTCATATACTGTAAGTTGGCATTTCCATCTCCGTAAACACCTCTAGAATTACCTGCAGAAAAAACATAGTTCCTTCCTTTGCCGTTTCGAAGGTTGCTTGTTCCCAACGCCATAAGATCTTCATAAACAGTAGAACTGCTTATATAAGTACCCCAGCTGTTGTTAGTGACGGCAATCTCATTGGCACCAACACCGCTGTACCATACTTTTTCCAGTCCAGTAAGTGTCTGATACTCCAACCAGTTGCTTCCGGCTATTTTTGAAAAAGGAGAGATTCCTCTGACCCCTTTGCCATTGAATGCTTTTGCCCCCATAATACCTGCGACCATAGTTCCATGCGTTCCCACAGTATCTGATGAAGGGTCCCCAACAGTTTCTGTCGCCCCATCATATGAACGTGTCAGGTCAAGGTCCAGATCTTCATGAACACTGTCAACGCCTGTATCCACAACTTGCACAATCATATTGGTCCCGTTGTTGTACCCCATATAAGAGCGGTATATCTCCATGACTTTTAAATCATTCCCGGCCACCGGCAACACACCGCTGTCATTGGTCGCGATCCCGAGATTTCTAATGTGCCACTGCATATCAAAATAGGTGTCGCCATAGGTACCTTCAGTATCAAGCCCGTCAAGGATCCCATTGCTGTTTTCATCGCTATTATTGAAATCTGTTCCTAGAAAGTTCTCAATACTATCTGGGATATAATCACCATCATAGTCGTCATTAGTCGGTAGAACAATAATAGGATCACTGCCTCCACCGCCTCCGCTACTTGAATCATCAGACGATGAGCTACAAGCCGTCAACATAAATGCTGAAGCACCCAGTAAAAAGTATTTTACCAATATTGAATCTTTCACAATAACCACTCCTGTTTTTAATCGAGAAACCTCTAAAAATTGAGTTATATGCACGCTACCCTTTGCTAGCAGTCAATCATACAATAACATCTAACCCTATTTATAGCTTTTTTTAACTTAAAACTATTACTATAAAATTATATATATTTTTTAATGTTATTTCATTAGCCTTGGCTCACATCTGTCTTAACTCTCAAATATCCTGCATCTACCGTCAAGGTTCTATTTTTGATATCATTCCAGCAAAAAAGAGAAACAATGTTTGACAAAAGCAGAGAGATATGTGTCTGTAACTCACTGACCATGGAAGAGATCGCCGAGTGTATCAAAACCAACGACATCAAGACGATGGAAGAGCTCTTGGCCAATCAGGTCTGTCCGGTCGGCGACAAATGCGAATCCTGCCATGAAGATGGGTACGAAAATGACGGCTACTCTCTTGCGATGGTCCTTTCGCTGGTAAAACAGGGACGTCTCTAACCGTTCCTCGCCATTTACGGCTACACCTCCGTGTCGCCAAAGTACATACCCCTGCCCCCGAAATCGACCACGCAACATCCCTTTTCGGCCTATTTTACTACAGAAATTTCCCTATTTTTTGCAATTGACTATTTTTTAATCATCATACTGCATATTTATATCCATTTTCATATTATAATTTGAACAGAAAACATGACATGAGGTCGTAAAGCCTCAGCTGCAATAACAGATGACTAGGGTTCCGGCAGATTTTTCTGTGTCAGGTCCGAGAGTTATCGACCTCTTGAGTAGGGGTTACACGGAGGGACAAAAGCCCGGGAGACTTTAAAACCTCTTGCCGTGTTTAACTAAAACCTACTCTGGAGTACCTATGAAAACTTTATTTCAATCCACATCCAAACTGTTAGTTGCCACATCACTGGTTATGAGTCTCGGTGCATCGTCACTGTTGGCGGAAGTCAAAGAGAAGTTCCAGGTCTCCTGGACGATCTACGTCGGCTGGATGCCATGGGATTATGCCCAGCAAAAAGGCATCATCGATAAATGGGCTAAAAAATACGGTATCGAGATCGACCTGGTCCAGGTCAATGACTACATCGAATCGATCAACCAGTACAGTGCGGGTAAATTCGACGGCTGTCTTATGACCAACATGGATGCCTTGACGATCCCGGCTGCGGGCGGTATCGATTCAACGGCTGTTATCATGGGTGACTTCTCAAACGGTAACGACGGTATCCTGCTTAAAAACAAGAAAAACCTCTCTGACATCAAAGGCCAGAAGGTCAACCTTGTCGAGCTTTCGGTATCGCACTATCTTCTTGCACGTGCACTTGAGTCGGTTAACATGAGCGAGCGCGACGTCACTGTCGTCAACACGTCGGATGCGGACATGGTTTCAGCGTACGGCTCGGACGAGATCACGGCAATGACAACATGGAACCCGCAGCTTAGCGAGATCATGACGAACAACAAAAGTGCCAACCTGGTCTATGACTCAAGCAAGATCCCGGGCGAGATCATCGACATGCTGGTCATCAACACAGAGACACTCAACGACAACCCGAAACTGGCTAAAGCCTTGACAGGTGCGTGGTTCGAAGTGATGGCATTGATGAAAAAAGGTGACGAAAAAGCCTTGACGTTCATGGCCGAAGCATCTGGGACAGACCTTGCCGGTTACAAAAGCCAGCTTGACTCTACGATGATGTTCTATGATGCAAGCGAAGCGGTCAAGTTTGCCGACAGCGCAGACCTGCCGAAAACCATGAAAAAAGTGAGCGAGTTCTCATTTGACCACGGTATTCTTGGCGAAGGTGCACCGAATGCCGAATTCATCGGTATGGAATTCCCGGGCGGCAAAACCTTTGGTGATACGAAAAACATCAAACTCCGTTTCACTGACACGTATGTCAAAATGGCTGCGGAAGGGAAACTGTAAGGTACTCCTATGAAACGATTCATGAACCTCAAGCCGTCTAAAGCAACGGCTCTTTTACTGGGATTGCTGCCGTTTGTCCTGGTTGTTCTCTTCTATATCTTTGCCTCTGATGCAAGGTTGGCAGAGAACGCGAACGACAAACTGCTGCCATCTGCGTCAAGCTTTGTGGAAGCCATCGACCGTATGGCCTTCACGCCAAGCAAGCGCACGGGCGAGATCCTTTTTGTCCAAGACACGGTCTCCTCGCTCGAGCGCCTGGGGCTTGGGGTTCTTATCAGTGCCATTTTGGCACTGCTTATGGGGATTCCTTTGGGACTCATCCCCTTCGTACGTGCGGGGCTTTCGCCTTTCGTAGCGGCCTTTTCCATGGTGCCGCCTATGGCTGTTTTGCCCATCT
>JBFFKK010000055.1:0-11988 GCA_041555445.1 Sulfurimonadaceae bacterium
AAAAGATCAAACGCTTTGAACAAGACGGTGTTGTCTTTGAAGACGACAACAAGCTGGAATCAGACTTTACCATGTTTATCCCTGCGGGTACGGGTCATGAGGTGGTTGTCAACTCCGACCTGCCGACCAGCGAGGCCGGTTTTGTTACGGTCAATGACTACTGTGAGGTCACGATAGACGGCCAGATCAGCAATGTCTATGCGATTGGCGACACGGCAGCACTGGAAGGTCCGGACTGGCGTGCCAAACAGGGGCACGTTGCCGAGGTCATGGCAAAAAATGTCGCCTACAACATCCAGGAGCGCGACAAAGACTCGAATGCACGCAAAGGGTACCAGGAACACCTCAACATCCTCTGCGTCATGGACACCGGTAACGGCGCCGGTTTCGTCTACCGCGATGACAAACGCGCCTTTATGTTCCCGATGCCGATCGTCGGTCACCTGATGAAAAAAGGGTGGGGCTGGTACTGCCGAAACACCAAACTATGCAAATTCCCCCGCCTCCCCGGGATGTGAGCACGGAAACGTTAAAGCCAACTGCTTGGCTTTAACCCGTGCGAAACCAGAGTCGATGTACGAAGTACCGACGCCGGCTTTAAAATAAATAGACGAACGCTCCTCTTTGTAACCATTCATCTCCATTGGCGTAACAGCGCCGTAATCTCCGGACGGTAAGATCCTTCGACACGTTAAAAAGCGACTGTTTTCAGACAACACACCGAAGGATACCCATGTCTTTTGTACACAAAACAAAGCCCGAAAAACTGAAGTTGAGCGCACTGGAAAAGATGGTCATAAAAAAGTTGAAAAAGTCCGTAAAAACCAGCTGGATGCTCGTTTAGCAGGGCGGCCTCTTTACGGAGAGTAGATATAGGAGAAGATGACGCTGCCGACACTGTGTCTGAATTTCTCACTCTCAAAGCTCTTGCTGTTAATGGTACCGATGTAGTCAAGACTGAAATTTTTGTATCGTCCCGAAAAACCAAGACTGCCGAAACCTGTAAGGTATTTTTTGTCGACCGAATGACTCTCACTGAAGGTGTTTCCGTCGAGAAAGATATCCCTGGCCACCACAGAACCGCCTGCAGAGAAAGAGAAGTTGAAACTCCAGGGCTTGGCATCGGTACAGACAACGCCTCTCTGGACCGGAATACCGTTCTCGCTGGAACCGTCAATGACACCGGAACCGAAATCTTCCGGAACATTCCATCCCATACGAAACAGCACACCCGTATTCGCCTTGATGGCAACATTGCCGAACTCGCCACCGAGGTAAGACACAACACTCGACTCGACACCCCAAACAGGTTCGGGCACAAAGCGCCATTTGTGCTGATAGTTGAGTTGCATTCCGACCTCGTTGTTCAGCTGGTTTTCCCATCCCTTGGGTTCTTCCGAACCCAGTATTTTATGGAGATGGTATTGCAGTTCATCCATGCCCGAAGCGGGGCCGATGATCCCCGCCTGTATCATCAGCGAATCGAGATCTGTTTCGGAACTCTCATGCAGCCCTACTTCAAAATAGAGCCACCCTGCATATGGACGGTCATCTTCTATCAGCGCCTGCTGCGAAAGGTCATTGGGTGTATAGATCTTCTGTGTCAGTGAAAAAGAGATAAAGTTTGCACCATTTTGGCGCTCAGCAAAAGGGATCGAAAACCAATCTCCTTTTGTATCAGGGCGGTACATCAGCACAGATAATCGCGAACCGTCCGTGTAGTCACTGTCGGTGTTGAAGAAAACATCGTTCTCGAAGTAGAAATTGATGCGTTCAGTCTCCCACTCTCCCTCATCGGCACCGGCCATGACATGGGTAATGAACAAGAGCAACAAGAGATATTTCATGATCTCACTTTTGTAGTTCTGGAGTTTATAGAAGAGTCTATCATAAAACCGTACGAATGGCGATACGCTCTGTTTGCTGCGACTCCCTTAAAAAAACCAAAAAAACAGAGATTGGATCCGCTTCTCACCCCCTTTTATGCTCCGGTTTGTTAAAATTAACCAACATTTTTGACATGTTCTTTTACAAGAGTATCTCAAAAATGTCATGAATTTCCGGAAAGAGCACTATGTCAGTCAAACAACAGATTTTAGAAACGATTGCCAAGCGTCCATTGATCATCGATGGTGCGATGGGTACCCAGCTGCAGGCCAAAGACGACCAGATATCAGAAGAGGCGTGGGAAGGCAACGAAGGGTGTAACGAACTCCTCAACGTCACAGCACCCGAAGTGCTCGAGAGTATTTTCAGCGCCTACTTGACAGCGGGTGCCGACCTCATTACGACGAACACCTTCGGTGCGTTCGACTGGGTCCTCGACGAATACGATATCGGCGACCGTGCGTACGAGTTGGCCAAAGCCGGTGCCGAAGTGGTCAAAAAGATGTGCGACACGTTCAGCACACCGGAACAGCCGCGCTATGTGCTCGGCTCTATCGGACCGGGGACCAAGCTCCCTTCGCTGGGGCATATCCATTACGACGAGATGCTTTCGGGCTACACCACCTGTGCCCTCGGGCTCATCGACGGCGGTGTCGACGTTTTTCTGCTTGAGACCTGCCAGGACCCGTTGCAGATCAAAGCAGCGCTGCACGCCTGCGAAGCGGCCAACAAAGAGCGCGGCACCGATGTACCTGTAATGGTCTCGGTGACCATCGAACTGGCGGGAAGTATGCTGATCGGTACCGACGCCCAGACGATTGCGACCATCCTTGAGCCGTTTGATATCCTCTCGCTCGGTTTCAACTGCGGAACGGGACCGGAACAGGTGCTCAAGCATGTCAAGACCCTCTCAGAGGTATGGGGCAAACCGATCTCTGTCCATGCCAATGCGGGACTGCCGCAGAACCGCGGCGGTTACAGCTACTACCCGATGGGACCCGATGAGTTTGCCGACAGACAAGAGGCCTTTTTGGCCTTTGACGGGGTCGCGTTCCTCGGCGGCTGCTGCGGAACGACGCCGCAGCATATCCGCGCCCTGACCAACCGCGTCACCTCTATCACCCCGAAAGCACCGAGCGGTTCGCAGCCGACGTCGCTGGCCTCGCTCTTCAACACGACCCCGCTGGTGCAGGACCCTGCGCCGCTGCTTATCGGGGAGCGCTCCAATGCGACCGGTTCAAAGGCCTTCAGGGAGCTGCTGTTGGCGGAGGACTATGAGGGGACGCTCAGCGTTGCCCAGCAGCAGGTCCGTGCCGGTGCCCACGCCATTGACCTCTCGGTCGGTTTTGCAGGCCGCGACGAGACCAAAGATATGAACGCCGTCGCGTCTCTCTATGCCCAGAAGATCCCGCTCCCGCTGATGGTCGATTCGACCCAGACCACCGGCATCGAGACCGCCCTTAAACTGATCGGCGGAAAACCGATCATCAACTCCGTCAACCTCGAAGACGGTATCGAGAAGTTCGACGCCGTCTGCCAGTTGGCCAAAAAATACGGCGCCTCGCTGGTCTGTCTGACCATCGACGAAGTGGGGATGGCCAAGACGGCAGAGCGCAAACTCGAAGTGGCAGAGCGCATCTATCAGCTCGCGACCGAAAAACACGGCCTCAACCCCGAAGACCTTGTCTTTGACCTTTTGACCTTTACGGTCGGTTCGGGTGATGAGGAGTACCGTGATGCAGCCGTTCAGACCATCGATGCGATACGGGAGCTGACCCGCCGTCATCCCGAAGTGGGGACGACCCTCGGACTCTCCAACATCTCGTTCGGTCTCGACAAAGATGCCAGACCCTACCTCAACACCATCTTTTTGAACCACTGTATCGATGCAGGGCTGAGCACCGTCATCATCAACGTCAAACACATTATCCCCAACAACAAGATCAGTGACGAAGATCGCGAGATCTGTAACAACCTGCTCTTTGACAAAAAACCCAACGGCGAAGCCCTTTTCGAATTTATCGACTACTTTGACAAAAACGCAAAAGCCAGCGGTGACGAGGTTGATGAAGCCTATCTCGCCATGAGCGACGAGGAGAAGATCGCCAAACTGCTGATGGACGGTGACAAAGATCGAATGATACCGCTAGTCGAAGAGGTGCGCCACCATATCAAACCGGAGGTCATCGTCAACGAGATCCTGATCGATGCCATGAAGGTGGTCGGCGAGCTCTTCGGTGCCGGCGAGATGCAGCTGCCGTTTGTCCTCCAGAGTGCCGAGACGATGAAAAAGACGGTGGACCACCTCAACCCCTACCTGCCGAAAGTCGACAAAGCCGTTGACACCACACTGGTTCTCGGCACCGTCAAAGGGGACGTACACGATGTCGGCAAGAACCTGGTTGACATCATCCTCTCCAACAACGGCTACAAGGTGATCAACCTCGGTATCAAAGTGCCTTTGGAAGAGTACATCGAGACGCTTAAGAGCTCCAATGCCCAGGCTATCGGGATGAGCGGTCTTCTTGTCAAGTCGACGCAGGTGATGAAAGAGAACCTCGAGGCGATGAAAGAAGCCGACATCAAGATCCCTGTTTTGCTCGGCGGTGCAGCGCTCACGCGAAGTTTCATCGACGATTTCTGCCGTCCTTTTTACGACGGGCCCATCTTCTACTGTAAAGATGCCTTTGACGGTGTCACGGCGATGAGCCGTATCGAAGCCGGTAACTTTGACACCAACCTCCACGGCGAAGAGAAAAAAGAGCGGGTCAAAAAAGAGAAGAAAGAGATTGTCATTCCCCCTTTCAATGAGCTCAAAATGCCGGACCGTGAGACCAAAGTGCCGACGCCGCCGTTTTGGGGACGCCGCGTGGTCACACTGACCGAAGCGCAGCTTGAGATGGCCTTCGAATGGATCAACCACCGTATGCTCTTCAGACAGCGCTGGGGCTATAACGGCAAGGGGATGACCAAAGAGGCGATGCAGAAACAGGTCGACGAGGTGCTTTGGCCGGCATTCGACCGTCTCAAGGCGCAGTTCCTTGACGAAGGGCTCTTCGACGCAACGATCATCTACGGCTACTGGCCTGTCCGCTCGGACGACACGACGCTGCTTGTCTTTGACGAGTCCGAAGGGTGGAACAACCCGGACGAAGTGAACCGTGAACCGCTTGAACATGTCATCGGCCGTGCAGAGAAACAGTTCACTTTCCCACGTCAGGGCAAACAGCCCCACCGCGCGCTCTCCGACTTTTTCCACAGCGACCGCCATGATGTGCTGGCGATGACCTGTGTCAGTGCCGGAGCAAAGCTGAGTGCTTACGAAAAGACCCTCTATGATGCGGGTGAGTTCACGGAGTACTACATGGTGCACGGGCTGGGTGTCGAACTGGCCGAAGCCCTGGCCGAGATCGCCCACAAGCAGATCCGCCTCGACCTCAACATCACCGAAAACGAAGGGTCGAAACTCTCAGACGTTCAGATGAGCAAGTACCAGGGAGCCCGTTACTCATTCGGCTACGCCGCCTGTCCGGACCTCGAGCTCAACCGCCCGCTATTTGACCTGCTGAAACCCGAAGAGTTCGGGATCGAGTTATCTGAAACGTTCCAGATCCACCCCGAACAGTCCACCTCTGCGCTGGTTGTCTATCACCCCGAAGCGACCTACTACAACGTCTGATCCGGAACGGTTTTTATCGATCCGACTTTATCCAAAAAAGCGTGCATTCAGCACCCTTCTTTTTTGATTGTTTCGGATCCATCTTGCCGAGTCACTTTCTGTTTTATACACGACAGATAATACCGCTTCATCTGATTTAAGTAACATAGTTATTCATCTAAATTTCTCTTCCTCACCCCTTTTAAGATTGAAACAAGCATAATTACTATTAAATAGTAGCAGTAAGTTCTACACGATATTGCTATAAGAGTTATTTATAAAAGGTTTTGCATGAAATTAGTGTCACTTTTGGTTTTAATAGTTACTTTGACGTACGCCGGCGAGCCGGTTCCTCTGGATGCCAAGTATGCAAAAAGTAACAAATGTATGAAGTGCCACTTCCACATCGTAAGAGAATGGAAAAACTCCTGGCACGCCAAGTCGCACTTTGAAAATGATGAGTATTTCCAAAAGAGCATAAAGTATATGGCGCGCAAGGTCCGCGAGAAAAGTATCGATACGCTGCAGGTCCAGTGTGCAAAATGCCATAACCCGCGTATCTCCATTACAAATACCACCGCTGACGACGAAGTGGCGGCCTATCTGAAACTGAAAACACATAAACCTATCGAAAATGCGGTTCACAGCAAGGACATCAACGAGGGGATCAACTGTGCCGTCTGCCACAACGTTGACAAGATCCACCGGAGCAGTGACCCCTCTGTTCGGGGCATAGAGCTGCTTGAGTGGCTGCCCGCCGGCAAGATGAGCGGACCGTTCGACGATGCAAAATCAACCTATCATCAAACCTACCAACGTGATTTTATGACGACCAAGGTTAATGACCTCTGTCTCGTCTGTCATGCCAACCAGCGTTCCTTTCGCGGGTTTACCTTCTCTAACACCGAGAAGGAGTATAAAAATCAGAAAAATCCGAAGCTCTGCGTGGATTGCCACATGAGCGAAAAGAAGAGTGGCATCGCCTCGACCCAAAAGATCGACAACGGTAAACCGAAACAGCGCATGGTGCGTGCGCACGGCTTTAAAGGGGCGCATACTCCGGATCTGATCAAAGGCGCGTTGAACCTGTCACTGCAACATGTTCAGAACAAACTCCTGATCGAGCTTGCGAACCCGAACCCGCACAACGTACCGACCGGCTACGGCGGTCGCGAAATCATTATTGATGTCAACTACCAAAATGGCAGTACAACAATCAACAAGTCCGTATCTTTGACATCGCACTATATCAGTAAGCGCAAGAAGAAAACGATACCTGAATGTGCCGTTTCAGCCACTGAAGATGTCTCGATCCCGGCCATGGGCAAAAAAGTCTATAAAGTTGACGTTCCGGCCAATGTCCAAAAAGCCGTTGTCACCGTTTATTACCGTCTTGTCAACGACGAGATCATCGGTATTTTAGATCTTAAAGACGCTATTTGGAGCAAGAAGATGTTTGTCGCGAAACAGGAGATAGTGCTTAAATAGAACCTGAACATAACATCCGGGCTCTTTTGGCACAATAACAAACGTTTGACGCTATCATTAGGATCATGACTATACGATACTGACAAAAAGGTATATTGTGTTTAAAAAATGGATCACCTCTTATAAAAGCTCTCTTTTCGAGGTCGACAGCAAAAACCTGACATCCGGCTCAAAAGCCTCGCTGATCGCCTTTATTATTATCGTATTCATTATTATCGGCTCCGGCGTCAACATGCAGGTTTCGTATATCGCCTACCCCTCTAAACAATTCGGGTATTCATGCACCGGCAATATCAGCAAGAACAGGGCCATTACGGCGTTCCAGAACCGTGACATCAAAAAAGATCTCTACGGCACCCGTTTCACCTACCAATATTGGCGTTTGAGTGATTTTAAATACAACCATCACCAGCAGTCCGAAAATGACATTCTGCGTCAATACGGTACCAATGCCCTCTGTCAGCAACTCGGTACACACTTTTTGGACGTTGCCAACGACGAGCAGTACCGGGAGCGTCTTGTCGAATACAACGCATTGGAGCAGAGCCTTCAGAACATGAACGCCAGTGTCGCCCGTAAAGAGAAAGAGTATGGCAACATGCTGCTCGAGGACATCGCAGATCAGCCCGATGCATACTCCATACTTTCAGGCTCGTCAGACAGTGTCAAAAAAGAGATTCTCTCGCTTCAGAACAAGATCAGTAAAGTGACAAAACGCATCGAGATGCTTGATGCGATGAACACGCTCCCCTCTTTTACCCCTTTCAAACGCTATCTTGATGAAAACAGCGACGAAATCGAACGCCTTCATGCCAGGGCGCTTCGGTATTACAAACTGCACTACACCATGAACATCTTTCTCTTTTTGATCCCGACCTGGCTGATGTTCTACATCGTCTACCGTCTTTTTAAACGCAAGAACCGTCATATTTTGGCACATCTCTCTGTTCACGTTGCCAATGTGACGGCACTCTATACCCTTTTCTACCTGTTGTCGCTGATTTACGACATCATCCCGAAGGTCTTCTTTTCAAAACTCATAGACCTGTTGAGCCGTTACAACTTGACGATTCTCTTCAACCTGGTTGCTATTGTCCTCTTTATGACCATCTTCGGGCTTTTTATCTACCGTATACAGAAAAACAGAAGCAGGGACCTTCATCAGGCATCCGACAAAAGGGCACAGAAGGTGGTATTCGAACGTATCACAGCAGGGCTCTGCTCAAATTGCGGGCTTAAAACAGATCCTGATGATGTTCACTGCGGACGATGCGGGCATGCGCTTCAGAAAGAGTGTTCCTCTTGCCACGCTGTCACACGTATTGATGACCACTTCTGCAGAAGCTGCGGGGAAAAACTGTAAAACAGTCTCAATCCAGGATCGTGATCAACTGGCCGTATTGGGCACTTTCAATCCTGTATTTGTGTTTTTTGTCCAAGCGGAGCACGACCCTGTAGCGGTCGCCGTGCGCACCCATCTCAAGTTTATTAAACGGTTTGACGGTCAGCTCTTTGCGTTTAGACGCAAAATCAGCGGACGCTTTAAAGTCGACAACAATGCTCGGCGGAGTGCTGATCGCAAAATGGCGCAACACCTTGTCTTTGGTCTCGATATAGGCACTATTATCGCTGAAGACAAAGCGTGCTTTGGCGTAGTTGACAACCTCATTTTTGACCTCTGTTTTCGGCTTTTCCTCTTGCGGCGCTGCTGTTGTCGTCTCGATCTCCACCGGCATAGGATCTATATTCGCTTCTTCAACCTCTTCCGCCGCTTGTTTAACAACTGCCGCCTCATTTTCAGCACTCTTCTCAGCCTCTGTCGCAGGAACAAATGGGTTCTCGCGTGCCTCGGTCATAAGCGGCAAAGTAAATAGTAACACGATCAGAAAACGCATGATAATCCTTTGGCTCTATTATACCTATTTCTCGGGTTCCAGCTCTTTGAGTTCAAAATACTCTTTTTGCAGGGCCGCATTTTCGGAGCGGTAGTTGTTGACTTCATGCGTGAGATAATCTTCGTACTCTTCGAGCTGAAGCAACACCTCCAGCGAGTTGTCGCCGAACAGCAGTATGTTCAGATAGAGCCCGAAAATGAAAATGATAGAGAGAAAAAACAGAAATTTTGGAAGTGAAAGACCGAGATATTTCTCGGTGATGCCTTCTGTCGGAGCGGCATAAAGCTCCTCTTTATGGTCTGGTTGCTGCGCCGGGCTTAATTCATCAGACATAGATCTAGATTCAAATGTTTATTTGAACAGTACGTTGCCCAGGTACTCACCGTATGCGACTTCCGTCTCAATCTCAAGAACACGGTTGTACTTCGCAGTACGCTCACCGCGGGCGGTCGAACCTGTTTTGATCTGGCCACAGTTGAGTGCCACTGCAAAATCGGCAATGAAAGCATCTTCACTCTCGCCTGAACGGTGACTCATCACACAGGTGTAACCGTTTCGCTGGGCAAGGCGGACGGTCAGCATCGTCTCAGAGACCGAACCGATCTGGTTTGGTTTGATCAAAATAGAGTTTGCAATCCCTTTTTGGATACCTTCGTTCAGGATATTCACGTTTGTAACGAACAGGTCGTCACCGACAAGCTGGACTTTCCCGCCCAGTTTTTCAGTCAGCACTTTCCAGCCGTCCCAGTCATCTTCGCTCAGACCGTCTTCGATAGAGACGATCGGGTATTTCGCACACAGCTCTTCATAGTAGGCAACAAGCTCTTCAGAAGTGACGGTACGGTTTTCAGATTCAAGACGGTAACCGCCGTCAACGACAAGTTCACTTGAGGCCACATCAAGTGCGATAGCGATCTCTTCGCCAGCTTTGTAGCCGGCTTTTTCGATCGCCTGCATGATCACCTGAATAGGCTCTTCATTTGAGCTAAGGTCCGGTGCAAAACCGCCTTCATCACCCAGTGCCGTGTTATGCTTAGCCTCTTTCAAAATACTTTTCAGATTGTGGTAGACCTCTGCAGATGCCTGAAGAGCTGTCGAAAAATCTTCGAAACCGACCGGCATGATCATATACTCCTGGAAATCAACCGAGTTGTCTGCGTGTGAACCGCCGTTGATGATGTTCAACATCGGTGTCGGAAGCACCATCGCATTCGCACCGCCAAGGTAGCGGTAAAGTGGCATTTTAAGTGATGCCGCAGCCGCACGTGCAACGGCCATAGAGACACCCAGTACGGCATTTGCGCCGAGATTGCCGTAGTTTTCCGTACCGTCTACCTCTTTCATCGTTGCATCAATGATCGCCTGGTTGAACGGGCTAAGACCGATCAGTGCATCAGCCAGTTCGCCGTTGACATTGTCAACCGCTTTCAAGACACCTTTGCCCATGTAACGGTCACCGCCGTCACGCAGTTCAAGCGCTTCGCGCTTACCGGTACTTGCACCCGACGGGACCACCGCGCTTTCGACAGTACCGTCGCTCAATGCTACTGTTGCTTTAACTGTTGGATTCCCGCGAGAATCCATAACTTCCATTGCACTAATGTTGTCTATATATATCATACATCTACCTCTTCTAATTCTGTTTGATCCATGTCCATCATGGTACTGATACCCATTGCCTGTTTGATCTTCTCTTCGATCTCTGCAGCAAGTTCAGGATTTTCTTTGAATGCCTCTTTGACCTTCTCGCGCCCTTGACCAAGTTTTTGGTCGCCATACGAGAACCAGGCCCCGCTTTTGTCTATAATGTCTAATTTTACACCATAATCGCAAAGCTCACCCTCTTTCGAGATCCCTTCGCCGAACATAATGTCAAATTCTGCCTGCTTGAACGGTGGTGCGACCTTGTTTTTGACGATCTTCGCTTTCGTACGGTTTCCGATCGGTGCTTCCGCCTGTTTCAGCGTAGCTATACGACGGATATCGATACGGACCGATGAGTAGAACTTCAAGGCGTTTCCACCCGTTGTCGTCTCCGGAGAGCCATACCCCATCATCCCGATCTTCATACGGATCTGGTTGATAAAGATAACCGTACAGTTCATCTTGTGCAGTATACCTGTCAGTTTACGCAGCGCTTTTGACATCAAACGTGCTTGAACACCGACCTGCTGATCCACCATCTCGCCTTCAAGCTCAACCTTCGGCGTCAATGCGGCGACGGAGTCAATGACGATCAGATCAACGGCACCTGAACGGGCGATTGTCTCGACGATGTCAAGCGCCTGCTCACCGTAATCAGGTTGCGAAACGAGCAGATTGTCAACGTCAACACCCAGGTTCTTTGCATATTTGACATCAAGCGCATGTTCTGCATCGATAAAAGCACAGACCCCGCCTTTCTTCTGGCACTCTGCGGTAATCTGTAGCGTCAACGTCGTCTTACCCGAGCTCTCTGGACCATAGATCTCAATCACACGACCCTGCGGAACACCGCCAATGCCTAAAGCAAGATCAAGCCCCAAAGAGCCTGTACTGATCGATTCTATCGCTTCGACCTCTTTGTCGCCAAGACGCATTAATGCCCCTTTGCCAAAGGCTTTGTCGATCTGCTTCATAGCTAAGTCAAGTGATTTTTGTTTATTTGCGTCCATGTTGTAATCCTCTTACGCGACAGCTTCTGCCATCTAAATTATTTACTTGTATTCTATGTCAATTTGCAATAATTAACTGTATTAAATTGCATTTTGACATATTTTTTGAACCAAACTATTAAAACCACAATAGTGCGTAATTTTAGCGTTGTTTGGTTAAAATCAACATTACTTTCAGACATATTTGTCGATCAACTATTAGGACTTTTTTTGAAAAAAATGGTAATTGCCCACTCGCCGGACGCTGATGATATTTTCATGTACTATGCCATCAAATTCGGCTGGGTGACACAAGAGGGCGTTGACTTTGAGAACATCCCTCTCGATATCGAGACACTCAACGTTGAAGCCCTCAAAGGAACCTACGATATCTCGGCGATCAGTTTTGCCCTCTACCCGCATATCA
>JBFFKK010000056.1:0-11875 GCA_041555445.1 Sulfurimonadaceae bacterium
ATGGTACAAGATGGCCTTTAGCCGCTACAGCGTCAACGGCGTGGACAAGATGTCATGGGTCTGGAGCTGGTGGGCCTTTTTCGGCGGCGTCTTCTACCTGCTCTACCGCAAAGCCTACCTCCCTGCCCTCGGGCTTTTTGTCCTGACCATCGTCAGTTTCGCCATCCCCTTCGGCGGGCTGATCGTCTGGATCGTCACCGGCGGCCTCGCCCCCTACTTCGTCTACCAGACCTACAAGAGTAAAAAAGCGGAGATCGAAGCGGCCATAACAGACGAACAGAAGCGCATCGAGACCATGCGCGCCGTCGGCGGCTACAACAACTGGGCCATCCTGCTGGCCGTCGCCCTGCACCTTCTTATGTGGATCTCGGTCTTTACGATGTTGTCGACTATGATGACGGTGTTTTCACAGCAGTAAGCAAAACAATAATATAGATTGGCATTCCCACGTACAACGTGGGAACGAGGAATTCTTAGTGACAAATTTGATGCATATGTTCAGTGACAATATTTTCTATGGAAGCCTCTTTATTGGGTTGGGTATTACTTTGTTATTAATAAGCCTGAGATGGATATATAATATTATGCAATATCGTTCATGGACAAGGTGCTCTGGAGTTGTGATAGATTCCAAAGTTATTGATGACATCATACCTTTTCAGATGGATTTCATGTCCATAAAGAAGTATATCCCTGCTATCCAATATCAATATGTAATCGATTCTAAAATGCATACTTCTACACAATTAAGCCCAATAGACAATGACTTTAGATTTAACATGGAGCAAGATGCCAAAAAAATAATAGAACGTTTTTCAAAAGGCGAAAATATCGATGTGTGGGTTAATCCAAAAAATAATTCACAATCCATAATCGTTCAAGGTTGTAGCAAAGAGAAGGGTATACAAATTTTTGGTTATATAATTATTGCGATGTTGTTATTTGGTATAGGATTATTTGTTATGACATTTTAGACGTTCCTCACATAGTTTTCTCTTTCCCTAGGTTCCACTTAAGAGAACGGTTACAGAATATTTTCCACCCTCAAGCACCTATCCTTCATTTAAAAATATTATCCGCGTATTTCTTTAAACCGCAAAATATCAGGTTACAATAAGACATGCAATATTTCACCTTTGTTGACAGAGATGCCTTTCTATATTCACGCGCAAATATCTGGGACACCGTTTTGAATGTGACGGCTTGGCCTGTGTTATGGAAACATGTCTACCGGGTGCAGATCCATACGGAGGGCGAGATCGGTCCGCACTCCAAGATCGACTGCTATTTCACTCTTTTTTACATTTTGCACCTGCGTTTTGACATTCATATCTCACGATTGCAAAAACCCTCTTATGCCTCATTTAACGTCGGCGGCGACTTTTCCGGACAGGGCAGATGGATACTGCGTGAACATGGCGATGAGACCTTCTCAACACTGTACCTGCATCTGCGTACACACCATTTTCTGCTTAGGTTCGTCTCCTTACTTCCCTACGGAAAACGTCTCATCAAGTACAGCCATATGCGTGTCATGCTGGAAGGAAAAAAGATGATCATTAGAAAGCTTTCAGATGCGTAAGTTACTGTTGTTACTGCTTCCCGTACTCCTTTTTTCCTGGCAGGAGTACAAAGAGATCGACGGCATCAAGATCTATAAGCAGCATGATGAAAAGTACGAGCTCGTCCAGTTTAAAGCCCAGACACAGATGCCCTACTCTTCTGACCTCATCTCCAATACTATAATGAACGCACAGACCTATCCGTCCTGGCTGGCAGATTGCATAGCAGCAGAGCGCATCGATAAACAGGTCTATCTTCTTATGCAGCCGCCCTGGCCTCTTGACCAACGTCAGGTCTGGGCAGAGATACAGAAAAAAGAGTATGCTGACCGGCAGGTCATCACGCTGCGTTCTATTAAGAAGTATGAAAGTGAGAGCAGCGGGGTCTGGTTCAACTATCTTTATGCCGAATTTATACTCGAAGAGACAGCAGACCGTCAAACGCAGGTCACGCTCACGCTGCATGGCGACCCGGGCGGTTTTCCCCCGAGCTGGCTGGTCAACCTGATGGCTTGGCAGATCCCCTATAAAAGCCTTAATGAGCTAAATACCTATATCCGTAACGCCCGATAGACCTAGGGAAGAGCTCGAGTAAAATCTCTATGACCATGTCAATACTCACAGGTATGGATTGATCATTGCAGCGAACGGGAGTGTAGCGATATCATGCTTACCATAAACACTCATAACTTTCTGACTGTGTCTATTCGCCGTATCACTGTCAAAGCTCAAGCTGTCTTGGTCGGGTATCCAGATGACATCGACCGCGCCAAGCGGTTTTTCATAGATATTGTCCGATAAGAAAAATTTCAATTGCTCAATGATTTCAGCAAATGGCATCGAGGCGTTCTGATTGTACCAGGGCATGCGCCTAAGGATTTTACTACCGACCTCTTCCGTCAAATTTTCTAAAGATTCTATAGTGAACTTTTTTAAAGGTTCATAGTTTCCGACATGAGAAGGGGCGACGCTGATGCTTGTTAATCGTGATCTGAACATAAGTTCTGCCTCCTCAAGCAGTGCCATAATGCGATGCACCACCAGTCCGCCGGCACTAAAGCCTACCAATACAACCGATGACATGTCGTTTGACACGGTGTCGATATGGCTTAGCCATTGTGCCGTAAGCTCTTCTATAGAAGACGCCTTTTGATAATGAATGAAATAGATATTAATACCTGTAGAGAGCTCATGGTTATGTACCATTTCATTGGGATCAAGCATTATTCCATTCGCGACATAGACGGTGGTAGCCGCAGCAGAGCAGTAGGCGAATTGCTCAAATATGTTCGAATTTTTCACAGTCGATCCTTTCTTGATCAGATCAATACATTTCTTTTTAAATAAAAACATAGTCTGAAGGCAATGGTCATCGTTCATCGATATTAATTCCAAGATACCCTACATTAAAACGGTCCAATATGCAGTTCTTAGTAACATAGTTGATAGCAGCACTGCTTTCGACAGATAGAGGTGAGTTGATTGTATTCTGTTAACTGGGTCTTACTCATATTTTCCTATTACGATTATATTATATTAAATAACGTTCAAAAATATTTTAGCTGAAACTATTATCATCAATGCTTAAATTTATTATTTTTTGATAAATATACTGTTTACTTCTAGACGAAATTTTATAAAATATATAAATTCAAATATTTTTCAATGCTTAATACATCTGATGTAATTTAAAAAGGCTTTCTCAAAAATTAAAGAAGAATCCATAAAAACTTTCTTCTTGTTTCCACGTTCAACGTGGTAATGTCTACCTCTCGCCTCAGAGCTAACAATTTTCTCCCAAAAACTGTAATTCAAATAGCACACAATCAATCTACAATTACGAGACGACACCAATAAAAGCACGGCATTGTCTATACAACAGCGCAGAG
Source organism: Sulfurimonadaceae bacterium (assembly GCA_041555445.1). GTDB lineage: Bacteria > Campylobacterota > Campylobacteria > Campylobacterales > Sulfurimonadaceae > Sulfonitrofixus. Next base: position 3,452 of record JBFFKK010000056.1, read on the forward strand.
ACTATGAGGGGTTAACGGGTATAATCCTTTATTAAAAAAAACTAAACAGTTATAGATGCATTCCAAGAGCAATTTGGTGATGATAAAAAGGGGTAAGATGATCTGTCCGTGTGGTTCTGGAAAAACATATGAGTCGTGTTGTAAGCTTTACATTGAAGAGGGCAAAAAAGTGCCGAACGTTGAGTTTTTGATGCGTTCAAGGTATACGGCATTTGTGCTCAAAAATGCCAACTACATCTTAGAGACCAACTACCGGCAGGTCATTAACGATAAAGAGGTCAAACGGCTTGAACGCGAGTTTGACAACGTGGAGTGGCTAAAGCTCGATGTCATCGACTCCACAAAGAACGAGGTCGAGTTTAGAGCCTACTACAGGGACTTTGACGAAAAAATACATGTCTTGCATGAACACAGCCACTTTGTCTATGAAGACGGCAAATGGTACTACCGCGACGGCGTCATCTTTAAGTCAAAGATCGAACGCAACGAGCCATGTCCATGCGGCAGCGGTAAAAAATACAAAGATTGTTGTGCAAAGAAATAAGCCACACTGATTTTCTCGTTTCCTCGTTCTATGGAGGAAGACACCCTTGCCTCAGTCCTTAAAAATACAGGGTCAAAGAGATCCACTTCTTTAATCGAAAACCGACTCCTAATGATCTATTCGCGCATTACCACCTTTTCTGTGTAACAAGGAAAATGGAATAAGGCTGATTTATCTACATCACCCAAGAGCTTATCCTTTTTAAGGTACTATAGGCTCGTTTAAAAATATTTTGTTTAGTTATGTCAAATTCTCATTATATATTGTCGGTTGTATAGGCATTCGTACGAAAACGTGGGGACGAGGAATATTTTTGGCATTTGGTGGTTATGGAGGGATAGGATTAAAGTGAATTATATTTTAGTATTATTTTTTTTATTAACATTTTTCTTGTATCCACTATTTATATTGTTATGTAAAAGAGACGTAAGATGAAAAATGAAGATACGTATTTCGTCTTACTTTTAACATTGATTTTTATCTTGTACAATGCCCTGGGTTGGATAGCGGATAACATACCGTTTAATCTAGCATCGGACATTCTACTTCTTGGCAGTTTAATTTTTATTATCCTGGATTTGTTTATGATACTCATCAAAAAAGAGTTCTTCTTCCTGACATTATTAGGCAAAAGTGTTTTTTCCAAGCCTGCTGTTTTTGCCGTCGTGATCGGGTATGTTATCAGTATACTTTTCGTCTATGCCACTACACTAAAAACAATTGAGAATAAAGATAACTACCGATTTTTAAACGAATTCGGTGCCACCACTATGGAGTATAAATTCGTAAATATCCTTTTATTACGAACTTCTCCTATCGCTGTGTTTTCAGAAAAACTCACTGATCAACAAGCCAAAAAACTGATCGAATCCAACTATCCAAAAGAGTTCGCATTGCAATTTAGGATGGATGATCCAAAGAGCAAGAAGACTCTAAACTATACGGTCTATTTTGAAGAGAGTAAACATTACGTTATTAATTCTATATATGCATATTTATTTTTATACATCTTGGTCTGGTCTTACACTAAGATGCATTCTGAATCGAACACAATGTGGAGAAAAATCAGCAGGATAGTTGTTATGGGGTTAGCCATATTAATACTATTTGGTCTCGGATTTCCCAAATATAGTTATTTTCATTGGCGTAGCAGTAGCCCGCTAAGAGATTTATTGACAAAAGAGATGCATTTTCTGCAGTCTGAAGATAAGCAAAACTATACATTACTACTAAAAGGAAAATAGTTATGTTCCTCGTTCGCACGCTCTGCGTGGAATGCATACGTCAAAACCAAACATGCTTCTCCCAAAAGCTGTAGTACAATTGGCATACAATCAAAAAACAAGTACGAGACGACATCAATAAAAGGCAGATGTAATGTCAAAGATATTTATCACCGGGTCAACGGATGGCATCGGTTTTTTGGCGGCGGAGATACTGCTGAGAGAGAGACATGAGGTTGTCTTGCATGCACGCAATGCCGAGCGGGCGGCGCAGGTCATGGGCAGACTGCCGACGGCCGAAACAGTGCTGGTAGCGGACCTCTCGAATCTTGAAGAGATAAAAAAACTGGCGGCGGAGGCCAACGCCCTGGGGCGCTTCGACGCGGTGATCCACAATGCCGGGGTCTACCAGGTACCCGAGAGGGAGATCTTTGCGGTCAACACACTGGCGCCCTATGTGCTGACCTCTCTCATGGAGCGGCCTGAACGCCTCATCTACACCGGTTCCGACATGCATGCCTACGGCGATGCGACGCTGAGCAACCTCTCCCTTGAGAGCGGCGCGAGTTATTCCGACAGCAAACTGCATGATGTCATGCTCTCCATGGCTGTCGCACGCAGATGGCCGGAGGTCTCTGCCAACGCCGTCGACCCCGGCTGGGTACCGACCAAGATGGGCGGGCCGGGTGCGCCGGACGACCTGCAGAAAGGGGCCGAGACACAGGCATGGCTTGCCGTGAGCGACGATGCCGAGGCCAAGGCCAGCGGTCGGTATCTTTTCCACAAGAGAGAGACGCGCTGTTTTGAAAAGGCACGCGATGTCGGGCTGCAGGAGAAACTGCTCGCGATCTGCGGGGAGATCACCGGGGTCCCTTTTCCGGATCACTAAACGCTTTCTCTTGCACGCAAACTTTGTATTGATACCTGATACACTTTTTCCCGTTGCATGTTGACATGGGAACCAAAAATGCAATATATAAAATATTAAAGCTCCACAGGTATAATGTACACTTAAATCATACCAGGAGTAGTAAGTTGCTTATAAAGACACTTGTCATCATTGTTATCGCAGCGGTTGTTTTTTTCATAGTCGCCGCCATCAGGTCTAAAAAGAAGTTGCAGCCGGTTGAAACGGTTGTTGAGCCCGAGACGCCGCCGCCTGCTGAACCACAGCACAAGAAAGAGGTACAGGCCATCATCGACCGGTACCGCAGGGAGATCGAGACCAATGAGAAGTCCGAAGGGTGCAAGGCCTTGGGCCTGTGCGTCGTCGGAAAAGTCGAAGATGTGACAAGTAATGTAGAGCATCAAGATGTGGACAGGTATTGGCAGAGCATGATGATCCGGCTGGAAGCATTTCGTGCCGCATACCGCGGCGAGCCCTCTTATCAATTCAACTGCAGCGTCTCCAGGGGCGTTGAATTTTCCAACACGCTTATCGACGCCATTCTGGAACTTCGCCCCGAACAATAATCGCCATCTTTCCTGCTACTGCCCAGATTCCATCTCCCCAGAGATGGAACGAAAAGAGACAAAATCGACACAACTATGCTAAAATCATTTAAAAAGCCGTAGACGATAACAAGGGAAGTACTCAACCGTCATGTTCAAAAAAAGTCTGATCGTTATCTTTGTTACGCTGTGGATCGTGCTGGCGATCAACCCGACCGACTTCGGCATCTGGGCGCTCGAAAACGTTCTGGTCGTCACCTTCTTTCCCATGGTGCTCTGGCTCGACAGACGTTACGACTTCAACAACCTGACCTACCTCTCACTGACAGCCTTTGTCAGCCTCCACCTCTTCGGCGCCAACATGACCTACAACAATATGACCTATTTCATCTGGTATTCGGACTGGTTCGGTTTTGAACGAAACTACTACGACCAGTTCATCCATTTTCTTTTCGGGCTGATGGTCTTTGTGCCGTTTTTTGAGGTCTTTTACCATCAAGGCCTCTCCAGACGGCTCAGCTACCTCATCGCCTTTTTGTTCATTGCCAGTATCGGTGCGGGGTATGAGGTTTTGGAGTGGCTCAGCATGGAGGTCTTTTGCCCGGAAACGAAAGATGCCTGCTTTCAGGCACTGACCCAGGGAGACATCTGGGACGCGCAAAAAGATATGGCCTTCGCCATGATCGGGGCACTGCTCGCGCTGGTGCTGCACAGCATTTTCGGAAAATCAAGCATCCCGGTAACGAAATAGGCCTCTTGGCTCCATTTTTCAGTATGATCGCCACAGAAATTGCTACAATAGTGTACTTGACAACATAAAAGGCACGCCGCTCCGGGTGCCGCAAAGGATGGGTTATGCGTATCTTGTCTGCTCTTTTTCTTGCACTCCTGATCGGCGGGTGTTCATCGCTGAAAGTCGCAACCGACTATGACCCCAAGGCCGACCTAACACCGCCGAAAAACTTCGCTATCGTCCATAAGACGCTCGAAGGTGAAGACACCTTGACCTCCGACCGCATTATCGCTGCGCTCAAAAACGAGCTTATCCAAAAGGGATACAGGGAGACGGGCGTTGAGAGCGCGGATTTTTACGTGCTCTTTCATACCGGTGTCACATCAAAAACACGTATCGATACGGACTACCAGTATATGAACATGTATCCCTACTCATACGGCTACGGCTACGGTTACAACATGGTCGTTGTGCCGCAGACACGGACCTACACCTATGATGAAGCCAAACTGATCGTCGATGCCGTTGTCCCCCGCCAGAACAAGATCATCTGGCGCGGCACGGCCGTGGATTATCTCAAAAGCATGAAGACCCCGCAGAAGCGGACCGCCTATATCAACAAAGTGGTCAAAGCCCTGATGCAGAGGTTTCCACAATAGCGCATGCGCCTAAAGACATTTTCAGGCGCTACGCCCTATACTCAAATCATACCTATTGCAGTAAGGAGCCTTGATGAGTGACTGGTTCTATCGTCTCTTCCATCACGCCAAGACTGCAAAACCCATTGTCCACCATTTCGGCCGCAGCATCAACGCCCAGCTCAATCCCCGCGAACACGAACTTTTCAACCAGGCGGTGGAGGCGTTTCGCGAAAGCAGGAAGGTGGAGGCGTTCGAATATTACCTCCGTTCGCTGGAAAACTTCAATGCCGCTCTCTCCAATGAGAACGTCCGGCTCCACTATGAAGAAGAGACCCTTCACTTTACCCTCTATCAGGGAACGGCTATCATTCGCGGGACCGTGACCGAGAAGACGTTCGAAGCCCACAGTGTCATCACCAGCAGGGAGTTGATGAACGTCGCGATCAAACGCCATATCCTCGAACGCAACGAGCAGCTCACATACATCCGCTACTACACACATGGAGATTTTCTGATGCTCAAGCTCTATCTTGACAACACCACCATGACACCCCAGAAGATCTTCTACCCTCTTCGGGAGCTTGCGCTCAATGCCGACTATGAGAAAGAGTATCTGCACTACCATTACAAACAGGAGCGCCTCATCGAAGTCGACCACCTGCTGCCGATCGACGACAATGAGCTTCGTATCAAGTACGACGCCATGCAGCGCTGGATCGCGGATTGTCAAAAAGAGCTCACGCAGCTCCCCGCCAACGACAACATCAGTACCGTCTCGTTCACCCTGTTGAGCCTGCTTTTTCAGATCGACTACCTCATCGTCCCGCACAAAGATATCATGCAGGAGACCTTTGAGAAGATCAACAGCTACTTTACGGATGATGAGCGCCTTGTCGAACAGAAGAACGATGAACTGCTTCTCTTTATAGAGTCGCTGCAAAAGCTTCCCTATGAAGCGTTCGTCTCCCAGTGCTACAAAGCGCACTACACCTTCTCGCCGATGGAGCATACCACCATGGAGGAGTTGAACCTCTTCATCGAGGCCTCCCTGGAGAAGTTTCGCTGGTTCAGACACCACCGCTATGAACACGTGGCATTTACGATCAACCGCTATATTCCGCTCTATATCCTCTACAACTACGGACTGCACCCCTCATACCGGGCACTGCTGCACCTGATCGTCGAGGTTCAAAACAGCGACTACTTTGTCACACTGGGCTATAAAGCCTACTACGACAAAGAGAAGAACCGTTTTGAAAAAGATGCCATCATCACCGCGATCAGCGATGCTATCACCCCCTACCAGGAGCAGTTCACGCACCTTGAACCTTTTGGAAAAACGCTCGACTATACCACACTGGAGGAGTTCAGCCACAGCTTTTTTCTGCATCTGAAAAACCTGAACTATACCGAACGATGAACACACAGACCATACTCCAGACCTACATCAACAACATCATCCAGATCAGCACCCCGTACGGCAGCGGCAGCGGCTTTGTCATCGATGACCTCATCATCACGAATTCCCATGTTGTCAGCGGTCTCAAAGAGGTGGTAATCTCGGCCAAGACACTCAAGCGCCAAAAGGCGGCCGTCATCTATGACGACCAGGTTTTGGACCTCGCCTTTATCGCGAAGCCGCAGATGCGCATCGACAATCACCTTCTTCTGAGTTCGGAAACCGTCCACGACGGGGATGTCGCCATCGCTATCGGCCACCCTTACGGCCTCAACTACTCGACCACCGAGGGAATCGTCTCCAAATCGAACAGGCTCGAGGGCGACGTCGAGTACCTCCAGATCGATGCCGCGATCAACCCCGGAAACAGCGGCGGTCCGGTGCTCAATGCCGACGGCGAGGTCATCGGGGTCAACACCTTTATCCTGCTCAACACACAGAACCTCGGCTTCGCCCTTCCTTACTACTATGTCCGCGAAGCGATCGACGCCTTTAAAGCCCTCGGCAAAAAGAACATCATCCGCTGTTTTTCCTGTAAGAACCTTATTGAAGAGGCCCAGATCGTCAATGACTTCTGCCCCCGCTGCGGCGTCAAGCTCGATGTCGCCAAACAGCGCCGTTTGGGCTACCGGCCATCCGGCGTCGTCGCCCTCATCGAAAAGATACTTACTGCCCTTCATATCGATGTCACCATCGCCAGAGAGGGTCAGCGCAGCTGGAAGTTTGACGAGGGAAGCGCCCGTATCCATCTCAACTTCTATGAGAACGGGATCATCATGGCCGATGCCCTGCTCTGCAATATGCCTAAAGAGAACATCGAAGCGATGTATGACTACATGCTCGACAAAAATGACACCTTCAACTACCTCCTCTTCTCCATCAGTGAAAACAGCATCATCCTCTCTTATCTCACCATCGACTCTTCATTGACCTTTGAAGAGGGCAAGATCGGTCTGGAGCGGCTCAGAAAAGCAGCCAACAAGTATGATGACATCTTGATACAGAGGTTTGGAGCGACACGCCCTAAGCGGGATGAAAACGAGTGATAAAAGAGGCTAGTCGCAGCGCTTGTCCAGATCAAAAGAGAAACCGACAGTCACATCTTCCCAGGTCTTGCCTTCGTGTGGCGCGTAGCAGTTGAGCGTCAGCATCTTCAGCGGCTCCTGCGCATTAAAGTCGAGAAGGTCAAGCACCCCTCTGGCCCGGAATCTTCCCTCTTTGACTTCGTAATGCAAGGGGACATCGACAGCGCGGTTGTTCATCGCAATGTTCACCACCAGAGTGCCTGCTTTTGAGTCGCCCTCCAGCGACACGATATCGGCTTCGATCACCGCCCCCTGCATCATGTTGAAAAAGAACTGCACCAGCTTCGCATCCCGGAAAGGATCCTTCGTATCGACATTATTGACCTCGAGCTGAACACGGCTGTGAAGCAGCAAGCCCTTAAGATCCGCGGCCTCTTTTTTACCATGATAGACCGTTGCCAGAAAACCGCCGTCAACACCGATTTTTTGAGGTGTTTTGTAGGCTGTCCACTCAACCTTCACCGGTGCAGCCATCGCAATGCGGCACTCCGCCTGTGCAATCACCGCCATTGTCAACAGTAGCATAAACAGTCGATTCATGTTTTGTCCTCATTTTTATGCAATAATTATAAGCAGATTAACTTTAATAGACTAATATTCATTAACAATAGAGATCTTTGAATAGATATTGCATATCTGTTTCATTCAAAGAACACAACAACAATAAACAGCAGGATTCTTATGAGCAAATCACCTTTTATCCCTTTTCAAACCAACCTTGACAGCTTTATCAGCGAACTTAACGACCACCTTGACCGGAACCGTAAAACACTCATCCAGCTTCTCGACATCAAAGAGAAAAGTTACCAGAACTTTGTCAAACCTTTTGAGATGATGGATGAACGCCTTGACCACTTCTTCACGCCGCTCTCGCACCTCAATGCCGTCAACAACTCCGAGACAACCCAAAAGGTCTATGCGGAGGCCCTGCCGATCCTGACCGAATACTCTACCGAGATCGGGCACAACCTGGCGATCTATGAAGCCTTCAAGATCATCAAAGAGCGAGAGTACAGCTCGCTTAACCAGGAGCAGCAACGCGTTGTGGACCTCAATATCCAGGGATTTGAGCTCTCCGGTGCGCATCTTGACCTCGGTCCCAAAGAGCGTCTAAAAGCGATCAACCTGCGCAAAAGCGAACTTACCAACGCCTTCTCGCAGAACCTGCTTGATGCCACCAATGCCTATGAGCTGCTAATCGAGGATGCCGAAGATGTCAAAGGGCTGCCGCAAAGCGACATCGAGGCAGCCAAAACAGAGAAAGAGGGAAAAACACTCTACCGTTTC
>JBFFKK010000057.1:0-11671 GCA_041555445.1 Sulfurimonadaceae bacterium
AGGCGGTATCGGTCAGGTCCGTTACCCGCTTGTTGCCGACCTTACCAAAGAGATCGCCAAGTCGTACGATGTTCTTCTTGACGGCGGTGTTGCACTACGTGGTTCATTCCTGATCGACAAAGACGGTACGGTACGTCACGCTGTGATCAACGACCTTCCGCTTGGCCGTAACATCGATGAGATGATCCGTATGGTCGACGCGATGCTTTTCACCAACGAACACGGTGAAGTGTGTGCTGCGGGCTGGAACAAAGGTGACGAAGGTATGAAAGCCGACACTGCCGGTGTTGCCGAGTATCTTGCTAAACACGAGAACGATCTGTAAAGATCCTCTCCTTCATGGGGCTCTGCCCCATTCTCTACTTCTCTTTATTCTTTATATCGCACTTTTTTTACGTTCAAACTTTTTTATTACTTTATAGCATTAGTACGTTACTTTTTTCTTTTGCTCGCTCAAAAGAAGAAGTAACCAAAAAAGAAAAAAGCGATACCCTTCGGCTCTATGAGCTCATCCTACTGACAGACACCTCGGCTTCCGGGCTAATTGGCGGTTAGACGCCAATACCTGCTCGAACTCCAGCGAACCAAAAGCTTTTACGACAAAACAAACTATCAACCTTCAGACAATTTAAACAGGGATCAAAGCGAAGCTTTGAATTTAAATCAATGCGTCACCGCTTGAGATAATCGTGGCATCTGCAGAGCCGACTGAAGTGAGCGGAGTTCCGTTAAGAAAATCACTCTGTCTGAGCCGTAGGTGAGTTAGGGATTTTTAGGAATGGAGCGAGTGTAAGGAGGGCATCCGACAGCGGTCGGGCTCGAAGCCGTCACGAGAGCTTTTTCGTTTCCTTTTTGGCGGAACAAAAAGGAAAGAGTGTATGTAAAAAAGTTACCAACCTACCGATAGACGGCAGGCTAAAAACGTTTGCTCTCTATCCCGATCGCCTCACCGACAGCCGCATTGTAGAGCACCCCGTCATAGGTATTCAGCGCCGAGACCATGACCGGCAGTTCCTGACAGATCTCTTCCGCCCCGTATTGGGCCAGCGCTTTGACATACGGCAACGTCGCGTTGGTCAGGGCATAGGTCGATGTTCTCGGATAGGCCCCCGGCATGTTGGCGACGCAGTAGTGCACAACACCCTCTTCGACGAAGGTCGGTTCAGAGTGTGTCGTCGCATGCGAGCTCTCAAAGCAGCCCCCCTGGTCGATGGAGACATCCACAAGAACGCTCCCCTTTTTCATCACTTTAAGCATCTCTTTCGTGACAAGTTTCGGCGCTTTGGCACCGGGGATCAGTACCGTGCCGACGACAAGATCGCACTCCGGCAGCAGCTTGGCGATCGAACCGGCCGAGCTGTACATCGTCGCGACATTGGCCGGCATGACATCGTTCAGATAGCTCAGCCGTTCAAGGTTAATGTCGAAGATCGTCACATCGGCGCCCAGTCCCGCGGCCACCTCGGCGGCACACTTGCCGGCCACCCCGCCGCCGAGCACCATCACTTTTGCACGTTCCGTTCCGACGACACCGCCGGCGAGCAGTCCGAGCCCGCCGTGGTAACGGCCTAGATGCACGCTCCCCATCAAAGAGGCCATCTTGCCGGCCACTTCGCTCATCGGCTCCAGCAGCGGCAGACGTCCCTTAACGGTCAGCGTCTCATACGAAAAGGCGCGGATCCCTTTTTTCAGTAAAAACCGTGTCAACGTCTCATCTGCCGCAAGATGCAGGTAGGTGAAAAGGGTCTGGTTCGGTTTAAAGAGCGCATATTCAGACTCGATCGGCTCTTTGACCTTGACGATCATCTCTGAAAGTTCAAAGACCTCTTGTGCCTCCAGCAGTATGGAAGCGCCTGCATCGACATACTCCCTGTCGCTGAAACCGCTTCCTTCACCCGCTCCGCTCTCCACATAGACGCTGTGGCCGGCTTTAATCAGCTCCGTTACACCGCTGGGTGTGATCGAAACCCTGTACTCATCTGTTTTGACCTCTTTTGGTACACCTATCAGCATTGCTTCTCCTTTCTTAAGAGACTACGAACGCTTCAAAACGCGGCAACCTCGCATTGCGCGAAACGAGCGTTACAGGGGCAGAGAGATCACGCCCTCTGCGTCAGGTCGATCAATAACTGCCTTCACTTATGGCAATGACAAAGTTGTCATCGACCGGGACGACATCGAATTCATGTTTGCCGCAAAAAGACTCGTTGAGCTGTTGTGCCCATGCACGGGCGACGCGCAGCGCGTTTTCCTTGTCGTCGAACGTCTTGATCTGCGGCATATTCTGGCGTTTTGCACACCCGCACATCTTTTCTACTACTACATGATACTCCATAATGTCACCTTTTCGTTTTAAAATAGCATCGGTTAAACCCTATGCAGTCCCAGCATCAAAATCTTCTTATCGGATGAAATTAGTGTTGTGTATGGCATGATGCTGAGACAGCATAAGGTTTAGCGCCTCTGTCTTCTGCTATGACAAATGCATGAAGTGTTCCCATCGGCCTCTGAAGCCCTGATACAGGGGCGTTCAACGAGATGGGCAAATGGTGTTAGATCTCACAGGCCTCGACAAAGCCCCCCTCTTCGACAGAGATGACAAAATTGTCGTCCACCTCGACAATATCGAAGCCGTGTCTGCCGCAGAAATTGTTGTTGAGGGCATCCGCCCACTCGTACGCATGCTCCTCGGCCTCCTCTTTTGTGTCGAATGTACGGATCTGTTCGGTGCCGTTTTTCTTGGCGCAGCCGCAGCGCTTTTCCAGAACGACGTGGTGTGGCACTAGGAGAGCCTGCTGTTTACAGAGATCAGGTAAAACTGGTCTTTGAGTTTGTTAAGCTGTTTTATGATCAGGTCATGGTGTTCGTCACTGAGAACGTAATGCTGCTCCATAAAATCGTACATCTTGTCGATGTTGGTGTAGGTCTCTTTTAAGAGCTCTTCTTTGATCTTCGCTTCTACGCTCATTCTCTATTCCTTCTGTAATCTTGCCTCTCTATCTGCAAGATATATACCAGGGGTGGTTGGCTCAATGGCTGTCAAAAAGACGCTGCATCCTGGCAAGATCGTGCTGCGTTGCATAGAGAGGTTTCGTAGACTCCCGGCGCAGGCGCTTTTCAAACGTCGTGCCGACGTTTTTATAAAAGAGGCCCAGCGGCATCGGTAGGGTCTCCAGCGCTTTTTGCATCGCCGCCGCCCGGTCGTTTGTGTCATGCGATGCATCCAGCCGGTAGGTGTTCTCCTTGAACCATCGGTAGGTGTTGACCTTGTTAAAGGTGACACAAGGCTGAAAGATGTCGACCAGCGCATATCCGGGATGCAGAAATGCGGCTTTGAGCACCTCTTTCGCGTGGGCGCCGTCACCGACATTGACCCTCGAGACAAAACCGGCCTCGAGCGCCAATGCCACGGCGATCGGGTTGAAGGGTTCGTTCCCCACCCCGTCGACCTGTACCGCTGTCGTGAACCCCGGCTGGCTCGTCGGCGACGCCTGCCCTTTGGTGAGGCCGTAGACCATATTGTTATGCACGATATGGACGATGTTGACATTGCGCCGTATGGCGTGCAGGAAATGGTTTCCGCCCTCCCCGTACATGTCGCCGTCTCCCCCTTCGGCGACGACGGTCAGCTGCGGGTTGGCCGTTTTGACGGCCGTTGCGATGGGCACGGCTCTGCCGTGCAGGACGCCGAACATATGGGTATCGATATAGTAGGGTGTTTTGGCGGCCTGCCCGATGCCCGAGACGATGACCGTGTTGTTTTTGTCGATCTGCAGCTCCTCCAAAACCTCTTTGATCAGTTTCAAGATACCGAAGTTTCCACAACCCGGGCACCAGGCGACATCGACGTTTTCGCGATCGAACGGATGGTTCATGACAACTCCTTTAGCGATTTTTCCAGCATGCCGGTCAACTCGTCAGCAAAGAAACTGAACCCGTTGGACTGCAGGATCCTCTCGTCGACCGTTATGTCGTGAAGCCTGAGCTGGTCAGCAAAAGCGCCATCGGCACTGTTCTCGACGAGAATTTTGTATCTGTACGCTTTCAAAACGCTCAGCTGCGCAGCGCCGAGCGGGTGGACCCAGGCAAAGTGGACCTGGACCAGACGCGGGTCGTCCAGTCTCTCCAGCGCTTCGGCGATAGCGCCTCTCGTCGAACCCCAGCCGATGACGGCGATCTCTCCGTCACCCTTGCAGACGGGCGGGAGAGCCTCGTTGAGGAGCCCTTCGTTTTTTCGTGCACGTTTGGCCACCATCTGATCGCGCATGCTGTACTCTTCGGTGATCTGCCCGCGTTCGTCATGTTCGTCACTGACGGCACAGATCAGCCCCTCGCCGAAACCCGGAACCGCTCTGGGGCTGACGCCGCTCTCGGTGTCGCTGTAGCGCACATACTCTTGTCTGCTTTTTACGATGTATCTGCGCTGTTCGTACGCGGAAAGATCGACATCGGCTGTCATCATAACGGTGTCTGCCAGATACTGGTCGCTCAGGACGATGACCGGTACCTGGTATCGGTCGGCGAGTTCAAAAGCCAGATACCCGCAGTCGATGCACTCCTGCAGCGAACCGGGGGCAAGGATCACCCGGGGGAAGGGGCCGTGTCCCGAGTAAAGCGCCAGGTTCAAATCGCCCTGCTCGCTTCGCGTCGGCAGCCCTGTTGCGGGTCCGGGACGCTGCGCGAGGTAGATGACGGCGGGCGTCTCTGTCATACCGCTGAGGCTCAGTGCCTCGCCCATCAAGGCAAAACCGCCGCCGGAGGTCGTTGTCATCGCACGGGCCCCGGCGTACCATCCGCCCAGCACCATCGTCAACGAGGCGATCTCGTCTTCGCTCTGCTCGACGGCGATCTCGAACTCTTTCGACATCGCCGCCATAAAGTTCAACACGCCGGTCGAGGGCGACATCGGGTAGGCGGTGACCATGTTGCAGCCGCCGGATAAAAAGCCGAAGCCCGACGCGGTCGTACCGTCCATGAGATGCAGCTTCTCCACCGCTTCAGGATGCGCCTCCGGCAGATCGGGCAGCGTTGCAAAAGAGAGCCCCGCTCCCTCTTCAAGACCCGCTTCTGCCGCCTCTATGTTCGCAGGCTCCTCTTTGAAGCGGTCGCCGATACTCTGCAACAGCTGCGCCCCCTCCATCTTCAACACACCGAAGAGAAGACCTGCCACATAGGTGTTGGCATAACGCGCACTGCCGAGTTTCTGCGCCGTGGCATGCAGCTTTATCGCCGTAACATCGGCATCACGGCCTGCAAACGCCTCGTCCGCCAATATGATACTCCTTTGCGTGCATCGCCACTTCGCATGTTCCAAAGCTGCTGCGTCGATGGCGATGAAAAGATCGACCTCCCTGCAGGGTGCGTGCACGGGCCTGTTCGAGATCCTGAACAGCACCGTATTGCTGCCGCCCCGCACCCGTGACATAAACTCTTTCGTTGAAAAGGTGTAGTAGCCGCTCCGTTTAAAGGCATCATTGAGAAGCTTCTCGATCGTATCGATACCGGTTCCCGCCGCCCCGCCGATCAGAATCGCAATACTTTTCTGCTGCGCCCTTGTCTCGGTTGTTTCGGCTGCTTTAAAGATTTTCACCGGCGGTTCCGTCGATAGAGTGGGAAACGGCAGCTCATAGTTTGAATGCGTCGGCAGTTTCTCCGAAACAGGGGCTGAAGGCTCCGGACTTTCGGCATGGCCGTGTCCGACTTCAGGTTCCGGTTCCTCCCCCCAGGTGATCTTCCCGCCGTAATAGCCCAGAACAATGACAGTGGCACCGGTGAAGAGAACAATGCCGTGGTAGACGACACCTTCAAATGCGGGTTCGTAGACGATAGAGGGATTTTCAAGGTAAAGAGTAATACCGACGACACCCAGCAGCAGCGTCAGTGTCGCGACGGTCAGCTTGACGACAAAAGGACGGCGCATAGAGAGGTCGTAATTGATCCACCAGCTCAGCATTCCCGGGATCATCGCAAAGAAGCCCATGACCGTGGCCACGAAAAAGGTATAGAAGACGCCGACGGCATAGGCATCTTTAGGAAGCGCAAAAAAAAGAAGATCCAACCCCGCCGCAAAGATATGCAGCGCGATCGGAAAGTGGACAAGCATCGGATGGGGGTGGTATTTGCGGTAGAGCCGCTTCAGCTTCGCTTTGAACGCTTCTTGGGACGCGGCCGCCTCCTCTTCCAATACGGCAACGACCTTGAACTTCTCGAAGACCTCGTCGCCGTGCGGCGCAGCGGCCAGCATCGACGTCAAATCCTGCCCCGCACGCTGTATTTTCTGATGCTCGCCGTTTTTCCAGAGAGGGCTCTCTGTGACATCGTAGACTTTGCCCTTGTAGGCGACGTAGGCTTTCGCCCCGTCACGGCCGTCGTAACGTTTAAGTTCACCGGGTGTCATCGCCTTCTCCTTCTGTTCAGAACGGGAATGAGAATCGTGCGTTATTAGCGAAAAACGCTACGACGGGGTCTGCTCATTTTCCTGCATCGTATCGACATAGTCGCACACTTCGTTGTCGTCGTTGCACGGCTGGCTGTAGCCGGCTATGGGATCGTTCAGCACCTTCGCCAGGTTATCCGAGACGAATTCCCAGTTGAGCAGTTTCCACCAGTTCTCCAGGTATTCCGGCCGGGCGTTGCGGCGGTCGATGTAGTAGGCATGTTCCCAGACATCACAGGTGAGCAGCGGCACCGCCGCTCGCCGTATCGGCGTATCGGCATTGCTGGTCTGCTCGATCGCGAGTGTGCCCTCTTTGGTGATGACCAGCCACACCCACCCCGAACCGAACAGGCCCGCAGCTGCAGCCAGAAAGGCTTCTCTGAACGCGTCCATGGAGCCGAAATCGCGTTCGATCATATCCGACAGCTCGACCGAAGGGGTGGTCGGCGCGGCCGACAGACTGTGCCAGTAGAAGTCATGGTTATAGACCTGCGCGGCGTTGTTGAACACCGCCCCTTCGGCATGTTTGATGATCTCTTCGAGAGACATGTCGGCAAACTTCGTGTTTTCGATAAGGCCGTTGAGTTTGTTCACATACCCGGCATGGTGTTTACCGTAGTGAAAGGAGATGGTCTCTTCCGAGATGTAGGGTTCGAGTGCGCTCTGCGCAAAAGGCAGCTGCATTAATTGATGTTGCATCGTGATTCTCCTTGCTTTTTTTTAGCTCTGTATATCATCCTACTCTCATAATTTTAAACATCTGCACAGTGAAAAAAATTAGATCGAATACATAAGTAAAATCAATACTGAAAAAGAAGGGTTGGATGCTTGGTGGCGCTAAAATGGAAAAGGGAGGGTATATAAAGGTAAAAAAACGTGTAAGCTGCTGCCCTCGGAGAGGACAGCATAAGAAGAATAGTTGAAAACTACTATTAACGAACCAGGTCGAAGAAGTAGTCAGTTGACGCGATACCTTTGGTCTCTTCGTCAAGCTGGTCAAGAACTTTGTTCGTGATCCAAGTCAACAGGTTCAACGCACCATCGTACCCTGAAATAGAGTATCGGTGTAGGTGGTGACGGTCAAAGATCGGGAAGCCGATGTAGATTAGCGGCGTACCCGTATCACGCATAAGCTCTTTACCGTATGAGTTACCGATCATGAAATCAACCGGCTCTGTAAAGAGTAGTGAACGCATGTGCCACAGGTCTTTACCAGCCCATACATGACAGTCTGCTGCAGCAGGAGAAGTGTCAAGCATTGCTCTCATCTCATCTTCCCAACCGCGTGGTGCATTGTGACATAGTACGTGCGTCGGCTCAGCACCCATCTCAAGAAGGAATGAAACGGCACCGATCAGGAAGTCAGGATCACCCCAGATCGCGAATTTCTTACCGTGCATGTACGGGTAAGAATCCTGCATAGCGTCAACAAGACGACCACGCTCGATCTTAAGTTTCTCAGGAACCTCTTTACCAGTAAGCTCATCAAGTTTCATAACGAACTCATCTGTACCTTTAAGACCTACCGGAGTTAGGCTGGCGCTCTCTTTTTGTTTCCAACGTTTAGTGACCATTTTCATCGTCTTAACCGTTGCATATTTACCTAGAGAGATCGTCGCTTTAGAGTTTTTACAGTCTTTAGCGTCAGCGATCGTTGTACCGCCCTGGAACATGTTGTAGTCACCAGCCGGCATGTCCCACTGATCAGAGTGGTCGCCAAGCATTGTGTATTCAGCACCGAATGCTTCTACGATAGCTTTTACAGAACGGATAGAACCGATATAAGTCTCAAAACCAGGAATGATGTTGATCTTCTCGTTTTTGTTCTCTTCTACGCCCTCAGTAAGCTGAGACATGATACCGTGCATCATGTTGTCGTAACCCGTGATATGGCTACCCGTAAATGATGGTGTGTGAGCGTATGTGATCGGGAACTCTTCCGGTAGGTACTCACCGCCGTCTTCCTCTTTCGCTGCCGTAGCAAACGCGTAAAGGTCGTCACCGATAACTTCTGCCATACATGTTGTAGAGACAGCGATCATCTGTGGCTTGTAAAGTGCCGCACAGTTCTTAAGACCGTCTTTCATGTTGACAAGACCACCGAATACCGCTGCATCTTCTGTCATAGAGTCAGAAACACATGGTGTCGGCTCTTTAAAGTGACGTGTGAAATACGAACGGAAATACGCAACACATCCGTGAGAACCGTGTACGTATGGCATTGTGTCTTCGAAACCAAGCGCAACCATAACAGCACCAAGCGGCTGACATGCTTTTGCAGGGTTGACCGTACTCGCTTCACGAGCAAGGATTTTCTCACGGTAGTCCCATGTTTTAGTCCACTCAGCGATCTCTGCAACTTTTTCAGGGTTGGTAGCACCATACCCGCCTTCGAACTCTTTTTTGTTTTTGAGTACCTCTTGGTACTCTGGTCTTTGAAAGAGTTTCTGACCATTCATGATGTTATCTATTTCTTGCATTACGCTTCTCCTTCTTTTTCCCAAGGTGCTTTGCTATGTCCCCAAACCGGAGAGTTGATAGCAAGGTCCATGTCTGCTGCAAAGATTGCGAATCCGTCATAACCGTGGTACGGACCGCTGTAGTCCCAAGAGTGCATCTGGCGGTATGGCAGACCCATTTTCTGGAACACATATTTCTCTTTAATACCTGATGCGACCAAGTCTGGCTCAAGTGCTTTAACAAACGCTTCAAGCTCGTATTCGTTAACATCATCATAGATAACCGTTGAACGGAAGATCTCATCTTTAGTACGCTTGTAATCGTCGTCGTGAGCGAACTCATAACCTGTACCGATAACTTCCATACCAAGATCTTCGTAAGCACCGATAACGTGACGAGGACGTAGACCACCGACAAACAACATAACCTGCTTGCCTTCAAGACGTGGACGGTACTTCTCAGTGACCGCATCGATCATCGGCTGATACTTAGCGATGACCTCTTCACATTTCGCCTGGATAGACTCGTCGAAGAATGCTGCGATCTTGCGAAGTGACTTGATCGTCTGGCTTGGACCGAAGAAGTTGTACTCAACCCAAGGAATCCCGAACTCTTTCTCCATGTGACGAGAGATGTAGTTCATTGAACGGTAACAGTGAAGCAGGTTCAATTTAACTTTCGGTGTCGCTGCCATCTCTTTCAATGTCGCATCACCTGACCATTGTGCAACAACACGAAGGCCCATCTCTTCAAGAAGGATACGGCTTGACCATGCATCACCACCGATGTTATAGTCACCGATGATAGCAACGTCATACTCAGTCTGCTCGATCGCTTCACCAAGTGTGTCGATCTGAGCATCAAAGACGTAGTCACGGACCGTGTCATTTGCGATGTGGTGACCAAGAGATTGAGAAACCCCGCGGAAACCTTCACAGTTAACCGGCACAACTGTCTGACCAGTTTTCTTAGCATACATCTTAGATGTTGCATTGATATCGTCACCGATAAGACCGATCGGACACTCAGACTGGACTGTGATACCGTTGTTTAGAGGGAAAAGCTCATCGATTTCGTGGAAACAGACGTCAAGTTTCTTGTCGCCACCGAAAACGATATCTTTTTCCTGGAAGTCAGACGAGAAGTTCATCGTAACGAAAGTATCAACACCGGTAGTACCGATATAGTAGTTACGACGACCTGCACGTGAGTACTGACCACAACCGATAGGACCGTGAGAGATATGAACCATATCTTTTACCGGACCCCAAACAACACCTTTTGAACCGGCGTAAGCACAACCACGTTGACTCATTACACCTGGAACAGTTTTCTTATTCGAACGGACGTTACCGCATGTTTTTTGACTTTCGTCTTCCGGAGAACCGACACCTAGGTGCTTTGCACGGTTCTTGGCAGCTTTTGCAGGGTACGCTTTTAGTACCTCTTCAACGGCCGCTTTCTGTTTTGCTTCCAATGATTCTGGACCCATAATAGTCTCCTTAAATATAGTAATTCTTTTGTAATCTCAATGATTAAATCAATGTACTTAATCCCAATAGGGCAAGTGTTATCGAGGATCTTCGCTTCAACCAGCTCAGTACCTAGTGTTTGTCCCTTGGGACTGCGGAATTCGCAAAGCACAAGTGCTTTAATAAAGCATCGCACAAAGGCGTGCTAGTGTTGTTTAAGCTTCGGGCTTACGCAGCCTTGATCTTAAAGTGAGCCATTGAGTCAAGTTTCTTACATAGAGCTAGAGTCTCATCATCTGAATCTAAACGCTTTGAAAGCTCAGAAATCTGGTAACGGTTTGTGTAGATCATGTAGTCTGTCTCAGCCGTTTTGATATAGTGAGCAAGTGCTTTGAACATGAACGTGTCTTTATTCGTATAAGAAAGCTCTTCTATTACACCGTGGTATTCTGTCGTCATTTTGATCTCGTTGATAGCCGATGTATCGATATCCGCTGCATCTAGTTTTTCAACAACTTTTTCGTCTGGAACATTGTTACCCAATTCTGCTGGGAAGTGGAATCCTAAAATAAACATTTGTATTCTCCTGCTTTTTGTTTTATTTTCTTTTCATTATGAGAATGTTGGTTCCCCGGAGGGAACAACTATTCACCAAAGCACCGAGGCGCTTTGGTACCGAAGGTTAAGTGAAAGCTTACGCTTCAGCTTCACCTTTACCGATGTTTTCTTCATCAGCCGCATCTTCAAGACCGTATTCCATAATAAGGTCTTCAAGGTCGTCCATCTCTAGTGGCGTCGGGATGATCTTCATGTCGTTGTTGATGATCTTACGTGCAAGCTCTTTGTACTCAAGAGCCTGGTCAGATTTTGGTGAATACTCAACAACTGTCATACGACGGATTTCAGCACGCTGAACGATGTTGTTACGTGGTACGAAGTGGATCATTTGCGTACCAAGGTCTTTTGCAAGAGCCCAAGCAAGATCGTATTCGAAGTCAGTCATACGAGCGTTACAGATAAGACCTGCAAGACGTACACCACCAGTGTTTGCGTACTTCAAAATACCTTTTGAAATGTTGTTCGCTGCGTACATTGCCATCATCTCACCAGACATAACGATGTAGATTTCCTGTGCTTTACCTTCACGGATCGGCATTGCGAATCCACCACAAACAACGTCACCAAGTACGTCGTAAGAGACGAAGTCTAGACCTTCTTCTTCGTATGCACCCTCTTCTTCAAGAAAGTTAATCGCTGTAATTACACCACGACCTGCACAACCAACACCCGGCTCTGGTCCACC
>JBFFKK010000058.1:0-11559 GCA_041555445.1 Sulfurimonadaceae bacterium
GACCTGACACATCACTGTATCAAGTCTATTAGGAGAAGTTTTTAGAGAATGCTTACACAGGCACACTCAAGGAAAAGGACTTACCTACTCTTCTGCATTAGTAGCGCCTAATTCTGCTTAGTGTCTGATCAAAGCAATTTTACGACACGCCGAAGATCAAATCGATGCATCTGCTGTGTTGACTGTCAAATTATAATGCATAATGGGCTTATTATGCTCATAGAGTTGATTATTTTTTATACATATTTTGGCAGAAGGTGATGCTGCCGGAGAGAGCAGCATTTGAATATTTTTCTCGACAAGGTTTTCAGCAGGCTGAACGTATCGCTATAGCGTCCCTATTTCGGTACGAACATCAGACGCATACGGCGAATGAAGAGGACACCCAGCGCCACGGCCAGGATCTTGAAGTCGATCTCGCTGCCCATATGCAGGGCATCAAACGCGGCACTCTGCGTCGCTTCGGCACCGAGCGCCTGCATCGCCAGGATTTTAGGGGTGTAGACCGCACTGAACATCATCGCGGTGACAATGACAAAGAAGGCACTGACAAGCGACCAGTTGTCGCGGCGGCCGTGTTTGTACTCGTTGGCTTCGAAGACAAAGACGACAAAGGCCATAAAAGTAAGGAAGTAGCTGAATCGGCGGAAGATCTCGGCCATGAGAACACCTTCGTTATACTGTTCGAGCAATATTCCGACAAGATAACTGTCGGAGTTGAAGATCGTCGCCGCAACAAAAATACCGAGTGTCAGTACCGCACCGAGCGTCATCGCGACCAAAAGAAGATAGATCACTATTGTCCACTGTTTAGCTGTCATGTTTTTTCCTTATCGTTTCAAGACGAACCCGCGGTCGTGCCCGGCCAGGTCTTTGTAGAATGTCAGTTCATTGTACTGCGTTTTCTCTAAATACGCCGTTACCTTGGGCTTCTGATCGTACCCCATCTCACAGGCGAAAAACGGGATCTTGCGTACAATGACCTCGTCGAGCAGCCTACGGATGATCTCATCGCCGATCTCGCCGCCGAAGAGCGCCAGGTCAGGTTCATAGTCCAGGTTGCTCTCCAAAGGCTCACTGTTGGCGATATAGGGCGGATTGGAGACCAGGATATCGATCGTCTCCGTGACAGGCCCCAACAGGTCCCCCTCACGCAGTTCAATGCGCTCCCCCAGGCCAAAGGCTTCGATGTTCTTTCGCGCAACTTTCAGGGCATCCGGACTGATATCGACGGCGATGATCTTCGCCTTTGGAAGCTGCTGTGCCAGAACGGTCGAGATGATGCCGCTTCCGACACCCACTTCGACAATGGTAAGCGCTTTCTCTTTGTCAGCAATCGCCAAGACCTCATCGATCAGCAGTTCCGTCTCGGGACGCGGGATCAGTGCCCCCTCTTCAATATGAAACTCCTGCGAATAGAAACTGACGCGGTTTGTGATGTACTCGAGCGGCTGGTTCTCTTTGCGGCGGGCGACCCAGAGAGCAAGTTTTTCGCCCTCTTCTACAGGAACCTCTTCATGCGTCATCAGCCACAGCTCATCTTTTTGCAGCAGTGCCATGACGAGCAGCTGCGCCTCCCGTCTCGGACGTTCGACAACCCCTTGAAGTTCGGCGGTGATATGGGCAAGCCACGCACCGACCGGCATCAATCGATCGACGGGCATGGTCCCTCAAGCGCATCTTCGCTCTGTGCTGCAATATCAACGCCCAGCTCTTTGAGGCGTTCAAGCACCGGCGGATGGGTGTAGTAGAAAAAGATGTAGAGCGGGTGCGACAGCGGGAAGCTTTTGTTCTCACTCACCAGTTTTTTAAGGGCTTCGCTCAAAAAGAGTTTCCCTCCGAGATCGGCACCCGTCTTGTCCGCTTCGTACTCGTTGTGGCGGCTCACAATGCCCATGATCGGCATCATCACAAAACTGAGCAGCGGCATGACCAGCATGAAAAGCATCATCATGTTGGCCGCACTTTTTTGTACGCCAAGTTCCATGTAAAGCGTGTCAGGCAGGTTGCCGAACAGCGCGAACATCGCAAAAAGCATACCGCCCATCAGCGCAATGTTCTTGTAGATGTCGCCGTGCTGAAAATGGCCCAGTTCGTGGCCGAGCACGGCCAGCAGCTCATTGGCCGACAGTTTTTCCAGCAGCGTGTCAAACAGCACGACACGTTTTGTCTTTCCAAGACCGCCGAAGTAGGCGTTCAGACGGGCATCGCGTTTGGAGGCATCCGAGATAAAGACGCCCGAACTCTTAAAACCGGTCTCATCCATCAGATGGTTGATCTGCTTGTTCAGCTCCTCGTCTTTGAGCGGTGTCAGTTTGTCAAAAAAGAGTGCCCGTAGCGTCGGAAAGAACATGTTTAAAAGGACAATGACACCGAAGATAAAGGCAAAGCTCCATAGCCACCAGAGCTCGGTAGAGGCGATAATGGCAAAAATACCCCAGATGATCAAGGCACCGAAAATGACGGTCAACAGGGTCGAGATGACCGTATCTTTAATGTAAAGGGCCAGGGTGGAACGGTTAAAACCGAACTTTGCATCCAAAACAAATTTTTCATAGTACTCGACCGGCAACGCGATCAGACCGTTGATCAGTATAAACCCCAGTACCGCAAAGATCGTTGAGAGCGTCTCATCATAGACCATAAACGTCTGTTCGATCCATCCGATACCAAAACTCATCCAGACCAGAAAGAGCATGAAATCCAGAAGGGTCGTGAACATAGAGAGCTTCTCTTTGGCTACGGCGTAGTTGCCGGCTTTCAGAAACTCCGCCGAACTCATCAGCACCGCATTTTTGCGTTTGGCCTGATTGACATAACCGATCTGCATCACGCTCACATAGATCTTGATAAAAACATAAAAAGTATAAATTCCGATAATCGCTGTTAACATACTGGACCTTCCGGCATTCTGCCGTAAAAAATGTGGTATTGTAGCATTTTTACTTTAGCCTAGCGACACGTAAAAACAGTACCGGGCTTGCTCTATTTAAAAGGGACCTTGCCGACTTTTTCTGTCGGTGTGAGCAGATCATCCGGGACAAAATAAGCTCTCGCAACACCATAAATCGTTCCGATAATAAGGCCTGCGATCACGACAGCCCAAACGATACGGCGCTTTTCGCCTGAGAGTGTGTTGTAATCACCCATATCCTGTAATCTTGGTTCACTCATCTAAAACTCCTTCAGGTAATGTAATAGTGTAGAGTACAGTTTTTTTTTATGGATGCCGTAAAGACGAAAAGCTAAGCTGACGACTTAAGTTTGCTTTTTGCATATTTTATTCGTCAGTCCAAACCCTCTCCTCTTCTGTTTATACAATTTGACTATAATGCCGGGATGAATGACTTCATCCCTGAGATACAACCTACCCCCACGTTCAAGACAAAGTATTGCCGCTGGCTGGTGCAGATCGTTGCCTTCAAACTGACCTGGATGCCCGTCATCCTGACACTGCTGGTCGCCTACATGGTCGACTATTTCTACGCCATAGCGACTCTGCTCATCAGTTACCTTGTCACCGGCATTGTCCGATCCTACATGCGCAACAACTCCATCCCGAGAGAGCAGCTGGAGTACAGCTACAGCGACAAGGCCATCGCGGCATGGTTTTTATACCGGACCTACTGTTTCGGAGATCAACAATAGCGATGCAGCTGATCGAGATAGACGACATCGACCTACCTGAGCTGAAGCTCTACCGCCAGCTCAGAGACAGCGCCTTCACGACGGACAACAGCTTTATTGCCGACAGCCCTAAAGTGGTCAACGTACTGCTGGAGAGCGCCATCGACGTCAAGAGCCTCCTGGCAACGCAAGAGTATTATGATACGTTCAAAGAACTTATTGACCAAAAAGAGATCCCCCGTCTCTATGTTGCCGATAAAAAAGTGATCGAGAAGATCGTCGGCCACAAGGTCCACCACAACTGCATGATGCACGGGATCCGCCCCAAAGAGAGTACCCTGGAAGCGCTGGGTGAGCACATCATTATGCTCGATGAGATCTCATCGACCGAGAACATCGGCTCCATCGCAAGAAGTGCTGCGGCCCTCGGCATTGACTCCTACCTCCTGCCGAAGCAGGGGCCGCACCCTTTTAACCGAAGAGCGCTGCGCGTCTCTATGGGCCTGGCCAGCAGGTTAAAGATCCATCAATATGACGACATCTTTACGACGCTGCAAAAACTGAGGGCAGACGGCTACAGAGTCTTTGCCGCAGAGGTCACACCGGAGGCAACACCGCTCTCAGAGGTCAAGGTCCCCGACAAATGGGTCCTGCTCATGGGGCATGAGGGAAAAGGGCTCTCACAGGAGGTGCTTGGCGCCTGTGATGAAGCGGTGCAGATCGAGATGGAACCCGGCATCAAGAGCTTTAACGTCGGCGTCGCCGCATCGATCATGATGTATCAATTTAAAAATCGCAACCGATAGCTGAGACATCAAGCTTTTACCAACCTAAAATAGACGACAGGATCACTGCTTTCTTACTCGCTACAAAGCCCACCTTCGCTAAAATACCGCAACACGACAACAATCAAAAAAGACAGGCGGACAATGGCACTTATCGATCTTCTCGGCGTACACAAACATTATGACCTGCAAAAGATCCTGGTCGACGTCAATTTTCATATTGATGAGGGTGAGCGTATCGTCATTGTCGGTAAAAACGGCAGCGGTAAATCGACACTGATGAAGACCATAAACGGCAAGATCGACATCGATGAAGGCGAACGCATCACCCGACAGGACCTTGAGATCAAGATGCTCGACCAGGTGCCGCATTTTGAGGCCGAAGACACGGTCCGTCAGGCGGTTGAACGCGGTCTGCAGGAGCTTTACAGTGCCAAAAAGCGTTACGATGAGATCTCGTTGCTGCTGGCCGACAACTTTGATGACAAACTGCTTTTGAAAGAGCATGCCGACCTCTCCAGCTACCTGGACCATCACAGTGCCTGGAGCCTCGACGACAAGATCGAACGTATTCTGGTCCACTTCAACCTCAAACAGATGGAAGAGAAACCCGTTATGATGCTCAGCGGAGGCGAACAGCGCCGTGTAGCGCTGGCAGGACTGCTGCTCCAAAAACCGGATGTCCTGCTGCTGGATGAACCGACCAACCACCTTGACGTCTACATGGTCGAGTTTCTGGAAGAGCTGATCCTCAAAGAGCAGTACACCCTGGTCTTCATCTCGCATGACCGTTACTTCATCGATCAGATCGCCACCAAAACCATTGAGGTCGAAGACGGTTCACTGCGCGAATACAGAGGCGGATATTCTGATTATCTTGACCAAAAAGCCGAGTACCTGCGCACCCTTCAGAAACAGCACGACAACCTTCTTGGCATGCTTAAAACCGAAAACGAATGGTTCGCCCGCGGCGTCCGTGCCCGTCTGAAACGCAACGAAGGGCGTAAAGAGCGCCTGATGCAGCTTCGCGAAGCCGCCAAGACCAACCCGGCCAAGATCCGCAAGATGAGCCTTGAGATACAGCGCGAGGAGAAGCACTTCAACCGCGACAAAAGCATCAACAAGCAGAAGATGCTCTTCGAGGTCAACAACCTCGGTGTTACTCTCGGGGACAAACTGCTCATCAAGAACTTTACGACCCGCATCCTGCAAAAAGATGTCATTGCGATCGTCGGGCCGAACGGTACCGGCAAATCCACCCTGCTCAAGACACTGCTCGGGCGCATCAAACCGACCGAAGGGACGATCAAACAGGGTGAGTTTTCCATCGGTTATTTTGATCAGCACCGGGAGCTGCTGGACGACGCCAAAAACCTCATCGAGACCTTCTGCCCCAACGGCGGCGACCGCGTCAATGTACGCGGTGCCAATATGCACGTCTACGGTTACCTGAAAAACTTCCTCTTCCCCCGCGAGTTCCTGGACAAAAAGATCGGTACCCTCAGCGGCGGCGAAAAGAACCGCGTTGCCCTCGCCCTGCTCTTTACCAAGAATGTCGACTGCCTGATCCTGGACGAACCGACCAACGATCTTGACATCCCGACCATCAACATTCTCGAAGAGCAGCTGCAAAACTTTCCCGGGGCGGTTATTCTGGTCAGCCATGACCGTTTTTTTGTCGACAAGATCGCCAAAAAGCTCTTTATCTTCAAAAACCATGACGGCGAGATCGAAGAGTCCTACCAGCTCTACTCCGAGTATCTCGAAGATGAAAAAGAGCGGCGTGAAGTTGAGAGCATCGTCAAAGAGGCCGAAGAAAAAAGTGCCCCTAAAAAAGAGGCCCCTAAAGAGAAGCCAAAAGCGGTCAAACTCTCCTATAAAGAGAATGAATCCCTGAAAAAGCTCCCCGGAGAGATCGAAGAGCTGGAGGCACAGATCGATGCGCTCAATGCCTGCCTGGCAAACCCGGACTGTTATGGGGAGAGAGGTATCTCTGTCGTTGCCGACGAGCTTTCAACACTGGAAGCACGCTACGAGGAGAAGGTCGAAGCGTTGCTTCTCATCGAAGAGAAGGTCGAATCGATCGAAGCGCAGAAAGCCTGATATATGAACTGCAAGATCTGCCAGGAACCGACGATCGCTTTTTTCGACGACTATATGACGTGTCGGACCTACCACTGCAGGGAGTGTGAGCTTATCTTCAAAGATGAAGAGGCGATCATCACCGAAGAGCGGGAACTCAAAGTCTATCAACAACACAACAACACCGAAGAGAATCTCGGTTATGTCGCGATGTTCCAGGACTTTATCGACAAAACGATCACCCCCAACGCTGACCGGATCGAAACGGCGCTGGACTTCGGTTCTGGACCCAACCCGGTTTTGGCCGGGATTCTGGAAAAAAGCGGTATCAAGACCGACCATTATGACAAGTTCTTCTCACCGCAAAAGGTCTATCAGGATAAGCGCTATGACCTTATCACCTCGACCGAGGTCCTGGAGCACATCAGTGACATACAAGGGGTCATGCGGCTTTTTTCCGACCATCTCAACCCCAACGGTTACCTGGCGCTGATGACACAGTTCCACGATAATGACCAGGAGGCTTATCTGAAATGGTGGTATCGTCGCGACCCGACGCATATCCTCTTTTTCAGACCTAAAAGCTTTGACCTTCTGGCCCGACAGCACGGTTTTACGCTGCGCTATCACGATGCCAAAAAAGTCATACTGCTACAAAGGAATAGCAGTTTGTAAAATTTGTCCATGCTGTGCTACAATGATGTAGAATTGCTACATAAATCCGTCATTGAAGGAATATAGTATGTCAGAAAATTTGTCTATAGGGATGCTCTTTAAAGAGGCCCTTCGCGAGTTCAGCGAAAAGCATAAAGATGATGAAAGCGTCTGCGGTGTCAAGATCGATCTTCGATCGCAAGGCATTGATCTTATTGTCGGGATCCGGTTTATCGACGGCGAATGCCGATATTCGGTCTGCACGGCCGGCACGAACTGCGAAAGTGCTGATGACAGTGATTTTGAGCTTCTTTCCGATGCCTTGAAAAATATAGGCGTCGAGAGTAAAACAGGAGCGGTTATCATGATCAAGCGCAATGCACAGGTCGTCTCAACAG
This sequence comes from Sulfurimonadaceae bacterium, assembly GCA_041555445.1. GTDB lineage: Bacteria > Campylobacterota > Campylobacteria > Campylobacterales > Sulfurimonadaceae > Sulfonitrofixus. The sequence continues at coordinate 7,547 of JBFFKK010000058.1, forward strand.
CGGAAGGGTGTTCGGCTATTGAAAGCATTCAGAAGACGGAATCCGCTTCAGAAGAGACCCCTAAAAAACGCGGCGGTCTTTTTGGTCTCTTCGGCCAAAAGTAATCTTTACTATTTGACGTAGTCCACGACTTTACTCAAGGCTGTCACCTCTTTGATGAAGGCAACGACTTCCAGATGTGCCGGATGGGTTGCATACTCGCTTAACCCCTCTTTTGTCTCGAATGTCGAGATCAAAGAGAGATCCATCGCTCTCTCGCTGCCGTTAAAGTCAACACCGACCTCCATCGAAAGCAGCGGTTCGATCTTATCAACCAAAGCCTCCAGCATCTCTTTCGCTTTGGCAATATTTGCAGCTTTATTCTCTTCTTTAAAGTCAAACATGACGATATGTACGATCATTATTTCTCCTGGTTTTTCATTGCGAGAATTTTACCCAATATTGGCTACTATCATGATATGAACGCAGTTTACCGTAGTACTATCATCTTTTTCTACTTTCCTAGGCTCTTTTGTTCAGGGATTTTCAACAACGACAGGCGGGCGATATATCGTGGTGTCTGAACTTTCTGATTTGTACATCGCTTTTGTCGAAGCGCCGCTGGAATTTCTGACCATCTCGGGTGTCTTCATCTTTACGGAAGTTCTGATCATAGCGACCCTGCTGCACATGCTCTATCAAAGGCGTTCGCCGACCAGCATGATCTCCTGGCTTCTACTGATGGTGCTCGTTCCCTACTTCTCAGTCTTGCTCTACTTTCTGATCGGTGTTCGCAAACGCCCGGGCAAAAAGAGCAAATCATCGCTCCAGATCAACAGTGTGCGCACCTCTGCAACGAAGCAAAACAGTATTGACGGCATCTTGCGCTCAAACGGTATCGCCGGTGCGAGCAAAGAGAACAGTTTTGAGTTGATCACTGAGGGGACAAAGGCCTACAACACGCTCATGCATTCGATCAACGACGCGACCGAGAGCATCAGTATCGCCACCTACATCCTGAAAAACGATACCGTCACCAAAACCATCATCGATGCCCTCATACGTAAAGCGGCAGAGGGTGTCCGTGTACGGCTGCTTATCGACTCGCTGGGCTCCTACAGACTCTATTTTTTTCAAAGCCCGCTTAAAAAATTGCGAAAAGCCGGCTGTGAAGTCCACTTCTTCATGCCGCTGCTGCGCCTGCCGTACCGTAACTATATCAATCAGCGCAACCATCGCAAGATCTATCTTTTTGACGAAACCACCTTGATCACGGGCGGGATGAACCTCTCCGATGAGTATATGGGGCCTTCCGAGCATCCCGATCGCTGGAATGATATTCTTTTCAAGACCCAGGGGGATGCTGCCTACCAGTATGCCCAGGTCTTTGAAGCGGACTGGGCCTACGCTTCAGGTGAAAAGCTCCGTGCCGCCGCAGTGCCGGTTGCCAAGCGCTATGGCGATGCCTATATTCAGGTCGTGCCATCGGGCCCCGACATCGAAGGCGATGCCCTTTTTGAAGCGCTCATCAGTGCGATTCATACGGCGCAAGAGCGTGTCTGGATCGTTACCCCCTACTTCATGCCCGACGAAGTGTTGATGAGTGCATTGAAGATTGCGAAACACAAAGGGATTGACGTCAAACTGATCACACCGAAGTCGACCGATTATCTCATCACCGACCTGAGCCGCAGCTCGTACATGCGTGAACTCGAGGAGAATAACATTGACCTCATCTTGTATAATGGCGCTATGCTGCACGCTAAAGCTATTTTGTTTGACAAGAGTGCCGTGATGATCGGTTCCGTCAATATTGACGACCGCTCTCTGTTACTTAATTACGAGGTCGTCAGTTTTGCCTATTCTGCCGCCATCATAAATGAGATAGAACATTGGATGCTAAGCTTTATGCGCCATGCAGAGGAGCGGATGCCGACGGTCTCGAAGATTCGTCGTATAACAGAGAACTTCATGCGTATTTTGGCGCCGCAACTCTAAACAGATCGAAAGGGAGAAAAAATGTTCATTCCACGGATATTTCCACAGAAGCTCAAGCACCAGGAGCACTCTCTGAGAGAGACCTTCGCTCTTCTTGTCTGGAATGTCCACAAAGAGAACCAGGAACCGGCCTTTCAGGAGAAACTCAAAGAGCTGCTGCACCATTATCCCAGTGACTTCCTTCTTTTTCAAGAGGTCAGGCATCCTAAAACAACCCCCTACTCTCTGCAGCACTACTCCTATGCTATTGCCAGCAACATTGAAACGGCCAACAATATTTTCGGTGTCGTCACCGCCGCCAATATCTCCTTTGAAAAAGTCGACAGATCGATCTCATCGCAAAGAGAGATGGGTGTTGCCACCCACAAAAGTTTCCTTGTGACGCAGCACAGGTTGAGCAACGGTAAACTTTTTCACCTCATTAACCTGCACTCCATCAACTTTGTGTCAATAAAAAGCTTTACACTGGAGTTGGACAAGATCAAACGCGAGCTCGGTGCTATCGAAGGGGCGATGATCATCGGCGGAGACTTCAACAACTGGACTAAGAAGCGTATCAAAGCGCTCGCCCTGTTTCAAGAAGAGCTGGGTCTGGAAAAAGCGGATGTTGATGAACATCACCACATCAAATGCATCTTTTCCAAACCGCTGGACCACATCTTCTATCGCGGTGTCAAGCTGCTTAAAGCGGAGGCGATCGACACCAAAAAAGTCTCTGACCACAATCCTATTCATGCGGTGTTCACCCTCGTTTAGCTGGAGGGTCTGATCTATACCAGGCCGGACCAGAAGAAGTTGGCGATCAGGACGATCAGGACGATCCCGACAATGTTAAGCAAAATCCCGTACTTCACCATGGTCTTGACATCCACTGCCCCTGTCGACATCGCGACGGCATTGGGCGGCGTCGCGATCGGCAGCATAAAGGCGTAACTCGCGCAAAGTGTCGCCACCATCATAAAGAGACGGGTGTCGATACCGGTCTGCACGGAGACCGAGTAGATCACCGGCAGCATGATAGAGATCAGTGCCGTATTGGACGTCACTTCCGTTGTAAAGGTGACGATCGTAGCGACCACCAGCAGCAGCAGGATCGGGGCAAGCACCGTAAGGTCAATGATGTAAGAGGCGATCTGATCGGCCAGGCCGGTTTCTGAGAACGCCCTGGCAATGGAAAAACCGGCACCAAAAAGCAGCATGATGCGAAACGGGATCTTGTTTTTGTCTGTCATCCAGTCAAGCAGACTGAACGGCGGGGCGAAGAGGATCAGGCCTGCAGCCAGCAAGATCACCGGTTCGTTCATCCCCAGCCCGTCCCAATAGGGTCGTATGGGTGCATTGAGCAGTAAAAGCAGCAGCAGAGAGCCGAGAACAAACATCACCTTTTTTTGATCCCTGTCCATCGCTCTGTGCTCGAAATCACGCTCTAAACGCACCTTGCCGACACCGATGCTCAGTACTGATGCGACCACGATGAACATGATGATCGAAAGCGGTGCGACCATCCACATCCATTGAAAAAAGGGGATCGTCTCCATGCCGTGTTCTTGCATAATTCCGAGCAGAATGAGGTTCGGCGGCGTCCCTATCGGCGTCAAGACTCCGCCGACGCTTGCCCCATAGGCAATGGCAAGGGCAAAACGGAGCTTGAGCGTCAGCTCTTCCGAGAGGTAAAGTGCGATCGGGATAAGCAGCAGTGTGGTCGTCGTATTGGAGAGGATCGAGCTGAGCAGCCCCGACGTAATGGCCAATGAAAAGATGATCCCCCTTGCCGTGTTGGGAAAAACCTGCAGCACCTTCTCCGCGATCCAGGTGTGCAGTCCGCTCTTTTCAACGGCGATCGCCAACAGAAAACCGCCTAAAAAAAGGTAGATGATGGGATGCGCATAATTGACCGTTGTCGCCTTGGTGCTCAAAATCCCCAGGCTGGGAAAGAGCACAATGGGCAAAAGCGAGACGACCGCAAGGGCAAGCCCCTCATTCGTCCAAAGTGTCACCAGCAGCACCAGTGTCCCCACCAGTGCCGACTGCTGATA
>JBFFKK010000059.1:0-11287 GCA_041555445.1 Sulfurimonadaceae bacterium
AGCTGAGAAAGTGATCGACTACATGAAAATGGCAGGCGATCCTAAAGCCGAGGAGCGCAATGCCGTCGGTATGAACGTTATGATCTACCTGATCTTCTTCGTACTTGCCGCTTACCTCTGGAAGCGTCAGATCTGGAAAGACTTACATTAGTAGCTCCTTGCATCGCTTAAGAGAGTTTCTCTCTTAAGCCTTTTTTACTCTTACTTTTATTTTTGATCTCAGCAGTTCTAAAAATTAAGAAGATGCACATGACGCGTCGTCTCAGCCTTAATCTACGTCAATAATTTCCAACCAACTTAGCGATATAATGCGTTCAAATAATAAATAAGATATTATTCCGGTAATAGAACCAAATTTGAGGTCTCCTGAAACAATGAATAAATTAATAGACAGTTACGGCCGGGAAGTGAACTACATCCGTGTCTCGGTGACAGAACGCTGTAACTTTAGATGCCAGTACTGCATGCCGGAAAAGCCGTTTTCGTGGAAGCCCAAAGAGAACCTGCTCACGTTTGAGGATATGTTTACATTCATGAAGGTCGCTATCGACGAGGGGGTCAACAAGATCCGTATTACGGGCGGCGAGCCGCTGCTCCGCGAAGACCTGGACAAGTTCATCAAGATGATCTACGACTATAAGCCCGAGATCGATCTGGCCATGACAACGAACGCCTTTCTTCTCAAGGGGGCCGCACAGAAGCTGAAAGATGCGGGGCTTAAACGTATCAACGTCTCCATCGACTCGCTGATCCCCGATGTTGCGGAGAAGATCGCGCAGAAAGATGTCCTGCAGCAGGTGCTTGAGGGCGTCGACGAAGCGCTCAAAGTCGGTATGAAGGTCAAGGTCAACATGGTGCCGATGAAGGGGCTCAACGAAAACGAGATCCTTGACGTGCTGGAGTACTGCAAAGAGCGCGGCATGAGCGTACGCTTTATCGAGTACATGGAGAACGTCCATGCCGCAGTCGATATCAAAGGGATGAAGAGCGACGAGCTGCTGGCACTTATCGGTGAGAAGTACCCGTATATCGATGAAGGGCTGGAAGCACAATCGCCGTCACACTACTACGCCCTCAGCGACGGGTACCGTTTCGGCATCATCGAACCCTACAAGGATGATTTCTGCTCGACGTGCAACCGTATCCGCATCACGGCCGAGGGCGATCTTATCCCCTGTCTCTATTTTGACGAAGCGATGAGTATCCGCGATGCCGTGCGCAAAGGCGACATCAAGACAGCCGCCGCCGTCCTTAAGGAGGTGGTCCGCACCAAGCCGGAAAAGAACCGCTGGTCGGAAGAGGACGGCGAGTCTTCGTCCAGAGCGTTTTACGAAACTGGCGGCTGATGGTTTACCTGGTCGAGCATTTCTTCTCTATACAAGGTGAAGGGCGGTATGTCGGCGTACCGTCGCTCTTTTTTCGCTTCGGCGGCTGCAACATGCGCTGCGAAGGTTTTGGATGCGAACAAGAAGCGCCGAACGGCGAGACCATCGTGGGATGCGATACGGTCTACGCCGTCAACCGCGAACACTTTGCCGTCAACTGGATCGAGATAAAAGAGCTCCAGCAGCTGCTCGGCGTCTTTGAACTGTATGACCTTCCGGAGAATGTCGATGTGGTCCTGACCGGCGGCGAACCGTTGATGTATGCAGAGGACCCGATCTTCATCGCCTTTTTGGAGACCATGGTAAAACGGGGACTTCGCGTCACCTTTGAGACCAACGGCTCTATCGCTGTCGATTTTGAGAAGTTCCCTGTGTACAGGAAGTGCGTCTTCGCCCTGTCGGTCAAACTGGAAAACAGCGGGGAGTCGTACGGCAAACGGATCAGACCGAACACGATCTTCTCCCTGGCGACAAACGCCAAAGAGGCCTTTTTCAAATTTTCCATCGATGCCGACTCGATCGATATCAGTCTCGATGAACAGATCGAAGAGATCATCGCCCATGCCCCGAACACGCAGGTCTACTGCATGCCGGTGGGCGGTTCCAAAGCCGAGGTGGAACGCAATGCCGAGCCGCTGATCGAGTATTGCAAGGTCAAGGGGTATACCTACAGTGACCGGCTGCACATACGGATCTGGGACGAAGTCCACGGCGTTTAACCTTTTCAGTTTCAGCGCATCTTGCGCCGAAGTTCACCACTCGACGTACCGGTGTACGCCTTCAGGATCACTTCAGCACAACCTGCACTAAACCTGAAAAGGTTATGTTATTACAATCGCTTGTATCTAAAATGCTATAATCACCCTATGATAATCAGAAAACAGTTTAAATTTGAAAATGCCCATATTGTGCGGGGCTGTTCGTCGCAGCGCTGCCGTGCATCGATTCACGGGCACTCCTACATCATTGAAATACTTTTTGAATCCAACTTTCTGGACCATGGCCAGATGGTCTATGACTTCGGTCTGATGAAACAAAACATGAAAGATTTGATCGACAGTTTCGACCATGCCATAACTCTGTGGGACGAGGATGACAGCGACTACGTCAAGGACATGAAAAAGCACTCAGCCCGCTGGGTCCAGCTGCCGGTATCGCCTTCAGCAGAGCAGTTCTCGCGGGTGATCTACATCATGATAGATACGCTTTTGAAACTGACGTCGATGGTCAACGGCGAAAAGAATGTGAAGCTCAACAGTGTGATCGTCCATGAGACGGCAACGGGGTATGCGCAGGGGTTTGAAGAGGATGCCTATTCGGAACAGATGGGTAGTATCGATCTTGAGCGGATCGTCTTCAGTGACGCCGTACGTGCGGATTGGCATGACCCGGCGTTGTGGGAGAAGATAAAAAACGGGGAGACGTTTGTTAACCCCGACACAGTTTGACCTTATAAAACCAACTCTATCCGGCGCTCTTTTCTAGCACTAAACCGTTTTTTTACCCTTGTTGTCAAGCCGTCGTAAACAGTGGTTTTTGCTCCGAAGCATTAAAACTGAACCGCGTAGGGATCACCTTGACAGCGGCTCCCGCCTTTAGTTCACTGACACTTTCATCGACAAAGATCAAGCCGTTCGATTTGGCAAGGGGTGAGATCATACCGGGGGCGTATTTGTCACACACCTCGAAGGTCTCACCGTCATAAAACCCCGGTACCAGAGTGTTGCGACCGGGTCGTGTCTTATACGGTTTGGTGAGTGTAGCATGCAGTGTAGAGAGATACTTCTCTTTGACGGCGGAGAGCGCGTTGACGGTGCTCTGTCCGAAGATCTCAAAGATCAGTGCCGCGGCGAGCGGGTTGCCCGGGAGGTTCAATACATAGGCGTTGCCGATACGGCCAAAGGTCGTCGGTTTACCCGGTTTGATCTCTATTTTTTCAAAGAGGCATTCATAGTCAAAAGCGCTGAAAGCCTCTTTGGTGTAGTCGGCATCCCCGACGCTGACGCCGCCGGAGGTGATGATAAGATCAGAGTCGAGTGCGGACTCGATGTGTTCATGAATAGAGGCCAGGTCATCGACCGCCGTGCCGATAAACTGTACGTTACAGCCGAGCTCCTGGCAGCGCGCCAGGATCGTCGGTGTGTTGGTGTTGTAGAGCTGGTATTCCGTCACCTGTTCACAATGCATCTTAAGTTCGCTGCCGGAAGCGAAGAGGGCGACACGCGGCTTTTTGTAGACCTGGACCTGAGAGATCCCCTGAGAGGCGAGCAGGGTGATGTGATGGGCGTGAAGGCGTTCGCCAGATTCTAGCAGCAGGTCACCGGATTGGATATCTTCACCCGTAAGACGGATATGCTGACCCGCCTTCACGTTCGCAGGCATGATGACCTTTTCGCCGTCAAGGGTTGTCTCTTCGACCGGGACAATCGCCTCACAACCGTGGGGAATACGTGCGCCCGTCATGATCTTGATGCAGTTTCTGTCCTGGAGTCTGATCTCCTCTTTGTCGCCTGCGAAGATGGTGTGGGCACAGTCCAGGGCCTCTCCCGCACCCTCTATTTTAATAGCATAACCGTCCATTGCCGAGTTGTCAAAAGGGGGCAGGTTGTGGGTAGCGATGATCGCCTCTGCCAACACATGACCCAATGCCATTTCAATGGGCAAGAGCTGTTTCGATTTGGGTCTGACCTCTTTGAAAATTAGTGAAAGCGCCTCGTCAACAGTAACCGCCATAAGAATCCTTGCATTGAAAGTAGAAAGATTATAGAAGAATTTGTGTAAAATCTTGGTTATGAATGAAATGTATGCAATGAGCCTTGGCGCTCACCTGTTCGGCGTTATCCTGTTGATGGTGATCTTTCTGGCCAGCCTTTGGCAGTTGGCGCGTGCCCAAGATGTGTTGGTCTATCTTCGCAAGATGCGCATCCAGGGTCCGCTGATCTTTATGGCGATGTTCGTCCCTATCTTTACCGGTACGGTGATGATGGCGGCCAAGCACCTCGCGTTCACCGTTCCCAATATCATCATGATCATGGTGTCGATCCTTCTTATCTTTTTTGAGATCAAACGATCCCGCCCGCTGAAATATGCCTCTATCGCAGAAGAGGGCGCTTTTGACAAGTATAAAAAAGACGCGCAGAAGATCCTGGTCAGCGAGATCGCACTGATCATTCTGATCAGTATCTGGATGTACCTGTGAGGTTTCTTTTTGACGAGAATGCCGGAAAAGAGACGCTTTCGCTGAAGGGTGAATCGTTTAAATATATCATCAAAGTGCGACGTCATAAAGTCGGTGACGAACTGGGCTTTCGTAAACAGGGCTCCAGCGAAATATTGTACCGTTACAAGATCGTTGATGTTGACGGGCGAAGTGCCACACTTGAACTGGTGAGAGCAGCATTCGAAGAGGTGGCAGCCTCGAAGAAGCTACATATCGGCTGGTGCGTCGTGGACAGTAAGTCGGTTGAGAAGGTGCTTCCCCTGCTCAATGAACTCGGCGTCGCGAAGATAACCTTTATCTACTGTGACCGTTCGCAGAAAAACTTCAAGCCGGACTTTAAACGGTACGAGCGGATACTGGAAAGCTCAATGCAGCAGTGCGGCCGCTCCGAGATGATGCGCTTCGATGAGATGAAAAACATCGAAGCGTTCGTCAAACAGAACCCGCAGACCGTCGTCTTTGACTTCTGCGACGAGGTCCTTGAAGAGAGCAGCGAGATCGACACCGTCCTCATCGGCAGTGAAGGGGGACTCAGCGAAGCCGAACGCGAACTGCTGGAAAACCAGAAAATCTTTCGTCTGGACACACCGATGATCCTCCGTTCGGAAACAGCCGTGACGGCGATCGCTTCCAAGATACTGCTTTGACGATCTGACCCCATAAAGGGTCGTGACGTCGTCAAACAAGCTTCGATACGGTGCTCCTGCGGTGAAAATCGCCAGGATATTGTAATTCTAAACTTATTTGGGTATAATTCGCGTCTTAATAATCCGCACCCGTACGGATTTTAAAAATATACCGTGACTACGTACATGACGTGGCACAAAAGGCAAAGTTATGAAAAAAGAGATTCACCCGACATCAGTTGAATGTGCTGTATCTTGTGCATGTGGTAACGAATTTGTTACTAAAAGTACAAAACCTGAACTACGTGTTGACATCTGTAATGAGTGTCACCCATTCTTCACAGGCTCTGAGAAGATCGTAGATACTGCCGGACGTATTGAGAAATTCAAAGCACGTTACGCAAAATAATTCGGGCGTAAGCATTGCTTACCCTGGTTCCCACTCCCATCGGCAACATCGGCGATATCTCGCTGCGCGCCATGGAAGCCCTCTCCAAAGCAGACATCTTACTCTGTGAAGATACCCGAGTCACCAAAAAACTTCTGAACATCCTGGATACCCGTTACGATCTTGAACGTCGTGAACAAGCGTTTATCGCCCTGCATTCGCACAATGAAAAAGATTTTGTTGAACAGCTTGAACCCTCATTTTTTGAACAGAATGTTGTCTATGTGAGCGATGCCGGGATGCCGGGGATCAGCGACCCGGGCCAGACACTGGTGCGATACTGCATTGACAACGGCCTTGAATACGATGTGCTGCCGGGGGCAAATGCCGTCTTGACAGCCTTTGTCGCCAGCGGTTTTATTGCGACACAAATGCTCTTTTTCGGCTTTTTGCCCCACAAGGGAAGCGAACGCAGCAACGGACTTCAAGAGGCACTGTTTAACGGGTATACGACGGTGCTGTATGAAGCGCCGCACCGTCTGGCCAAACTGCTGGACGAGTTGGCCTTGGAAGCGCCGCAGCGCCGTCTGTTCCTGGCGAAAGAGCTGACGAAGAAGTACCAGACCTACCTGCATGGGACTGCGAGTGAGATCAAGGCGCAGCTCACCGGGCAGATTAAAGGGGAGTGGGTCGTTGTTATCGAAGCAGGCGAAGCACACCGCTCCACCATGAGTGAACGTGACATTTTGGCCTTTGATCTGCCAAAAAAGGTCGCTTCCAAACTGATCGCAAAGATTACGGGAGAAAATCCTAAAGCCTGTTACCAACGTCTTCTGGACGAAGAGAAATAGAGAAAATCCCCCGCTCTCTTTTTGCCTTTTTACGGCCTGTAAAGGCCCTGTTTCAGGGCTCGGACATTTTTTAATCATCTCCTCACATTTATAAAAGAATTTTTTGGATAAAATCACTGCATGTTAATCTATGGCAAACAACCGGTTTATTACCTTATTGAGAAGTACCCGAACCGCATTGAGACACTCTACCTGGCGAAAGAGCTGGAAAAAAAAGAGTACTCGCGTCTTATGCGAATGGGCATTACTATCAAACGCATACCCCCTGAGGCTGCCCAAAAAATGGCCAAAAGCGGAAATCATCAAGGATTTCTGGCGGACATTGACGGTGTGGAAGTCAAAAGTCTTGATGCATTGCGTACAAAACCGTTTCTTGTTGTCTTGAGCGGTGTGACAGACATCGGTAACATCGGTGCCATCGTCCGTAGTGCCTATGCTTTGGGCGTTGACGGCATCATCGTCTGCGGGATAAAACATCTCAACATTGAGGGCGTCGTTCGCAGTTCGGCGGGTGCGATCTTCGACATGCCTATCTGTGTTGTCAACAATGTACTGGATGTGATCAACGATCTGAAAACGTCCGGTACCTATCTTTACGGTGCCGTAATGGACGGTGAAGATATCAACGAAGCGAACATAACGTATAAAAGAGCCCTGATCTTGGGCAATGAGTCTGAAGGCCTGACCAACAGAGTGATCGCAAAGCTTGATTACCCGGTCAGTATCAAGATGGCACACGGGTTTGATTCGCTTAATGTCAGTGCGGCCGGTGCAATTTTAATGGATAGGATGCGATAGTGATGGACGGATTTGAGAAACTTCAGGAGATCGGGAGCAAAGAGATCTCCAGGGCAACACATATTCCAATAACGCATGTCGAAAGTATGTTGAACAAAGAGTTCGATAGTTTTCAACAGCCGCAGTTTTTCGGCTTTCTTTCGATTCTGGAACGCGAGTACAAGATTGACCTCGCCCCTCTTAAACAAGAGTTCCTTTTTACAAGAGCGGAAGAGGTGATCGCCAAAGAGAGCAGTTACGATATTGCTGAGACCGGTTCGAAACTGCTGGAAAACAAGAAGCAGCTTTTGAAAAGTAAAAAGATGACGTACGGTGCCGCAGGTGGCGTGGCTGTTCTTCTGCTGGCCGGTCTGCTCAGCATGATAGACTTTTCGTCAACGACAGAAGAGAAAGTCGAGATCAACAATACCGCGATCGATCAGGCCAAAAAGAACCTCAATATTGCGCCGGCACATGTTGCAAACGTCGAAGAGATGATGCGCAACAGCGATGTTGAATCGGCCGAGTTCGGACAGGACGTGCAGGAGGCGAACAGCACGGACACCGAACCTGAACAGGCGGCGTCTGAAAGTGCCCCTGAACCAGCCGCGGCGAGTACGGTCGAGAGCAGCGAACCGGTACGCAATACGGAGCCGATGATGTCGCTATATCTGCGTATTGTCCCGAGGGGAACACTTTGGGTCGGTTTCATCGATGCAGAGACACACCGACGCAGAGCAGAGACGATCACCGAACCTCTTCTGCTGGATGCCGAAAAAAGCTGGTTGATCGTGACCGGCTATGGTCATCTTGACATGGATTGCGGTGACACGACACACAAATATCGCGAGGACAATAAACTGATGTTCTTATATGAAGCCGGTGTCTGTCAGGTCATCGACAGTGAAGAGTTTAAAGCACGCAACAAGGGTAAACTGTGGTAACAAAGCTGGCATTGCTGCTTTTGTTGGCATCCTCTTTGTACAGTGCAGACGCATTGACTGCACCTGCAGAAGAGAATAACGTATCAACACAGCAAGAAGAGACCGAAGAGACAAAACCGCTGACAAAACAAGAGCTACTGGATGCGAAGATACTCTCTTTTATCGGTGAAGAGTCGTATGAGCGAAACCGCGATTACATTCACATCAACTTTCAAAAAGTTGACGATTTTTACATCAAAGAGAACATCAATGTCGTAAAAGTCGTGGAGACCTTGGAAGAGAACGGCCTGCTGCACCTCTTTTTCGAAGAGCCGCAGCAGTATGAGATGACCTTCCATTCGACGGGGGATCCGCTGTTTTTCGTCAAATTGATGGGTGATACGCTCCGTGATATCGGGTACTACCGTTATGTGACGAAAGAGTCTGTCAATGACGGGAGCGGATTCGAATGGAAGATCTCGCTTGAGGCTGAGTACGTGACCGACCCGGTACTTTTGCGCAAAGAACTCGCTACCCGCGGATGCGAGATTATCGATATTGTCCGCAATTCCGCAACGGATTGGTACTACAGTATCGACACATCCAAAGCGCACTTGAAAGTGGACAAACTGAAAAATGGGCAAAAAAAGAAGTACAAACGTATTCAATATGCAAAATGGCTGGATGTCGCCCACATAAAAGCGATACACATTAAGAGTCACAAAGCCAACTTCTGGTATCCGTACATTGCTCTTTATGACAGTTCACTGCGCCTTTTGAAAGTGATAAAAGAAGATCAGCAGACGGCGCAATTCAGTTTGAAACTGCCGGAAGAGACACGTTATATCAGCGTCAGCGACCTTTACACCATAACCAATATTAGATATGGACTGGAATTCAGTCCCTCTGGGAAGAGATAGGAGAAAATATGTTTGATGAAATAGAATTTGACCGTATTAAGAGACTGCCGAAGTATGTCTTTGCCGAAGTGAATGATCTTAAGATGGCAGAACGCCGTGCCGGTGCCGATGTTATCGATTTTTCGATGGGAAATCCTGATGGTGATACGCCGGAGCATATCCGAGAGAAACTTGTTGAGTCTGCGCAGAAAACAAAGACGCACGGTTACTCGACATCCAAAGGTATCCCGAAACTGCTGATGGCGATTTCCGACTGGTATAAAAGACGTTACAACTGTGACCTTGACCCGATGACAGAGTGTGTTGCGACGATGGGTTCAAAAGAGGGGTATGCCCACCTCTGTTACGCCATCACGAATCCGGGTGATGTGGCGGTCGTTCCTGATCCTACCTACCCGATTCACAGTTATGCGTTTATCCTGGCCGGCGGCAATGTCGTGAAGTTCGGTTTGGAGTTCGACGAAGATTACAAGATCGATGAAGATAAGTTCCTGGAAGATCTGGCGCGTGTTTTCAAGGAGAGCTCACCGCGACCGAAATATGTTCTGGTCAACTTTCCGCACAACCCGACCACGGCCACGGTGACGCTTGATTTTTACAAGCGTCTAGTCGCAATGGCGAAAAAAGAGCGTTTTTACATCATCTCCGATATCGCGTATGGCGACATCACGTTTGATGGTTATGTCACGCCGTCGATCATGGAGGTCGAAGGGGCCAAAGATGTGGCTGTCGAATCGTTTACGCTCTCTAAAAGCTACAACATGGCCGGCTGGCGTGTCGGATTCTTTGTGGGTAACAAAAAACTGATCGGGGCACTGCAGAAGATCAAATCATGGCTGGATTACGGTATGTTTACACCGATCCAGGTAGCGGCCACGGTCGCACTTAACGGTGATCAGCAGTGTGTGCGTGACATTACTGACAAATACGACCACCGCCAGGATGTCCTGATCGAGGCGTTCGATAGAGCCGGCTGGCACATCAGACGCAACCAGGCCAGTATGTTCGTCTGGGCGAAAATCCCTGACTGTGCCGAACATTTGGGCTCGCTGGAGTTTTCAAAGCGTCTTCTGGTCGAAGCGCAGGTCGCGGTTGCTCCGGGTATCGGTTTTGGCGAGTATGGCGAGAACTATGTCCGTATCGCCCTGATCGAAAATGACAACCGTATCCGTCAGGCGGCACGCAATATCAAAGAGTTCCTGAAACAGTTTCAAGAGGAAGAGAATTAATGCTTAAAGTCGGTGTGATCGGTGTCGGTACCGTCGGAACGTCTGTCGTCAAGATACTCAATGACAACAAAGAGATGATAACAGCCCGTGCGGGTCTTGAAGTCGTGGTAACGTCCGGTGTCGTTAAAAACCTCTCAAAAGATCGCGGTCTGGATATCAAGCTGACGGATAACCCTTATGATATTGTCAATGACCCGGAGATCGATGTAGTCGTTGAACTGATGGGCGGTGTCGAAGAGCCTTTTGAAGTGGTGAAAACCGCATTGCAAAACGGCAAAGCAGTCGTCACGGCAAACAAGGCGCTTTTGGCCTATCACCGCTATGAGCTGCAGGATATCGCCAAAGACCTTCCGTTCGAGTATGAGGCGAGCGTGGCGGGCGGCATCCCGATCATCAACGCTCTTCGTGACGGCCTCTCGGCAAATCATATTGAATCGATCATCGGTATCATGAACGGTACGTCCAACTATATGATGACCAAGATGACCGAGGAGGGCGTGGCCTACGATGCGATCTTGAAAGAGGCGCAGGAACTCGGTTACGCCGAGGCTGATCCGACCTTTGACGTCGGCGGTTTTGACGCGGCGCATAAGCTGCTGATCCTCGCCTCCATTGCCTACGGCATCGATGCCAAACCCGAAGATATCCTCATCGAAGGCATCGAGAACGTAACACAGGACGATATCGCCTTTGCCAAGGAGTTCGGCTATGCCGTAAAGCTACTCGCTATTGCGAAACGCGACGGCGACGAAGTGGAGCTGCGTGTCCATGCGGCCCTGATCTCCAAAGATGAGATGATCGCCAAGATCGACGGCGTTATGAACGGTATCAGTGTCGTCGGTGACAAAGTGGGCGA
The DNA here is from genome assembly GCA_041555445.1 of Sulfurimonadaceae bacterium. GTDB lineage: Bacteria > Campylobacterota > Campylobacteria > Campylobacterales > Sulfurimonadaceae > Sulfonitrofixus. Next base: position 11,176 of record JBFFKK010000059.1, read on the forward strand.
AACACTCTTTTACGGACCGGGTGCCGGCGGCGACGCAACAGCGAGCGCTGTCGTGGCCAATATCATCGATATCGCCCGCTCTGGCAAATCATCACCGATGCTCGGCTTTGAC
>JBFFKK010000060.1:0-10618 GCA_041555445.1 Sulfurimonadaceae bacterium
AACCCTTATGCCGGTACGGACGCGTCGAACGAAGATCGATGTATCGACTTTAATGTGACAGCGGGTCAAACGGTAGGTTTTACTGTTAACAATAACTATACGCCGCCGGGTGGTGAACCGAGAACGATCGGTTACTGGAAAAACTGGAGTACATGTTCCGGTGGTCAACAGGCTGAAAAAGCAGCTGAAAAAGGCGGCGCGGCAGAAGGTTTCTGGCTCATCGATGATGTCCTTCCGATGACGCTTGGTGTGTTGGCGGAAAATTATTTGACGCTAGAGACGTGTACGGATGCTGTAGCGATACTCAATAAGAGTGACCTCACTCCTAAACACAAAAAACGCGCAAGCGATGCGGCGTACGGTATGGCGGCGCAGTTAGTCGCTGCCCAGGCCAACTATGCCGCAGGTGCTGAACAGTGTAGTACTATAACAGATGCTATTGCAGCAGCTAATCAACTACTGTCAGATATTAACTTCAACGGCTTGGGTGGATACTTGTCACCTAAAGACGCAAAACATGAACCTGCAAAATCACAGCGTGCCTTGGCGAACAGCCTGGCTGGAATACTCGATGGCTATAACAACGACGGATGTCAGTAACATGGCTGTCTATTAGCGGGGAACTTCCCCGCTAACCTCTTTTTCTACTCTCTATAATTTTCTTTCTTACTTTTTTATCTTCAAAGACAACATTTCTTTCCCACATGACACTTCCAGAAGCGCTAAACATGCTCGGTGACTGGTAGTAATACACCATTAAGGCATCCAGGTTGAAGAGCACTCTCGACGAGAGTATATGTTTCTGCGTAGGCTTCAGAAAAGAAAATAGAGCTCTTCACGTACAACCCTTTGTGTTATCGTTATCGCTTCACCTCATTGTCCTGTCGTACTACTAGTTGACTCTCTGGAGAGGACCAGGGCTTTCAGAGGTACCACTATATATGCCGTTGTCGGACTGTGAAGCAGCAGCGTTAAAATAGTATGGTATATCTTATAAGGTCTGCAGCAGTGAGGAGAGAGATATCGGGGAGTGTTTAGCCTGTGCTGACGGGTTGTAAGGGAAACATAATAGGTCTATGAGGTGTGAAGGAACAGTCCGTCATACGAGCTGATATTGTCGTGCAAGAGAACGGGTGTACGGTTCATAACGCGAAATGTTATGCGTATATGAACCAAAGTGAATTAGAGGCTGTTGAAGATAAGGTAACGGTTGTTGTCGCTGTCAGTGACGATCAGCTTGTTGTAAAACTGGTAGACGCCGGTCGGGTTTAAAAAGGAGTCTTGCGCAGGCGTTAGACGCTGGTTAACAAGCGCTGTATCAAAAGCATCCTGACCAATCAAGCCTGTGGCTGCCGCACCGTCAGAGGATGGAAAAGTATTCCAGATCATGACACGGTTGTTGCCGCTGTCGGCGACAAAGATCTGTGTCCCGTTGGAGTAGAGCCCGCCCCCTTGCGTAGTGAAACTGAGCGAAGTGGATGAGGGTGTCGTTCCACCGTCCTGATTGGCAAGGTTTGAGGTAAAATCGACCTGGCCGAGGACGTAGGTGGCCGTCTGGTTGGAGGATGTCGGGAAGGTGGTCCACAGCAAGACCCGATTGTTCCCGGCATCCAGGACAAGCAGCCGTGTGCCGTCACTCCAGACGGCTGTAGGGAAGTTTAGGCTAGATGCCGTCGGCGGATCCAAGACGTCACGGTGTACGAAGTCACTCTGTCCGAGTACAAGATCGGCTGCTGCGCCGTTTGTTGTCGGTATGGTGTTCCAGATGAGGACGCGATTGTTACGGCTGTCGGCAACGATCAGCTTGCCGTTAGCGACAGACAACGATTCGGGAAGATAGAGCCGGCTATTGGACAATCCGGGCAGGCTCTCTCCAAAAGCAGTTTGACCGACGACAACATTGGCTTCTCCCGGCCCTGACACAGGGCGCTGATTATAGATCAGGATACGGCTGTTCCCCCAGTCCGTCAGAAAAAACTTTCCGTTATAGGTCGTAACCGTTTGCGCCCCTTCGTTTCTAAACGCAGTGCTGCCGATAAGATTGTCGACTAAACTGTCCTGACCGATCGCAAAATTGCCGGCTTTCCCGTTGGTGGTAGGCACACTGTTGAAGCCGAGAATACGATTGTTGTTAAAATCGGGGAGGTAGAGCATGCCGTCGACTACGGTTGGATTGGCATAAGGCGAACTTACCGTGTTTGCGGCTGTCGCTTCATCACCGGAACTGACAAAATCAGCCTGACCGATAACGACACTCGCCTGATGCGAAAAGGTACCATCGTATTGAACAATAAAGCCATCGCCGGTTTCGCTGCTGCTGGTACTGCCGCTGACGGCATTCTCTTCGTCGCCGACAGGGCTACATCCATTAAGCAAAAGCAGGGTAGTCAGAGAGAGGACGAAGAGAGAGGTTTTTTTTAAAAAAGAGACCATCTTATACTCCTTTTTGTACATTGTTTCATTGTATAACGGCAGGTATAAACGTATTATTAATATTTATAAGTAGTTTTGGAGTTTACACTTGCCGAGAGATCCAATAAAAGGTGCAAAGTCAACACATCGTCTTCTGCAGCAATGATGATCCGATGAAGCATTCGTTCTTCTAACCTTCTTTTGATTACACTTCGATTATGTATACAGTAACCGCCCACACCCATGAGATGCTTGTCGAAAAGCAGTCCAAGTTCATTGCCCATCTGATGCCCTACAGTATGTTTGATGAGGTGTTGGAAGCGCTTAAAACCGAACACCCCAAGGCACGCCACTTTGTGACGGCATTTCGTTACATCAATGAATTCGATCAGGTCGTGGAAGGCAGCAGTGACGACGGCGAGCCGAGAGGGACGTCGGGCAAGCCGACATTGGCGGTCCTTCAGGGCAATGAGCTTATCAATACGGCGGTGATCACGGTGCGTTACTTCGGCGGCACCAAACTGGGAACGGGCGGTCTGGTCCGGGCCTATTCGGACGCGACCAACATGGTCATCGAGAAGGCGGAGCTGCTGCCATATGAAAAAGAGGAAGTGCTGAGGGTCTCGTGTGCGTACACGGACATCGGTAAAGTGGGGTATATTCTTGAAAACCTCGGTATCAGGGTCAGCGAAAAAGAGTTCGACACGGTCGGTGAGATCATGCGGTTAGAGGCACCGCAAGAGAAGCTGGATCTGTTTTTGGCCGAAGCAAAGCGGCTGGTACATGTCGTTTAGCCCCTCTTGACCAGCAAGCCGCCCAAAACGATCAGACCTATGCCGCAAAACGTCCAGAAATCAGGAAAAAGGTCGCCCAGCATATAGCCGAAGCCGATGGCAAACGGGATGTTCGTGTAGCTGACAACACCGATAATGCCTGCTTTTGAGAGGCTGTAGGCCTTGGTCAAGAGCCACTGCGAAAGCGTCGATATGATACCCATCGCCAGGATCAGTGCCCAGACCTTAGAGCTGCTCGGCATCTGAAAATCAACGAAGAGAAATGAAAGTGCTTCCGGTGCATCGATGTAGGGTGCGACAACAAAGAGAAAGAGGGGAAGTACCGCACCTGTCGTCATGAATGAGAGGACGATCACCCTTGCATCGTAGATATGTTTGATCTTTTTGATCGTGGTGTAGGCCGCCGCGGCAAGAAAACCGCCCAGGATTCCGAGAAAGTGTTCATAACTCAGGCTTAAACCGACCGGCTTGGTGATCAGAAGGATACCGATAAAACCGGCCGCAAGGGCGATGATCCCTTTTTTGTCAAGGTGCTCCTGCAGCAGAAAAAAAGCCAATACCGAGACAAAGAGCGGCGAGGTCTTGTTCAGTGTGATCGCAACACCCAGCGGTATGGTCGTGATGGTGTAGAAAAAGAGTATCATCGCGCTGAAACCGAGCAAACCGCGCAGTACAAGCAGGTGAAGCTGACCGCCGGGCAGTCTGGTCGGGGTGTGTTTGAGCATCACCAGCAGAAAAAAGACCCCCATCAGGTTTCTGAAAAAGACGATCTCAAGTGCGGAGATATCGTCACTGAGAATCTTGGCGATAGCGCCGTTGAGTGCCGAGATGAGGGCACTGATCAACATAAAAAGAACCCCTCTGTCAACTCTGCTCAGCATCACAATCCCAAAACTTTTTTGACATTGTAGCCAAGGGTACTTAGTTAGGGCTGTTGACTCTGCGGTGGTGTCGGAGCTTCGAGCTGCTCTCGTTTACTGCGAAAGACGATGTGGCTCAGGACGATCACATTAAAGACAGGTGTGATCAGTGCGGCAAAAGGGATCATTGAGATGATATAGAGTGCCACCGTATTCATGCGGACACTGTTGCCTTGGAAGAACATCATCTGTTTGTACTGTTCCTTGGTCATTGCCATCGTACCGACATCCAGCAGATAGAACTTGTGAAAGAGGTAGTAAAACGGGAAGTTGATCGCGACGATGTTGACCAGCGGAATGAAATAGAACGGTATCAATGCAATAAGCAAGATCACCATAATAGCAATATATTTGAGCGAGTGAAAAAGGGTCGTAAAGACATTACCGTGGCCTTCAAGCAGCAAATCCGGGTAGTGGCGTGCCTGAAGCTCCCGCATGATCGCCGGGGTCAAAAAACCGATCACCAGAATGGCGGTAAAGATGGCGACGACAAAGATAAACATTCCGCCGACGGTGAAGACAAAGAAACTGACCAGCCACGAGGTCAAGGAGTACTTCATCAGAAACTCCATGATCGCACTGCCGCCGCTATAGACGACTGAGGAGTTCTCGGTATGGGTGACACCATTCTCTTCTGTTGTCTGTGTCGACTCGATCTGAACGAAGCTCTCCTGGAGTGAGTCCAGTCCTGCATCCGCTGCCGAGAAGAAGAGGGCATAGAGGACGATCGTCGTAAAAAGAAAGGGCGCAAAAGCATAGGTGAGCATCTTCTTGGTAAAAAAGTCTTGCGCACTAATACGCCATAGGTTTGGGTTCACATGTTCTCCTTGTGTAATGTTTCAATAGTAGCTAAAAAAAGAGAAGGTTTGCGTTAAACAATGGGAAAGCACCACCCCTCGCCTTTGGCTTCATCCGCTATTTCAACGGTCTCCCCGTTAAGGATCTTGGCCCCGCCATAGGCGCATAAAAGGGCATCGACAAGGTGTTCGTCCTGTTTTATGGTGAGATTGAAATGGGCCAAAAGCGCATCGGACTCTTTTTTGTAGTTGTCAAAACCAAGAGAGTGTGCGATCTGTTTGGGGTAGACCTCATAGATGGGGACCTTACGGCCTTTGATGGTAATGTGGGGAAACTGATAGTGAAAGTGGTGCAGAAGTGCGACAGCCCGGGCCGTCAGTCTGCCGATACGGTCGCCCGCCGGCGGCATCGGGCGGAGACCAAAGCGCTTGAACAAAAAATAGTCGGTGTAGCGAAAGAGGTAGGGGTTGATGATCTCACCACTCCCTTCCCTTGGCGCAGAGGGGGTACTTGGATCGATCAGGGGACGCGGCAGGCTCAAGGGCGCATCAATGGCGATAGCGTCCACCTCCAGACGCTCGAACAGATCAACGATATAGTGTTGGCACGTGCGATGATCTTTATGTCTGGGCTCTTTAAACGCGTCAATGATCTCGATCTTGCCGTCTTTGACCTCGGCATAGACATAAGCCGAATTGCCGCTCATGCAGCCGCCAAGATCGATGCCCAATATTTTACAGTTCGTTTGCATACCGCAGTGTATAATAATCGTAGTAACATGAACAAGGAGATGAGATGAAAAATGTATTTACATCGATGGCTTTGGGAAGTGTTTTGCTCTTTAGTGGGCTCCATGCAGAGGAGGTGACCACACCGCAGATAAAACAGGATGGGTTTTATGTGGGTGCCGGTGGCGGTATGAGTTTTAATGCTGTGGTCCTCTCCAAAGGCTATTTTCAAGATGATACAACGACCTATAAAAGTGATAACTTAAGTGATACGGACATCGGCTATATTGTGTATGGCGGTTATCAGTTCAACAAGGTTATCGCTGTCGAAGCAGCCTATACGGATTATGGCTCCTTCTCGGATACGGTCGCTACAGCCTCCGTACCGGGAAATGAGACGTTTAAGAGTGATCCAGCCTCTTTCTCCCTTTATGCGAATGCCGGTTATACCTTTGCAAACGGTCTGCGTCCTTTTGGCCAGATCGGGGCAGGATATCTTATGGTAAACGGTTCGCATACAACCGATGCGATCAACATCGATGACGGTATGTCGATGCGTTTTGGTCTGGGTTTGGAGTATGCACCGCCAAAACTCGCCGGTTTTGGGTTCAGGATCGCCTATATCGAAGAGCTGACAATGGATTATGATTATAAAGCTGATGATAACGGACAGGATACGTCAACAGTGATGATGAACTATAACGGGATGATGTACGTCGGTGCACAATATAAGTTTTGATGCAGAGTTATAGGTTTACAGTATCCGGGCGTGTCCAGGGGGTCTATTATCGTGCCAATGTCGCTAAAAATGCGCAAAGAGCAGGGTTCAGCGGTTATGTCAAAAATCTGGCAGACGGGCGGGTTGAAGCGGCAGTAAGCTGTCACGAAGAGCAGCTGGGAGACTTTAAAAAGATCCTGAATATCGGCTCACCGGCCAGCAGCGTCTCTTCGATCGAAGAGACGTTTATAGAGGAGTGTTTTAACGGTGAGTTTGAGATCCGTTATTAGCGTTTTATAGAAAACTCTCCGTTTTGATGTTTGTGATAGAACAATTCTTTATCACTATTGCCTGATTCTGCAATACTATTCCCACCACATCTCGGTAGCTTTATACTCGAGAAGAGGCACCGCTTCGCCCATCTTCGGGTGGGAGAGTTCGACCTTTTTGCGCTCGGCCTCCGCCGAGACCCTTTCCAGCGGCTCTTTCCAGGGGTGCATGGCCAGTTTAAAGCTGCCGTTGTGGATCGGGAAAAGCCGTGCGCCTTTCAGGTCCAGATGGGCCTGGACAGTCTCTTCGGGCATCATATGAATGCTTCGCCAGCGTTCGTTATAGGCACCTGCTTCCAAAAATGTCATATCAAAGGGACCGTAACGATCCCCTATCTCCCTGAAACCGTCGAAATAGCCGCTGTCCGCTCCGAAATAGAGGTTGGTATGGGCACTTTTTATGACCCAGGAAGTCCATAGCGTCTTGTTACGGTCGAAAAATCCCCGCGCAGAAAAGTGCTGTGCCGAAACGGCCGTGATGGTAAGGCCATGGTCTTCGACACTTTCCCACCAGTCCAGCTCCGTGATCTTGGAAGCGTCAACACCCCAATCGACAAGCTGCGACTTGATCCCCAGTGTCGTGTAGATATGCCCGATCCTATCTTTGAGCCCTTTGATCGTCGCTTCGTCCAGGTGGTCGTAGTGGTTGTGCGAGATGATAACAATGTCGATATAGGGCATCTCATCAAGAGAGATCGGCAGCTCATGAAACCGCTTCGGTCCAAGAAAAGAGATTGGTGATATACGTTCGGAAAAAACAGGGTCTGTCAGGACAAAACGGCCGTCCAGCCGAAACAGCAGGGTGGAGTGCACCAGGCGGATCACGGTGTCCTCCGGCATCTGTAGAAGCGCCTCACGGGTCAGTTTATGCACAGGAACGGTCCCGGTTTTTGGGGTGGTTCCTTCATTGTCTTTCACAAAAAGCTCCCACATGATGGAGAGCGTATCTGTAAAACCGAGTTTCTCTTCATCCATCTTGCTCTCAAAACGCCCATCCTTATAGAACGATGCGCTGAAGCGCGGCTTGAGCTCTTTTTCGGAACACCCGTTCATCATGACTCCCGTGATACATAGTGCCAGAATGGCGATTTTGCTTTGCGTTTTCATGTGACCTTTCTGATCAAGCGGATGAAGACCTAATCTACTTTATTAATTCAGGTGCTGTGCCATCTCTTTTCCGGCGATCATCCCGCTGGCCCAGGCAAAGTTAAAGTTATAGCCACCGCGGCGTCCGACGATGTCGATGACCTCACCGGCAAAATAGAGACCGTCAACCAGTTTCGACTCCATCGTCTTCTCATTGATCTGTTCGGTGCTGACGCCGCCGCCGCTTACCTCGGCATGTTTGAAACCGTGGGTGTCGATGATCTCAAAGCGCCAATCCTGCAGTTGATGGGCCAGCTTTTTGATCTGTTTGGTATTGAGTGCCGATGCCGGCATGGTCGGTTCGATCCCGGCGCTTTTCAGCAGGTTGGGTACGATCTTGGTGGAGATCATGCCGCACAGGGCACTTTCGAGCGTATGGTCAGGGACGGCTTTGAAGAGCTTTTCAAGCTGAGTGCTGAGTGTTTGGCGGTTAAAACGCGGCAGCAGGTTTACCCCGACGGCAACATGCTGAAATCCGGCCAGAGCCGATGAGGCTTTCTGACTGACATCCAAAATAGCCAGCCCCGAGATACCGTAACGCGTAAAGAGGATGTCCCCCGAGATCTTCTCTTCCGCTTTTCCGTTAAGATAGAGCGTCACTTCGGCAACCGTTTTGACACCGGCCATTTTTTGGTGGATCTCCGAATCGATGTGCAGCTGTACCAGCGAGGGGTAGGGCGGTTCGATCGCATGCCCGAATGCTTTGGCAAAGGTGTAGCCGTCACCGGTCGCACCGAGCTGCGGTGCGGCTTCCGAACCCGTTGCGACGAGGACTTTGTCATAGGCTTGTTCTGTCTGATCCGTCTGCACCGTAAAGTGTTGGCCGTCTTTGGCGATAAGGGTGACATTCTGGTCCGTCAAAACGGTCACGCCGGCCGTTTTGACCGCTTCAGAGAAGGCGATAACGACCGATTTCGCTTCATTGGAAAGCGGGTAGCAGCGGCCGTCATCTTTGGCGTCGAGCAGAAGCCCGATCGCGAGGCAGAACTTTTCAAAAGCGCGATAGGGCATGGCTTCCAGAGCATAGGCCGCAAAAGCGGGGTTGGCGCCGAAGTAGTCGGTGACATAGGCTGTCGTGTTGATGATATTGCAGCGTCCGTTCCCTGAGGCGAGAATCTTTTTACCAACACTTTTATTGTGCTCGTAGAGAGTGACATCGGCTCCGGATTTTGCGGCGGTAAGCGCAGCCATCAGTCCGGCCGCGCCACCGCCGATGATGGCGACTTTATTCATAGACGTATTGTAGCAACTTTAGAGACCGGTAATGGTAAGTGCCGTCCCAATAAATTGTGAAATTAATGATAAATAACGGAAAAAAAGGTGTATAATTAATTTATATACATTAAAAGGACAAGTAATGACAAAAGAACAAGTTCTCGCAGAAGCACAGAAACAGATCGATTCGTTTAAAAAACAGTTGACGGAGCTGAACTTAAAAGAGAAGGTGGAAGGTCTCAGTGCAGATGCCAAAAAAGTGTACGAAGAGCAGCGCAAGGAACTTGAAACATTGATCGATGAAGCAGAGAAGAAGTTCAAAGAACTTGGCGCAAAAGCGAGTGACGGCTGGCAAGAGACAAAAGAGTTTGTCGAGTTAACGCAGAAAGCATTGAAACATTCGTTCAACTACTTTATGTCACATTATAAAAAGAAGTAATCACGTCAAAGTGTCGTAAGACACTTTAAACACCTGTTATGAGGATGCCGATAACACCTTAGTTATTGAAAAGTTTTTCCATCGCTTTGAAAAAGAGTTTGAATACCCCGTTATTTCCTATCACCCCGTCAATAAACTCATCATATGTCATTCGTTTGGATTCAAGATATCCGATAAAGTACTTTTCTGCAGCTTCGATCCCGGAACTTTTTTCGATCTCCAGTAACTCTTCATAGAGTTTTGACATGGTGGAGACAGCCTGCGGTTTTGCAGCTTGACGATAGGCCATATAGCCTGTAATGCTGTTGTCCATCGGATTTTTCTTGATCTCAAATTTTGTCGTAACCCAGTAATAGCGCCCGTCTTTGGCCAGGTTTTTGACAACGGCAAAAATATTTTTCCCCTGTTTCAGGCGATCCCACATCAACTTGAATATGACTTTCGGCATATCGGGATGACGGATCATGCTGTGAGGCTGCCCGATCATCTCATTGGCAGTGTATCCGGAAATCTCGTAAAAATAATCATTACCGAACTGTATAACCCCTTTGTCATCTGTGCGGCTTAGAATATATTTGTATTTATCTAATGTGATCTGTTCGTCAATAGGTGTTGGACTAATCATCAATAAACTCCTTCTGTTGTCTTAAGTTTTTTTAAGAGATATATACTATAGACATATATTAATATAAAAAAATAGCATAATGTCAGTAAAAGTGTTTATTATTTCATCAATGTTACTTTTTGCCACTTTAATCTCATCAGTATTAGATAATTTTATAAAGTATGTTGATACACAAGAAACAAATATAATGAAAAAACAGCGGTGGACGCTATGGCAAAGAAGGGTGCTGATAGCACGCTTTTTGGCTAAAGTAACATAAATAAAGAGCGCAGCGAAACATCGATAGCGAAGCGGGTTTGACGTCGAAGTTAATGGTTGTATAAAAGTGTGTTTGGATTGTGTGTTTTAAAAGGGAAAAAGAAGTGGCGCGGTGGAGGATATGGCAAAGAAGGGTGCTGATAGCACGCTTTTTGGCTAAAGTAACATAAATAAAGAGCGCAGCGAAACATCGATAGCGAAGCGGGTTTGACGTCGAAGTTAATGGTTGTGAAAAA
>JBFFKK010000061.1:0-10447 GCA_041555445.1 Sulfurimonadaceae bacterium
ATTGCCGATAAAATACAGACGTTTTTTCAAATTTCGCTCCGGCGTTGAAATAGTACTATGGGTGCGAAGTATAACACAATACGCTGATGTGCCGAGTGCTCTCTGAGCGCATTGAAAAACGAAAATTTCTCCGCTTCCGGTGCTTCACATTCTACAGCGATTTGAAAACATTGAACGTCCCTTTGGCTCCTGTGAAAGGAGATAGAGAGCGGTCCACCTTTGTTGTCAGCCCATTTTAAACCCTATAAGGATATAATCCAAAAAATTTTAAACTGAATACTGAGGGTTACATGGATTATAAAGAGACTCTGTTACTGCCTAAAACAGACTTCCCGATGCGTGGGAACCTTGTTCAAAACGAACCTAAGCGCTACAAAGCCTGGGATGAGAACAAGATCTATGAAAAGATGAAGAAAAACCGTGAAGACGCTGAGCCATTCACGCTGCATGATGGACCGCCGTACGCCAACGGCAACATTCACATCGGTCACGCCCTCAACAAGGTCCTGAAAGACATCATTATCAAGTTCAACTACTTCAATAACAAGTCGGTCCGCTTTACCCCGGGTTGGGACTGTCACGGTCTGCCGATCGAGCAGCAGGTAGAGAAGAAGCTTGGCGGCAAGCAGAAGAAGGAGCTTCTCAGCACAGGCGAAGTCCGTAAACTTTGCCGTGAACACGCTGCTAAGTTCGTTGATGTACAGCGTTCAGAGTTCAAGACCCTCGGTATTTTGGCAGACTGGGAAAATCCTTATCTCACAATGGACTATAAGTTCGAAGCGAACATCTACCGTACCCTCTGCGATGTGGCGAAAAAAGGGCTGCTGATCGAACGTTCCAAGCCGGTCTACTGGTCATGGGCTGAACGTACGGCGCTTGCAGAAGCAGAAGTCGAGTATGAAGATAAAGAGTCGCACTCTATCTATGTCGCGTTCGAACTCAGTGAAGAGTCGAAAGTCCGTATGGGCATCGAAGGTAAAGCTGCTCTTGTTATCTGGACGACGACACCTTGGACATTGCCGGCAAACGTCGGTATCTCGCTCAACCCGGACGAGAAGTATGTCCGTACGAGTGACGGTTATATCGTCGCCGAGAAACTCTACAACGAGAACATCGAAAACGGTGTCGTCGCAGGCGAGGTCGTCCAGACTTTCGAGGCTGCCAAGTTTGAGAACTTACATGCGATCAACCCGCTTAACGGCCGTTCGTCCCATATCGTTTTAGGCGAGCACGTCTTGATGGAGAGCGGTACAGGCTGTGTCCATACGGCACCGGGACATGGTGAAGATGACTACCGTGTCGGCCTGAAGTACAACCTTGATGTCATTATGCCGGTCGATGAGACGGGCTGCTACGATCAGACAGTCGTCCGCGAAAGACTCTTCCCCAATCCTGAAGAGTTCGTCGGGAAACATATCTTCAAGTCGAACGAACCGATCCTGGAACTGCTTGGCGACGGGCTTTTGAAAGTCAGTAAGTTTACCCACTCCTATCCGCACTGCTGGCGTTCACATACGCCGCTGATCTTCCGTGCGACGAAGCAGTGGTTCATCGCGGTCGACCAGAAGCCTGAGGGCGAAGAGCGTACGCTCCGCGAGATCGCGATGGACGAAGTGAACAAAACGGCCTTCTACCCGGAAACAGGCCGTAAACGTCTCACCTCCATGGTCGAGAACCGTCCGGACTGGTGTATCTCCCGTCAGCGCGACTGGGGTGTGCCGATCGCACTTTTCCGTGTCAAAGCGACGGGCGAGGTGATCCTCGACGAGAAGGTCCTGAACTTCGTGGCGATGATCTTTGAGATGCAGGGCTCGGACGCCTGGTACACGATGGAGATCGCTGAGCTTCTCTACCCGGGTTCAGGCTACAAACCGGAAGAGCTTGAAAAAGTGACGGACATCCTTGACGTCTGGTTCGATTCGGGTGCGACCTGGAATGCGGTGATGAAGTCCCGCAACTACGATGCCGGCAAATACCCGGCTGACGTCTACCTTGAGGGGAGCGACCAGCACCGCGGCTGGTTCCAGTCGTCACTCTTCCTGAGCACGGCGGTCGAGCACAAGGCGCCGTACAAAGCGCTGATCACGCACGGCTTTACCATGGACGGCAAGGGCGAAAAGATGAGCAAGTCCAAGGGCAACGTCCTGGCACCGGACAAGGTGGTCAAGCAGTACGGTTCCGAGATCCTCCGTTTCTGGGTCGCGATGACGGATTATCAGAACGACCAGAAGATCTCCGACGACATCCTGAAGCAGACCGCCGAACAGTACCGCAAACTGCGCAACACGTTCCGCTTTCTGTTGGCGAACATCGATGACCTTGATACCATTATGCCGTACGAAGAGCTGGGCGAGCTTGACCGCTGGATCGTCTCGAAAGCGCAGGTTGTTTTCGACGAGACGCACAAGCAGTTCAGCGCCTATAACTTTGTCGGCGGTATGAGCACGCTCAACAACTTTATCGTCAACGAGTTGAGCGGTATCTTTATGGATATTACCAAAGACCGACTCTACTGTGACGCCAAAGAGGACGCACACCGCCGTGCTTCGCAGAGTGCGATGGCGATGATCACGAAGTCGCTTCTCGGCCTGGTCGCGCCGATCCTGACCTATACGGCGGACGAGATCCTGGAGAGCGCGCCGGCGGTCATCAAAGGTGACGCCGAAGATATCTTTGACATCGTCTACACGCCGATCAACGTCGAGTATGCCCTGTTTGACGAGACCTACATGATCAAAGCACGCGAAGGGTTCTCTGAGATCGTGGACGGCCTCAAAAAAGAGAAGAAGATCAAAAGTACGCTGGAGCTCATTATCTATGGAGAGTCAGCAAAAATCAGTGCACTGCCTGAAGTTGAAGCGGAAGATTGGTTCGTTGTCTCCGGTATTAAAGCGGGGCTGCCGGTTGAAAAACTGGGTGAGTTCACTGTCGAAGGCGACACCTTTGTTATCGGTATGGCAACTGAGGCGAAGTGCCCGCGTTGCTGGAAATTCCACTCGAAAGACGAAGAGAGTCTGTGTGAGCGTTGTGACAAGGTGATGAATGTTTAACATGACAGAGCCGGTAAGCGCCATGACCATTATCGTGACGATCGTAATTATCGTTGCCGTCTCTCTGCTCGGCATCTATGCAGTAAAAAAAGCAAAAAAGGATAATGTTTGATTACACTTAAAGAAGCCCTTAGCCTCTCGAAAGAGGAGCTAGCCACTTTTAAAGACGATCTCAAAAAACAGATCGAAGCAAGGCCTGAGCTCAATGCCTATGTTGATATCAACAATGTCGGTGACGGTGTGCCGATCGCGATCAAAGACAACATCCAGGTCAAAGAGTGGTCCGTGACGTCAGGGTCGAAGATCCTGCAAGGCTACATCGCACCGTACAATGCGACGGTGATCAACAAGCTGACGGAGGCGGGTCTTTCGCCGTTCGGGCGTACCAACATGGATGAGTTCGCGATGGGCTCGACGACTGAGAGCTCATGCTACGGGATCACACAAAACCCGCACAACCCGAACTGCGTACCCGGCGGCTCTTCAGGCGGATCTGCAGCCGCAGTCGGTGCCGGGCTTGCTATTGCGGCACTGGGCTCCGATACCGGCGGATCGATCCGCCAGCCGGCCGCATTCTGCGGGATCGTCGGGATGAAGCCGACCTACGGCCGTGTCAGCCGTTACGGCCTGGGCGCTTACGCAAGCTCGCTTGACCAGATCGGACCGATGACGCAGAATGTTGAAGATGCGGCTATCCTTTACGACATTATCAGCGGACACGATGAGAAAGACTCGACAAGTTATGCCAGCAACGACAAGGTCGCTGACAAGCTTGACCCGTCTCGCAAGCTGACGATCGCCATTATCCCGGACCATGTCAAAGATGCCAGTGACGATATCAAAAAAGGGTATGAAAAAGCGGTCGAGGCACTCAAAGCCGCCGGTCATACCATCGTCGAAAAGAGCCTGATGGACGGTAAGTTCGATATCTCTGCCTACTACATTACGGCAACCGCTGAGGCCACGACGAACCTCGCACGCTATGACGGTATCCGTTACGGAAACCGTAAAGAGGGTGAAAACCTTAACGACCTTTTTGTCAAGACCCGTTCGGAAGGGTTCGGCGACGAAGTCAAACGCCGTATTCTTCTGGGCAACTTTGTTCTTTCTAGCGGGTACTACGATGCCTACTATGTCAAAGCGCAAAAAGTGCGTCACCTGATCAAAGAGGAGTATGCAAAACTCTTTGCCGAAGTTGACCTTATCTTGAGCCCGGTAGCGCCGCGTACGGCCTACGAAGTCGGTGCTTTGGAAGATCCGCTCGAGATGTACTTGAGCGATATCTATACCATCTCCGTCAACCTTGCCGGGCTGCCGGCGATCTCATTGCCGGTCGACACAGCGGAAAACGGCATGCCGGTCGGTCTGCAACTGATCGCCAACGCTTATGAGGAGCAGACACTGTTTGACGGTGCCCTCTCATTAGAACAACAATTAAATTCATAAACCAAGGAAAACACAATGAATATCCGTAAACGCGCATTGACATTCGAAGACGTTCTACTAGTCCCTAAGTACTCAGAAGTACTCCCAAAAGAAGTAAACCTGGAGAGCATGCTCACTAAAAACATCAAACTCAACATCCCGATGGTCTCTGCGGCGATGGACACCGTAACAGAGTACCGTGCCGCGATCGCGATGGCGCGTCTCGGCGGTATCGGTATCATTCATAAAAACATGGATATTGCTACGCAGGCGAAGCAGGTCAGACAGGTCAAAAAGTCTGAAAGCGGCATGATCGTGGATCCCGTTTCGGTCTCACCGGACGCGACGTTGAGAGAAGCCGACATCAAGATGGGCGAGTACCGTATCAGCGGCGTGCCGGTTGTCGACGAAAACAACGTGCTGTTGGGTATCTTGACAAACCGTGATATGCGTTTTGAGAAGGATTATGCAAAAACAGCCGCTGAAGTGATGACGAAAATGCCGTTGGTCACCGGTACCAAAGGGATGTCGCTTGACGACGCTGCCGACATCATGCACAAAAGCAAGATAGAAAAGCTGCCTGTTATCGATGAGAAGGGTGTACTTCAGGGCCTTTACACGATCAAAGACATTAAAAAGCGCATCGCCTATCCTAATGCGAACAAAGATGATCTTGGCCGCCTTCGTGTCGGTGCGGCGATCGGTGTCGGTCAGATGGACCGCGCCAAAGCGCTGGTTGAAGCGGGCGTCGATGTCCTTGTCCTCGACTCGGCTCATGGCCACTCAAAAGGGATCATGGACAGTGTCCGTGCGATCAAAGCGGAGCTTGATGTCGACATTATCGCCGGTAATGTCGCAACGGGCGAAGCGGTTGAAGCCCTGGTCGAAGCCGGCGCTGACGCTGTCAAAGTCGGTATCGGACCGGGATCTATCTGTACAACGCGTATCGTTGCGGGCGTGGGTGTACCTCAGATCTCTGCGATCGACGAGTGTGCTCAGGTCGGACGCAGACTGGGTGTACCTATTATCGCTGACGGCGGGATCAAGTACTCCGGTGAGATCGCAAAAGCACTTGCTGTCGGTGCCAGCTGTATCATGGCGGGATCACTGCTTGCAGGTACGGAAGAGTCACCGGGCGACCTGATCAACTTCCAGGGCCGTCAATACAAATCATACCGCGGTATGGGCAGTATCGGTGCGATGCAAAAAGGGTCTAACGACCGTTATTTCCAGGAAGGGACAGCAGCAGACAAGCTGGTACCGGAAGGGATTGAAGGTCGTGTTCCGTTCCGCGGTCCGATCGCGGGCATCGTGCATCAGATGATGGGCGGCCTTCGTGCATCGATGGGGTACTGCGGTTCAGAGAGCATTGCCGCTTTCTGGGAGAAAGCGGAATTTGTCGAGATTACGTCTGCGGGTCTGAAAGAGTCGCATGTCCATGACGTACAGATCACGGCTGAAGCACCGAACTACCACGTTTAAAAAAGATATACCCTTTACATTGACCCCGGGTAACAGGCTATTATAGGCTTGTGCCCAAAGTCGAATTCTAAGCTTGAAAACGTCATACGACAGCTGGCGGTGACACAGTTAGCGATGGATATAAATGAAAAAAAAGTCTGACAATCCGACACCCACTGTCAAGTATGCCGGTTTCTGGATCCGCTTTTTGGCGAGCTGGATCGATACGGCAGTGTTGATCGTGCCGATCGCTCTTTTGATCTATCTTGTCAGCGACGGCAACTGGCTCAATTTCTCGGACGTTTCGAAAAGCATGGCCTCCGCCCGTAACGGCGATATAGCTGCAGCACTCCAGAACATGCCCAAAGCCAGTATGAAATGGGAATCCCTGTTCGAACTGGCGATCGCCGGTGTCACCATTTTCTTCTGGAAAAAGTGGGCCGGAGCGACCCCGGGCAAGAAATTGCTGGGGATTCATGTGGTTGATCTTAAAACCGGCCAAGAGATTAACAACAAACAAGCGATTATTCGTTATATTGGTTATATTATTTCTACCATCCCCCTGGCTGCCGGCTTTTTAATGGTCGGCTTTAGAAAAGACAGGCGTGCGCTGCATGATTTGTTAGCGGACACGGCTGTTATATACAGATAACACAAAGGATAAAAATGCATTTTCAAACAGAAGCACTGCACGCAGGCTACGAGAAAGATTCTCAGTCGACAATGGCTGTACCGATTTATATGAGTACGGCGTATGAGTTTCGTGATGTTGAACATGCAGCCAACCTCTTTGCACTCAAAGAGCTCGGCAATATCTATACCCGTCTTAACAACCCGACGACGGATGTCTTCGAAAAACGTTTTGCCCAACTAGAGGGTGGCGAAGCGGGGCTTGCGACATCCAGCGGGATGTCAGCGATCTTCTATGCGATCGCCAATGCTGCCGAAGCGGGCGACAACATCGTCTGTGCGTCACAGCTTTACGGCGGATCGCTGACACTGTTCTCACACACACTGAAGCGTTTCGGGATCGAGGCGCGTTATTTTGACGTGCAGAACCCGCAATCGGCCGAAGCGCTTATCGACGACAAGACCAGAGTGATCTTTTTTGAGAGCCTGACCAACCCGAGTATCGATGTCGCCAACATTGCTGCGATCACGGCGATTGCCAACAAACACAAGGTGCTGACGGTCGTTGACAACACGGTTGCGACACCGGCACTCTGCCGTCCGCTGGAACACGGGGTCGATGTCGTTGTACACTCTGCCAGTAAATATACGACCGGTCAGGGGCTTGCCATCGGCGGGATCATGGTCGAGCGTAAAGGGCTGGTCGACAAGCTCAAAGGCAACCTGCGCTACGCCCACTTTAACGAGCCGGATACCTCGTATCACGGGCTGGTCTATGTCGATGTCCCGCTTCCTGTCTACACCCTGCGTGCACGTCTGTCACTCTTGCGTGATATCGGGGCCGTCAGCTCACCGTTTAACTCATGGCTCTTTATTCAGGGCCTGGAAACGCTTTCACTTCGTATGAAAGAACATTCACACAACGCCCTGATGCTGGCGGAGTTCCTGGAAGGGCATCCTAAAGTTGCCGTGGTCAACTACCCGGGTCTGAAGTCAAACCCAAACTATGAAAATGCACAGCGTTATTTTGACAAGGGCCAGGCGAGCGGACTCTTAAGCTTTGTCGTCAGCGATTATGACCAGGCAAAAGCGATCGTCGATGCGACCAAACTGTTTTCACTCGTGGTTAACATCGGTGATTCGAAATCGATCATCACGCACCCGGCATCGACAACGCACCAGCAGCTTTCAGAAGATGAGCTCGTTGCCTGCGGCGTGCCTGCGGGGCTGATCCGTATCAGTGCAGGCCTTGAGAATGTTGCCGATCTTATAGCAGACCTTTCACAGGCGTTAGAGGCGTAACCATCGAAGCAGCAAAAAGCAGAGCGCTCTTAAACCTAGAGACCCATAGTGAACATTTTACTAACCCTCTGTACCTGGAGAGCGGGCGTATCCTGGAACCGTACGACATCGCCTATGAGACCTACGGCAAGATGAACGAAGAGAAGTCGAACATCATCGTCGTGTGCCATGCGCTGACCGGTTCGCACCATGCCGCCGGCTACTACGAAGGCGAGAACAAACCGGGCTGGTGGGACGGTCTGATCGGTCCGGGCAAAGCCATCGATACCGACGAGTACTTCGTCATCTGCACCAATGTTATCGGCAGCTGTTTCGGCTCGACCGGACCGATGTCGACGATGTACCCGCACCTTGAGGCCTACCGCTACAAGTTCCCTGTCGTCACGATCAAAGACATGGTCAAAGCACAGCGTA
Source organism: Sulfurimonadaceae bacterium (assembly GCA_041555445.1). Taxonomy (GTDB): domain Bacteria; phylum Campylobacterota; class Campylobacteria; order Campylobacterales; family Sulfurimonadaceae; genus Sulfonitrofixus. Next base: position 8,283 of record JBFFKK010000061.1, read on the forward strand.
TTTTGTTCGACCGTTTGGGCATCCACCATGTCCATGCCATTGTAGGCGGGTCGATGGGCGGTATGCAGGCGCTGCAGTTCGCCGTGCATTTTCCGAAGTTCGCGACGAAGATCATCACTATGGCCGCGACCCATGCGACCCAGCCGTGGGCGATCGCGTTTAACAAGGTCGCGCAGGAGTCGATCCTGAACGATCCCGACTTTAAAAACGGTTACTACGACCCCGAAGACATTCACGAAAACGGTCTGAGCGGTATGGCGGTAGGGCGTATGGCAGGGCACATCAGCTTTTTGTCACCCCACTCGATGGAACAGAAGTTCGGGCGTGAATACAAACGCACGGACGGGCTGTATGAGCTTTTCGGCAAGTTTCAGGTGGAGTCGTACCTGGAGTACAACGGCTACAACTTTACCAAATGGTTCGACCCGCTTGCCTATCTCTACATCACCAAAGCGATCAACATCTACGATCTTTCGCGCGGCTTTGACTCTCTCGAAGAGGCCCTGGAGAAGATCCAGTCAGAGATCTATCTGATAGGCTTTAAAGACGACATGCTCTTTAAGAGCGATGAGATGAAGACCATCGCCGACGGACTGGCGGGACGGGCCGATCTGAAAAGCGACTACCTGGAAGTGGACAGCGACTACGGGCACGACGCCTTTTTGGTGGAGCTCGACAAATTTGAAGATTATGTAAGAAAGGCGTTGCATGAGTGAGAAGAGAACAGAAGATTTTGAAGTCAGACTGGAGAAAGCGAAGGTGATCCTGGAGAAGCTGATGAACCCGGAGATCACCCTCAGTGACAGTGTCAAGGCGTATGAAGAGGGGATGAAAGAGCTTCAGGAAGCACAGAAGATGCTTGAGAACGCCCAGCTTCAGATAGAACAGATCCGTACACAGCAGTAGGAAAAGAGGGGCCAATGAAAGTCGCGGTACTCCAACTTCAATCCATTGGCATGAGTTCGACCAAACTGTACCATTTTGTGCGCATCGCCCATAAAAAAGGGGTGAAACTCCTTCTTCTGGGCGAGTACATGCTCAACTCTTTTTTTAAAGAGCTCGAGACGACCCCCGTCGCGATGATCCGGGAGCAGAGCGAACATCAGCTCACGGTGTTGAAAGAGATGGCCCAAAAACACGGTATGGTCATTGTCGCCCCGATCATCCTTGTGCGGAAAAAAGAGCCCTACAAGGTGATCGCCAAGATCTCGCCAAGCTCCATAAGCTATTACCACCAGCAATTCCTTATCAACTACAGCCACTGGAACGAAGAGAAGTATTTCGCCAACCCGATAGAGGGTGTCCGAGCCCCGTTGAGTTTTACGTTTGAGGGGGTGAAGTTTATGGTCATGGGCGGGTTTGAACTCCATTTCGATGACCTCTGGTACTACGCTTCGATGAAAAACATCGACTGTGTGCTGCTGCCGACCATCTCGACCTTTGAGTCGCACGAACGCTGGAAAGAGATCATCAAAACGCGCGCCTTTACCCACAACTGCTACATCCTGCGTGCCAACCGCATCGGCGACTACAAAGAAGACGACTACACCTGGCACTTCTACGGCGACTCCGTCCTTGCCAACCCGTACGGCGAGATCGAAGAGCACCTCGGCGACAGTGAAGAGCTGATGATCGCGGAGATCGACCATAAAAAGGTGATCGAAGCGCGGCGCAGCTGGGGCTTTAAAGAGGCGATTAATAAGCGGTTGTAGGCTGTTTATACGGTTTTAACGTTTAAAATGAGCAATCAAAAAGCCGCCTGCGGGTTTTTGATTGGTCTCCTTTGGTTTGTTATGCGCAATGTATTTAATTTCGAATAGGTATTGATGATTGGACCAGCTTATCTTTTATACCCAACTCTAAAAGTCGCTTTTTCAATTTATTTTTATGCTCACTGTCTATGTGTGGACCCATGTTTACAGAATGAACTAGCTCCGATAAAAATTCAGTGAGATCGCGATAACCAATAGCGTTAGGCCCAAATGCAAATGGTGTATATTGGGTTTTGCCATTTGGATGATCTAATAGATAATCAGATCCTGACCATGTCTTTTGGATTGGGATATGGGTAAATAATCTATATTCTCCTTCTCCTCGGAATGAAGGGTGTTTGTGAGACATTAGAAAGTCACTCACTGAATAGTAAATTAGTGTTCTTAGCATAG
>JBFFKK010000062.1:0-9667 GCA_041555445.1 Sulfurimonadaceae bacterium
GTCAACGATCTCCGCTAGACATTCCCATACTTCGTTCGTTTGCGCTTCGATCATCTTCTTCGCCGCTTTGACGGTTGTTGCATACCCTTTGTCTTCAAGTTTTGCGATCAAATGCGGTTTGAAAAGCTCGATCGCCATCTTCTTAGGAAGACCACACTCATCCATGCGTAGTGAAGGTCCGACAACGATAACAGAACGGCCGGAGAAGTCAACACGTTTACCAAGAAGGTTTTGACGGAAACGGCCCTGCTTACCTTTGATCACTTCAGAAAGTGATTTAAGCGGACGCTTGTTGGCACCCTTAACGGCATTCGCACGACGACCGTTATCAAACAGTGCATCGACAGACTCCTGAAGCATACGCTTCTCATTACGGACAATGATCTCCGGTGCCTCAAGCTCGATAAGACGCTTAAGACGCTGGTTACGGTTGATAACACGGCGGTAAAGGTCATTCACATCAGAGACCGCGAACTTGCCGCCGTCAAGGCTGACAAGCGGACGAAGATCTGGCGGAAGGACAGGAAGAGCCGTCAGCATCATCCACGCCGGGTTGTTACCCGAGTTTAGGAATGACTCGATGACTTTAAGACGCTTGACCAAAGTCTTGGTTTTAGCGACCGACTTCGTGTTATCCATGTCTTCTTTAAGCTGTGAAAAGATCTCAACAAGGTCGATATCTTCAAGCATATCACGGATCGCTTCGCCACCCATCATCGCTTTGAAACCTGCTTCAGAGTAACGCGACATCAAAATACGGTACTGCTCTTCATTTAGAACATCATATTTCAATACCGGTGTAGACTCTTCACCGTCATAGAATGCATCACCTGAATTCTTGACGATGTAGGCTTCGTAGTAAAGTACGCGTTCGAGGTCTTTCATCTTGACACCAAGAAGTGTACCGATACGTGACGGCAGTGAACTGACATACCAGATGTGTGCGACAGGCGTGACAAGGTCGATGTGACCCATACGTGTACGGCGCACTTTAGTGGTGGTTACTTCAACACCACACTTCTCACAGACAACGCCTTTGTAACGCATCTTTTTGTATTTACCGCAAAGACACTCGTAGTCACGTACCGGACCGAAGATCTTGGCACAGAACAGACCGTCGCGCTCAGGTTTAAGCGTACGGTAGTTGATCGTCTCAGGTTTTTTAACTTCACCGTGACTCCAAGAGAGAACTTTCTCCGGGCTTGCCAAACGAAACTGAAGCTGTTTAATGTCTTTTGGAGGGTTGTCTTCTGTAATCTCTATTGGTACTAATTTACTCATTGTCTTCTACCTCGTCAAAAATCTCTACGTCAAGCGCAAGGGCTTGCAACTCTTTTGTCAATACAAACAGGGTTTCCGGGATTCCGGATGCCGGAACCGCTTCACCTTTTGTCAATGCTTTGTAGGCGTTGACACGTCCTTCAACATCATCCGATTTGATCGTCAGCATCTCTTTAAGTACCGCAGAAGCACCGTACGCCTCAAGCGCCCATACTTCCATCTCACCAAAACGCTGTCCACCGAAGAGCGCTTTACCACCAACCGGCTGCTGCGTAACGAGAGAGTAAGGCCCCGTAGAACGGGCGTGAACTTTCTCATCAACCAGGTGGTGCAGCTTAAGGATATACATGTAACCGACGTTGACACGCTCTTTGATCTGTTCACCTGTTTTACCATCGTACAGAACCGTTTTACCGTCACTGTCAAGTTTTGCAAGTTCGAACAGTTTCGCGAACTCTTCCGTATTGACACCTTCGAAGATCGGTGTTGCGAACTTGACACCGTTCGACCAGTCGCGTGCGAATGTCAATAGATCGTCATCGCTCATCTTAGCGATCACTTCGCCTGCGTTCATGAAACGCGCAACGTCAGCGATCTCTGTCATCTTCGTACGAAGCTGTGCGATAAAGTCGCTCTGTTTCGCTTCGAAGATATCCTGGATCTGGTGACCGAGTTCACGGCCCGCCATACCCAGGTGCATCTCAAGGATCTGTCCGATATTCATACGAGACGGTACACCCAGCGGGTTCAGACAGACGTCAACCGAGCGGCCGTCTGCCATGTACGGCATATCGACTTCAGGAACGATAATAGAGACAATACCCTTGTTACCGTGACGACCTGCCATCTTATCTCCGACTTTCAGCTTACGTTTTGTGGCAATGTACACCTTGACAAATTTCGTAACACCGTTTGGAAGGATGTCGTCTTTTTCAAGAATGGTCAGTTTCTCTTCGTGCTCGTCACGGAACTTTTTCTTCTGTTTCTGGAAGTGGTTCTTCGTATTGTTATACTGTGCCTGTACCTCTTCGGAGAATGACTTGACAACATTGTTCATCGCAAAACGGTTAACGTTTGCAAGCGCTTCGGCAGTAATGCGGTCACCCACTTTGTACTCAACGTCATTCACCGTTACGTCTGTAACAAGTTCTGCTTTCGTCAGGATCGACTCGATACGGATCATCTCCTCTTTGTCGATCATCAGTAGACGGTCATAGTGCTCACGCTCGAGCTCGTCGCGTTCCTGCTTCTCAAGCTCCAGTGCACGAGGGTCTTTGTCGTACCCTTTTTTCGTGAAGATCTTGATGTCGACAACAACACCTTCCATCGATGGCGGGCAGTAGAGTGATTTGTTGACCACGTGACCCGCTTTTTCACCGAAGATCGCACGTAGAAGACGCTCTTCCGGCGTCGGTTTGACCTCACCTTTAGGCGAGACTTTACCGACCAGGATCATACCGCCGCTTACGCTGGTACCGATCTTGACAATACCGCTCTCATCCAGGTGAGAAAGCTCGTCGTCACGGACGTTCGGGATGTCACGGGTGATCTCTTCGATACCGTGCTTAAGCTCACGTGCCTCACACTCTTTCTCATAAATGTGAACCGATGTATAAGCATCTTCACGGATCATACGCTCAGAGATAACGACCGCATCCTCATAGTTGTAACCGTTCCAAGGCATAAACGCGACCATCGCATTGACACCGAGTGCCAGCTCACCGTGATCCATATTCGGACCATCGGCAATGATCTGACCGGCTTCGACCATCTGACCGACATGAACCGCCGCTTTCTGGCTGAATGTCGTGTTCTGGTTGGTACGAAGGTTCTTTTGAAGCGGGTAGTAATCGATAAAGGTACCGCCCTCATCTTCACCCATTACAAAGACATGCTTCGCATCGACTTTTTCAACGCGACCGGCGCGTTTCGCTTTAATACACTCCCAAGCATCACGGGCAACAAGTTTTTCAATACCTGTTCCGACCATCGGTGCCTGCGGTTTAAGAAGCGGCACAGCCTGACGCTGCATGTTCGATCCCATCAACGCACGGTTCGCATCATCATGCTCAAGGAACGGGATCAGGGATGCAGCCACACCGACAACCATCTGAGATGAAAGGTCCATGTACTCACAATCCGTTGCTTTACCAAGCATGATCTCGCCGTCTCTACGGATTTCGATCAGCTCTTCGACAAAGTTGCCCTCTGCATCGATAGCATTCGAAGCAGCTGCAATCGTTTTGCCCTCTTCCTGTGTCGCCGTCAAATAAACAACGTTTTCCGGACCGGTAAGGACTTTACCGTCTTTAACCATGTTGTACGGTGCTTCGATAAATCCAAGCTCATTAACTTTAGAGTAGGCTGCCAAGGTATTGATAAGACCAATATTCTGGCCCTCCGGTGTCTCAATCGGACAGATACGGCCGTAGTGTGTCGGGTGAACGTCACGCACTTCGAAGCCGGCACGTTCTTTGACAAGACCACCTTCACCAAGTGCCGAAAGACGACGTTTGTGTGTTACTTCTGAAAGCGGGTTCGTCTGGTCCATAAACTGCGACAGCTGCCCGCCCGAGAAGAACTCCATGATCGTCGATGTGATCATCTTGGAGTTGATCAGGTCATGCGGCATAAGCTCTGACATCGGTCCGCTCATCGTCGAAAGTTTGTCTTTGATCGCTTTTTGCATCTTGATCAGACCGTTGTGAAGCTCATTACCCAAAAGCTCACCGATCGAACGGATACGACGGTTACCAAGGTGGTCACGGTCATCGATGTGACCCTGACCGTTTTTGACTTTAATAACGTATTTAACCGTGTTGATGATGTCTTCGTTGGTCAGAACCGTAACATACTCAGGAATATCCAGTCCCAATTTGTGGTTCATCTTCATACGACCGACTTTTGTCAGGTCGTAACGTTCCGGGTCAAAGAACAGCTGGTTTACGAACGCTTTAGCTGCATCTTTTGTGACCGGCTCGCCTGGACGCATCACTTTATAGATACGGATCGCCGACAGATCGTTTTCGTCTTCGATCTCTTCTGTCTGCTTAAGCAGTTTAAGCGAATCAGCATCGGCATTGAATGCATTGATGATCGATGCATCAACGCCTTCAGCCAGGTCATTCGCAATAACAAATTCGGTAACGCCGGCTTCTGCCATCTTTTTGAGTTTTGTTTCGTCAACAGATGTCATTGTGTCAAAGAGGATCTCACCTGTTTCAGGATCAATGATCGGTTCTGCCAAATAACGCTCTACAAGCGTCTCTAACGGATATTGAACCGCTTTGACGCCATCATCGACGAATTTCTGCGCTTTCTTAGCCGTAAGGCGTTTGCCTGATGCCAAAAGCACTTCGCCGGATTCTGATACAAGATCATAATCAAGGCGACCTGCGAACTCGTCAGGTTTGAAGTCCATTGTGAACTGGTTCTCAGAGATGTTGATCTTCTGAAGCGGGTAGAACATCTTCAAAATATCTTGTTTAGAGTAACCCATTGCACGGAACATGATCGTAACAGGCACCTTACGGCGTTTGTTGATTCGCATGTAAAGGATATCTTTCGGATCATATTCGAAATAGAGCCATGAACCGCGATCCGGAATGATCTGTCCTGTATAGATCAGTTTGTTGCCCGCAGTCGTCGACTCCTCTTCTTTGAAGATGACACCCGGTGAACGGTGAAGCTGGTTAACAACAACGCGCTCAACGCCGTTTACAACGAACGACGTACGGTCTGTCATCAATGGGATGTCACGCACAAAGATAGACTGCTCTTTGATATCTTTGACGCCAAGTTTCTCTTTCGTGTTCTCATCACGGTCCCAAAGCACCAAACGAGTTTTCATCTTGAGTGATACTGCGTACGTCAGGCCACGTTCCATACATTCACGAACGGTGTACTTCGGTGCAGCGACTTCGCTGCCAAGGTACTCGATCGTAAGACGGTTTTGTGCGTCATGGATTGGGAATGCGGAAGAGAAAACTTTTTCGATACCGCTTGTATCACGGTTTTTCTTTTCAATCATCAAAAAGTTTTCATAAGAACTTTGTTGAAGTTGTAACAGGTTCGGAACTTCGATCTGTTGTGGAGTTTTAGCGAAATCAACGCGTAAACGGTTTCCAGAATACAGGCTATTTAACATAGGCAACCTCTAAGGTAATTTTATAATAATCAAACAAGACTCATACGCCAGTCGGAGCAGTGTCCGGGGGCTGGTCGCAAATACATCGGGCGCATCTGCCCTATATGCAGTAGAAATCGCAAAATGCAATATCATAACTACAATTGCAGTTTCTGCTGCATAATGTGTGTAATAAAAGAGTTTAGTTTAATTAACGGGAATAGTCCAAGCGTCCAAGGACATAACAGCCACAAGTAATAAATGTCTGTGGTCTCTAACGCGCAAAGGCCACTTTGACTGGGTGCCAAAGCACCCGATCAAAGCGGCCTGTGAACGAATGACAAGGAGAGTTCCTTGTCGTTTAAAGCGAAATTATTTAACTTCGACAGTTGCGCCAGCAGCTTCAAGCTCAGCTTTTGCAGCTTCAGCAGTCTCTTTATCAACACCTTCTTTAATAGTAGATGGAAGAGATTCTGCAGCTTCTTTAGCTTCTTTAAGACCAAGACCAGTAAGAGCACGGATAGCTTTAATAACACCGATTTTCTTAGCACCGGCATCAGTGATAACAACATCGAACTCAGTTTTTTCTTCAGCAGCTTCAGCGCCACCAGCAACAGCGCCACCAGCAACCGCTACAGGTTGAGCAGATACGCCAAATTTTTCTTCGAATTCTTTAACAAGCTCAGAAAGCTCAAGAACTGAAAGACCAGAGATAAATTCTAATACATCTTCTTTAGTTACAGCCATAATAGACTCCTATGTTTATTTTTATGTTTACCGCTATTTTCACGGTAAGTCAAAGTCCGGAGAGACTTTTTCAGTGGTTAGGCCACAAACCTTAAAGCGTCTGGCTTACGCCTCTGCTTCTTTCTTTTGTCTAAGCGCATCGATACCGAACGCAAGGTTCGTAAGCGGTGCCATCCATGTTGCTGCAAGCATTCCAAGTAGCTCTTCGCGTCCTGGAAGTTTTGCGAATGCTTCGATTTTTGCAACGTCAGCAGCTTCACCGTCAAGGTAACCCGCTTTCATCACAAACTTATCGTTCTTTTTTGCAAAGTCAGTCGCGATTTTCGACGCAGAGATAACATCATCAGACCATAGGAAGATGTTGGTATCTTTGATCTCTACACCGCTCATACCTGCATTACTCAAAGCGATCGTTGCCAATGTATTTTTAACAACTTGAACACTTGTATCTTTAGTTTTAGCAACTTTACGCAACTCTTCAAGATCACTGACTGTCATCCCTTTGTAGTCACAAATGACAACAGCAGTCGTATTCTCAAAAGAAGCAGTAAGATCAGCGATCACTTCAGCTTTTTTAGATTTAAGCATTTTAATTCTCCTTTCCAGACTTTAACTTCAAGAGGGGCGGGAAAGGCCGATTAAGCTTACTGCAAACGCTGCAGAAACCCCCAACTATCATTAGTCCAAATAATCCAGAAATCGTACGGCGACCGCAGTCACCGCAAATCGAAATCTTTATCTAAAAATCCACCGATTTGTAGGTAAAAGTCTCAGTTTTTTGAATTTGGAACGCAATTATACCGAAAGTAACTTTGAATTACAAGTGGTTAGCGCTGATTTTTTCAAAAATTTTCGCATAAGCAGAAAAGCAACACAAAGACAAGATCAAAACGAAGTTATTGCAGTGTGTTTAGTAATGTATATTGAATAAAAAGAGGATGGTATTTTGAAAATTGTTGTAAAAATTTCTAAGCAGCGGTGCCGCTTAGAAGAATAGAGGTTGAATTATTTAATGTCAGCGAGTTCAGCTACATCGAATTTGATAGCCGGGCTCATCGTCAATGAAAGTGCTGCATTTTTGATGTAGCGCCCTTTTGCAGATGCTGGCTTCTGCTTGTTGATTGCTGCAACAAATGCCAAAACGTTCTCTTCGATCTTAGTTGCATCGAAGCTCGCTTTACCGATACCGGCGTGGATGTTACCTTTTTTGTCAACACGGAAAGCGACCTGACCGCCTTTTACGTTGTTAACAGCTGTTGCAACATCTGGCGTAACTGTACCGGTTTTAGGGTTAGGCATCATACCTTTTGGCCCTAGAATACGACCGATCTTACCGACAAGGCCCATACAATCAGGTGCAGCAACAACGATATCGAAGTTGATGTTACCTTCTTGGATCTGCTCTACCAGGTCGTCTGTACCGACGATATCAGCACCGGCAGCTTTAGCTTCGTCAGCTTTAGCACCCTTTGCAAATACGGCAACACGTACAGTTTTACCCGTACCGTGCGGAAGGACGATCGCACCACGGACCATCTGGTCTGCGTGACGAGGGTCAACGTTTAGGTTCATCGCGATTTCGACAGTCTCGTCAAATTTTGCAGATGTTAGTTCTTTAATAAAAGCAGCAGACTCGGCTACTGAATATTTTTTTGTATTGTCAATTTTTTCAGACAGTTGTTTATAGCGTTTACTTGCCATTGTGATTCTCCATAATAAATCTGCCGCATAAGTTTACATCACTGCGGTCGGTGATTAAAAAGGACTTTGTCCTAGTCTACGATTTCGATACCCATTGAACGAGCAGAACCCGCCAATGTACTTGCAGCTTGCTCTTCATCGTCAGTGTTAAGATCGGCGATCTTAGCTTTGACTACGTCCATAAGCTGTGCTTTGGTGATTTGACCTACTTTGTTTTTAAGTGGGTTATCCGTACCTTTTTTAAGGCCTGCCGCCTTCATTAGAAGCGCAGATGCCGGTGGCTGCTTAGTGATAAAAGTAAAACTTCTATCAGAATAAACAGTGATAACAACCGGGACTTTGAACCCCGCGTTGTCTTTAGTCTTTTCATTGAATGCTTTACAGAATTCCATAATGTTGACACCACGTTGACCGAGTGCAGGTCCAACCGGAGGTGCAGGGTTAGCTGCACCGGCTTGGATCTGAAGCTTGATATAATCCATAACTTTTTTTGCCATAGTTTTTTTCCTTTTTTGAGATTAAATAATTTTTTCGACTTGTGAATACGAAATATCCACAGGTGTTGAACGACCAAAGATCGAAACGTTTAGTTTGAGTGTTCCGTGCTCGACATCGTACTCGTCAACCGTACCGGTAAAGTTCGCGAACGGACCGTCTATAATACGAACCATCTCACCGGCTTCAAAGTAGACCTTCGGTTTCGGTGCAGGACGGTTGTTAACACGGTCAAGGATCGTGTTAATGTCATTTTCGCTCAGCGGTGTCGGGGTGTTCCCCTCGCCGATGAAGCCAGAGACCTTCGGAACCTGCTGGATCATTGTCTGAAGTTCGGTGTCAAGGTCGATGTTGATGAAAACATAACCCGAATAAAGTGAACGTTCAGAGATCTTTTTCTTACCGCTTTTCATCTCGACAACATCTTCTGTCGGTACGATCACTTCGGCGATCTTCTCTTGAAGGTTGTTCTCTTCGATCAGGTGTAAGATCGCTTCACGTACCTTACGTTCGCTTCCGTAGGTCTGAATAGAGTACCATTTGTGTGCCATTACTGATCCTTAACCTAAAATCGCAGATAGAACTGTTGACATCAAAAGGTCAACGAGTGCTAAGAAGACAGAGACAACAGTCACTACCAAAAAGACAGCAAAAAAAGCTTGTTTGACCTGCCCTTTTGTCGGGAAGATAACTTTTGCTAATTCACTTTTTGCATTTCTAAACGCACTTTTCATCATCTAATCCTCTTTACATTTGCAACAAATAGAGCCCGAAAGCTTTATTGATTGTAAATGTACTGTTCATTTATTTTGGTGGCAGGCGTAGAGAGACTCGAACTCCCAACACCCGGATTTGGAATCCGGTGCTCTACCATTGGAGCTATACGCCTATCTTCTTGTTACTATAACTGGAGCAGAGCTCCAATTACAACATCAGAAGAGTGAAATTATTATAATTTCATCTCTTTGTGCGGTGTGTGCTCACGACACCATTTACAGTATTTAGTCACTGTAAACTTTTCTGTGTGAGTCTTTTTGTTTTTAGATGTGTGATAGTTACGACGTGTACACTTCTCACAACCTAAGTGAATTGTTTCTCTCATAGTGTTTACCTGTTTAAAAAATTCACTCCCAAACTGGGAGCGACATCAATTACTTGATGATTTTAGAAACAACACCTGCACCAACTGTACGTCCACCTTCACGGATAGCGAAACGAGTTCCCTCTTCCATTGCGATCGGTGCGATCAGTTCAGCAGTGATTGCTACGTTGTCACCTGGCATAACCATCTCAGTACCTTCTGGTAGAGTGATTGCA
>JBFFKK010000063.1:0-9147 GCA_041555445.1 Sulfurimonadaceae bacterium
TGTCGTTAGTAAAGATGGCCTACGCGGGTCACATTATGAACATACTGTTGCTGTCGTAGGCGGCAAAGCAGAAATACTTTCACAAGGATAATTCATGGCAAAATCAGACGTCATTGAAGTTGATGGGAAAATAGTTGAAGCGCTGCCGAATGCCACATTCCGCGTAGAGCTTGATAACGGGCACGTGATTCTTTGTCACATCGCCGGTAAGATGCGTATGCACTACATTAAAATTCTTCCGGGAGACAAGGTTAAGCTAGAGCTTACACCATACTCTCTCGACAAAGGCCGTATTACTTATCGCTATAAGTAATAGCTTCGGCACACCTTGCACAAAAGTCTGACTCTCCACGCACATTAGTGCGCTATCGGTCAGACATTTTGCACAATCTGCACCAAATCTATCACTTATAGAATTATTCTGATGTCTTCTGTCATGTCCCCTGCGGGTATCGCAATCTTTTTATAATTCAACATTCAACATTCAACATTCAAAATTGAACATTCACCACACTGCGTTATAATCCCCGTATGAAACTACTCGACTACAAAAGCTGGAATGTCAAAAAGATACTTAAAGAGATCGCTGTCATGGCGCTGATGGTGCTGGTGATCAGCAATCTCTTGAGCTATCTTCGCAAACCGGACCTTACAGACACGACACTGCCGCAGATCAATGCGCGGTTGATAAACGGCGAGATCTTCAGAACAGAGGATCATACGGGCAAGCCGTTGCTGCTGCACTTCTGGGCGACGTGGTGTCCGGTCTGTAAAACAGAAGCCGACAATATAGAGCGCCTCTCAAGCTATTATGATGTCGTGACCGTTGCGGTGAAGTCCGGGAGCGATGAGGCGTTGAGAAGTTACATGAAAGAGCGCGGTTTTGACTACCCGGTCATCAATGATGAACATGGGGAGTGGGCGACGAGGTTTGATATTGAAGCCTACCCGACAACGTTTATCTATGACAGCTCGGGCGAGGTCGCTTTTAGCGAGGTAGGCTACACCACGACTGCGGGTCTGCTGCTGCGACTGTGGTGGGCGGGACTTTAATCGTTCTCTTTTTTGGTCAGCGTCATCGCATAGAGCCACTGCTGGAGCGGTAAAAACCGTTCGTAGTGACGGTAGAGTTCGGGAATAAACTGCTTGCTGGAGATGGTCGATGCTTTGGTGGTGTAGTAGACGGCCACCGCTTTCATGCGTGCCAGATAGGCGTGGCTCATCGCTTTGTCAAACCCTCTCGGCAGTCGTTTGTAGTAGGGCTCTTCTATGACATACCCAAGCTCTTTTAGCCGTTCTAAAATTGCATGCAGCGCTTCGCGGTGTTGGTCGACCTTGATGTAGTCGCGGTAAGCCGCCAAAAGATCGGGATCAAAGGTGCGTATGCCCGACGCGACCAGGAGCTCTTTCGGGGAGAAGTGGAGGTAGAAACAGCTCGACTGCATCCGTATGTGTTTGCCCTGCCAGAAGATGATGCCGATCTTCGATTTGATAGGGGTTTTGTCTTTAGAGAAGCGGGTGTCGCGGTAGATGCGAAAGAGGGAGTGGTTGATCTTGGGGATGGCGTTGATGGTCGGTACCAGCGCCTGCAGGTGTTCACCCATCTCGTCAACAAAAGCCCGGCTTGGCTCCAAAATGTATTGTGTGTACTCATCTTTATGGGCTTCAAACCACTCTTTGTTGTTGTTTTTCTGAATGGATTTTAAAAAGGGAATGGACTCTTTCGGATAGTGGACAAAAGACATAAAACGACCCCGACTATAGATTTGTGACATTATAACACTTTGTCCGGACGGTAAATTTTATGTTTTGTAAAAAGGAAAAGGATATGGACGTAGGGAGGAACATCGGTACGGTAAGATCAGTTTACGCCTTTTTTTAACAACATCAACAGCTGTATGTGTTATAGTTAATGAACCTACTAATGAGAATCATAATGCAGAATAACCACTATTTCCAAGTTGCTATTATCGGCGGCGGCATCTCCGGTACGGCGCTTCTTTATACCCTTGCCCGTTATACCGATATCAAAAGTATCGCCCTTTTTGAAAAGTACGGTGAGATCGGCAGTGTCAACACCAACGCCAAAAGCAACTCGCAGACCCTGCATTGCGGCGACATCGAGACCAACTATACGTTTGAAAAAGCGAAGAAGGTCAAACGGACCGCGAATATGCTGGAGAGGTATGCGCTGCAATATGGCTACGGCGGGAAACATATGCACAAGATGACCAAGATGGCGCTTGGTGTCGGCGAAGCGGAGGTGGCCTACATAAAAGCGCGCTACAAAGAGTTTGTCTCGTTCTTCCCCTACATGGAACTTTGGGACGAAGCGGCACTGGCAGAGATAGAACCGGCACTGTTGGCGGGAAGAGAGGAACCGATTATTGCGATGGGTGCGAAAGAGCAGTACTCCGCCGTCGATTTCGGTGCCATCGCCAAGAGCTTTGTCGCCAACGCCGAGAAGGTGCCCAAAAAAGAGGTGAGCATCTTTCTGGACACGGAGATCAGGTCGATGAAGACACGGGGCGATAAAACCGTCCTGCAGTGCGACCGGGGAGAGTACTTCGCCGACTTTGTCGTGGTCGATGCGGGCGCACACTCGCTGCTTTTGGCCCATGAGATGGGGTTCGGGGAGGCGTACTCCTGTCTGCCGATCGGCGGAAGTTTTTTCTATGCCAAGAACAGTGTTCTTTCGTCAAAAGTGTATACGGTGCAGAACCCCAAACTCCCTTTTGCGGCGGTTCACGGCGATCCGGACCTGGTCAAAAACGGTGTCGCCCGTTTCGGTCCGACCGCCCTGGCGCTGCCGAAACTCGAGCGCTACAGGGCAAGCCATTTTGTCGATTTTTTGCACACGCTCAGTCCCGACGAGGCGGTCCTGAAAGTCTTTTACGATCTGTTGAAAGATGACGACATACGCGACTACATCTTTAGAAACTTCATCTATGAGATCCCAGGTATTCGTCGCCAGGAGTTTGTCAAAGAGCTTAAAAAGATCATACCGAACATTCAAGCCGACGAGATCGAGTTCGCCGACAATATCGGCGGTCTGCGTCCTCAGGTGATCGACAAGGTCAACAAAAAGCTTCTTCTGGGTGAGGCCAAAATAGAGACTGATGTCGGTGTGATCTTCAACATGACCCCGTCACCGGGTGCTACCAGCTGTTTAGGCAATGCCGAAGTGGATGCAAGGCGCATCTGCAGCTACCTGGGGCAGACCTTTGATGAGAAGAGGTTCAGAGATGAACTTGAGTAGCCGCTTCGGGAGCGGACTTATGAACCCTACGAGGCTATTGGCTGTTATAACAGTTGTGTTAGTGGCTATTGCCGTTGTGTCCCAGTTCAGTACATCTCCCGTTAAAAGAGAACCGCTTCCGCAGGATGCGGTGGTACTGGCCTTCGGTGACAGTTTGACATACGGCTACGGCGCGGTTGAGAGCGCCTACCCGCTGCAGCTTGAGAGACTGATCGGGCGCAGAGTGGTCAATGCGGGCATCCCGGGCGAGGTCTCGTCGACCGGACTTAAAAGGCTGCCCGGCATTTTGGAGCAGTATCATCCCGCACTGGTGATCCTCTGTCACGGCGGCAATGATATCTTGCGCCGTAGTTCCAAAGAGAAGCTCAGATCCAACCTGACGGCGATGATCGAGCTTTCGCGTCAGCATGGGGCTGAGGTGCTGCTGGTCGGTGTCCCGGGATTCGGCCTTCTGGGAGCTGCGACACTGCCGTTATATGGCGAGGTGGCTTCTGCGGAACATGTGCTCTATGAAGGGGATGTGCTTGAAAAGATCGAGAGTGAAGCGTCGCTTAAAAGTGACCAGATCCATCCCAACGCAGCCGGATACGGTTTGATGGCAGAGGCCTTTGCAGCGCGCTTGCGAGAGAACGGCTTGCTCTGACACTCAGAGGAGCGCTTCGAGTTCGTGCAGGGTTCTGATGCGGTGGGTGGCGTCGCTGAAGTCATGGCTGAGGGTGAAGTGGTTGTGGACGACAACACAGTCGATGCCGGCATTGACAGCCGAGCGGAGCCCGCGCTGCGAATCTTCGACGACGATCGCTTCGTGTTTCTCCCCTCCGAAACGTGCCAGCCCTTTCAGGTAGGGGTCAGGGTGCGGTTTTGAACGGCCGTACTCGCCGCTGCAGAGCGCAAATTCCATGTGATCGGTGATGCCGCGTCCGGCATGGATGAGTTCAAAGTCTTCGCGGCGGGCCGAGGTGATGATGCCCATACGGTACTTCTCTTTGAGTGCTGCCAGCACCTCTTGGACACCCTCAATGCTGATCTCTTCCGTTTGCAGGTAGTGTTGATAGAGTGCATTGCGTCTGTCGCGGGCCGCTTCAACGCTGGCGCTGTCAAAACCCCGCTCTTCGGCCAGCAGAAAAGCGCTTTGCCCATTCACCATGATGTCACGGTACCGCTCTTCATCCAGGGTGATACCCATAGTCTTGAGGATCTCTACGTTGGCCAGGTAGTACCACTTTTCGGTCTCGACCAGAACGCCGTCGTTGTCAAAGAGGATGTATTTTTTCATGCGGGAATTATAGCAGATAACCTACTTGTGAAAGAGTTTTGTTGCATTTGAAACAGTAGGTGTGTGACTTTATAGACGTCTCTCTTTCCTTTTTGTTTCGCCAAAAAGGAAACGAAAAAGCTCTCGCAACGGCTGCGAGGTCGGCGGGCTGCCGACTCCCCTCCTTACACTCGCTCCGTCTCTAAAAAACTGCTGCGCTAGAGTTCCAGTCTGCTCTGTAGATGCTGCGAAAAGAACCAAGCGGTGACGCATTGATTTAATTTAAAAGCTGACGCTTTTATCTCTGTTTGTACTGTCTTGCAGTAGCTAGTCTTTGTGTCGTAATGAGATCATGGAAATTCTATTCAGTCAGTTGATATAGTCAAAACAACAATACACCGCTACGTCAGGACATTAATTTCGGCAGTAGTGCCGAAATGCATGGAGGTTTCGAAGTACTTTTTGCCAACAGCTGCTAGTGGCCGGAGGGTATTGCACTTTCTTTTTTCCGCTAGGTTTTTCTTTGTGCACGCAAAGAAAAACCTAGCATCCCTAATGCTTTGAAGTAATTAAAGAAGTATTAACGCTCAACTATAAAATTGTTGTCGTAGACTTTGAATATCTAACTTTTGTTATTTCACTCTTTCCTTTTTTCACCGCAAAAAAGGAAACGAAAAAGCTCTCTCAACGGCTTCGAGCCCGACAAGCTGTCGGGTACTTTCACTCCAGTCGTTCATTCGCTAAAAATCCCTAACTCGCCTACGGCTCAGACAGAGTGATTTTTTTAACGCTCTTTCTCTCCTTACGTTCAACTCTGCAGATGTTTCGAAAACATTCAAGCGGTAACGCATTTATTTGTATTTAAAAGCTTCCGCTTTTATCCCAATTTTTTTCGTAGGGGGAGTTGTTATCGCTGGTGTCGCAATAAGATTGTGAAAAGCAGATTATCGCAATTTCTGAAAGGCATCTTGCTTCATAATTCTTAAAAATGAACGGTTAAACAATCCTATTACACTCGCTTTCGCTATAATTGCACTATTAAAAGACAGAGAACTGTCAAGAAAATAATGGACAAACTATGAATTATGATGTAATCGTCGTTGGCGGCGGCCATGCGGGTATTGAAGCGTGTCTGGCTTCGGCACGCATGGGACATAAAACCTTACTGGTATCGATGCTGGCAGAGAATGTCGGTGCGACGAGCTGTAACCCGGCTGTCGGCGGACTGGCCAAAGGGCACCTGGTCAGAGAGCTTGACGCTCTTGGCGGCGAGATGGGGCTTATTACCGATGAAGCGGGGATCCAGTTCCGTATCCTGAACAACACGAAAGGGCCTGCCGTCCGCGGTTCACGCGCCCAGATCGACATGGACAAGTACCGTGTCATCGCCCGTAACATCGTCTTGAACACGCCGAACCTCGAGCTGCTGCAGGAGACGGTGGACGACCTCATTATCGAAGACGGTGCTGTGGTCGGTGTGCGTACCGATCTCTTGAACGAGTACGGCGCCAAAAAAGTGATCCTGACGACCGGTACCTTTTTACGCGGTGTCGTGCACATCGGTGAGGTCACCAAAGAGGCGGGCCGCTTCGGCGAGTTCGCGGCCAACAAGCTCTCTATCTCCCTGATGGATGCCGGACTTACCATCGGCCGTCTGAAAACGGGGACCTGCCCGCGTATCGACACCTCGACCATCGACTTCTCCGTCATGGAGGAGCAGCCGGGCGACGAACTGCCGACGCCGTTCAGTTTCCGTACCGACCGCGAGGCCTTTAAAGAGAACAAAGAGCAGCTGCCGTGTTACATCACCTACACCAACATCGACACGCATGAGATCATCGAGAAGAACTTCTACAGAGCACCGCTCTTCACCGGTCAGATCGAAGGGGTAGGGCCGCGCTACTGCCCGAGTATCGAAGACAAGATCAACCGTTTCCGCGACAAAGAGCGTCACCACCTCTTTATCGAACCGCAGACCAGAGAGAACACGGAGTGCTACATCAACGGTATGAGCACCTCGCTGCCGCCGGAGGTGCAGCAGGAGATGGTCCACTCCATCAAAGGGATGGAGAACGCCAAGATCGTCCGTTACGGCTATGCGATCGAGTATGACTATGTCGATCCGACGGAGCTGACCCACTCGCTGGAGACCAAGAAGGTCAAAAACCTCTATCTTGCCGGTCAGATCAACGGGACGACGGGCTACGAAGAGGCGGCCGCGCAGGGTCTGATGGCCGGGATCAACGCTGCATTGAGCCTGCAGGAGAAAGAGCCGCTTGTTCTCGGACGCGACGAGGCCTATATCGGCGTGCTCATCGACGACCTGGTGACCAAGGGGACGAAAGAGCCTTACCGCATGTTCACCTCGCGTGCCGAGTACCGCTTGCTGCTCCGTGAAGAGTCTGCCGACATGCGTCTGAGCCGTTACGGCCACAATATCGGGCTGATCGACGACGCGACGATGGCGGCGGTCGACGAAAAGATCGCGCAGATCAAAGAGGGTGTCGACATCATCAACGCCACCGACTACACACCGAACAAAGAGTTCGTCGCCTTTTTGGAGAGCATCGGCGAAGAGCGCATCAGCGACAAGATCAACGCCCAGCAGATCATCTCACGCAAGAGTTTCACCCTCGACAAACTGACCAAACTGCTGCCAGAGCTCTCAAAGTTCAGCGACTACATCCAGGAGCAGATCCTGGTCGAAGCCAAATACGCCCGCTATGTCGAAAAGCAGCAGGACGACATCGAGAAGATGAAGAAGAACATCCACGTTAAGATCCCCGAAGGGTTCAACTTTGCAGCAGTGCGCGGTTTCTCCAAAGAGGTCATCGACAAGCTCGAGAAGTTCCAGCCGCCGACCCTGCAGGCCGCGTCGCAGATCTCGGGGATCACCCCGGCGGCCATCGAGATCCTGCACATCTACATCAAGATGGCGGAGAAGAAGCAGTAGGCTTCAATCTTTTCTTATCTAATTTTCTCGTTCCCACGTTTTACGTGGGAATGTATACGTTGTGTGTACAACCAAAAACGCTTGACCTTCAAAAGACTATTTTTCCCGTTTTAGTTTTGTGAACAGCGGCATCTAGTGTAATACGGCGCACGTCCTAAAGTGTGGTGAGGCCGATTCACTTATCTTGTATCTGCTTCTTCCCTTACTCTTAATCTTTTTCTTGTATGATACAGCTGTTTTAAAATATGTGTTTATGTTTATAGAAGGTTGTCATGACATGATGAGTTATAGTATGCATTCCCACGTAAAACGTGGGAACGAGGAAAACCCTACGTATACAGCTGGAGCATTACTTGGTGAAGGTATGATGTTTATTGTTGCAGGATTCTTCACCGTGGCAGCAACCGTGGCACCGTCTATAGTTTCCACACCTTCAAACTATAGTGTATATAATGCGTTAAATGCAGAACTTCATGGTGGATTGATTTCACTTATAGGAGTAGTATTAGGTGGTCCAATCTTGACAGCCTTAAAAGGTAAGGTCACGACATCGTTTGTAGTATGGTACTTCTTTGGAAGAGGACAAACGATTAGCTTGCATACGACTCCTTATTTTAATGAGCTTGGACCCCGGTTTAAAGAATTAAGAAGTGTTAAAGAAGCAGTTGATGTTTTTAAGAGTGAGGTGATTTCAAGTTACCAAGGGGATGGCTGTCAAGGTACAATTACTTACGGTGTAAACAATGCTTGGTATAAAGGAGAGACTGATTTAACAGATGATGATGATTTTTTTGTATTTGGAAATGGACATTTGTATCGTACTGCTAGTTGTAGTAATGGTTCGTGCCAATTTCATTTTGCATTACGAGAAGAATTTATAGATGCGGTTGATATTTATGATACTATGAATCCACATGATCAAGACATACCAGGTGGAATACCATATGATATTGAATATGATTTTGAAGAATCGGGGAGTTGTCAATAATGAAATATATATTATTAGTTGTGCTAATTATTCTATTGACTGGGTGTGTGAAGGGTGGAAGTAGTCGAGTTTATTTGGGACATGATTATTATATATCAACAACAACTGGTTCAGAAGGATGGAGTGTTAATAAATTTGCTACTGAAACACATTTGAGCGGGAATACGGTTATAGATGACCAGGTTTCATTGATTGGAACCAATAAACAATATATAGTCGGGCTTCGAGTTCAAGGAGATGTAACAGGTGATCCTCATAAAGGGATTCCAAATATACAGCCTTATGGGTACTTTATCATTAATAAATATACGGATGAAAAAACAATGGGATTATCAGAAAGAGAAGCAAAAAAAGCATTTGGTGATTTAAACATTAGTATGAACCTCCTAAAGGGAACTTCACGATTATATACATGGGAAGATAAATAAATCAGGCTTATAGGTTGTCTTTAAATTACACCCCAAGGGTTGAATCTCCACCTTTTATGACTTTGTAAATGATGGATTTCACTCGCTCCATATTTCTAAATATAGACTACCCAAAAAAACGCGAAAAACGGGTCAGGTGATGAAAGTTTACCATTATGATATACTCAAAAGTAGAGAAGTAAGAGAAAGGGGGAGAGTATGCCAAGACGACCAAGACTCGACTTTGCGGGGTTTCATCATGTTGTGAATAGAGGGGTTGCACAA
>JBFFKK010000064.1:0-8310 GCA_041555445.1 Sulfurimonadaceae bacterium
GGACAGGGCGCGCCACGACTTCGAGCTCTTTCTGCAGGAGACCGGCCGTTTCCCAGTCCCCGTCAATGCCTTTCCCGGCAATCGAGACACGTTCGGCGTCGAGCGTCACAAAGTAGTTCTCACCGACCTCAAGGGCAATGGTTTCGGGCAGGTTTTCGAGGTCGACGTTCTGCTCAAGCAGCGAACTGACCAGTGCGAGGATGTTCAGTTTTCCCTCTCTGAAATCGACCTCCATCCCCACATCGAACCACCCCTTTTTCTCCTCGACGTTCAGCGTAATCTCACCGCCCTTTTCAAAACGAAACAGAAAGCTTTTGTCGACCTCGATCTCGTAGCCCTCTGCTTCCAAAACCGGCAGCAGGTTTTGTACAAATTCCCGCCAGATATCGATGCTGTTTCTGCTCTTTTCATCGGGTTGAAAAACGCAGGTTTCGTCGGCTGAAAAACCGCCCGTTTCCAGCTCTGTTTTGACCCCGTTTTCAAACGTCAGGTCACGCACTATTTTGAGGTATTCGTCGCTCTCTTTGACGATCTTGCTTTGCTGCAGACTGCAACCGTTAAGAAGATGTCCGCCGTACCGAAAAGCGAGACGCAGACGGTGCTGACCCTCCCGGGCAAAGAGCGTTATCTTTGCTTTTGGCGTCGTTGCCAATGTTTTGACATCGAGCGTTTCCGGCAGAGGAAGAGACGGCAGGGTCTGGATCGCTTTTATGGAGAAAGATTCCAGCTCCTCTTCGCTCAACAATGGTGCCTGCAGCAGCAGTGAGAGCTGTTTCTCTTCGACATCTTCGATGCGCAGACGGCCGACAAGATGGTTCTTGGTGTCCACATACGAAAACGGCGTCGTCACCAGCAGCTCGTACTGCTTGCCGAGGTCAAAAGTGAGACGGAACTTTCCTTTGGACTCCTCTTTGTAGAGCAGCGAGGTCGAAAGCGTCTCGCCCCACTGCAAAGCGCGGTTGCGGTTGCCGTGCCAGTAGCAGTTGCCGCTCTTGACCATCCGCTCCAGAAGCAGAGCGCCGAGCTCACCTTCGATGTGGGCGTTACGCTCCACCTTGGACTCCAGCGCCCCGAAGAGCTCCAGGATCTCGCGGTCGTTGTCGGTCAGAAAGTCGCGCTGTCTGAAGCTGGCGCGCAGCTGATGGAACTCGATGCGCTTCTGTTTGCCGTAACCGCCCTCTTTGAGCAGGCGGGCACGGTAGAAGACCAGCTGCAGTTTCCCTCTGCTCTCCGAGGGGCTGATACGGTAGATGAGGATGGACTTTTTAAGCGGTTCGGGTTCGAGGGATTTTGCCAGATCGCCGAGCCACTTTTGGGCATCGCTCTGTTTAGCCGCCGGACGGCTCGGCGCGGTGCTGTTTTCATGCATAAAGGTCAACGCGGCAGAGACCACATGTTTGCAGTTCTCTGTTGCACACGAACAACGCCCGTTCACGCTGACACCGCTACCCTCGACGTTGACGCTGACGGATTGAATGTAGTTGGCGCTGCCTTTGGTAAAGGCGGTAATGACCATGTGGCCTTCGGCGACCATCTCGAACGATTTTACCGTGCTTCGCGACTGGCGGTAGTACGCCATCCCCTCATTAAAGGCACTCTGCGTGGCAGTACGGACAACGTCGGAGATACCGTATGCAATCAAGGGCTATCCTTTGCCTATTTCTTGTGTAACGCCAACTCTTTTGCAAGGTACTCGCCCGTGTACGAACCGCTCTTTTTGTAGCTCTCCGCCATCGCCTCCGGTGTCCCTTCGTCAATGATGTCCCCGCCGCCTGAGCCGCCTTCGGGGCCCATATCGATGACATAGTCGGCATTCTTGATCATATCGAGGTTGTGTTCGATGACCAGAACGGAGTTGCCCAGCTCGACGAAGTGGTGCAGTACACCCGTCAGACGGTCGACATCGGCAAAGTGAAGCCCCGTCGTCGGCTCATCCAGGATGTAGAGCGTGCGTCCCGTATCTTTGCGGCTGAGCTCTTTACCCAGCTTGATACGCTGCGCTTCACCGCCCGAAAGGGTAACGGCGTTTTGGCCGAGCGTGATGTAGCCCAGCCCGACATCGACAAGTGTCTTGAGCTTGATATGGATCTTCGGGATCGGCTCGAAGAAGGTAAAGGCCTCTTCAACGCTCATCGAGAGGACGTCGGAGATGCTTTTGCCTTTGTAGAGGATCTCAAGGGTCTGTGCATTGTAGCGTGTGCCGTGACAGGCGTCACACTTCACCTGCACGTCCGGCAGGAAGTGCATCTCGATCTTGATCTCGCCCTCACCCTGACACTTCTCACAGCGGCCGCCTTTGACGTTGAAGCTGTAGCGCGACGCGGTATAGCCGCGGATGTTCGACTCTTTGGTCTTGGCAAAGAGGTTACGGATCTCGTCCATCACCCCGGTGTAGGTCGCCGGGTTGGAACGCGGCGTACGGCCGATAGGGCTCTGGTCGAGGTAGATCACCTTGTCCAGCTGTTCAAGGCCGTTGATCTCGACACCCGCCACCTTGTTGACCTTTCTGGCGTGGTTCAGAAGCTCACGCGCCGTCGGCAGCAGCGTCTGCAGGATCAACGAACTTTTTCCGCTACCGCTCACCCCGGTCACACAGACAAAGTTTTCCAGCGGAATACGGGCTGAGAGGTCATCAATGTTGTTGATAGTGACGTTTTTGACCTCAAGCCAGTTCTCCTGAGGACGTCGATGGAAGTACTCGATCATCTTGCGTCCGGAAAGGTAGTCGGCGGTGACCGTCTTCGCCTTCTCTAGCTGTTTTCGAGTACCGGCAAAGACCACTTCACCGCCGTACTTGCCCGCCTTGGGACCGATGTCGATGATGTAGTCGGCGTTGTCGATGGTCTCTTTGTCATGCTCGACGACGATGACGGAGTTGCCTTTTTCCTGCAGCGAACGCAGGGTGCGGATCAGTTTCAGGGTGTCGCGTTCGTGCAGACCGATACTCGGCTCGTCCAGTACGTACATCACCCCGGTCAGGCCCGAACCGATCTGCGATGCGATACGGATACGCTGTGCCTCGCCGCCGCTGATGGAGCGGGCGTCACGGTCCAGCGTGATGTAGCCGAGTCCGACGTCATACAGGAAGAAGAGGCGTTCGCGGATCTCGTTGAGGATCGGTGTCGCGATCATCTCATCCTGAGGACCGAAATAGTCAAAGGTCTTCTTGTCGGCGAACCACTTGTAGCACTGCTCTATCGGCATGCCGATCACTTCGAAGATCTTCTTGCCGGCAACATCGACCGCCAGAGATTCGCGGCGCAGACGGTGGCCGTTACAGACGCTGCAGGTCTTTTCGCTCATATAGTCCTGCAGCTCTTTGTCATCTTTGAACATGTCGTAAGCGATACGCGTGATCCCCGGCCATACCCGTTTGATAGGGTGACCTTTCCACTCGAATTCGACCTCGTCGATGCCCCCGTGGGTCACCATCTTCTTCTCATGCTCTTCCAGCTCGCCGAACGGCACGGTGATGTCGATGTTGTTGTGCGCACACATCCCTTTCAAGAAGGTGAAGTAATAGCCCTTGTTAAACCCGTAGATGATCTTGACCGCGCCCTTTTCGATCGGCAGGTCGACATCGATGATCTTCTCCTGGTCAAGCGCATAACGGACCCCGAGGCCGTCGCACTCGGGACAGGCACCTTTCGGCGAGTTGAACGAAAACGTGAGCGGCTCAAGCGGCTCGAAACTCACTTTACAGTCAAAACAGGCATTATGTTCGGAGTAGTGGATGATGCGATCTTTATACCCCATCTCCTCGTTGTTCATAAACTCCAGTTCCACTTCGCCGTAGCTCTCTTTGAGCGCCTTCTCGACATCCTGGGCGATACGGTCCTGGTTGTCCTCTTTGATGACGATACGGTCGATCACCACTTTGATGGTGTGTTTTTTGGTCTTGGAGAGTTCGATCTCCTCGTCAAGGCGGGTCATCACCCCGTTGATCATCGCACGGACATACCCTTTGTGGCGCAGGGACTCGAAAAGGTCATGGAAGGTCCCTTTTTTCTCACGGATCAGCGGTGCCAGGATAACGATCTTGGCACCGACAGGCAGTTTCTTGACCTGATCGATGATGTCTGCAGCCGACATCTGGGAGATCGCTTTGCCGCAGAGGTGACAGTGCTGCACGCCGGTACGTGCATATAAGAGGCGAAGGTAGTCGTAGATCTCGGTGATGGTACCGACTGTCGAGCGCGGGTTTTTGGAGGTGGTCTTCTGGTCAATGGCGATAGCGGGTGTCAGCCCCTCTATCTTGTCGACGTCAGGCTGGCCGATCCGGTCGAGGAATTGGCGCGCATAGCTTGAGAGGCTCTCCAGGTAACGGCGCTGTCCCTCGGCATAGAGTGTACCGAACGCCAGTGTCGATTTACCGCTGCCACTGAGACCGGTACAGACGACCAGCTGGTTCTTCGGTATCTCCAGAGAGATGTTTTTAAGGTTGTTTTCACGTGCGCCTGTAATCTTGATCTTATCCATGTTGACCTACCAATCTGTAAAATAAATATGTTGAGACACCGATGTAAAAGAGCATCAATGCGATTTTATGCTGTTTGTCTTCGACCTGATGTTTAAGCCAGATGCCGCCGGCGACACCCGCCAATGATGCGAGCCCGATGATGACACCGCTGTAGTAATCGATGTGACCGATGGCTGTGAGGCCGATAAGGCCCGAGAGCGACGAAAAGATCACAAAAAAGAGCCCGGCCGAGACCGCTTTCTTCAGCGGTACGTGCAAGAATCCTACCAGTATCGGCACCAACAGTATGGAACCGCCGACCCCGATGGAGATCGCGAACGCGCCCAGCACCAGGCCGATCAGAAAAAGGATAACCGGATGGGCGCTGCGTTCGTCCTGGTGTTCCGTCGTTTTAATGAACATACGCGCCAGTGCAAAGAGCACAAAGCCGAGAAAGATCGCTTCAAGCGTCCGGGACGAGAGCGTCATAATGATGTAAGGGCTCAACAACGCTCCGGCAAAACCGCCGAAACCGATCATCAGGACCATTTTGATGTCGAGTGTGCCCTTGCGCAGGTTCAGGTACGAACCGTAGATGGAGCTGAAGACCATCTGAACGACTGAGATGCCGATCGCGATCTTGATGTCATACCCCATCAACAGCAGGGCAGGAACCAATATGGTGCCGCCGCCGATACCGAAAAAACCGGAGAGAACACCTACCGCAGCACCCAGAAAAAGAAGTTCGATGATCTCGATCATTTATGCCCTTGTATCCATTTCGCGCGATTATACAGGATAACGGCTTTGTAGGGAGTAAGTTTGACAGTTGGGCTTCAGAATTAAGAATAACCGCCTGTTTATGCCAACGTCAAGAGCAGATGCCCGGATGGCACAAAGCACTAAATACTAGATTCAAGTGGAATAAAATCACACATTTATCACCACGGCATTAAAAATAGTGTCGATAACGCCTATTGCAAGGATTTCATGCTAACATACACGAATTATAAAAAATAGTGATCTAGTCCTAACGACATGTCATTGGTATTTTCATAACAAAAGGTTAATTATGCGTAAACAGATTCTATTGTGTGCAGGGGTTGCTCTTCTGCTTGGCACCGTGATGGATGCGGCCGTATACAAGGGACGTAAGTATTATAAAAATGATTGCCGTCCGTGTCACAGCATGGGCGATGAACTTTCGACGTCCAAGACGCAGGATGAATGGATGGCGTTGATGGACAACAAAGGTATCGCACTGGCGACGATCCACCGCTCCAACAAGTCGGCCAAAGATTCACTGGCGTACTTCAACGGTAAATATTACCCTAAGAAAGCGAGACATCTTAAAGATTTTCTCGTGGAATTTGCAAGCGACAGCGGCAATATCCCGGCGTGTGACTAGCCGACAACTCTCTTAAACGTCATCAACGGCGTTCTACCAAAAAAACTCTTTTTCTAACCGTTACTTCGCTTTGACCGGACCTGTTATCGGTTCGCCTCTTTGGCTGCTGAAAAAAAGTCGTCCAACACTTTGCGGTATTCAAGGACATCGTTGATGTGGTTGACCTTGTCACGCAGAACCGAAGCGCCTTCGTACCCTTTTGAGTAGGTATGGGTATGTTTTCGGAACATCGCTACACCGTGTGTACCGAAGAACTCGATCATCTTGTCGTAGTGTTCCATGATGATCTCATGTTTCAGCGCCACCGAGATGTCGGCTGAGCCGGTCTTTAACTGATGAAAGATCCAAGGAGCACCTACGGCACCGCGACCGATCATAACACCGTCGGCTTTGGTGTGTTCCAGAACCCACTGTGCTTTTTCAAAACTGTCGATATCCCCATTGGCAATAACGGGAATGGAGACAGCCTCTTTGATCTCGGCAATGGCATCGTAATCGACGGGAGCCTTGAATTTTCCGGCACGTGTCCGGCCGTGAACCGCGATAAAGTCAACACCCGTGGCTTCGATCTCCTGTGCGATCTGCACATGGTTCTTTTCGGTGACCCCCAGACGGATCTTGGCCGTCGTTGTCGATTTGGCAGACGTCTCTTTGATGACACGCAGTATCGATGTCAGACGCGGCAGATCGTCCAGCAGTGCGGAACCCGAGCCGTGCCCGAAGACTTTGGGGACAGGGCAGCCGCAATTCAGGTCGATAACATCGATCCCCTCCTGTGCATTCAGCACCTCCACCGCGCGTCTTGCGATCTCAGGATCGGCAGCGGATATCTGCACCGAATAGGGATCTTCCAGTACGGACTTTTCCAACATCTTGAAGGTCTTTTGCGAACCGTGCGCCAAAGCATTTGAGCTCACCATCTCGCTGACAGTAAGATCTGCACCGAACTTCTTTACGACACTGCGAAACGGCAGGTCGGTAAAGCCGGCGAGCGGTGCCAATACGTAAAGCGGTTTGTCAAAAGAGATCTTGTCAGTCATATTCTGCCTAAAAAATAAATTGTGGAATTATAGCAAAATATTGGCAGTGAATTGTGTATGGGACCTCTGAACCAAGGTTTGGCGTGTAAAAGTTTAAGATGTGATGTCGTTGTAAGTTGGGCGCAAGAGAGCCGGAGGGGTTGCTCTGCGCCAAGCCGTACGTCTGGTTTATTGGTAGATTTTGTGGGGGATAAACAACTCGATGCTGAAATTTTTATGACAATCTTTAAGCGCCTTATAGGCCTTGAAGTAGGTGTACTCATCAGGTTGGGAGTTTTCCAGGATCTCCTCTGCCGGAGCGATCATCTCCAGGTCAAAGAGCGTATACAGATACGCCGGCATTGCTGTTTCATTCTCTTCCGAAAGCTTCTTAAAGAGCTTGATGCGCTCGTCAGGCAGCATATTGGCAGAGAGTGTCGCCGAAAGGTTGATGTACCCCTCTTCTCTGATCTCAACTTCGTTAAAGAGCGAGATCAGGTGTTCTACGGAGATATCCAGGATATTCTCTTCCGCATTGACACGCGCAACGATCTTGAACAGCACAGGCTTCGTCAAGAAGGCTTTATACTTGTCGATCAGGTTGAGCGGCGCCGTCTTTGCATAGTTCGTGAAGGCGAGCGAGACCAGCTCTTCGGAATATCTCTCGGCATTGTTCAGGATCTGCTCTTCTGAAATATCACCCGCATTGTAGGCATTGAGATCATTTTGCTGCACCAAAGGGTTTTTCAATGAAAGACGGTACTTTTTAAGATCGACGTGTTCGCCGTTTTTGATCTTCTGCAACAGTTCGATCGTCTGATCGAGTTTATCTTCACCTGTTGCTTCGATCTCTTTCAAAAGCTCAAGGCGCGACGCGTCCAGTACCTTGGCAAAGGCACTGTAGCGTTCTGTTTTGTAACTGTGGTTACGCTCGATACGGCCTAGAAGGGCATCGCTTACAGAGTTGACAAAGGTTTCAGAGTCTTTACGGAACTTGCGCAACTTTAACGAGCCGACCAGCGAATAGTAGAGCATGTGTCCCACTGTACTAAGGTAGAGAAAGAACATCGCGAGTACAACCCAGACAGCTATCGGCAACAACGGCAGGTTGACACCAAGCACCGTGACAGCAAGCGTCTCATTGGGAAAAGAGATATAAAAGTATGAACCGACTAAGGCCATTAAGATGAATGCTGCTACCGTATAGCGTTTTATGTACATTGGATATCCTTCTTACTATTGTTTTTCAACAATCTCCCGGCAGTCGATGCAGTATTTTGCATGCGGTTTTACTTTTAGACGTTGAATCGAGATCTCTTCTTCGCACATCTCACAGATGCCGTATTGTTTGTCTTTAATTTTACCCAAAGCAACTTCAATCTCGATCAACTCCAGCTCCTGCTGCTGACCAAGTGCGACTTCAC
>JBFFKK010000065.1:0-7702 GCA_041555445.1 Sulfurimonadaceae bacterium
GCATTATTTGGCCCACCTGTTCTCTTGCAGAAATGTGCCCTCGACGGTATCGATACTCAACAGTTTTCGCTCCAGTGTTTCGGGGTCGGTCGTGTTGGCTTCGACGATGGCCTTGTAGTTGTGTTTGATGTAGCCCTCATCGGTGATCAGCCCCATAAGGTTGCCGGCCTGTAGATAGACAAAACGTTCCGATACTGTCTCATCCAGCAGAGAGTTCCCCATGGAGGAGTAGCTGTTTTTGAGACCGAGTATGTCGATGATCGTCGGCAGGATGTCCGCGTGTGAACCCAGTGTCGTGTTGACCGAAGGTTTGAAGATCTTGGGGGCGTAGATCACGAGGGGAATACGGTTGTGCTCGATGCTCGGCATCGGTTTGGTGACCTCTCTCATCTTTTTGGCGTCACCGGTGGAGGCGCTTCCAAAACCGTGATCGGCGGTAAAGACAAAGATGGTGTTGTCGAACCAGGGCTCATCTTTGACCTCGTTCATAAAACGCTTCAACACGGTATCCGTATAGTACATGGCGTTCATGAAACCGTTATAGCTTTTCAGCCCGTGGGGGAACTTCTCATACTTCTTGTGCGGAAGGTGGTAGTCCGTATGGGTCGAGGAGGTGAAAGCAAAGGTGAAAAAGGGCTCTTTAAGGGTGTTGACCTTTTTATGGAAATAGTTCATAAGGTTGTAATCGTAGGTACCCAGAGGTGCAGGCGAACGCCCCTCGCCAAGCTCTTCGACATCGGGGATGTCGCAGGCGCCGTAATACTGGTCAAACCCGCTGAGGTTCATCACCGAGTCGATCCGGTAGGAGCGTCTGCTGGAGCCCTGCATGGCCAGCGTGTCGTAGCCGTTCTCCTTGACGATCGTGCCCAGGTAGCTCAGGTGGGAGAACTCAAGACCGTTGCCCAAAGGCTGGAAACCGGCAGGTTTGGGCAGCCCGGTCAGCAGGGTCGTCAGACCGTAGATGGAGCGGTTGCCGTTGGCATAGAAGTTGGTGAACTTTATCCCTTTTGAGGAGAGTTCGCTGAAGAAAGGGGAGATACCCAGCGGTTTGTAGTGGGTGTAGCTGTCGAGATGTTCTGCACCCCATGACTCGATCAGGATGAAGATCACATTGTACGGTTTGGCAGCAGGTGTGTTGAACTCCCGTTCGATAGGGACTTCCGGGTCGCTGAAAATGCTCCGCTTGGATGTCAGCATCGTTTTCGTCGTGGCAAGGGCTTTTGCGATAGGCAGATGGTCGTGTTTCATCCCTTTTTTGTTGGCGGTGCGGTAGACGCAGAAAAAACCGTTGAGTGCGAGGTTGCCCGAACTCACCTTGTTGACAGCGAAGGCGTCAGAGACACCGAACGATTTACCGCTGAACTTGCTTCGGATCCCCAGAAAGAGCAGGAGAATGATCAGCAGTGTCGTCAACCAGCTTTTCGGCGAGATCGTCTGGTTTTTGACCGGGCGGGTAAAGATATAGATAAATAGAGCGGTCATCGCCGTGAAAAAGAGCGACAGCACTATGGTGTAGGAGAGATAGGAGTGCAGGGCCATGTCAATGATCAGGTCCGTGTCGTTGGTCAGGTTGAAAAGCTCCGAAGAGAGGTGGCGGAAGGTGTACTCAAAGTAGAGGGTGTCGCCGATGGAGACCGTGAGCATCATGGAGAGGATAAGCCCCCACACCAGACCAAAGAATGCCCGAACGTAGTTGTTGAAGATCAGCCGAAGCGGGATCGTGGAGAGGAGGACAAGCAGAACCGTGAAGGTCAGTATCGAGATCAGGTCGATGCGCATACCCAGAATAAAAGAGAGGAGGGTCTCATAAGTGCTCAGGTCGTTGAACGACTCATGGTAGCGCAGCCATAAAAAGAGACGGACCGCCATCATCAAAACGAGCGAAAGACCGATCGCTGTCAGAACGGGCGTAAAACGATTGCGAAACTGCATTAATTGCCTTCTGTAAAATAGATTGGGGATGGCCCGACCTCTATGACCTCTGCGTTGTGGCTTTGGCCGTCGCGGTCGGTATAGTTCATGGGCGTATTATACGTAATCGTTTGTAAATCGAGCGACCACTTGACAGTGACACGCTCTTTGCTGTTTTCAGCGATCAGCGTATAGAGCTTCTTTTCGACTGTAAATGAGCGCAGCGACATGTTCTTGAGCAGGCGGTGCATCGTCTTGAAAGCGTTAAAAGCAGCGCGTTTCGTCAGCCCGTCACGGCTGTCGACCAGTCCGTAACCCGGTGCGATCAGTTGGTGCCAGTAGACGGCGTCCACCTTTTGCGAGGCAAGGGCAAGCAGATAGTAGCGGACCATGAAGTTGGCGTAACTCTCTTCATCGACGCACTCGTATTCGCTGGTCGGTGCGTAAGGTGCGGTGTTCGTGATGGGCCAGTTGGTCTCCGTGATGTAGAGTTTCCGGACTGTTTTCGGACTGAGAGAGGCCAGTGTATCCAGGAGGCCGACCTTCTTGATCAGGTCATAGCCCATCTGGCTGTTTTCGGGCGCACCGCGGCGATCGACATAGAGCAGGGCGGAGAGGGCGTCGTATCTGAGTCTGAAAAAGTTAAAGAGGGCGTGAACGGTGAAATGGTACTCGAAGTCAATGACGGAAGGGCCGATCAGTCCTATCTGTTGGAACTGCTCGGTTTTTAACCGATAGGCGACCGCATAAAAACGGAGGTACTCGTTGACACTGAAAAAGCCCCATTTGGCGCGGTTGATCGTTGAGCCGACCTGAAAGCGTTCGACGTAGGGCGAGAAGGTGTCAAAAACCTCTCGCAGGTCATGCTTCAACAGCGAAAGATCATCAATGTGCTCACGGTCCTGCATGACATTGAGAATGATCTTTCTATCCTGATAGGTTTTGACAAAATCAAGGTATTCCTCTATGCGGGCCATCTCCCAGAGCGGGAAACGGATCAGCAGCGTCGTTAGCTCAAGCTCGTCAACCAGCTCTTTCGTCGCCTGAGGCGCCTTGTCGAGGTTGATGCTCATCCCGAAAAAGTCGTCTGAAGAGATGGACCGTTTCGGGATAAAGGGCTGAAGCAGAGCGGCAACGGGAAGGATGACGAGCGCGGTGAAAATCGTCGTTATCAGAGAAGCAAGCTCATTTTTGCGCATCGCTTTTTTATAGGACCGGTCTTTGAGCTGGTAAGGTTGATCGGAGTTGTAATCCCAATTAAACGGTGCTTTCATCCTGAAATTATAGTGAAACTTCGCTTGTAATGCAGACAGCACATGCGCTACTATATCATTCACGTTAATTTTCAAGCCAAGAAGTCAATACATGATCAAAAAAATTTTAAAATACACGCTCCTTACCCTGCTTGTCATCGCCGCACTGTACGGAGTGGGGCGTCTGAGTGTCATACTTTACGACAGTTATCAATATGTGGACAGACAGCCCTATCTTCAGAAGCAGACCCAAAATAGCGTGGTTGTGAAGTGGCAGACGCCGAACAAAGAGATAGGGTGTGTCCGCTACGGTGAAGATGATCTTGTGCAAAAACAGTGCGGCGAGGAAGCCGACAGGTATCATCGAGTCGAGCTGACGGGTCTGAAAAAAGCGACCACATACCGCTATTCGGTTGAGGCAACATCGCTTACGATCGACAACAGCGACCGCTACTTTACGACTTTGAACGATGATGAGACGATGCAGCAGCGTATCTGGATCTTGGGTGATTCGGGAAACTATAACGAGGGGCAGCAGGCGGTGCGCAAAGCGATGAAGCGCTATCTCGGCAGCCGGAAGGTCGATACCTGGATTATGCTGGGGGACAACGCCTACCGCAGCGGGACACAGGAGCAGTACAACACGGGGCTTTTCAACGCCTATCCCGACACGCTGAAGCACAATGCCCTGTGGTCGATCATCGGCAACCACGATGCACGCAGATGGGCCTTTTATGACATCTTCGAGATGCCTGTAAACGGCGAAGCCGGGGGGACGCCTTCGGGCAGCGAAAAGTACTATTCGTTCGAAAACGGCAATGTCCATTTTGTGATGCTGGATTCGCAGACAGAAGACCGCAGTGCCGACGGCAAGATGGCGAAGTGGCTCGAAAAGGATCTTGCCGCCAATACAAAGCTATGGACGATCGTTGCCATGCACCATCCGCCGTACACCAAAGGGAGCCATGACTCGGACAGTCTGTATGACAGCAGAGGCCGTATGGTGGAGATGCGT
Source organism: Sulfurimonadaceae bacterium (assembly GCA_041555445.1). GTDB lineage: Bacteria > Campylobacterota > Campylobacteria > Campylobacterales > Sulfurimonadaceae > Sulfonitrofixus. The sequence goes on from JBFFKK010000065.1 coordinate 4,180, forward strand.
GAAAACATCCTGCCGATCATCGAAAAATACGATGTCGACCTGGTGCTCGCCGGTCACTCTCATGTCTACGAACGTTCACTGCTTTCACACAAACATTACGGTTACAGCGACACCTTCGATGCAGCAGAACATATTGTTCAAGACGATCTGCATAATTACGAGAAGTGCCGTGAGAAACGGCCGTACGGCGGGACCATCTATAATGTTGCCGGCTCATCCTCGGCGAACCAGACCGGTAAGAACCCGTTCAACGTCAACCATCCGATGATGCCGTTTAGTTACTTTACAGACGGATCACTTCTGATAACGGTTGAAAAGAAGAGGATGTTAGTTGAGTTCGTACGACGAAACGGGGAGCTGCTTGACAGCTATACGATCGTCAAGGACGAGCGTTTCTGTCAAGAGTAAAAAAACAGACGCTTTTTAAGCATCACGTTCCATAAGGTCTGACAGGGACCGGTAGACATCATCGATCTCCGGACTTCTGTAATCGCCATTGAAGACGCAGTCATGCTTGCCGTCTCTAGGCCAATACCGGAACGGACCGGTCGCAAAGAAGATACCCACCGTCGGTGTCTCAACCGCTATGGCCATATTCCGGATGCCGGTGTCATTGGCAACGACACATCGGCTGTCGGCCAGATACTGCATGGCACTGTCAAGTTCCATCGTCTCCTGAAGCCTCACATTGTCATACTGCTCAACGGGCTGGTAGATCTCCAGGAACTTTTCGTTCTCTTTGATGCCCTGAAGGATGACATGTTCGACGTCCGGGTAAGTGTCCGCCATCTTGTCGATAAGAGAGGCAAATTTCTCTTTTTCCCAGCATTTATCGTCCATCGATGCCCCCGCAAAATAGACAATACGGTTTTGGACATTTTTCGGGTAGCGCTCTGCATAGCCGTAGTCCAGGGGACGGCCGGCTTTTGAACCGAAGATGTTGAGCATGTGCAGGATCGACTCGGCTTCCAGCACAAAATCGCTCCGCAGCGTGGCGATGTCGTAAAAAAACCGTCGCATCGCCCTGTAGGGAAAACCGACTTTCAGTTTTGCGGTTGAAAAGATGGTCAACAGCAGGGTGAGCGTACTGTCGGTGAGGTCAAAGATGATATCTTGCGGCGGCAGCGTCTTTGCCTGTCTGATACGGTAGAAAAGCCCCGTCTTCTTCGATCTGTCCTGCGGGTCGTCTTTGTCCATAATGTGGATCTCGTCGATCAGGTCCTCCGGCAGACCGTACATGGCCGTCCGGTTTACACTCAGCGTTATCTGAGCATTGGGAAAAAACTTTTTAAGTTCGATGAGAAAAGGGCGCATGACCATAAAGTCACCGATAGCCGCATGCCGGATAACGGCTATTTTTGTAATATCCTCAGGCTGAACATGCAGCAGGAGTGTTTTGGTTTTTTTAGAAGCGAAGGCACTCCCTCTTCTAAACTCTAATTTCATAGATTTCCTTTGAAAATAGCTCTGTTTTACATGATACCGGTACCGCATCGAGGCTCTTCCGGTTATTGTACCCGGAGTAAAGTCGTAAACCACTAATGATACTATAAAAATTATACTCTAATCTGACCGTTAATACGCTGTTCGTCGATGAATGGGGCTGTAACAAATATTTGGTTAGAATTACAGCGCTTTTAGTATGTATCATAGTCAGAGAAGGGGGGCATTGCATCATGAATATCTTGGTCGTTCGTACGGATAAACTCGGTGACTTTGTCACGGCGCTTCCGACACTCTATGTACTCAAGCAGCATAACCCCGACAACAGGGTTGTCGCCTGTGTTGCTCCTCTGAACAGAGAGTTGGCACTGGCCTGCCCGTTTATCGATGAGGTGATCGTGGATGAGGGCGGCTCACTCTGGTCGCTGGTCTCGCTGCTGCGTCAGGCTAAAATCGATGCCTCCATCACCCTTTTTTCAAATACCCGGGTTGCACTGGCACAGTTTCTGGCCGGTATCGGCACGCGCATCGCACCGGCGACCAAGCTGGCGCAGCTCTTTTACAACCGGCGTATCAAACAGCGCCGTTCCCGTGTCGAGATGGCCGAGTTCGAGTATAACCTGCAGCTGGCCAAGGCGCTGTTCGGCGATATCGACCTGAGTTTTCCCAGACCGCTCTGTCCGTTCTCCCCGGAGGAGTCAGAGAGTGCCTATCGGCAGTTTTGCAGCCGTTACGCCGTCACTAGACCGGTGGTCGCCTTTCACCCGGGCTTCGGCGGCTCGTCAGATGCCAACTGGACCTTGCAGGAATATGTCGAACTGGTAAAGATCGCCTCCGACGATCCGGATGTGCAGGCCGTTATGACCTTTGGACCGGGCGAAGATGCACTGTATGAAGAGAGCATCGCCTTGTGCGAAGGTCTGGATGTGCTCTTCTACAGATCGCAAGAGGGGATCGTCGCCTTTACCAAACTGCTCGCCTCGTTCAAACTGTTTGTGAGCACATCCACCGGAACGTATCACCTGGCAGCCCTGGTCAATACCGCGACGATGACCTTTTTCGGGGACTCTCTTTTTGCATCGGTAAAACGGTGGAAGGGGATCAATGATGAGCAGAAACAGCACCCTTATATGCTGCCGGTCGATGCAGCAGAGCGAGAGAAACTGTTTAGAGCGGTGAAGAGCGATCTGAAAGCGCTGATCGCCTAAGTGTCGTAGAGGTTCTTCTCTCTCAGCTTAAGGTACTTGACGGTCGTGCCGAGCCCTGCAAAAAACGAGATGACAAAACCTTCAAACCCGCATCGCCATCCCCCTTTGAGAAGATAGCTTTTGAAAAACATCGATTTGCCGCGAAAGATCGCTTTAGCGACAGAGGCACGCTTTTTGCCTTTGTGGGTTTCGGCGTAGATCTCGGAATATTTCTGGATCTTCTCCAGAAAGTCGGCAACAGAGTGGAATGAGAAGTGTCTGATGGGATGTGTAAGCTCCCTGATCTGAAGCGATTTGACCTCGACCTGTTCATGCACCATCGCGTCATCATAATTGGTCTTAGTGCGGTTAAAGAGCCTGACGATCTGTTCAGGGTACCAGCCGCAGCATTTGATATGTCGGCCGTTGTAGTAGTTGTCGCGTCGGACGCGGTAGACGGCATTGTCATCGAGGGACATCGCCAGAAGTTCGGAGACAAGTTCGGGGCTCATCGGCTCATCGGCATCAAGGGCAAAGACCCAGTCGTGTTTTGCCAAGGAAGCGGCATGCGCCTTGCTCTTGCCAAATCCCAAAAAAGGACCGGTATGCAGGGTGACATTTTTGAACTCTCCGGCGATCTCCAGGGTGCTGTCGCTGGAGCCGTTGTCGTAGATCGTGACATCATCGAAAGCGCTGACACTCTCCAGACACTCCCTGAGATGCATCTCGGCGTTTTTGGTGATCAGTACAATGGAGATGGCGTTCATTTTTCCCCTTTCAGACGGCGTTTAAAGGTCTTGATGTTTTTGTTCCTGCGGTCATAATAGATCATATCGCGGGCCGTCTTTTCACCGTCATAGCCCATCTTTTCGGCATAGGCGGCCGCGATCAGC
>JBFFKK010000066.1:0-7616 GCA_041555445.1 Sulfurimonadaceae bacterium
ATCGCATCACTTTTACTCATTCGAAAAACACAGCCACTACCTGACCCTGACAGCACTTGAATACGGTTATACCCATGAAGAGATCGCCCTGGTCTCCATGCTGGTACTGTTCCAACAGGGAAAAGGGGTGAAAAAGAGTTATATTGCCGAATTCGAGCCGCTTCTGCCCTCTATGAAGACACTCAACCTGCTCTCCAGCATCCTGGCACTTTCAGACGCTTTGCTTGCAGATCACCCCGCTAACATCGCTTTTGAACTGTGCCTTGAAGATGGAAAAGTCATCGTGACAACAGAAAAAGAGCCTTCTTATCTGGCAAAAGAGAGCGTCAAGGCGCTTTCCGGCAATGAGATAGAGGTTGCGTTCAAAGCAGGCTAAGGCTACGCTTGAGAGATTCGGCACCGGTGCTGCCGCTGAAAGAGAGGCGTCCGTAACGCCTGTAAGAGTATTAAAAACGCTGACCGATGGTAAACTCGAAATGCGAGATCTTGTCCTTCGTATCCGGGTTGACAGGGTTGGCAAACACAAGCTGCAGCGGCCCTACAGGTGAGAACCACTCTAAACCGGCTCCGTAACCCATACGGAACATATCGGGCACATCACCGAGTTCGGGACGTCCCGTTCTGATCCACCCCAGGTCGTAAAAGAGCGAGAAGCGCATTTTCGCTTTTGGAACCAGCGGAAAGCTCATCTCGATATTGCTCGATGCCGTCTGCGTTGCCGATACACGGACAGCATTACCGTTTCCGTCAATGATGTACGGCAGGGAATAGGACTCGTAACCGCGTACCGAACCGAGGCCGCCCATATAGAACCCCTCTGCCTGTGGCAAGAAGCCGGTGTCTGCCGCCGCATAATAACGGTTTTTCCAACGGAAGATCGCATCAAAACCGAGGTACGGTTCCAGACCGTTGTATTTGTTCAACGTCGAACGGCTCTTGAAAAAATTGGCATCGGCACCGATGCCGGCTTTTTCGAACGATTGTGAAACCAGCCAGCCGGAACGCGGCAGGTAGTAGTCGTCTGTGTTGTCAAAGCTGGCACTCATCGTCACGGAGCTTTTGTTGTAGCTCTCAAAGTACTGTACCAGCTGTGGATTGAGCACGAAATACTCCGGATCGATATCATCGTAGCTGACAGCGGCATAGTTATAACCGAGATATCCGGTAATGAAACGGGTAAAGCGGTGCCCCGCCCCGAGGGTGACACCGTCCGAGTTGACCGTATAGTCATTGTACTCATAAACCGATTTATAGACCGAGAAGTTGCCGCTGAAGTCACTGTCGTTCAAGCGCGGGTTCGAGATGTTAAACGAGTAGTTTTTTGTACGCTGAGAGTGTTCCAGCTGGACCCCTACGTTGATACCTGAACCGAAGATATTACGGTCATTGACCCCGACACTCAGTAAGATACCGCCGTACGAACCGTAACCGCCGCCCAATTGAATGTTACCCGTCGGCGCCTCTTTGATCTTGACAATAAGGTCCATCGTCTTTTCATCGATACGCTTCTCTTCGATCGTCGAACTTTCAAAATAACCGGTACGTCCCAAGGCATTTTTCGAGTCGCGAAGATCGGTCAGGTTGTAGCGTTCGCCCGGTCCGAGGTAGAGTTCGCGACGGACGATGCGGTCAAGCGTACGGCCATTTCCGGAAATAATCACATTCCTGATGTAGACTTTCTCACCGGGGATGACCCGGAATACGACCTCAACCGTTTTCTTCTCTTTGTCTTTTCGAAGGTCCGGGACCACCTGGACAAAAGCGTAACCAAGGTCGGCGATCTTGGTCTTGATGCGGTCGGTATCCTCGCGGAAGGTCTTGATATTAAAAGGCGCCTGCACCTCGAGCTCTACAATCTCGCGCAAAATGGCGTCATCGATGACCTGCTTGCTTTGCGAAAGCACAATGCCGCTGACGCGGTAGACATCGCCTTCGGTAAACTGGTAGCTCATCTGCGCCGTATAGGAGTCGAAATCTACCCGTACAAACGGTTCATCGATTTTGGCGTCCAGGTAGCCGTGCTGCATATAGACGTCACGGATCCTAAGCGGGTCATAACCCAGCTCTGCCAGCTGCATCTTACCGTCGTTTCGGCCCCAAAACCAGCCCATCCACTGCTCTTGCTTGTTCGCGATCTGCGCTTCAAAGGTATCGGCTTCCAAACCCTCATTCCCGGAGTACTGCATCTCTTTGATGATGATCGTCTCACCTTCATTGACCTTGAACTCTACAGCGACACTTCCGTTGTCCAGGTACTCGGTCTCGATCTCAACGACGGAATCGATCTTTCCCTCTTGAGAAAGCGCGGCAACAATACGTTTTTTGGCAGCCAACAGACGCTTTTCATCATAAAGCGCCCCTTTTTTAATCTGCAAAAGTGAGTCCTGAACCTCTTTGTCGCTCTCTTTCCAGCCGCTCATCTTGATCTTGGAGATGATCGGTTTTTCAACAAAGTGGAAGGTCAGAACACCATTCTCTTCGTCCGCCCAGATATCCGTAAAATACCCCTGCTTAAAGAATGTCTTGATCGTTTCATCGACCTGCTTTCGATCAAGTTCTTCACCGACCTCGACTTTAAGCATGCTCTTTGCAATGGATTCTGAAATGTGAACCATACCGACAAACTTGATATCGGTGATCGTTGCCGCAAACAGCGGCAGGGATAGTAAGAGCGCGGTGGCGGCTTTAAAAAGCTTCATCTGTATCTTTCATCAGTATCTCTAAAAAACATTCCCCTGAAGGCAGCACTTTTTAGAAACACTCATCTGTCAATTTTAGGCTGTGATTTTAACAATAGAAGCATTAATGCTGGGTAAATACCTACCATGACTTAAGGATTTCTAAGATATTTGTTCAGAGGTTTCCGTTATCATTATGCACTATTTTAAAAGTGCAGAGGTCAACAATGAAAATCGGTATAGTCGGATTGGGTCTAATGGGTGGTTCACTGGCGCTCACACTGCGTAAACTCTCCTTTGTCTCTAATATCTACGGCCTTGACCACAACACAGAGCACCAGAAAGAGGCACTTCGTCTTAATCTTGTCGAAAAACTTATCGATTTTGAGGCGCTCTGCACACTCGACGTTATTGTCCTGGCCATCCCGGTCAACGGTGTGATCAGTACCCTTCAGAGTCTTGAAGGCAAGATCGCCGAAACGACAACGGTCATCGATCTTGGAAGCACTAAAGAGATCATCGTCAATGCCGTGCCTCAGAGCATCCGCAAAAATTTTGTTGCAGCGCACCCGATGACCGGAACGGAGCACAACGGCCCCTCCGCTGCATTCGAAGGGCTCTATAAAGATCAGGTCGTGGTCTTATGTGATCTCGAAGAGTCTGGTACCCACCAGCAGGAGACTGCCGTGCGACTCTTTTCCGGTATTCATATGCGCCTGAGCTATATGCATGCCCATGAGCATGACCGCCATGCCGCTTTCATCAGTCACATGCCCCATGTCATCTCTTTTTCAATCGCCAACTCCGTCCTCGCACAGGAGGACAAATACAACATTCTGGCGATGGCCGCCGGAGGTTTCCGCTCGATGAGCCGGCTGGCCAAGTCATCACCCCACATGTGGGAAGATATCTTTAAGCAGAACAAAGGAAATCTGATCGATGCGATCGAGGTCTTCCAGACCGAACTTGAACAGTTCAAAAAAGAGATCAAAAACGATGATTGGGAGAAGGTCAGCGACAAGATGCGCCGGGGCAATGAACTCGAAGAGATCTTCTCTTAGAGCCCACTCTCCGCTTTGCAGACCTAGCGGTATCTTTCGAGTACCTTTTTCAGCTCTTTCTGATCGACAGAGAGTTTTTGACCCCCATAAATATGCGCTTCCAGCGCTTCTATCACCGGAGGGACCCCTTCATCCTCTCGATGCGCCAGCAGCAGACGCAACACCGCTTTATGATGACGGTGTGACACCTTTACTTTCTTCTGTTTTTGTCCCAAACCGCTTCTCAACAGGAACAGCAGCAGTAGCACACCCAGGAGAGTAGCTGTTGGCGCATATACCACGACATGATCCTCGTTTTCGTCAAGGGTTTCAGCATCACGATCCTGCATCTGTAAAGCGTCGTTCCCACCGACGACCTCTATCGTAACCGCCGCTGTTTTCAGCGCTTTTACCGACCCCTCTGTCGGGTCAAAATAGCGTAAAGAGATGGGTTCTATGGTGAAATCGCTGTCACCCGTAAATGTGAGTTTTTGGCGCCATGACTCTCTGTTACCGCTGCCCGTCTCTGCCAGCTTGGGCTCATCGGCAAAGATATTGGCGTTCCTGACGACCGGCAGTCTGAGCGACAGGTCCTCAAAATTACCCTCACCCTCAACGACAATCTCGCCGTGCAGCGGTTTTCCAGCAGCGACTTCGCTGTTCTCGACATTAAACGCAAGCGTAAACTCACCGACCAGCGTCGTCTCTTCAGGAAGGGGTGCGACATGGATCTCTACCGCATTTGAATAATAGCTCTGCCAGTGACGTTTTTCTCTGCGGTTCCCCCATGCATCGTGTTCAACCTGATCATAAGCGACCTGCACCTCAGCCGGAGAGATCTGCAAGAGCCCCTCCTCTTGCGCGCTCAGCCGATACCGCTTTGTGCTCAGCGTACACGCATCCCCTTTCGAATGCAGTACCTTATCGGCTCTTTTGATCCAGAGATGTTGCATCTGCGGTTCGACAAAAACCGGCATCACATTCTGCGCAGTACCGCACCTTTTCAAACGCACTTCAAGTTCAAAGGGCTCGCCGACAAAAAGAGACCGCTCAGGCGCTTTCAAGGTCAGGGTGACATTGCTGTCCGCGTTCAAAGCGATGACCGTCAAAAGCAGAAGCAGCATGCTACCAAGGTTTTGCACTGTCTGCTCCTTCATCCGGTTCAGGCACATCGATCCTGTAGGCTTCAGGGTGTTGGCGCTGCTGCAGTGTCTTTAGCCACTTGTCAGCCTCCCTGTCGCTCATGACGCTGCTTCCCAGCGATTTGTTTTTTGCGCTCTTGGCCCCGCCCTTGTTCCCTCGGCTTGCACTGCTGATTGAAGGGTTTTCTGCGCCGGTCTGCTGTAAGACGTTTCGCTTTATAGCCTCTTCGCGCTCGTGCAGTGCTTTTTTAACGTTTTCCATATTTTCTCGGCTCTGCGGATCTTCTTGGAACGTCAACGCCTTTTCATAAGCCAATACCGCTTTTTTCAGGTCTTCTATGTCGCCGATCTTGGCGAAAGCGTTGCCCATATTGTGGTAAAGCTGATGGTTCTTCCTACGGTCTGCAAAAGCGATAGTCTCATACAGCCCTAAGGCCATCTTGTACCGGCCGCTTCTGTAATAGCTGTTGGCCGCATTATAGGCCGCTTCCGTACTCTCGTTCTCCAAGGCATAACGGGCATAGGCTTTGGCACTTTTGCGGTAATCCTCCTGGCGGTAAGCCTCTTTCGCCCGTTCCAGATCTTTATCGTCAAACAGCGCCCCCTCAGCGCTCTGCGGCTGACTGCCAAATAGTGCCAAAAGCAGCAGGGGCAGATGGTACTTTTCGCCCTTGTGAAACGAGCTTGTTGCGAGCAACAGCATGAACATTGCGAGACCGATCGGGAGGACAAAAATATGGAAGTAGATCGCTTTTTGCGTCTGCCCTGTAAGCGAAGCCGCCATCGATGCGAGCAGCGGCGAAAAGTCATCCGTCTGCAGTACGGCCCCGCCACTCTCTTTAGCCAGCATCTCGGCAGCACGGTTGACCCGGCTGATGACCGTTTCACCCCCTTGACGAAGCGATCCGTCTCTCCTCGGAACAACCGCACCTTTCTCCGTACCTATGGCTAGCAGATAGATCCTGATCCCCTCTTTTTTGGCATACGCGATCTCTTCGGTGAACACCGGTTTGTCGCCGCCGTCACTGACAAGCAGCAACCGCTTCTCCTCTCTGCCTTTGAGCTGCTTTGCTGCCGATTTCAGGAGGTTCAGAATGTTGGTGCCGTGTTCGCTGGTATAGCCGCTGTCCATCGGCTTGAGCAAAAAGGCGAGCATCTTGTGGTCAAAGGTCGGCGGTGCTACCAGATAGCTACTCTCGGCAAAGGCGATCAAGCCGATACGATACGGGGCCTCTTTTTGCAGCAGTTGCAACACTTTCTGCTTTCCCGAATCCAGACGGTTGGGGTAGACATCTTCACAGAGCATGGAGTCGCTGATATCCAGTGCCACATAGAAGAGGTCGTCCTTTGCCTTTACATCGGCATGTCCCTTTTCGACGACGGGTCCTGCGAGGGCCAGAATGATAAAGAAAAACATCAGAAAGTAGAAGACATTTCGTGCTTTAGCCGAGAGCCTTTTGCTGTCAACCCGCAGTTTTGCCAATGTCTCCGGTGAAAAAAAATGCTCCTGCGGATCGCTTTGGGTCAGTAACAGTCCAAAAAGCAGCAGCAGCACGGGCAACATGAGATAGATAAACTCCGGGTGCAAAAAACTCATAGCCACCCTCTTCTGTTGCGCAGATAGACATAGATAAGCAGCGTAAAAAAGGCCATAAAGAGCGGATAGATATAGAAGTACTGTTTGAAGACATAGTCAAAATGTTCGATCTCCGACTTTTCCAGCCTGTCGATCTCGTAGTAGATCCGCTTCAGCTCTTTGGCATCAACGGCACGGAAGCTTTTACCCCCGCTCTCTTTGGCAATAGTCTCCAATGAAACCGCGTCATACCCGTTCTCGCCGCCGATACCGATCGTATAGAACCGGACCTTCTCTTTTTTAGCGAGGGCCATCGCCGTCTTCAGGGAGATCTGATGGCCGGCCGTGTTGTAACCGTCGCTAAGCAAGATCGCGATCCTGTTCTTTGCTTTGGATCGGTGTAAAAGGTTTACTGCCTGGGCTACCGCCTCAAAAAGTGCCGTGGACTTGCCCGCCATACCGACCTCCTGATGCGAGACGATCTGCTTCAGGACTGCTTTGTCGTACGTCAGCGGTGCCGCGATGAAAGCGAAGTCACCGAAAAGTACAAGACCTAGGTTGTCATCCCGCCGCACAGCGATGAAATCGCTGACGATCGCTTTGACCGCCTCGAAACGACTGCGCTCTGGTTGTGTCGGATCAAATTTTTTGGCCGCCATCGACCGGCTGGCATCAACTACCAGCGCGATCTCGTACCCTTCGGCCGTGTCAAGTTCCAATGCATCATCCTTGACCGGCGACATAATGGCAAGTACCAGCAAGACGATGCTCAGCCATTTCAGCAGCCACATCACCGTTGAAACCGCTTCCGTCTCTCCGGTTAGGGCGGCGGTATTCGGAAAATAGATCGCCGAAGAACGAAGTTTACAATAGGCCTCGCAAGCGATATAGATGAAAATAAAACTGACTGCTTTAGGGTACTCGAAGTAGAGCCCTTCAAACATCGATCATCCCAAGATAGATCTTGTAATAGCTCCTGCTCTCTTCATCAATAGGGGAAACGTCCTTTTTGTATTTATACATTTCCAGCCGTGAGACAAGGTTCGCATAAGCCTCTTGCAGCCGCGGTGAATCATCGGCAAATGCCCGTCCGTGCTCGGTAATGGAATAGGCCGCTTTTTTAGGTTCGCTCAGGTCAACCTTTATGAGTGCATTGTAGTGCGTCTTTCTTTCATTGACG
>JBFFKK010000067.1:0-7537 GCA_041555445.1 Sulfurimonadaceae bacterium
AATGACAACATACGATATCGCACAAAAGCAGACGGGTAACAGAGATGACGCAAACTTCATCACACATATCTCTGCAACAGTAAACGGTGAGACAGTATGGGAAGCATCGACAAGCCAGTTCCTTGCTAAAAACCCTATCTTTAAATACAAATTTACGGGTATCGGTGCTGTAGGCGACACTGTCGAGATGCACTGGGTTGACCGTAAAGGTAAAACCGGTAAAGGCAAAGGCAAGATCAAGTAACCCGCTTGATCCTTTCTTGAAAAGAGCGGTATTGCGCTGCTCTTGCTTTGACTAACCTATTTTGCTGCATCCTCCACACTTTTTCAAGCATACCGATCATACAAAACAAAAGGACTATTTATGAGAGCAGGATCAAAAGAGTATCGGACACTTCTGAATATCGTCAAGAAGTACCCCGGTATCACATCAGCCGAAGCAATCAGTAAACTTAACCGTGAGTTAAGGGCAGAGAATACCGTGGAAGAGGTTTTGAGCCTCCGAGCAATAGCTGCCAGGTATCTGAATAACCTTGGGGTCTTTGGCGGGGTCTAACCATTTTATAATGGTCTCAAGGTCATCCTCCCTCATAGCGCTGCATCCGGCGGTCGGCGCATCCGGTGATCTACGGATATGAAAGAAGATACACGAACCGGCCCCTTTTTTTGCCTGCGTATTGTGCTCAATGACTAACCCGATCTTGTAAAGATCGTCTTCTCGTCTCATCCACTCAAAACTTTTTGGATTGTCACTCTTTTTTATAGCAATGATCTTATTGTAGTATTCGGATTGTGTGTCGTCGACACAGATAAGTTCCTTGTCCGCCTGCAGATAAGGCATTTTTGTCTTTAAGCCGGGTGCATAGCCAAAGGCTTTTGAGATCGTAAAGATGCCCGCAGGAGCACGTCCGTCACCTTCATGTTTAACCGGTTCATCGGTTTGCGGTGTAAACCCCTTTTCACCGATCCCCCACGCCAGACCGTTGCGCCCGATGTTGACAACGATCTTTTCACCTACCTTGACAAAGCTGTTTTGATCTTTTTCATAACGCGTTAAAACAGCGTGCGTGGTATTAAAATCATCGCTTACGACCAAGATCAATTGGTCGGATGCCTGGGCAAAACCGAAGGTTAAAAAAAGAGATAAAAAAAGTTTTGTAATCTGTTTCATATATGGTACACTTAATTCAAGAATTTTAATGCCACTATTATATCGCTAACTTGGCTTAGGCCTAGGTAAGGGGAAAAGATATGAATATCAAGATCCGCAAAGCAACAGAGAACGATGCACCGCTTTTAGCACAATCGATGTTGGAAAGTTCTCGGTCCGGCAAGAAAAAAGGGCTTTTTGATGTCATTTTTGATACCTCTGACAAAGCAACCCTTCTTGAACGTCTGGAAAAGTTGACCACAACACAGACAAAAAGCTATTGTCACTTCTCCAATTTCCTGGTTGCCAGTGTCGACGGCGTTGATGCGGGTTTTCTCTGCGGGTATGAACCCCGTATTGCGACGTACGAGATCTTTACCAAAGCGATGGAAGAACTTGGATGCGACGGCAGTTATGAAGAGCGTCTTGCCTCATATCGTCTGGTAGAGCCGCAGTTTGACAAAAAGACATTTCTGCTCGACTTTATGGCGGTCAAAGATGAGTTCCATGAGTTCTCTGTCTTGAAAGAGCTGGTACAGAAGAGTCTTCTTACGGCACGACTAAAAGGTTACCGCATTGTCCAGACCATGGTGGAGATCGGTTCTGTAGAGACCATAATGGTCTATAAAAAACTTGGGTTTACCGAGATCGATGAACGTCGTAGCAGACAGTACGAAGAAGAGTACGGCCGCCCCGGTATTGTCCGTCTTCAGATCCATCTTTAGGATGTTCCCATAGAGTACGGTATCCTCTCCCTTGCAGCGCCTCTCACGGCGATCATCATGGCACTTTTGACAAAACGCGTCCTGGTATCGCTGTTTGCGGGTATTGTAATGGGTGAACTCATCATCAATCAATACGCGCTTGTTGAGACAGTGTATGCTCTGGTAGACCTTTCGCTGCAGCTTTTTACGACACCATGGGTCTTAAAAACCTTTGGGTTTATGCTTCTGATGGGGGCTGTCATGCATTTGATGGAACGTTCCGGCGGCGTCAACGGCTTTGTCTACATGCTCAGTCACAAACTCGCTCTCGTAAAGTCGGATCGTGCGGCACTGCTATTGGTCTACATCATCGGCATTGTTATTTTTATCGAGACGTCGATCACTGTATTAGTCGCCGGGAGTGTCGGCCGTCCGCTTTGTGATGCCCACCGTATCTCTCGGGCAAAACTGGCCTATGTCTGTGACTCGACCTCGGCGCCGGTGGGTTCGATCCTGATGTTTAACGGTTACGGGGCATTGATGCTCGGACTTATCGCAGCACAGATGAATCTGGGATTTCTTAGCGGCGATAGTGTAGAGTGGTTGATCCGGGCGGTGACGTTGAACTTTTATTCCCTCTTTGCCCTTGTGGTCACCTTTTTCGTAATCTGGTTTACGATCGATATCGGGGCGATGCGGCATGCCCTCGTGAAACATGAGATAGCCAAGATCCGTGAGGGCGGGCATCCGATGTTTATGATCGCGCCGATACTGCTGATGGTCGGCGGGGTTTTTCTCTTTCTCTATATTACGGGCGATGGCAATATCCTAAAAGGAAGCGGCTCAAGCGCCATTTTCTATACGATGGTGATGACTCTGATCCTTATGGGACTCTTTTTTGTTGTCAGGAGAGTGATGCCGCTCATGACCGTTGTGCAAGAGAGCCTGGGCGGTATGCGTTCGATGATAGGGATCACCTCGATCCTCTTTTTTGCTTTTGCCATAGGGCAGGTGACCAGTGATATGAAGACAGGTGCTTATCTGGCCTCCTACGTCAATGCGGTTTTGTCGCCGGCCTGGTTGGCGGCAGCGGTGTTTTTACTGGCGGCGGTCATGTCCTTTTCGACCGGTACAAGCTGGGGAACGTTCAGTATCATGGTGCCGATAGCTGTCCCGTTGGCTGCAGCAATGGATGCAGATATGGCCCTGGTCCTCGGGGCGGTTATCTCGGGCGGAGTCTTTGGCGACCACTGCTCGCCGATCTCGGATACGACGATCATCTCTTCCATGGCGACAGGGTGCGACCATGTCGAGCATGTCAAGACACAGCTGCCTTACGCACTTATTTCGGGTCTCATTGCCTTTGTGCTCTTTGCGCTGTTTGGACAGGCGGGGTGAAGATGAAGGCGAAACTGCTTCTGCTTGAGGATGAGAGTGCACTCAACGAGACGATTACCGAGTATTTGCAAGAGCAGGGTTATGAGGTCGTCTCTGTTTTTGACGGCGATGAGGCCCAGGACAAGCTCTATGAAACCTCCTTTGACCTGCTTCTACTGGATGTCAATGTTCCCGGCGTAGACGGTTTCAATCTTTTAAAGACAGCGCGGGAGACAGGCACAACGACACCGGCGATCTTCCTGACATCCCGCAGCGCATTGGCCGATGTGGAAGACGGATTTGAGAGCGGGGCAGATGACTATTTGCGCAAGCCTTTTGCTCTTAAAGAGCTGCTATTGCGTATTGAGAACCTGCTCAAACGCTACTTTCGTCATGACAACACCGACAGGATAGAGCTGGGCGAAGAGCTTTATTATGACAGTGCGACCTTGACGCTCAATAAAAAGGGTGAGGCCGTTACTCTGGGGGATAAAGAGAGCCGTCTGCTGAAACTGTTCATCCAGCGAAGGGGTGAGCTGATCGTCCATGAGGTGATCAAAGAGCAGTTGTGGGATTTTGACGAAGAGCCAAGCGATGACGCGCTGCGTACCTACATCAAACATCTTCGTCAGATCTTGGGAAAGGAGAGCATTGTCAGTCACAAACGACTCGGGTATCAGTTTCGCTGAAAACAGAACGCTTCGCGCTTTTGTCCTTTTGTACGGGGTGATGGCTTTTTTGATTCTGCTTCTGATCGGAACGATCTATTATCGCTATTCCGAAGAGCTCATGCTCTCGACGCACCGTCTATCGATGCAGATCGAAGCTGAGAGCTATATCCCCAGAGTGATGAGCTGGAAAGAGTCCGGAGCTGCTCCTGCTTCATTTCCAAAAGATATCGCTTATCACACCGCAATCTACACCAAAAACGGTAATGCGGTGGTCTCCTATTTTGACGAGCCTCTTAAACAGTTTACCCCCGGGATATATAAAGAAAACAGTCATATCCATTTCTCGATGACGTTGGGGTCCTATGGGATGAAACAGATGCTGCTGGTCTTCGAGACGAAAGATGACGGGCTTTGGCTGCGGGCGATGTTGATGAATTACCTGCTCTACGGCGGGCTTCTTTTTGTGGCACTTCTTACGTTGGGAGTCGTGCTTTCACGTCTTTTTATCCGTCCGATGCGCGAGGCGGTTGAACTGTTGGACAATTTTATCAAGGATACGACGCATGAGCTGAATACGCCTGTCAGTACCATTGTGACCAATGTTGAGACGATTGAGCAGGATCGTCTCGATGAACAAACGCGTAAAAAAATCCGTCGCATAGACATCTCCGCCAAAACGATCGCGTCAATCTATGAAGACCTGACCTATCTTGTCTTGCATCACAAGATTGCCGTGGTGGATGCCCCTTTGGAGATAGCGGAGGTTGTGCGAGAGCGGCTTGCCTATTTCAGTGACCATTTTGTGCAAAAACAGCTGACAGTCAGCGATGAGCTCAAATCCTGTATATTGACAATAGACCGGAGCAAAATAACGCGAATCATTGACAACCTGCTCTCCAATGCTATTAAATACAACAAACGGGGCGGAACGATAGAGGTGGTGTTGGATGATACAAAACTGCAGGTGAGCGACAGCGGAAAAGGGATAGAGAGTGAAAAGATCAGACACATCTTTGAACGTTACAGCCGATTTGACAAGAGTGTGGGCGGTTTCGGAATCGGTCTGAATATTGTGGCGTCGATCGTCAAAGAGTATGGATTCAGGGTTGAGGTGGGGTCACGTCCCCAAGAGGGGACGGTCATTACTGTTTTTTGGCGATAAAGCTGGCAACCGTTTCGATCTGGTCATCATTATATCCGGCGACCTGGCCTTTCATCAAGGCTTTCATCGGGCCGCCGTAGCTTCCGTCTTTATAACCCTTCAGTGCGGTGACGATCTCTGCTTTGGACATTTCATTGATGATCTTGCTTTTGTTAAGTGCATGCTTTTCACCGGCAGCACCGTGGCAAGAGGCGCATTTTTGGAATAGAGCAGCGCCATCTTCGGCTGCAAGAATAGAGGTGATTCCTAAGATAAGTAGTAGTGCTTTCATTGTTTTTCCTTTTTATTTGACGGTTGGGCCGGAGGGCCCTAAGTCTCTCCGGCTGTGACGACATCGGCTCTGCTTTTACGGCAAGTCCATGTTCAGTCGAACGGTGCCCATACCCGGGCACACCATAGTTCAAATGTTATCCGCAGCTGGGTACATTCCCGGAATCAGATGCATACTCATACAGAAAGTCTTTCAGGTGTTCTGAATACTTTTTAAACTTCTTGCCGTTGGCGTACTTTTCGCCTTTTGTCCCTTTGTGCCATGCCTTGAAACCGGCATTGTCGTCCGAAAATGCTTCGGTCCACTCTTCTTGCGTCTTCATTGCGGCACCTTTCGTACCGTTGCCGTGACACTTTTTACACTGTTTCAGGTAGGCTTTTTGCCCTTTTTTGATATCGGCAGAGAGTGTCGGCACAAAGGCACTGCTTAACAGCAGGGCCACTAAAACGCTTTTAAGTGATGTTTGAGCTAAGTTCATAATCAAACTCCTTTTTTTAAATATGTCACATTGTAAACAGTGATTGTGGAGCGATTGTGAAAGGAAAAGTAATGCGAAATGCATAATATGTACCATCATCTCTCATTTATCGTTGAGGTGCTTAGGAAACAAGGCGGTTGTCTTGATAAAGACTCCCGAAAACTTGGAGCTTGCGCGCGTATATTCAAAATTCATCGAGGTAACTGGATTTCTTTACTTTCATTTTATGGTTACTAAGAGTATAATTACGCCACTAAATTTTATAGCTATAAAACAGTATTATTTGCCTTTCATACGCAAAAGCAAACGAAGTGAAAATTACACTTATGTAATACTTGTTCCAAGAAGGTAAAAAAACGATGAACGCATCAGAGATTGAAAAGTTAGGCATCCAGAACGTTGGTAAACTCTTTTACAACTTAAGTTATGACGAACTGATTAAACATGAACTGGAAAACGGTGAGTGCGCTTTGGCCGACAATGGTGCAACAATGGTCGATACAGGTATCTTTACGGGCCGGAGTCCAAAAGACAAATTCTTCGTAGACCAGGAACCTTCAAACAAGTTTATCGGTTGGGGTGATGTCAACCAAAAGATCTCTAAAGAGAACTACGAAGAGCTTTATAAGATCGGTACATCCCAACTCTCCGGCAAAGATCTGTATGTTATGGACCTTTTTACGGGGTCATCGCCGGCAAGTAAACGCAATGTGCGTTTTATCTCCGAGATCGCATGGCAGGCACACTTCGTTAAAAACATGTTTATCCGTCCTACCGAAGAGCAGCTCGAAGGATTCACATCGGACTTTACGGTTATCAACGCCTGTAAAGCGACTAATGAGCGTTATAAAGAGATGGGCCTTAACTCAGAGGTCTTTGTGGTCTTTAATGTAGAAGAGAATGTAGCGGTCATCGGCGGTACCTGGTACGGCGGCGAGATGAAAAAGGGTATCTTCTCAATGATGAACTACTGGCTTCCGCTTGAAGGGAAGATGGCAATGCACTGTTCTGCAAACGTTGGAGAAAAGGGAGATACAGCCCTTTTCTTCGGTCTGAGCGGAACAGGTAAAACGACACTTTCGACAGACCCGCATCGCGCGCTGATCGGCGACGATGAGCATGGTTGGGATGATGAAGGCGTCTTCAACTTCGAAGGCGGCTGTTATGCAAAAGTGATCAACCTTGACCCAAAAAGCGAGCCGGAGATCTATGCGGCCATTCGCAGAAATGCGCTGCTGGAAAATGTGGTCTACGACGAGGACGGTTTTGTCGATTATGAAGACGGTTCCAAAACAGAGAACACACGTGTCTCTTACCCGATCGAGCATATTGAAAACCGAAAAGAGGACCTTATGGCCGGGCATCCGGAAAAGATCATTTTCCTGACGGCAGATGCATTCGGTATCCTGCCTCCGGTCTCTAAGCTGACCAAAGAGCAGGCCATGTACTACTTCTTGAGCGGCTATACCGCTAAAGTCGCCGGTACGGAACGTGGTATCACGGAGCCGGTCGCAACCTTCTCGGCATGTTTCGGCGAAGCGTTCCTGCCGCTTCATCCAACCGTCTATGCCAAACTTCTTGGTGAGAAGATCGACAAGCATAATGTTGATGTATTCCTTGTGAACACAGGATGGGCAGGCGGTGCCTACGGTGTCGGTAAGCGTATGAGTATTAAAGATACACGTGCATGTATCAATGCTATCCTTGACGGCAGCATCAACGAC
>JBFFKK010000068.1:0-7316 GCA_041555445.1 Sulfurimonadaceae bacterium
AACACAAACTTTTAATCATACACATACATTAATCACTTATTAACTTGCGACGCTACGGTTTTTATCGATATTACTTTACTCAGACCAAACGTGACGTCGGTCACCTTTGTTCTGAGATATCGTAGGTCGCCGCCTAGTTCTCGGATTTACTCCCAACAAAAATATCCAATCACTCTATTTACTTCTTAAATATCAAACTATCTAAACTTTATTACATACACATCGGTGGCTATTGATCGTTACACTCTCTATCTATTCCTACTTTACTCATACAAAACATGCCTTTGGGCATCTTTTCTATGAGATATCCTTGTTCTCGGATAACACTTCAACTTTAAAAATTTAATCCAACAATCAAAACTTCATAAACAATACATCACTTATTAACTCCATTATATCCATAAAGTTTGATTTGAAAATAGGATGGTTGACTGTTTTTATCTATTTATTTATAATTGGCTATGTTTTATTGTCAATTTGACTATCGTATATATTTGGCTATAATAAAACATCATTATAAGGGTTGTTATTGTGGTAAAGTCTCTTCTGCTGCTGTTCCTATTGGTACCTATCGCTTTCGCATATAGCGATGATTCAATAGAAAAAGTATGTAAAGAGTTAAAGTTGGTGCCTGCCTCTAAAGCGATCGTGCAGTGGGAACGTGTGTTCAGCAGTGAAAAGCGCAAGAAACGCTACCGTATTGATCGACTCTCGCCTGAAGTACAGAAACGACTGGAAATCTACTTAATACAACATGCCGCTGACTCTTCGCAGCCAATGGTCCCGGGTTTGTAAAGGATGCTGATGCGATTTATACTTTTATTGCTCCCATTACTGCTTGCTGCTGATGTTGATGAAGATCGGATCAAACGTCTTGAAGCTAGAATAGCCCAGTTGGAAGGCGAACATAACGACACGTTTTCAACACTAGAAGATATGCAGAGTGTTGTTGACAGTGTCGAACGAAAGTCGTATATGGATGTGGTGGACTTTACACCGGAGGTCCGACTCCGTTTTGACAGAATGGATTACGAAGTCGGAGTATTTGAGCCAATAGCAACACCGAGTACAGACGGTACTATTGCCCGTAATCGCGATGACTTCGACAAAGACTTCGGTATTGCATCATCGGTGCGTTTCAGGCTGAATATGCGCGCAACTGTCCTGGATAACATCTCTTTTTACGGGCGGTTGGTCTTTCAGCACTCAACACAGTCGAATGAGCGCTTGTGCATCCTATCCCATGATATCAAGTCTTCAGGCGCATTGACAGGCATGGATGTAGACCGGGCCTATTTTGATTACAAGTTAAATCCGTATTCCGATTACCCGTTCATCTTCAGTCTGGGGATCCTACCGACATCCGGCGGTACTCCGATGCAGTACGGGGAAGTTCGAGCGAGACAATCCGTTTTTCCTGCTCTTGTATTTGACATGGACAGTTACGGTATGATCCTTACGAGCGAGTTGACCCATCTGTTTGGCGGCAAAAGCTTTTTGCGTGCTATTGTGGCGCAGGCGTATACGTTGGACCCCAATATCTATCCGTATCAGTGTAACCGTGAGACGATAGATAATGCCGATATCTACGGACTCTACTTTGACACCAGCTTTACCCATAACTCCCTACTGAGTCTTGGCGTAAATTTTCTAGATCATTTTAAAGCACACCCTTACCTGGGTCCGGATATCTCCGCAAATGACGCGCATGATCTGGGAACAATCGTCACATTTGGACTAGGCATGGATGTGAAACAGCTTGCCGGAAGCAATTTAACAGTTTTTGCACATGGTGCAACATCGCACGGTCACAGCAACGGAAACATAGATGATTATGGACCAACGTCAACGATAAACTTTACGAATTCAGCGTATGCCACCGGATCATTGATAGAAGATTGGGGATATGCACTCTATGCCGGCCTCCTTTATGATTTGACATCATCATGGACATTGGGCGGCGAATATAATTATGGAAGTAAATACTGGTTTGCCGCGACGCAGGGTGCCGAAGATATGTACAACAAACTGGCGACGCGCGGGCATGTCGCTGAGGGGTATGTGATCTGGAAGGGAAATCGGTACTTTTTTACCAAAGCGGGGTATATGTATTCGTATGAGGACTACACTGGTTCCGGCTGGCACTTTGGCGAGCCGATCGAAAAAGGGGGCAGACAACATGTTGGTTATCTGCAACTCAATGCGAGCTTCTAAATGAACCTACGAATTAGCAGTTATATACTGATCTTCATCTCTATTTTCTTATTTATCATCCCTCTTTATATCGGTAACAGTGCGTTGTCCAACTCAACGAAAGTGGTTGTGAATATCCAGGAAGAGCTGCTGGATATGGTGGAGCTGACGTATGCCATCGAACATAATGTCTATAAGCACCGTAATGCACTTTTAGAGAAGATTATAAAAAACGAGGCGGTTGATCTGGAGTTAGAGGGGTTGGACCTTGAAGAGAACATAGCGCTTCTTGATATGACGATCAGCAAAACCAAGAGCGCTGAGCTAAAATCCATTCTAAACCGTCTGAAGAAACGCATCGTAGCATTCGGATATGTCGAAGAGTCTATGGTTGAGGCATGGGATTCAGATAACAGCGTAGATTTTGAGGATGCTCTGGTCGGATACAGCAGTGTTGCCCGAAAGGTGGCAAGTGATGTGGTCGAACTGCAGGACTTGAGCGGCATCCATCTCAATGATGCAATCGCTGAAGTCCGAGAGGGTACCGAAGAGGTCAAAGTCAATGTAAGCTACTCGGTATTTGGCGGTATCGCGCTCCTGCTATTTGCTTTTTATTCGATGCAGCGGCTCAACACGAAGTACAAGGTTCAGACAGAACGTGCACTCGAGGCGGAAGAGGAACAGCGGAAGCTTCAGCAAAAACTGGAGAACTACTCGTTAGACCTTGAGCGGGATGTGGCTAAAAAAACAGAAGAGCTGGAGCACCGCTACTATCACCATCCGTTAACGCAGTTGCCAAACCGTAATCGTCTGATAGAGGATATCAAATCGATGGGTAATGTCAATATCGCCCTGTTCAATCTGGACAAATTCCAGGAGTTTAATGACTATTTCGGTGAAGAGCTCGGTAATGTTGCGATCAAAGAGATGGCAAAGTTCTTTCAGGAGAGCACGCCTGACTCATGCAGACTCTACCATGTCAACGGTGATGAATTTGCCTTTGTCAACAACAAAATACGTTACAAAGAGGAGTTTGTCGCGGGGATAAAAGGGTTGCAAAAGCGCCTGAATTCAAAGCAGTTTTCCTATGGTGAGGAGGCGTACATTCTGATGGCAAGTGTCGGGATCGCGTCAAGCAGCGTAAATCAGCTGGCCTGTGCAGACATTGCACTAAAAGAGGCAAAGAAACACCATACCGGGCTGGCCGTCTATAACACATCGATGGAGATGGAAAAGGCGTATGAAAAGAACCTGCTCTGTTCCAAGAAGCTGGTGCAGGCGATTGAACATGATAATATCGTACCTTACTATCAGGCGATTGTTCCTCTCAAAGACAGTAGCATGCCGGTCCGCCATGAAGGGTTGGTCCGTATGATAGAAGAAGACGGGACGGTGACGCCGCCTTTCCAATTCCTTGACATTGCCAAACGATTACGCCTCTACCCTAAAGTAACCCGGACAATGTTCTACAAGGTGCTTGAGACCATCCAGCAAGAGAAGATCGCGATCTCAATCAACCTCTCTGTAGACGATCTGAACAATAACGACATTGTCAGTATGATCATCAACACGCTCAGCTCGTTTGAATATAATCATCTTGTGACCTTTGAGATCCTCGAAACCGAGGCTTTGGAAAATTATGGCGATGTCCAGCTCTTTATTGATTCGGTACGTTTTCACGGTGCCAAAGTCGCCATAGATGATTTTGGGTCGGGTTATTCCAACTTTTCGCATATCTTGAACATGCATGTCGATTACATAAAGATCGATGCCTCATTGATCTCGAATGTTGATACGGACAAAAACTCCAGACTGATGGTCGAGACCATCGTCAAGCTTGCCCGTCAGTTGGATATTGAAACCGTGGCCGAGTTTGTGAGTACAGAAGAGATATACAACACGGTCAAAGAACTTGGCGTCGATTGGGCGCAGGGGTATTGGCTGGGTAAACCGGTGTCACTTGACGAGATGCTTAAGAGTATTGCCTGATGCATGAGCCGAGCATCTGGCGTAAGAAACTCTCTCCAGAATTTGAGAAAGAGTATTTTAAACGGTTGATCGTTTTCCTTCGTGACGAAGAGGTGTCACAGACGGTTCTTCCGCCTAAAAAAGAGCGGTTTAACGCGTATAACATCACCCCGTTTGAAAATGTAAAAGTCGTCATCTTGGGCCAAGACCCCTATCACGGCCTTGAACAGGCCCACGGCCTCTCTTTCTCTGTCAAAGGAGAGCAGCCGCTGCCGCCATCACTGAAAAACATTTTTAAAGAGCTGGTCGATGATATCGGCTGTGCGATGCCGGAAAAGGGAGATCTTACCCGGTGGGCAGAGCAGGGTGTATTTTTGCTCAACGTCGTTTTGAGTGTGCAGGTGTCTCAGGCCGGTTCGCATCAGCAGAAGGGGTGGGAAGCGTTTACGGATGCGACGATAAAGCTTTTGAGCGATGAGAAAGAGCACCTGGTCTTCATATTGTGGGGAAAACCGGCCCAGAGCAAAGAGAAGCTGATCGACACCGACAAGCATCTCGTCCTGAAAGCGCCGCATCCCTCACCGCTCTCGGCATACCGGGGGTTCTTTGGCTCGAAACCCTTCTCAAAGACCAACGACTATCTTCGTACCAACGGCATCACACCGATCGATTGGGCCTTGTAGTATCAGCGTATTGAAAAGAGGGCAGAGATGGGAAGATGGTCCGAGTAGCCTCGTGCCGTATGGTGTTTCGGATAGTTTCGGCTGCGTTGCCAACGGTAGATCTGTTTGTTCTTGTAAAGATAGGGCGGTTCAAATTTTTGAAAACTGCCGCTGACGTATTCGATCCCCTTGCCGTCGTTGAGTTTTGGGGAGATGATAAGACTGTCCAGCCCCTCACCCCTTCCACGATACTTATGGCTCCATCGGCTCTCTGGCGGCAGTTCATACCAGAGGTTGTAGGCACAACCGTTACAGGACTTCAGGTCGTTCAGTGTGACCGGTCTGTTGTTGCTGAGCGTCTGCAGGATATGGTTGATCCCCGTTATACCGTCGGTGTCATTGTGTTTTCGTTTCCGCACGAAGGTCTCGTACTCCCTGTAATCCGAGTTGAAATCACCCAACAGGATGTAGTTGACGTCACCCAGCGTGTTCAGCCGCTCTTTTAACACCTTGGCCGATATGATGCGTTTGCTCTCGGGACCGGACTTGGACTTCCAGTGGTTGACGAAGAGGTAGAGGGTTTCGGTGCCGAACCGTACCTTTGCTTCGAGGATGTTACGGTATTTGTACGAGGCCGTGACACGCAGCTCTTGTGTCTGCAGCGGGTATTTTGAAAGCAGCGCGACTTTGACCGTCGTATCTTTGGATGAGGCGATGGCGTAATACGGAAAATAGAGCCCGTCGCGCTGCAGCTGCGCTTTGAGGTCTTTAAGCGCCTGCAGTGATTCGATCTCCTGCAAAGCGATAATGTCCGGAGCCATATCGACAACGACCTTGGCGATGTTTTTGAGCTTGACACGGTAGGTGTCGCTGTTCCACCGCCACGAGGTGTTGGGGATATACTCTTCATACTCATGGCCGCTGTAGTCGAGGTCGAAAAGGTTTTCGACATTGTAGGTGGCTATTTTCATTTCAGCTCCTGAAAGTGCGATGGCCAGCCATAAAAAAAGCGGGAGAAATTTTTTCACCCGATCCCATTCAGGCGTAAGAGACTCTGTGTTTGAGGTTCACGGCCGAGCAGCTCTTTAAAGAGTACCTGCATACTCTGTGATCCCCCTTTGGAAAGGATGATGTCCAGGTAATCCCTGCCGAGTTTTGTGTCGAAGATACCCTGGTCGACAATGGCAAAGAAGGCGTCAGCACTCAGCACCTCCGCCCACTTGTACGAGTAGTACCCGGCCGCGTAACCGCCGGCAAAGATGTGTGAAAAGCCGTTCTGGAACTTGTTGTAGCTTGGCGGCGTGATCAGTGCAGTTTTCTGGCGTACACGGTCAAGAAGGTTCTGGACTTCATTGCCCTGATAGAGGCTCAGGTGCAGCTTGAAGTCAAAGAGCGAGAACTCGAGCTGACGCAGCATGCCCATGGCGGACTGGAAGTTCTTGGCACGGACCAGCTTCTCTATCATCAGGTCACTCAGTATCTCACCGCTTTCATGGTGTTTGGCGAAGAGTTTAAGCACTTCCGGCTCGTACGCAAAGTTTTCCAAAAACTGCGAGGGGAACTCGACCGCATCCCACTCGACACCGTTGACACCGCTGACACCGTTCTCATTGACGGTCGAGAGCATATGGTGCAGAGCATGCCCCATTTCGTGAAAGAGGGTGACCACGTCATCATGGCGCAGCAGCGAAGGGTTCTCTTCCGATGACGGCGGGAAGTTACAGACGACGAATGCCGAGGCAAGCTGCTCATGACCGTTCTCATCTTTACAGTGGCTCTGCCAGTTGTGCATCCAGGCACCGCCGCGTTTGCTCTCACGTGCTTCAAGGTCCAGATAGAGCCGTGAACGGAGCACATCGTCGACATAGAGGTCGTAGGCGCGTGCTTTATCGTCCCACAGCGCCACGTCCGCCTCTCGGAAACTCACCCCGAAAAGGCGGTGCAGAAAGACGAACATCCCCTCCACGACAGAGTTCTGCTCAAAGTAGGGACGGTAGGCCTCTTCGTCGATGTCATATTTCTCTTTTTTCAGGATCTCGCTGTAGTAAGCGCTATCGAAGCTCTCGAGCGGTGTTTCGCTCATCTCTTTCAACACTTTTAACTCGTCCTGACCCTGCTGGTGCGCATTGGCAGCAAGCTCTTCCAGAAAGTCGATGACGCTCTGCGTTGTCGGTGCCATCTTGGTGGCGATAGAGTACTCGGCGAAGCTGGTAAAACCAAGCAGTTGGGCTCTCTCCATCTTCAAGGCAAGCAGCTCATCGATGATGGCAGCGTTCTGCGGTGCTCTGGAGGTGTAGGCACGGTACAGCTCCTCTCTATACTCGCGGTTTGGCCCGTAGGTCATATAGGCGATGTATGAGGGCATCTGCAGGGTGAAACGGTAGAGTGTTTTTCCCTCTTTTTCTGTTTTTGCTGCCTCGATGTCGCTTTGCGGCAGCCCTTTGACATCTTCGGCATCCTCGATCAGCAGCTCATAGGCATTGGTGGCATCAA
>JBFFKK010000069.1:0-7259 GCA_041555445.1 Sulfurimonadaceae bacterium
GTTTATGCAGGCTTTTGAGAGCGAACACAAGGCCGCTCTCTACTTTTACAAGCGTACCCGTATTCTCGATCAGAAGTGGGGGACACTCTCGGCTGTCAAATATGATGATCCGAAATACAACTTCCCCGTTTCGCTGCGAGCATTCGGCAACTACAGCATGCAGATCTCGGACGCGAACCATTTTTTTACGCAGGTTGTAGGCGGGGCAGCATCGTACCTTGTCAGCGATTTTCGGGATATGATGACGAACCGTCTGATCCACTCTTTGAGTGATTATCTGGCCGAGAAACAGCTCTCCTATGCCGAGGTCGATGCCCAGCGTGTAGAGATTGCAGCAGACATGACAGAAACACTGCAGGATGACTTTAACGGCCTGGGCTTTGAGCTGATCGATTTTCGTATCGAAGGAACGGATTTTGATGAGGATACGATGACACGTATCAACAAGATCGCGGATGTCCATGCCGATGTCCATGCTGCTAACTCGGCGGGAATCTCCTACCGTGAACTCCAACAGCTCGATGCGATGCAGGATGCCGCTAAAAACGAAGCCGGTGCGGCCGGTGTCTTCATGGGGATGGGTGCGGGTAACGCACTGTCTCAGACGATGAATGAACCGTTTAGCACACCTCAAGGTTCAGGGGACCGCGGTGCACGTTTGCGGGAGCTTCAGACGTACCATGCCGAGGGGCTGATCACAGACGAAGAGTACGCGGCCAAAAAACGCTTGATCCTCGAGGAGTTGTAGGCCATGCCAAAGTGCACCAGCTGTTCGGCTCCGTTGCCAAAGAGCGGGATCATCTGTGCCTATTGCGGTACCCGAAACGACATCGATCTTCATGATGTCAAAAGGTTTGTAAACATCCGTCCCGACCAGGACCGTGGCTGCCCGGTCTGCCACATCCAATTGCAAACCATCGATGTGGGTGAAAAGGTCCCCTTTTTGATAGAGCGCTGCGAGAGCTGCTATGGTATCTTCTTTGATCTGTACGAACTCGAGACTATGATCGATAACTCCGTCAAGGGCTCGCGAAATGTCGATTTGAAAAAGCTGGCACAGATCACCGAACATCCGCGCCATGTCGATATCGTCGTCTACCGTCACTGCCCGGTATGCCGAAAGCTGATGCAGCGTAAGAACTTTATGGGCAGAAGCGGGGTCATAACCGACGTTTGCGCCGAGCATGGGGTCTGGCTCGATTCGGGTGAGCTGCGTCAGATAATGGAGTGGGTTAAAACCGGGGGAATAGAACGGATCAGGCTGGAGGAAAAAAAAGGTTTCGCACCTGTTCCTTTGCATACCGATAAAAAAGTGGACCGGTTTCCGAAGCAGGGTAAAAACCATAACCGACGTTACCATGAACATAGATCAAGAAGACACACTTCTTTGAAAGAGCATGACAGTCGTTTTAATATCTTGGATGCGCTGACAGAGCTCTTTTGGTAATGAAAAATTTAGGGTCAGGTGACAACTCGCTACTTTTATAGAAATTTAGGGTCAGGTGACAACTCGCTACTTTTATAGGAAAATTTAGACGAACATACCTACTCTTCGATAGCGGAGTATTTGGATGTATTTACAGGATTGGTGTCAATGGTCATCAAAAAAAATTGAAGATTGAAGAGATGATACCTATTTTTTTCTATTTTCGAATTACTGTATGCATTCCCACGTTTTACGTGGGAATACATATTAAGATATAAAGATATAGGGGTCAGCTCTTCAATCTTCAATTTCCAAATTACACCTCAGTGGTTAAATCTCCATTTTTAATGACTTTGGAAACAAGCGATTTCAATATGTTGAAGCATCGTGCACTATCTGCTGTCAAGTGCGGAGTGCAACGCCGCGTCCGTCACATTCTCTCTTATTTTCATGTTCAGTCCCTTCTAATAATAATCTGATATAAATGCCACGATGATTTCACAATCAGCCGATATGATTAGTGGATAAAAGGAGAAGAGATGAAAACAGTACTTTCGGCATTGATAACAGTGATGTTGTTCAGCGGATGCTTCCATAAGGGGCCAAGAATAGCACATGTAAAGGCGTATGGTTATCCCGTACCGGTCTACCAAAAAGAGCATGTGAAAAACAACAACAAATACAAAGAGAAGCACAAAAAGCAGCATAAAACGCATCCGAATCCGGGCAATGCGAAGCATCAGAAGTCGAAAGTGAAAAAGAACAAGGGTACTGCCAAGAAGGGGCACCCGCGGTACCTGGAGGGTAAAAAACACTCTGACAATAACAAAGAGAAAAAACAAAAGCATAAGAAGGCACAGGGGTAGCGATCTCTTACGCGATTTTTGTCTGTTGACCTCGACGCAGCTGAACGTGGAGATTATTTTTTCTTATGCATTAACCTGATATTTCATTTTATTACTGTAAAATTATAGTAATAAAATTGAAAGAGGTTCGTCTATTGCTGTCTGATCTGTATAATGAACTTACCAGTGTTGAATTTCAATACCATGAAATAAGCTCATTTTGCGATGAATGTATCGGTCTTGTCACCAAAACATTTGAGCCCGACAGTGTTTTGGAAGTGATCCAAATCAAAGCGTTGGCAGACAAATACGATCTCATAACAACATGGAACGGGAAAGATATTACAATAAAGCGTATGGGGACCACTGCCGAGTGTAATTGATTTTGTCCATATATCAAAGACAAAAGTGCGAGCTAAAATAGTCTAAGATTTTTTGGTGAAGTGGTATATGCGCTGTTCCCGGCTTGAATGCGGGAACGGCATGCGGTTGGAGCGTTTAGTTTTTTGCTTCAACCGGGATCGGTTGGGGAACAACATCTTCTGAGACCGTCGGTACAGCTTCTGTTTTCCGTCCTTCAAACATAGCGATCGCTGAACGCATATTGCCAAGCTCTATCCAGTACATGATCCAGGCGATGAAGCCGACAATACTTGTAAATACATTGAGAACAGGGACAAAGAAGAGTAGAAATGAAATATAGGTCACAAGTCCTTTTGTCTGTCCGCCATTGTGCAGAGCAAGCTCTTTGATCTCATGTTTCTGTACATAGAGTTTAAAGTCGCCGGACAGTTTCGTCACCACGACCAAAGCAACGATCCAACCGACGACCGGCACAAGAATAAACCACGGTAAAACAGTCGATGAGCGTGAGTGCTCAGTTTTCACGGCGTTGATCGTTTTAATGATCGACAAGAGGTACATGATCTGGATGATAAAGCTTGCTATCATAATGACGGCAAAAAAGCCGCCGAGCGTGTTTGCTATCGTGTCCAAATCACTGTCCATTGAAGAAGCGAACACACTCGAGGCCAACAGGGTTACCAATACAAGAATTTTTGACATTCCATTTCCTTACTTAACTGAAGTTGATGTCAATGTTAATAACTTATTTCTTCAAAAATACTTAAAAATAGTATATTTTGTTATCTGTTGTTTCCTTAAACGAGTCCGGATCAAAATGAACGATTTGTTTTCGAAGTCATTCGTATGGCAAGGTGCAGATGCATAGAGGCGAAAAGATATCAGAGCGGTCTGATCGTCCTTATCCCCACATTATGAAAAGAGGAGAGCGGCATTGTCTTCAGCCTTTTCTAGTATCTTTATCCTATAATTCTCAGCAATAAATCCATCTGTAAAGTTGACACTATGCGACTCTTCTATTATGTACACACCGGCCACCGCATCGGACTTGACCGTTTTCGCCGTGCCGCGACGATCATTCGCGCCTTGGGGGATGTCGATATCACCCTGTTGACGTCAGACTACCGTATTGCCTCGGTTGCAAGGGATTTCGGGATTAAGCGCTCCGTCGGTATTGACGTTGTCCGTAACATCCCGCAGATCGCGCATCACGGCGACAAGATCATCTTTGACTCGGACGAACTTAACCCGACACTGCATGCCGACATGGTCAAATATTTTTCGACCTTTATCCGTGTCACCGATGACCCCGATGCCGTTAAGATGGAGGGCGAACTGCTCATCTCTCCCTACCTCGAAGGGGAGGGGATCTGCAAAGGCGTCGCGGTGGACGACAAATATTTTGAACCGATGCCAAAGACGATCGAAAAAAGTTTTTTCTTCGGCGATGATGATTACGAAGAAGATCTCTTCGCCAATCTGGACATGTTCAAAGAGCTGGAGCTGGAGATGATCATCGGCTTCTACTACTTCATAAATTACGAGGAGAAGCTGACCCCTGCATTTGCAAAACAGCATGAGTTCGAAGCGTATGATGAGGTGGTGCAAAGCTCGAAGGTTTTTGTCACCTCCTCACCGCAGGCAGCCCTTGAGAGCCTGGCCTCGGGCGGCCGACCTGTCTACATTCAGCGACCCGATTATGTCCGTGATTTTATCCCGCTTTTTGAAGGTCTGAGCATCCCCGTTGTGGACGGTTTTAATAAGGCAGAATTATTACTTGCATTAAATCAGGTGTCATCACATAATTATCACCCGCTCGAACAATCGACCCAAAAAATAGCCGAATTCCTTAAAGAAAGCTTGTCTTTATAAGATATTAATCTCCTTTCATCTACTATAGCCTTTGAAAATTTCACACAGAGTGAGTAAAGATAATGAATCAGACTAGACGAGGCTTTATGGGTAAAGCTTTCGGTGCCGTAGCCGGTATCGGAGCTGTAGGTGCTTTGTATGCCATGAAAAAATCATGGGATCCGCTTCCAAGCGTTAAAGCAGCAGGTTTTACAACGATCGATGTTTCGGCATGTACTCCGAACAAGATGGTCGTCGAAAAATGGCGCGGTAAGCCAATCTTTGTCCTTAGAAAGACGGCAGAGATGGTTGCAGCTCAAAACGAAAAACAGACGGCACGTGACATTATTGTCGGCGGTGAACACTACATGATTACGATCGGTCTTTGTACGCACCTGGGCTGTATCCCGGCGTATAAAGAAGAGACGCACGGGTTCTTATGTGCGTGTCACGGCGGCGAGTTTGACTCTTCCGGCCTGGATACAAAAGCACCGCCTCCAAGTCCTCTCGTCATTCCTCCTTTCAAGGTTGTGGGTAACACAGTCATTTTGGGTGAAGAAGGTCCGGAATATAAAAAGATGAAAGAGTCGGGCATTATTGCCTAGCTATAGAGGAGAAAATTTATGGCACATTTTGAAAAAGCAAACAGTGTAAACGAGTGGATGGATCAGCGTTTAGCGGTCAACACACTTCGTCGCGTACTGGCTAAAGAGTATTGGATCCCGAAAGACATCAACTTCCTTTGGGCAATGGGTATGGTCCTTGCAGTTACATTCGGTATTCTGCTGGTATCGGGAATTTTCTTGTTGATGTACTATCAGCCAAACATCGCAACGGCATTTGACAGTGTAAACTACACGATCATGCAGGAGGTTGAGTTTGGATGGCTATGGCGTCACGTACATGCCGTTGCGGCATCAGTGGTCTTCCTGATCATCTACATTCACATGTTCACAGGCATCTACTACGGTTCGTATAAAAAGGGCCGCGAGATGATCTGGATCTCGGGTATGCTACTTTTCGTTACCTTCTCTGCAGAGGCGTTCTCTGGTTATATGCTGCCTTGGGGTCAGATGTCATACTGGGCGGGAATGGTTATTACCAACCTGTTCAGTGCCGGTTCACTAGAACTCAACGGTGTCGTTGAGTGGATCCGCGGTGACTATGTTCCTGCGCAAGCCTTCCTGACACGTTTCTTCATGCTTCACGTCCTGTTGCTTCCATTGGCGATTCTGGCACTGATCGGTATTCACTTCGGCGCACTTCGTATTCCGCACGTTAACAACCAGAACGGCGAAGAGATCGATTTCAAAGCGGAAGCAGAAAAGTACAAAGCAGGTAACAAAGCCGCTTCCAAAGTGATTGCCTTTGCGAATGACTTTATGAGTAAAGACCTATTCATTGTCGCTGTCTACCTTGTCTTCTTCTTTTACCTGGTCTTCTGGAACTATTCATTCGCAATGGACCCGGTCAACTTTGACCCGGCAGACGGCCTTGTAACACCGGCGCACATCTACCCTGAGTGGTACTTCCTCTGGTCTTATGAGATCCTTCGCCCGTTCTCGAAAGATATCGGTCTGATCGCCTTCGGTTTTGCGCAGGTGATCTTCTTCCTGCTGCCGTTCCTTGACAGAAGCCCGAACGCCGTTCCGGCAAACCGTCGCGGACTCTTCAGCCTCTGGTTCTGGATTATGCTGGTCGATATGATCGTCTTGACTGCGATGGGTAAACTGCCTCCGGAAGGCGTCTACAGCACTATCGGTCTGGTCGCGGCACTTGTCTTTATCGGTCTGTGGATCATCCTGCCGATCATCACAAAACTAGAAAAAAAGTTATAGGGAGAAGAAAATGAAAGAATTTGTAATATTAGCGGTAGTAGTATTCTTTTCTCTACTAACATATTGGCTGGTAGAGCCGTTTGCACACGGTCAGATGCATGCGCATGTCGAAAGCGAAAAATTCGCGTATGCCGACCTGCCTGCAGTGACAAAAACAGGGGACGCGACTCGCGGTGCCGACACCTTTATGGCCGGCGGCTGTATCGGTTGTCACAATGTCAAAGCACTCGGTATGGAGACTGGCATGTCTGCCAAGGATTCGGCTGCAGCGTATGGCGTGAACCCGCCGGATCTGAGTAATGCCGGTGTCATCTACGATGAAAAATTCCTTGCGGACCTGATCAAAAACCCTGCTCATGCAACGATGGTCGAACATAAGTTCAATGACATGCGTATGCACCCGATGCCGGCATTTTACGGTGCCGGCGGTGACGACATCGATCAAGAGATCGCTGACATGGTTGCCTACCTGAAGTCGATTGCGGTCAAAGCGGAAGAGGTCACACCGACGATGGCATTTGAAAATGCCTGTGGGCGTTGTCACGCCGTCCGTTACACCAACTGGACACAGTTGGGTGAAACGCCGAACTTTAAATACAAAAAAGATGAGCTGCGTTACCAGGCAGATGTCATTGACTATCAGGATGCAGTGAAAGCCTACATGGGTAAACTGCCACCGGATCTTTCAATGTATATCCGTTCACGTAACGAGCACTTTTTGTCTACTTTTATTGAAAACCCACAGAGCCAACTGCACGGTACGGCAATGCCTCGTACAGGTGTGACAGCCGAAACAGCTGAGAAAGTGATCGACTACATGAAAATGGCAGGCGATCCTAAAGCCGAGGAGCGCAATGCCGTCGGTATGAACGTTATGATCTACCTGATCTTCTTCGTACTTGCCGCTTACCTCTGGAAGCGTCAGATCTGGAAAGA
>JBFFKK010000070.1:0-7209 GCA_041555445.1 Sulfurimonadaceae bacterium
ACAACCACAAGAACATCGTCAAACTCCAGATCGCCATCGCCAAAGGTAAAAAACTGCACGACAAACGTCAGGACCTCAAAGAGAAAGATCAGAAGAGAGATATCGACAGAGCGATGAAAGATTACTAGTTTTTACGCCAGCATAAATGCTTGCAACAGCGTAATCCCGACAGCAGCCGTCGCCAAGGCGATCGCTGCATAGTCGGCCATCTTGATCTTTTTATAGATGGCGGAGAGTTCCGGGTCGTTCAGCTCTTCGAATTTTTTGGAACGGATATACTTAACGGCATTGCGAAACGAGTCGTCTGCAAGCTGGATCCGCCATTTGGGTCTGCCCATCTGTTTGTAAAGCTCGGTATGGGCTTTCTCAAGCCGGTTGAAAAAGGCCTGCGTCGCCAGGATCTGCAGCAACATGGCAACGATGAAAAACAGTGCTGAGAGTGTAAAAAGTGTATTAAGCATCAGTCCTCTATGTTATACGGCAGTACAGCCGGTTCTGAAAAGTGCGGCACCTCGTCATACGCAAAGACCGCATAATATTTTGGTACATCATGATCACCAAAGTTGTCATAGGTATAGGCATCGGTACCGCCGTACAGTTTTTGTCCGTCATACGGCGTCGATGGTACATGGAACGGGTTCTTGACAACAACCACCCCTCTGAACGCCTCATCATCCGGGTTGCTCCAATCCAGGCGTATCATGCCGTTTTCGATGCTGCTTCGCAGGTTTGTGACCGCTTCGACGCTGCCGCGGCGCTTTTTGATATAGTTCAAGATAAGCCGAGGTCGATGGTCGCGTTGGCCATCCATCCAGTTCACCGACTCCGACTTGGCATGGGCTTTTGGCGAAGAGGCCTTGATGACAAAGACGATCTTCTCATCGGCCTGAATGGTGTCGACCATCTCTTTGATCGCCAGAGAGTCAAAGACAAAGCGCTGTGGTCCGTCACCACGGAGATCGGCAACGCTCACCTCGTATCCGACACGCTCGATAATTTCACGCTCGCGCAGTTTTGTATAGCTTTTAACCTCATCACCCATCTTCACCATCTCGATGTGGTAACGGATATTGCCGTTGGCGTTGATCGCTTGGGCATCCATCTCAAGATAGGCCTCCGAGACCACAGTATTGCGCATATCCAGGATCTGGGTCATGTCAAACTCGATACAGCCGTAAATCCGCTTGGCATTTTTATCAAAACCGGCAACAAGACTCTCATCGTTTATCTCACTCTCCGAGATGGTGTACTCGGATTGCGAATAGAGCTCCAGCTTTGCCTCTTCAAGCGTATAGGCGATCTCTAGCTTGGGACGGAAGGTCAAGCCGCCGCTGAATGAACCGTATCCGATATCCCACTGCATCAGCTGGGAACCTCTGTTCAACGGCAGTCGCGTCGGCCCCTCCATACGGAAAAGGATTTTACGCCGTTTTAGCGCTTCCTGCAGAATATTGCGCTCCTGTTTTGTAAAGTCATAGGTACGCCAGATACCCTGAGAAAGTTGGGATGACTTGGTCGCCATACCGACATATCCGAGGACCTTGGCATTTTTCACCTCATCAAAACTGGCGATATTGTCGATCGTACGTTCATCGACGATACCGACCCGCCATTCACCGAACTTCTCGACCTGTACACTGACACGGTTCATCGGATAGTAGGAGATCCGGGCACTTTTGATCACGGCATTTTCGGGAACACTCTCCAGAGAGAAACCGGTCATACCGAAGCATTCACCCTTCTTTTCCGAGATGCCCACAAAAAGCGAGTTCTCTCCGAAGTGTTCCTTGTTCTTGAGGGTCTTCTCGCCCACATACCCGACCTCGTTTCTAAGCGGAAAAAGTATCTTCGAGAACATCGTCGTATCCGGGTCCGTACGTGCACCGACAACCGGGGCAAACGGTGACTTGATAGATCGCACCTTGCAGGCTGCTCTGATAAAGTAATAGTAATTTTTCGAGGATTCCAGCTGTTTGTCGACAAACGAATGCGCCATCGTTGTTCCGACACGGTTTGACGACTGGGTATAGCTCTTGACCTTTTCGGAACGGTAGATCTCAAAATAGACGGTATCATCAGACGGGTAGTCCCAGCTCAGTTCGATCTCACTGCTGCCTACCGATGCCACAACAAAGTTGTCGACACGCGGAAGATTGTGCTCTTTTTGATAGTTGGGCACTTCCGAAAGAGCATAGTTCAGACCGGCAATGTTCTCATTGATATGTTCCAGCATATGCTCCTGATAGTCGGAGATGTTGCGTGAACCCACCTCGACTGTCAACGCAAGCGCACCAAGGGAGTAGTAGAACTCCCGTCCGCTTCCGGAGATAAGATGGGTAGGCGGCTTGCCCATGTGGACCCCGTATTCGCGCCCCGAAACGCGCCTGATCTTCTCTGCCATATTCGCAGAGAGTGTGTTCAGGTCCGTTGCATCTATGGCATCTTCATGCATAAAATTGTGTGCCGGGAAAAAGACATTGCCCTGAGAGTGGTAGTCGAGCGCTATCGAGATGTTCGGATGGGCAAGCACGAAATCTCTGAGTGCCGCTGTCTCGGGTTCTGAAAACGGCTGCGGTCCGGAATAGACATTGGAAGAGGTGTTCTTGCTCGGTGCATAGCCGATAGAGAAGTTACGGTTCAGATCCACCCCGTACGATCCGTCTGCATTTTGACGGCGGTTCTTTCGCCAAAATGAAAAGTGCTTGCGCGAGTACTCAAACCCATCGGGGTTGGCGCAGGGAACGATATAAAATGTCGAACGTTCCAACATCTGGTTCAACTGCGGATCGAAGTCAATGTGCGCAATCAGGTGGCGGGCGTAACCGACTGCCAGTTCGATCCCGACCCATTCCCGTGCGTGGATACTGCCGGTATAAAAAAGTGCCGGGTTGCTCTCTGCGTTTTTCATGTCTTTTGAGATCGTAACAAGGATGATATCGCGCTCTTCCCAGGTCTTGCCTATGGTCGTTACTTGAAAAAGATCCGGATGGGACTTCTCAGCCTCTTTAAAAAACTCGACGCATTCCGGATAGGAGATATATTGTTGACGCACTGTAATCCTTGAAATAGTTTACAACTCTGGACAAATAATATGTTCAGAACTCTAAACTTGACATAATATTATATATAAATTGTTGGTTTGGATTCCGAATTATAGCGGGAATCCGTACCTTTATGAAGAGCGGGACCGTATGGGGAAGAACACGCATAGACGCTCTGCACAACCCCTCTGCTGTCTAACCTATTTCGCTGTAAAAGGCAGTTTTGCAAAAAGCTTTGACCAGATGCTTGACTGTTCCGGTGTCATCAGGTCATGCTCTTCGAGCTCTTCAAAGGTCTGGATCTTTTCATCATCGATGAGCTGTTTGATCTCGATAGCCGTCTCCTCTTCCATAGAGTAGAGCGACATCAACTGGGTCAATGTCACCTCTTTGAACTTGACCTTTTCATCGCTTTGCACACTCGCTTTGAGCGTTTCACTTTGCGTAAAGGCATCTTTGACCTCAACCGGCAGCTTGTCTTCAGACAAGGGTTCAATGGAATCCGGGATGTCCCCTTCGACCGACATATCGGTCAGTTCCATGTCAAAATTCCCTTTGTCTGCCAACCAGTACGCGCCATCGGCTGACGGCTCATATTTGGCAAAGTAGAGGTGACGGAGCGTTCGAAGGACTGAAGGGTCCATCTTGCCAAGCTCTTCCCATGAGAAGAGAGGGACATGCGGCATTCTGAATTTTCCGCCGCTGAGATCCCACATAATGTATTGACCGATCCAGTCACGTACATACGGGAACGCGGCAAAGGCGGTCGCACATTCAAGGATATACGGTTCATCCGTATTCTCATCTATAGCGATGTCACAGGCCCAGTATTCGGCTTTTGCCGCTTTGGACGCTTTGACTGCCAGCTCAAGTGCGTTCATCGGTACGTTTTCATAGCTCATTGAACCGCCCTGTGAGGTGTTGGTGATCCACTCACCCTCGCCGGAGAAGCGCCAGAACGCACAGATCGGTTTGTGGCCGATCAACATGACGCGAATATCGCCGCTGTACTTCAGAGGGATCGCATCCTGCGTATAGATAGGGTTGTACTTTTTCTCGTCTAACAGCGCTTTGGCCTCTTCATAAGAGTCCGCTTTATGGACGAAATAGCCGCCGTAGTTGGACGGACCGTAGGAACGTTTGATGATCTGAGGGTACTTCGCCTTTTTAAGGTAGTCGTACCCCTCCTCTTTGTCGTAAAAGATGCCTGTCTTGGGTGCCTGGATATCATACTTTTCGCAAAAAAGGGTTACGTTCTCTTTTGATTTGTTCGGGAACTGTGTCTCCAATGACGGAATAAAACGGACATGAGGCAGTGCTTTGGCGATCTCTCTGAAGGTCTCATACGCGGTTGCCGGAATGTTCCCGACCAGGACATCAATATTTTTTCGGCGCACCTCGTTGATAAATCGGGTTTTGTCATTTTTCCAGTGATACGTTACCGTCTCGATCTTGTCCGGCCACCCTTTAAAGTTGCTTTTGTCAAAGAAGCGCAGGACGTAATCCATATAGAGTAGTCCGAGTTTCGGTAGTTTTTTTGTTGCCATCATAATTTCCTTATTTATTTGTGATTCTGTCGATCATGTTCACGATCAAATCGATTTTTCTGTCATTAAAGTCAAGCCCCATTGCTTCCTGCTCAGGCGTGGCAAAAGCGGGGATACCGTTGACTTCAAGTACAACATACTCTTCTCTCTCTTCATCATACAAGATATCCACGCCGGCGATCTCAAGACCTATTGCCTTTGTTGCACGTTTGGCAAGATCGATGATCTCGTCATTGGCCTCACGCATGATCACACTTCCACCAGAGGTGATGTTGGTGCGCCAGTCACGTCCGTTTGCCTTACGTCCGTAGCAGGCAACAAACTCGCCGTCGACAATATCCACACGAAAATCAGAGTAGTCGTTCTTGATAAAACGCTCCACATAAACATTACGTGTATCGCTTCTGTTGATAAACGGCATCAATGTCGCAAGCATTGTCTCGTTCTCGATCAGTGCCATACCGTTTCCGCCCCAGCCGTCGACCGGCTTATAGACCATCTTGTTGTTCCACTTCTCGAAATGTCTGTTGACCCCGTCCATATCCTCTTTATGACACAGATAGAAATCCGATGTCGTTATACCCTCTTTGGCCAAGACCATGTTGGACTGAAACTTGTCTTCGGCCAGTGCAAATGACTTAAAGTTGTTCAACGTCGGGATAAACTCATTGAGGGTCTGGTACATGTAGACCTGGGCGACCGTCTGTTCACCGGCATTGTAGGAGAAAAACGCATCCAACTCCGTCATATTGACACCTTTGCAGAAGAGTCCCTCTTTCGACCCTTCGGCAAAACGCAGATCAAGCCCTGTAATTGAGTTGATCCCTCTCTCTAGCAGCTTCAGGATAATCTTCTGTTCTATCTCGGGGCCGCCGCTGTTTTGGTACATCCATACTCCAACCGTACGATCACATTCAAGACTTGCCATAACTACTCCTTAAACCCAGAATTTTTTATAAAATACGCTATCAAACTTCTTGAGAGTGCAATACGCTCTTCAAAGCTTTTTTTATTGGCGCGCTCATGGACCGTATGGTCACCGTCACCGAAGGGTCCGAGCCCGTCAAGGGTGATGACGCCGCAGGAGCTGACAATGTTGGCATCACTCACGCCGCCGCGCTCTTCTGTCGGCAGTTTATGGCCGGTGATACGCTCGATGTCATCCACAAAAGCAAAAGAGGCTTCCGAACTCATCATCACATCCCGTTGGATACCGCCGCTTAAAACCGAATGCGATCCCGCTACATAAGATGTCGAGACGATCGTATCGATCGCCGACAGCACGCGGTCACGTTCATCCGTGCTCTTGTAACGAAGCTCAAACGTCAAGTGGGCATGCGGAGAGATCGTATTCGCACCGATCCCCCCTTCCACTTTTCCGACATTGACGGTCGTCCCTTTGTCCAGGTCCGTCAATGCGACCAGCCTCTGCAGTTTGTGTGCTGCTTCCAGGTTGGCATCCACACCGTCGGCATAAAAGTTCCCGGCATGCTTGGCGACACCCGTGATATCGATGAAAAAGGTACCAACACCTTTACGTCCCGTCACCACCTCACCGTTCTCTCCGGCGGCTTCGTAGACCAGACAATAGTCGTACGCCGGTGCCAGCTGTGCTGTCAGCAGTTTGGAGTCGTCGCTGCCGGTCTCTTCGTCACTGACAAAGAGAATATCGACATTGCTGATCTCCACACCCTCCTCTTTGAGAAGACGGAGGGCTTCCAGGGCAACGATATTGCCCCCTTTCATGTCACAGACACCCGGCCCGTAGACCCACTCTTCATCTTCACTGAAATGCTCGAACTTGCCTTCCGGAAAAACAGTGTCCAGATGACCGAGAAGAAGCAGCTTTTTACCTGCGCACTCTTTTGATCGGTACAACCTGTGTTCGCCGATCAACTCACGTTGATAGACGGTGACCTCAAAGCCCAGTTCACCGAACCAGCGGTCAAATACCTGACCCACCTGGTCCACCCCGTGTTTGTTCTTCGTGAATGAATTGATGTCAATAATTTCTTTGAGGTCGAGCAAATAGTCCACAGTATTCCCTCTTTTTATGATGAGACAATTATAGTAAAAACGTATTACCGTTTGATAACCAGTACATAACCAATTATACTAGGATAGCATTAAAAAAAAGGGAGGTGGATGGTTAAAAATTAAACGAAAGGGATGACTGCCAAAAGGCAGTCGGAAAGGAACTACTTGCGTAGCTCTTTGATACGCGCTTTTTTACCTGCAAGTTCACGTAGGTAGAAAAGTTTAGCACGACGTACACGACCGCGACGAAGTACTTTGATCTCATTGATAGAATCAGTGTAGATCGGGAAAATACGCTCAATACCGATACCGTTGGCACCGATTTTACGTACTGTAATTGTTTGACCAGTACCCTGACCACGTTTAGCGATACATACACCCTCGTAATTTTGGACACGAGTTTTGTCACCTTCTTTAATAGTAACAGCAAGGCGTACAGTATCACCGGCACGGAATTCAGGAATATTTTTCGATGCAACTTGTGCAGCTTCGAAATTTTCAATATACTTATTTCTCATAAGATGTCCTTTTTTTGTGCTTTATAAGCTGCTCAGGTCTGAAAAACGAGGTCTTCGCTTCAGACA
>JBFFKK010000071.1:0-6816 GCA_041555445.1 Sulfurimonadaceae bacterium
ACAGGCTGCTCTTTTGCCAGTTCGACACCCATATTTTTACGTTTTTGATAGACATTCTGTCCAAAGACCATTGAGTCGGGACGTGCAAAATAGACATACTCGAAAATACAGTGTTTCGGCGTTGCTTCATAGACTTTGATGGATTGCGGCTCTTGACCTTTTTCAAAGATCAGCATCTCACCCGGTTCCACTTCACGGATATACTCTGCACCGATCAGATCGAAAGCACAGGTCTCGGAGGCGACCACATACCCCTCGCCGACCTTCCCCAGGCTGAGTGGACGGAAGCCGAAACGGTCACGCATGGCAAACATTTTAGAGCGGCTCAAAAAGACCAGTGAGAACGCCCCCTCGATCTTTTTGACCGCATCGATAATACGGTCTTTCAACTTCTTCTGCTCGCTTCTGGCAATAAGGTGAATCAGGTTCTCAGTGTCCATTGAACTCTGGAAAATGGCACCCTGTTTGATAAGCTCTTGGCGCACCTCTTGATGGTTTGTGAGGTTACCGTTATGGACGATAGAGAGCTGTCCAAGATCGTAGTTCGCATGCACCGGCTGCGCATCCAGGATCGAGTCATCGCCTGCCGTAGAGTAACGGGTATGACCGATCGCCATATGCCCTTTCAGCGTCTCCAGTTTCTGCTCGTCAAAGACCTGTGTCACCAGACCGCGGTCTTTGATGGTATGAAGGCGTTTGCCGTCACCGGAACTGATCCCGGCTGCTTCCTGCCCGCGATGCTGCAGGGCGTGAAGCGAAAAGTAAGCTAGCTTAGATGCTTCCTGGTGATTAAAAATGCCGACAACAGCACATTTCTCATTTAAATTTTCGCGCATGATCTTCCTCTTATAATTCTAAACAGTCAGCGATACTGTAGAGTCCGCTCTCTTTGTTTGCCAGCCATTGAGCTGCACGGATCGCACCTTTGGAGAAGGTGTTACGACTTGTCGCTGTGTGGTTGAGTTCAATGAATTCGCCGTCATTGTAAAAACCGACCGTATGCCGGCCGACAATGTCACCGCCACGCAAGGCCATCACGGCGATCTCATCTTCTGTACGTTCACCGATGTTACCGTTACGACCGCTGACACGGACATGGTCAAGGTCCAATCCGCGACCGGCAGCCGCAGACTCCGCCAGCGTCAGAGCGGTCCCGCTTGGTGCATCTTTTTTGTGGCGGTGGTGCATCTCGACCACTTCGATATCAAAACCGTCAAGTTTTTTGGCTGCCGTATTCACAAGCTTGCTCAACATCGCCACACCCAGTGACATATTCGTGGCATGAAGCACCGGCATCTGCTCACTGACTGTTTTCAAAAGGTTCAACTGATGCATATCGAAACCCGTTGTACCCGAGACAATAGGTTTGGGGTTTTTCAAAGCCGCTTCAAAAAGGAGCTGTGCCGCTTCCGGCAGTGAAAAGTCGATGACAATGTCACATTTTTCCAAGAATGCTGCAGCGTCGTTCGTTACTGCGATACCCTCTGCCAAAGGAAAGTTCAACTCTTTACGGATATGGATCACCGTCAGTTCTATGCCTTCAGTCTTCGCCAAGTCCTCAATCAAAAGACGGCCAACGCGTCCGCTGGCCCCGTATACACCTGCTTTTATCATCTACTTCTCTCTACTTATTTTTTACTGCATCAACATAATGGATCACATTGACCCCGGCAACAGCACCGTCACCGGCTGCTGCAACAACCTGCTTTGGTGCATCAATACGGATATCTCCTGCGGCAAAAAGGCCCGGTGTCGATGTCTCCATACGAAGATTGACGATCACCTCTCCTGCTTCATTCACATCACAGATAAAGCTGCCGGCCTCTTGTTTCAGAACATCGTTGTTGACATTCATCCCGACAAAGGTAAAAACACCCGGTACTTCAATATCGCGGATACCCTCGGGTGTGCTCACCTTCAGACCGGTGACACCCATCGCATCGCCATACACCTCTTGCGGTGTTGCATTGAGAACAAGTTCAATGTTCTCTGTCGCATGCACACGCGCTATCGTGTTTGGTGCAGCCCGAAAGGTGTCTCGTCGGTGGACCAGATAGACCTTTGAACAGATGTTGGCCAGATAGATCGCCTCTTCCAGTGCCGTGTCACCGCCGCCGATAACGGCAACCTCTTTGCCTTTGTAAAAAAAGCCGTCACAGGTTGCGCATGTTGAGACCCCTTTTCCGAAAAGCTCGTCTTCACCTTTAAAACCGACACGTTTAGGGGTCGAGCCGGTACAGATGATCACAGAGAGGGCCTCTTCGCTTGTACCGTCGCCTTTGTGTATCGTGAAGGTACCGTCACTGTTGTGATCAATCTTCATCACCTCAACCATGGCATGCTTCAACCCAAAACGCTGACACTGTTCAGGCCACGGCATCATCAGATCCATACCTGTGATCTCACCGCTTACACCGGGATAGTTTTCGATCTCGGAACTGCCCGTGATCTGACCGCCCGGCATCCCTTTTTCGAACATTGTTACATTTGACAGACCACCGCGTGTTGCGTACATACCGGCTGTTAATCCTGCCGGCCCACCACCAATAATCGCACAATCTAACATATTTGTTCCTTCACTATCAGAAATAAAATCATCGTTTATTTTTTGTATAAAATAATACCCGTTTAGTACTAAATAGTCTCTTTGTAAGATCGATTCATAAGATTGCGTAAAGCTAGGTAATTATTTAGTGGATGCTGCATTAAAATCGAGCTGTCTATAAAGTTTGGAGAGATAACGCGGGGTAAGACTGAAAATGTAACAGAGCAGTTGATGTCATAACTTCAGGTGCAAAAGCACCGAAGTCCGGATCGTTATAAAAGACCGTTGATCTTAGCAGCAAATGCATCTTTAGAAGCAGCACCTACCATTGTATCGACTTGTTCACCATCTTTGAAGAAGATGATAGTCGGGATAGAACGTACTCCGAATTTAACAGCGATATCTTGCTCTTCGTCCGTGTTGACTTTTACGATCTTAGCTTTACCGTCGAACTCTTCTGCTAGCTCTTCTACGACTGGCGCGATCATGCGGCAAGGCCCACACCATGGTGCCCAAAAGTCTACCATTGTTACGCCTTCAGCGATTGTTGCGTCGAAATCTGCAGATGTTGCCTCAATATATTTAGCCATAAGATTACCTCTTTTGAAATTTAATTTAATTATTATATCTCTTCATCAGTTAACTTTTCTTTACAAATACTACTAGCTTGTCTACAACTAAATATTTGTGTAACTTTCTGAGATATAAATCGGAGAAATTTTATCTTATTTAAAAACTGCAA
The DNA here is from genome assembly GCA_041555445.1 of Sulfurimonadaceae bacterium. Lineage (GTDB taxonomy): Bacteria > Campylobacterota > Campylobacteria > Campylobacterales > Sulfurimonadaceae > Sulfonitrofixus. The sequence goes on from JBFFKK010000071.1 coordinate 3,288, forward strand.
TCAATGTTAAAGAAAACTATCTATTTTTTTTAAGTTTTAGAAAAGATTATATCAAAGCGTTATATTTTCCAAAAGCGTCACTTCGTCCGGAGTGACGATCGCTCCGTCGATACAGTAGTCCAGCTCCAACTGATGTTTTTTTTGATAACTGGCAACCGTCTTCATAAAACGCTGCATTTTGGTCGGTGTGATATTTTGGACTGCCGATTCGTAGTCATTGGCGCTTTTGACCTCGATGAAATGGAGAACCTCGTCTTTCATCGCGATAATATCGATCTCACCGAACCGGCTGTAGACATTGCGGTCGATAATCTCAAAACCGACCGAGCGAAGATAGCTGCAGGCTTTTTCTTCACCGGCATTTCCTTTCGCGCGACTCATGATACGGCTTCTATGCGACCGGGAGGACTTCGACTTTAATCGACTTGAACGCAGCCGTTAAGATCAACTCATCCCGCGCATCGCCAAAGAGGTTGTTGATCTTCGACTTGGCGTGGTGGAAGGTGACAAACAGTGTCTTCGGCTGCACCTTGTCCGTTATTTTAACCGTCAGCGGTGTCGTTTCGCCGAATTCGCTTTTGAGGATCACTTTCTCACTGGTAAAGGCTGCGGCATCCTCTTCGCAGACCAGCAGGATATCTTCATCATAGCGGTCATTGAGTTTGGGCGACTGTTTCGTCTGCGCCGCGTTGTTATAGTGGGCCAGGGTCCTGCCTGTCGTAAGGTAGTAGCCGCTCAAGCGCTTTTCGGTGATCTCCTGGATCATACCGCGAAGTCTGTACTGATGGTATTTGAAGTAGCCGTACCCATCGTCTGTTCGGAAGTCGAGTTGGTGCAGGATCGGCGTATCTTCCGTGTGGACCGGCCATTGAAGGCCCCGCTTTCGGTGGCGTTCAAGCCGGGAGTACTCGGCACCGCTGAAACGGCGGTAGGCCACCTCTCGTACCTCGTCCCAGACATCTTTTGAACTTTCATACGAAGCACTGCCGCCCATTTTGTTGTCCAGTATCTGCAGCACTTCCCAGTCATCCGGTAGGTCACTTTTTACAAGCGGTTGGGAGAGGTGGAGGCGGCGCATCGCATTGACATAGACCCCTGTTTTTTCATAAGCGCTCTTGACACCCACCACGATATCGGCTCGGTTGGCAACGTCCGTCATAAACAGCTCCTGCACAAACAGCAGCTCCAACTCATCGAAGGCTCTGTCCACTTTGTTAAGATTTGGATGGATATGCGTCAGGTCTTCGCCGATGTTCAGCACCGCTTTCAAGCGTCCCTCGAGCATCTCGTCAACAAGCTCCGGCGTCATCAAGCCGACCTCTTTCGGTTCCTGATAATCCGGATCATAGTACGGAAGCATTCCCATGTCGCAGGTCCCTTGAACATTGTTTTGCCCGCGAAGCGGCATCAGGCCAGCACCGCTTTTGCCGACATTGCCGGTCATCAATGCCAGGTGGGTGATCGCCATGACCGCGTAAGAGCCGTCAAGATGCTCCGTAATCCCGAGACCCCAGAAGATCATCGATTTTTTGAGGGCATATTCACGTGCCACTTTACGGATCATTTTCGAGAGGTATTCATACCCCTCTATCTTGTTAAAGAAGTCCGGATTGGCATACGGATCACTCAGGATCTTCTCTTTAAACTCCAGAAAACCTTTGGTTCTGTCGGCGATAAAACTCTCATCATAAAGCTCTTCATCGATAATCGTGTAGGCCAGCATGTTAAGGACAAGCAGGTTCGCTTCATGCGGCATGATCGCCTTGTATTTCGCAAAACGGTGCAGCTTGATCTCACGGACATCGAAGACAGCCAGATTGTCATGTTCGCGCGCCACATCCAGGATACGGTTGGAGATGATAGGGTGTGCTTCTGTCGTGTTGGAGCCGATCACGATCATAAATTCGACATTATAGATATCGTTGTAGGGGTTGGTCGCCGCACCTTCGCCTATCGTTGCACGCATCCCTTTCAGTGAAGGCGAGTGACAGACCCTGGCACAGTTGTCGACATGCGGTGAATTTAGCGTATGGCGGGTGAACTTTTGAAAAAGATACGATGATTCGCATGAGGTTCTCGCCCCGCCGATGGAAGCGACCGATTTACGGCCATACGCAGCCTGGATCTCCTGAAGTTTCATCGCACAGGCCGTTGTCGCACTCTCTAGGTCACATTCATACCAGATCTCATCCAGCTCATTCAGGGCGCCGCTTACCGCCTCTTTGATCTTCGGGTTTTTTTCTAAAAAGCTTTTTCTGATACGCGGGATTCTCAGTCTGTCCGGAGAGTCGACAAAGTCATAACCGTACTTCCCCTTGATGCAGAGTTTACCTTGTGAGACGACCCCGTCGGGGTGTGCAAAGATCTTGACGATCTTATTGTCTTCGACATTTGCCGCAATATCGCAGCCCACCCCGCAATACGTACATACGCTATCAATTGTTTCCATAGTTCTGCCTAGTTTTATGATTAAAATAGTTAACGATAGAATCTTTTCGACACGATTGTATTGTTCACTATTTTACCAGGCTAGTGTACAGTCTCGTCACTTAATAAGTTTGAAAGGGTTTGAAAAACAGAAGGATTTAAAGCGTTTATAAGCGTAAAAGAGAAGATCTAAATGCTATCTTTTTAGAGAGAAAACCGTACGCATAACGTACAAAAACGCTATGCGTAAAAATTGATTATACGATGCGGATCATCACCGGTTTTGCAAGGACAAACTCCAGTTTTTCACTAATGGAGATCACATCCTGAATATTACGCTCAACTGCCATGTGTGTGGAGAGAAGCAGGTTAACGGACTCTGTGGTTGAGGGGCGCTGCAGGATCGTCTCAATGGAGATGTTGTGTTCGCTGAACAGCTTGGTAATCTCAGCCAAAACACCCGGTCGCTCCTTGACACTGAAACGAAGGTAGTATTTTGAACAGATCGCATCTTTGTCTTTGAGCGAAAGTCCATGTTCAAGCGGTTTGTCAAAGCCGAGCATCGGTGATGATTTGCCCGAACGGGCGATATCGATGATATTGGCCACGACAGCGCTCGCCGTAGCGTCACCGCCGGCACCCGGACCGTAAAAGAGTGTTTCGCCGACTTTGTCGCCGACGACACTGATGCCGTTCATCACGCCGTCGATCTTGGCGATCATCTCATCTTTTGAGATCAGCGCGGCATGCACACGCAGCTCCACCTCGTCGCCGTCCCGCTTGGCAATCGCCAGCAGTTTGATCGCATAACCAAACTCCTTTGCGAAAGCGATATCGTCCTGCGTTACGTTCTCGATGCCCTCGATCAGAATGTCTTCGGGTTTCGCATCGATCCCATAGGCAATGGAAGCCAGGATCAGCAGCTTGTGCGCCGCGTCAAAACCGCCGACGTCAAAGGTCGGATCAGCCTCGGCGTAACCGAGTTCCTGCGCCTCTTTCAAGATCGCATCGTAGGCCACGCCCTCCTCGGTCATCTTCGTCATCATGTAGTTGCAGGTACCGTTCATGATACCGATGATCGATTCAATATGGTTTGCCGAGA
>JBFFKK010000072.1:0-6240 GCA_041555445.1 Sulfurimonadaceae bacterium
AGGTTCGCATAAGCCTCTTGCAGCCGCGGTGAATCATCGGCAAATGCCCGTCCGTGCTCGGTAATGGAATAGGCCGCTTTTTTAGGTTCGCTCAGGTCAACCTTTATGAGTGCATTGTAGTGCGTCTTTCTTTCATTGACGATCTTGCGGCTTTTAATAAAACGGTACAGAAGGTAGAGACCGCCCGTGAGCAGTACCGCGGTGATGACAACCAAGACAATAAAGAGCGTAAAGGAGCTGTCGGGCACCTCCATAAGCGGTTTGATGTCATGCAGCGGAATGTCGTATGACGCCGCCATCAGAGCTGTCCTTCAAAAAGTCGCCGCAGCGCGATAGCGCTGTTCTCGTCCGTATAGATTTTTGTGAAACGCACACCGTCTTTTCGCAGTCTCCCGTAGAGTTCCCGGTCATGTGCATGCACCTTTGCCGCATAGGTATTGACACTTTTTTGGGAATAGTCACCTTCAAGCTGTTGGCCCGTCTCGGGATCACGCAGCGATGCAAAACCCATCACCGGCGGCTTCTCTTCCAGACGGTCGCGCACAATTATGGCGATCACCTCATGTTTCTTGGCCAAAAGCCTGAAATCCGGCAGGTCAAAAAAATCCGCCACAACCAGTATAAGAGAGCGCCTGCGGACTCGTTTATAGAGTGTCTCTGCCAAAAGCTTGTAGTTGGCGACCTTGTTGATCGCATCAAACGCCAATATCTCATCGACACTCTTGGTGATGGACGATACCTTTTTTGTCGGTCTGTTTTCACTGTAAAGCCGGTCTGCATAGATGTGGGTACTCAACAGATCACCATTATGCAAGACCGCGTATGAGAGATTGGCGACCACCTCGGCGATCAGCTCCTGTTTAAACTTTTTGGCGCCGAAATGGACGCTGCCGTTGAGCATCGACGCGATCACGATGTTGAGCTCACGCTCCTCTTTGAAGATCTTGATGTACGGTTTTTGCATCTTTGCCGTGATATTCCAGTCAATATGACGGATGTCATCGCCCGGCATATACTCGCGCAGTTCGATGAAGTCATACCCTTCACCGTGAAATATCGAGGGGTTGTTGCCGATCATCTCGCTAAAGACTTGACGGCGTGCTCTGACCAGGATTTTGTTCAATGTTGACATATCATCACCCTACGGGATCGGCACCGCTTCCAGGATCTTGACGATCAGTTCATCCGTCGTCACCCCTTCCGCTTCGGCCTCGTAAGAGAGGACGATACGGTGGCGCATCAGCTCTTTGGCGACATAGGCGACATCCACCGGTGTCACAAAGTCTTTGCCCCGCAGGTAGGCCATCGCTTTGACCGCTTTGAACATGTCGATGCTGACACGGGGAGAGGCACCGAACTGGATATATTCATCGATCTCCTCAAGGCCGTAGGCGGCTGGATCACGTGTAGCGGAAACAAGCTCGATCATATAGCGCTCCACCTCTTCGTCGATGTGGATCTTTTTGACCTCTTCTTTCATCTTTATAAGCTCATCTCTATCCACGACTGTCCGGATCTCCTGGGCCGTCCCTGTTGCAACGCGGCGGGCGATCTCCAACTCCTCCTCTTTGGCGTTGTAGCCGACCACCATCTTGAGCATAAAACGGTCCAGCTGCGCTTCCGGAAGCTGATAGACCCCTTCCTGCTCGATCGGGTTTTGCGTCGCCATGACAAAAAACGGCAGATCCATCGCAAAGCTCTCTTCACCGATGGTAACCTGGCGCTCCTGCATCACTTCCAAAAGCGCCGACTGCACTTTGGCCGGCGCACGGTTGATCTCATCGGCAAGGAGCAGGTTGGTAAACACGGGCCCTTTTTTGATCTTGAAGTCATTGTGCTGCGGGTCATAGATCTCAGCCCCCAGAATGTCGGAAGGGAGCAGGTCGGGTGTAAACTGCACCCGTTTGAAGCCGAGACCGAGACTTTTTGCCAGGGCATTGACCGTTGTGGTCTTTGCCAGCCCCGGGATCCCTTCTATGAGAATATGGCCTTCACAAAGCAGCCCGATCAACAGACCGTCGATCATCTTCTCCTGACCGACGACGACCTTGGCCACTTCACTTTTTATCGCTTCGATTTTGTTAAACATCTTCACCCTTTATTCAGTAATTGTATCACTTTTCAACAGAAAACTGATCTCTTTTTTCAGTTCGCGTAGAGAGGCGGTATGACCCAAAGCCTCATATTTTTGGATCAGCGGTATAAAACGTTCATCGCCCTGTATCACCAGCTTCGTCAGCACACTGTTTACAGACCGGCATGCTTCTATTTCCGCTTCAAACCCTTTCACCTCTCTCTTGTGCCACGTAAATTTTGAGAGGAGACGGCCCAGTATGACACCCGTGATAAAGGTAAGCAGATAGTTCAAATAGCTCCAGGACCACCAACTGCCGCTCTCCGCCTCTACGTCGTCCAGCAGCTCTTCTTTGGTATACGCCTCCTGGACATGCACCGTAAATGGTTCTGACCGGAGTACCACGCGCTCTTTTTTGTTGATGTCAAAATAACTGAGTGTTATGGAATCGATCCTGAAATCCCTGTCGCTGACGAGAGAAAACTTCTGATTCCACTCTCCTTTGAAACCGTTCTTGGTCAACGCGTACGCTTTCTCGCCCGGTTCGCTAAAGACTTTGACCCCCTCAATTGCAAGATCGAAATCCTGCATCTGATCAAAATCGCCCTCACCCTTGACCTTGATGTCTAGATGCACCGGATCATAGGCTTTCACCTCGTTCTTGTCAAGCGTCACATCCAGCGTAAAACGGCCTGTCATACGCTCCTTATGCGGCTGGACCTCCAGCGATACGGCAGGGAGCGCAACTTTGGTATCGGTAAAGGTGTAATCCTCTACGTTATCACGTCCGATGACGGAGTTTTCTATCGACGCTTTTGTCGTTTTGCGCATCAATGCAGTGAACGAATACCTGTTCTCACCAGGCTGTTTTGGGAAGAGCACGTATCGGTAGGTGACACTGCGTCTGCCATCGGTCACTTTCTCTACCACGCCCAACGGCAGAAGACGGTAGGCATCATTCTCGCCTTCGGGGGCGAACTCGATGACATGAAGAAAGGCCCTGTCGATAAAACGGCAGGTGTACTCTATCTCAACGGCTTCATTGACATAGACGCTGCTTTTTGTTGTTTTGAGACTCCAGCTATAGGGATCAGCGCCAAAAAGCAGTGTACCCATCAAAAGCAGTAAGAGTGTTAAGGCTCTACCACGGTTTTGTTTCACGAACACTCCTTTGATTGATCAGTTCATACTGTTTGGATGAGAGGCGTGATTTTCCGCCGGAGAAAGAGAGGCGCTCGTCCCCCTCCATCTTTTTACCGCCGGCGCCTTTGGACGACTCGGCATCGCTCTGCTGGTTTGAACCGCCGCCCTCTTTTTTCTTGCCGCTCTCCGGACTGTTCTCTGTCTGCGCGTCCTGGGCACGTTTTTTACCCTCTTGCTGACCGGTAAGCATATGCTCCTGCTCTTCAGCCTTCATGATGTAGGCCAGGTTTTCCTCTGCTTCACTGCTGTAAGCAAGGCGCAGCGATTTTTTGAACATCTCACGCGCCTTCTCAAACTCTTTAAGACGTATGTAGCAGTTGCCCATGTTGAAATAGAGCGTGGACTTCAATGCCGGGTCAGCGGAACGTATGGACATATAGAGGTTGAGCGCCTTTTCATACTTACCGGCCCGGTAAAAACTGCTGGCAGCATTATAACGTGCCGGAGTGCTCTCTACATTGGAAAAAAGGTTTGCCGCACTTTCGTACTGCTCTTTGGCATAGTCATCTTTTGCCATCTCGAAATAGACGCCGTCAAGAAGCGATGCTTCTGTATTGATCCCGATGAGCAGCAGAAGTGCGGCCATGCTGTTTGTGACCATTCTGCCCAGATAGGTAAAGGCCAACATCGCAAACACCAGAGCCGCTGCAGCAAAATAGTAAAACAGTTCGTTGTACTGCATTAATTTGGTATTTGACGTAAAATCCTCACCGGCCTCGGCGGCGATAGCGCTCTGCAGCGAAGAGAGGTCATCAACGACACGGCCGCCGGATCTCTCTGCGACTGCCGCAATCGCATCATTTCTTGATGTGACGACAATATGTCCGGCTTCATCCTTGACCACGTTGTCATTTTTATCCTTGAGTGTACTCCCGCTGTGTGTCGCCAACAGGGCGACGTTGACAATAAGGCCGTTCTCCTTGACATAGGCCGCTTCACTGTTATAGTTCAACGCATCACCGCCGTCGCTGAAAAGTACGACGATCGCCTTTTTGCTTTTGGACATTTTTCGTGACAGTTTCAATGCCGGCATCAAAACGGTCCCTTTGGTCATGATCAAGTCCTCATCCAAACCGTCAAAGAGGTGCAGCAGCAGCTCTCTGTCACTGCTCAGCGGCGACAGGATGATCGCATTGGTCGTATAGCCGATGATCCCGTACCGGTTTTTACTGTCACGCTCTATCAAGCCTTTCAGCATCTCTTTTGCTGCTTCCAGACGCGTCGGCTTAATGTCATCTGCCTGCATCGAATAGGAGAGGTCGATTGCGATGACGATGTCACTGCCCCGTTCTTCAACATCGATCGGTTCCTGTTCAAGCACCGGACGGGCCAGTGCCAAAATGGTAAAGGCAATAGAGAGGATCAACCAGAACTGTTGACGACGCAAGGCGGCGAATCCTCTATAACCGTTTACAAACAGCAAAAACAGCAGTGGTACGAACAACCAGAGAAAGAGCGGTGTCAAATAGCTCATGTTCGACTCCTGTGCCATAGTAAAAAGAGCAGCAGCAGAAGTGCCCCTGTTAAAGGCCATTGATAATAGTAATCCTTGACCTTGTACTCCCGGCTTTTGATCTTGGACTGTTCCAGTGCATTGATCTCGTCATAAGCATTTTGCAGCTCATCTTTGCTGTATGCTGCAAAAAAATGGCCTTCACTCTCATCCGCGATCTTTTCCAAAAGATGCTTGTCGAACTCCCCTTTTTTGCCAATACCGATGGTATAGATCTTAATGCCGTACTCTTTTGCCAATGCCGTCGCATCTTTGGGTGAGATACTCCCACTGTTGTGTTCGCCATCTGTCAACAGAATGATGATCTTGCTTTTAGCCTTTGACGCTTTCAAGGCACGTACACCCATCGCAATCCCTTCGCCTATCGCAGTGTTTTGACCGGCCATGCCGTACGTCAGGTAGCCTATCATCTCTGAGACGATCTCTTTTTCATAGGTTACCGGCGAGGCGATGAAAGCAAAATCTCCAAAAAGCACGACGCCGACATTATCTTGAAGACGTTTCATGACAAAATCCTGCGCAATTTTCTGCGTGATCGCAAAACGGCTGTCGCGCGTTTTTTCATCAAATCCGGAAGAGTTCATCGATCCGCTGCCGTCGATAGAGAGCACGATGTCGATCCCCTTGCGGTTCAACGGATCGACTTTGTCCACAATAATCGGCGAACTGACCGTTATGATCAGCAGTGAGACGATAGCGATCTTGATCATCCACTCCCAGCGGAACCATTTGGTGTGGGTCGTAAAGAGTGACAGATGCACAAAATAACCTTGCTGGACCTTCTCTTTGCACTTGTAAAGACAGTAGAACAGCGGCAACAAGGTTAGTAAGATATAGGGGTACTCAAATGTCATAACCCATTCTAACCCATTCGAGGTATAAAAATTGTGAGAAAAGCCGACAATGTGCCCCACTTTTTTAAATTGTATAAAATTTGCATATTTTTGCCGAAAAGTATTGACTTTAATGGACGTTTTGTCTATAATTCCCGTCCACAAACATTGAGTATCAAAGTTTGTCTAAGTCCCGTTAGCTCAGTTGGTAGAGCATCTCACTTTTAATGAGGATGCCGATGGTTCGAGTCCATCACGGGACACCACTCTTATTACTGTTGGCCCCATCATCTAATGGTTAGGATTCATGGTTTTCATCCATGCCATAGGAGTTCGAATCTCCTTGGGGTCACCAACTTCAAACACTTTTCACATCTTAAAGACACTTTTAAAAATACCTATCTTATCCGTAACTGCTTATTGACACTGTAAACTTTTTTGTGCCGATACCGCTTTTTTACGCCACTCTCTTTTGCTTGATGAATTGCATCTATTCTTATGTAATATTATCACAGTTATGATACGGGTAAATTCTTCAAAAAACTGCGATATTAGCTGGTGTAAGTTTTTTGTAGACCGCTGGAGAAGAATATTGTCGTAAATGCATTTGAAAGCTC
>JBFFKK010000073.1:0-6166 GCA_041555445.1 Sulfurimonadaceae bacterium
CAACTGCGGTCCGTTGAAACCGCTGCTGCCGTACAACGAGTTTGTGCGTCCCAGCCGTAAGGTCCTGGAGGGGGATGCCGGCTGGGTGGGCCATTTCGAGGAGCGGGACAACCGACGCTTTTTTCTCAGCGATATTCATGATTACCTGCGATTGATGTACGGCAAAAGAGGGTAGGCAACACGCGCGTTCGTTTCGCTCGTCTTCCGGCCTTGTAACGGCAGGAGAGAGTCGACGGTACGGCGTCATCAATACCGTCGGACGGGAAGATAAACCGGGTTATACAGCAAGAGCTGAAGATAGAACAAAAAATGCATTTCCATTGATACGACAAGGAAATTTTATGGTGACTGTATTTCTCAAAAACGACAATATGAAAGTAAAAGCACCAATAGGTACCTCCCTGCGCACCATCGCGCAAAAGTCCGGAGCATCGATGGAGTTCGGGTGCCGGGTCGGCGACTGCGGGACCTGCATCGCGCATGTGACTTCAGGAATGGACAAGCTCAACAGCAAGAGCGAGAAAGAGATGCATCTGCTTGAGATGCTGGGCGGCAATGTCGCGCAACTGCGTCTGATGTGTCAGTGTGAAGTGCGTTGCGAGGAGGGCGAGATCGAGATCTCGTACGGCTTATGAAGATAGGCGACATTACAAAAATAGCACCGAGCGTCAACTTTATAGGGGCCTTCGATCCGAGGATCCGTACGTTTGACATCATCATGAAAACCGCCAACGGCAGCTCTTACAACGCCTATCTTGTCCGCGGAAGCGAAGGTGTCGCGGTGATGGATACCGTGAAAAAAGAGTTTTCGGAGGATTTCTTCAGACGGCTTGAGCTGGTGTGCAACTATGACGAGATCAAATATATCGTACTGCACCACCTTGAACCCGACCACTCCGGTGCATTGATCGAGCTGATGGAGCGGGCGCCCGAAGCCAAGCTGATCATCTCGGGGCGGGCCGTGATGATGCTCAAAGGTCTGATCAAAAAAGATATCCCCTTCGAGGTTGCCAACACCGGCAAGACGATCTCGCTCGGGAACAGGACCATCGAGTTTTTAAGCACCCCTTTTCTGCACTGGCCCGACACGATGAGCTCCTACCTGCATGAAGAGAAGATCCTCTTCAGCGGGGATGTTTTCGGCAGCCACTACTACGACGAACGTCTTTTTGACAACAAGGTCGGCGACTTCAGCTACGCCTTCAAATACTACTATGACCATATCATGCGCCCGTTCAAACAGTATGTCCTGCAGGCGCTCAAGCTCTATAAACGGTTCGATATCTCGACGATCGCCCCGCTTCACGGGCCGGTCCTGCGGACCAATCCGGAGTTCTACATCGACAAATATGCCCAGTGGAGCAGTGAAGAGAAGTTCAGAAAAAACGAGTTCGGCAAGAAGATGCTCTCGGTCTTCTACATGTCGAGCTATGAGAACACCCATAAAATGGCAGAACATATTATGGAGGGGGCGGATTCGGTCAACGGGATCGTCGCCAGTATGTATGACCTTGCCTCGCTGGACGAACAGAACATGATCGACCTGCTCGAAGAGTCGGATGCCGTTCTGGTGGGCTCGCCGACCATCAACGGCGATGCGGTCAAACCGGCGTGGGACCTGCTCTCGTGCATGGCCTATCTTGAAAGCGGCGGCAAAGTGGGGGCGAGCTTCGGTTCGTACGGCTGGACCGGCGAAGCGCCGGAGATGCTGCATGACCGCATGCGCTGGCTGAAGTTCAGGCTGCCGATCGATCCGTTGAAGATCAAACTGATCCCGACGGAGGAAGAGCTGAAAGAGTGCTACCTGTTCGGCAAGGAAGTAGCCGAGATCACAATGGGAAAAATGGTGGAGATGGAGATATGAAGATAGAACACAAGTTGATGTACGAGGATGTCCGCGCTTTGTTGGCATCGTATGCCGTTAACGGTTTCGCTGAAGTGGTGCTGGCCCCTCTGGTCGCGCGGACCTCACTGGAGATGAACCATCTCTATGAAGACCTCGGTTTCAAAAGCCGGACCGAGATGGGACGTTTCATGAAGCGCAATTTTCCGCTGCTGGCGGAAGAGAAGCCAAAAGACAAGTTATGGAAAAAGTATCTCTATGACCGTATCGATGCCGTAGCACCGGCCTGTGCCACCTGTGATGATCAGGCGACCTGTTTTAAATGCCTGTTAGAGGAGTTAAGTGCGTGAACAAAAACTGTAAAAGTAGTATAGAAAAGGGGGCGTTGAAATGATAACCCCCTCCATATCAACGACCGACCTTTATGCCCATCTTGAGACGTTGATAGAGACCGATACGCCGGTCTTTATTCACGGCAGCCCCGGAATCGGAAAATCCTATATCGTGGCAGACATCGCCGAGAAGAACGGCTATGAACTGGTCGATGTCCGTCTGTCGCAGATGGACCCGGTCGACCTCCGCGGTGTTCCCTCCATTAAAGAGGACCAGACCGTCTGGATGCCGCCGGTCTTTTTTCCGAAAGATACCGACTCCAAAGGGATACTGTTTCTCGATGAGCTCAACTCGGCACCGCCGTCGGTGCAGGCGGCGATCTACCAGCTGGTACTGAACCGCAAGATGGGGGAGTATGAACTGCCGAAGAACTGGCGGATCCTCTGTGCGGGTAACCGTGTCAGCGACAGGGGCGTCGTCTTCCGCCTGCCGACACCGCTGGCCAACCGTATGGTGCACCTGCATGTCCAGGCCCGTTTTGAGGACTTCAAACTCTTTGCGATCAAACAGGGACTGCACCCGTTTGTCATCGGTTTTCTGGGTTTCCGTCCCGACCTTCTCTCCACGGAACCGGTCGTCGAAGATGATGCCAACCCCGCTTTTGCGACGCCGAGAAGTTATGAGATGCTCTCGAACATTCTGAAAACAAGCACGGACATCGGCAAGGTCACGCCGATCATCTACGGGACGATCGGCTACAGTGCCGGCATCGAGTTCACCTCGTATGTCAAAGTCTATGAAGAGCTTCCGGACATTGCCGCCATCTATGCGGGGCACTATCCGGAGATCGCCATGCAGCCTGCGCTTCTCTACGCGCTGGTCTCGGCACTGGTGGAGTATTTTGACGGATCTGAAGCGCACAAAGAGCACCTCTTTGCCTTCAGTGAGACGCTGCCGACGGAGTTCGGTGTGATGCTGGTCAAAGATGTCATTGTAAAGGATGAGTCACTGGCAACACACAGCGCATTTGATGCCTGGCTTGCTAAGTATGGCGACTACATTATCTAAAGAGCTCGAAAAGGTACGGGTCCAGTTCCTTTTCGACCACCCCTTTTTGAGCGTGCTCGCACTTTCGCTGCCGATGCACTTCCGTGAGAATCCGCATGAGGCGTTCGAGACGGACGGCGAAGCGATCTATGTCGACGAGACGATGGCGGCGACACTGGGGGAGGCCCGGCTCAAATACACCTACGCCCACACCCTTCTGCACATCATGCTCAAACACGCGTTCCGAATGAGCGGACGCGACGCAAAGGTCTGGAACCGCAGCAGCGATATCGTCATCAACCTGCTGTTGAGCGACTTTGAACGGGTCGGCGAACGTCCTGAAGACGAGGTGATGCTGGAGAAGTTCCGCGACAAGAGCGTCGAAGAGGTCTATAACACCCTCTACCAGGAGAACGAGGAGGGCGAAGGGACGCCCGACGAAGAGAACCCCAAAGAGCAGAAACAGGACCTTATCGAGAACGAGGGTGATGCGGAGTCGGCGCAGGAGGATCTGGACGCGTTGATCGTTCAGGCACTGGGCGCTGCGCAGAAACAGGGCAACACGCCCGCCTCTTTTCTTGAGGTGATCCGCGAGGTGACCCGGCCGAAGATCGACCTCGAGACCCTGCTGCACACCTACCTCTCCGAGAGCTTTTTCGACAAGGTGAGCGACTTTGCCAGCCCGAACCGGCGCTTTATCCATCAGGGACTCTACCTCCCCGGCTATAAACGCGAACGCAACCGCCTGGAGCTCTACATCGCACTTGACCGTTCCATGAGTATCAGTCCGGAGGTCTTCTCGAAATTTCTGGGGATCATCGACGGTGTGCTGCGCATGAGCGGCGACTTCTCCGTGACCGTGGTGCCGTTCGACGACAGTGTCGATGAAACAGCGGTGACGGTTTTCGATGCTCAGTCTGCGCGTGTGCCCGACGTGGCTTTCTCAAAAGGGAACGGGGGAACGGAGTTCGGTGTCGTCGAGGCCTATCTTAAAGACAAGATCTCGATGGAGAGCACCTTGATGGTGCTGAGCGACGGTTTTTTCAAGATCGAGAAGTCGTGCGAACTCGAGACCCTTTTTCTCGTCAGCGAGAAGCAGAACATGAAACGGCTGGAACCGTATGGCAATGTCTTTTATTTTGATCTTTAAGAGGGCGGCTAAATGGAAGAACTGAGTTACAAAGAGGCGATAGAGGCGCTTCAGGAAGAGAGTGATTACGAAGCGAGAGGCGATGCGCTCTACATGCACCATGAGGATGTGGAGGCGCGCCTGGAGTGGGCCTTTTACCGACCATCCGGATCGCACCCCGACCAGGTGAGCGACAAAAATGTCATTGTTGCGATCATGGCCTTCAACCACTCGCGTCTCGGGGCGCTCGAGCGTTTCAACCTGGTCAACAAAGAGGTGATCAACGACGACAAACTGCGTGTCAAGATACGCAATCGTAGCCGAATGTTGTTCCGTGCGATGGTCGACAACGATTTTACCGAGCTGGTGGCCGTGCTGGAGCGCTACCCCGTCTTTATGGACCTGGCCTGCGACCAGGTGATCAACGGGCGTATCTGGAACGAGACCTTTGCCGACCCGGCTGCGGCGTCAAGGTTCTTGGAGATCGTCGGCGACGCGGCCGATGCGAAGCTTCTCGAGGGTGTTTCACGCCGCCTGCAGCCTGTGAAAAGGTTCAGTGTCGATGAGGCGAGAGCCTACCTGCAGCTGCTTGGCGAACAGGTACAAAACTTGCATTTGTATGTTAAAGAGCATTATGTCAGCGCTTTTGAGCAGTGGATGGAGCGGACCTCGCTTCACCCGCTTCAGAAGATCGCCTGGCAGAAGCAGATCAACGTACTTAAGGAGACGGCATGAGTGTTGTGACACCGCCTATTATCAAAAGTGTTATGAAAGGGATTTACAACCTTTGTGACGAAGACAACTACAATGTCTATGATTCGTATGATTTGGCCGAATATCTGGGGCTTGAGCTCTCTGTCATCGAAGCGACCATAGAGACCCTCTCCGATGCAGGCTGTGTCAGCGAATGCATGAACCTGCATGACGACGGTATCCAGACCTACTGTCTGACCGACAAAGCGATCGATATGGTGGAACTGGGATGAAAATCGTTCTCTTTTACGAAAAACCGGGCTGCGTCACCAATGCCAAGCAGAAGAAGATCCTTCGTGAAGCGGGGTGTATCGTGATCGAGCGCAATCTTCTGGAACACGGGCTGGCTACCAACGAGCTCTACGCCTTTTTACTGGACAAGCCGCATACCGAGTGGTTCAACCCGAATGCCCCGGCCATCAAGAACGGGACGGTCAAACCGGAGCAGATGAGTCCGGCGGTGGCACTGCAGCTGCTGATGCGCGAACCGATCCTTATCAAAAGACCGCTAATGGTCATCAGCGGCAAAAAACTGTGCGGGTTCCAGCAGACGATCGTGGAGTCGTTGATCGAGAAACCGCTGGACCGCCAAGTCTCTACGGCCTGTTCCCATGAGCAGGACCACTGCGAAAATATCCAACTCAAGCTATAAAAGGAAAGAAGATGAAAGCGTTGACACACTACTACCGAAGAAAGATAAACTACATAGCGATCGTCTACATGGGCATCATCGCAGTATCGGTCTATATCAAACTGGGACAACCGTAGGTTTTTAACTGGTCTCCTTTGTTATCTCCCTCATTATTAGGGCATATTTAGTTTTTCGCCAATTCGCCTTGCTTCATGACAGGCACTTGATTCGCCTAGTTTGCATGACTTCTCATAAAATTCTTTGGCTAATATTTCGTCTTTGACAATATTTATAACTTTATCGCCTCTCAGGTAAGATGATGCGATTTGATAACATCCTTCTCCCCGAAAAGAGCGGGCATTTTTCTTACAGATTCAGGATTCAAATGTTCCTCAGAGCTTCTTGCAGTCCGCACCATATTCTGAGGCTC
>JBFFKK010000074.1:0-6127 GCA_041555445.1 Sulfurimonadaceae bacterium
CCGGAACTCTCCGCCATCTATAAAAAGATCAAGATGGCCGACTATGCAGCGATCGCCTTGGCGACGGCTGCTGTCGGGATTACGCTGTTGCAAGCATTTATGCTGGCGTAAAAACTAGTCATCTTTCATCGCTCTGTCGATATCTCTCTTCTGATCTTTCTCTTTGAGGTCCTGACGTTTGTCGTGCAGTTTTATCATTCGGTCTGAACGCAAAACAGGCAAAGCCCGTTTTACGACGCTCTCCGCTGTGGCACTAAAGTTTTTACTGCGTAAAAAAAAGATAAAAAACTAGTAATCTTTCATCGCTCTGTCGATATCTCTCTTCTGATCTTTCTCTTTGAGGTCCTGACGTTTGTCGTGCAGTTTTTTACCTTTGGCGATGGCGATCTGGAGTTTGACGATGTTCTTGTGGTTGTAGTACATGCTGAGCGGAACGATGGTCATACCGTCACGTTGGACAGCCCGCTCAAGTTTGGCGATCTCTTTTTTATGCAGAAGCAGTTTACGCGCGCCGCGTTCTTCATGGCGGTAATAGTGATGGGTCGTGTCCAGAAGGCCGATGTGGGCATTAAAGAGAACAACCTCACCATCGTCGATGCGAATAAAGCTGTCTTTGAGGTTGACCCGTCCGGCGCGGATCGCTTTGATCTCGCTCCCTTTTAAGACAATACCGGCTTCAAACTTCTCTTCGATGCTGTAATCGTGATAGGCTTTTTTGTTTTTCGCAATGGTCTCACCCAAAGAATTTCCTTCTTTTTATATTGCTGTAATCATACAGCAAAGATCGTAAAACATGCATCAATTCAAGCGCTGTATACGTAGAGGAAAAAGTACCATTTGCCAGAATCTTTTACCGGAAACAGCTTTTTTACATGATCTGAAGATTGTTCTTGTTATAAATTGTCATATTCTATCAAGGAGACGAAATGAGACAATGGTTCAAACCGTTAACCGTGCTGATCATAGCGATAGCCGCTGCGACAGCTTTTTCAGGGTGTGGGCGTGCTGCCGGTGTCAAGGTCGAAGTACCGAAGCAGATGAGCGGTACCGTCTATACGCAGACGGCGATGTGGGAAGATAAAGGAAAGATCAACGGGATCAACTACTCTGTTGGACGCAAGATCCCGGTCAATACGGCAGTCAAAATTATTTCGATGTCGTCAAAAGAGATCACGTTTGAAGAGGTGGCCCATCCGGGTATCCAGTTGACGTACATTAATGTCAACAAATACACGATGAGAACAAGCGAAGAGCTGTTGCCACTCTATTTCGGTGCGAAAAAAGTCAACCTTTCAAAGTTTACAAAGAACGAGCAAACGTTCATCAATGATTTTGCAGGTTTTTACAAAGCAGGCATCAGTAAGGAAGCACTTATTGTAGCGCGCGGTTACCCGCCTAAGCATGCAACGGCGTCACTTGAGTATGACACGTGGAAATACTGGCGCAACAAGTGGGTCTACAAGACGATCAGCTTTAAAGACAAAAAAACGTATATGCTCAACGGGAACCCGTTAGAGAAATAAAACAGACAAAAGGCTAAAAGGCGTTGTCTATCAGTCTTGGCAGAGCATCAAGTTCGGCCGAGACGGCCGCTGCAAACTGCGTTCTGTTAAAGGTCTGCTGGCGTTTGGCCAGCTGCGCCGTATGGGTGATGATATGTTCGACCATCGCCTCTTTGGAACACGCTCCGTCCAGATACTCCAGTACCTCGATAATCCCGATCGCTTTCATCGCATTATGGTTCCTGCCGTATTTATGTTCCAGCATTGCGACTTCATCGATCAGTCCGGCTTCCATCATCTTGTGGGTACGTTTGACGATGCGCTGGCGAAGCACCTCCCGTTCCACATCGATATTGAAGATATCCAGGGCTTCAATGACCGGCTTCGGCGGGTGCGCTGCAAACCAGGCGGTCGGGCTCATCTTACTCTCTATGACAAGCAGCAGCATCTTCTCTATGCGGTAGGCGTCGGTGGCCTCTATGGCCTGCATGTAGTTGCCGTCGATATTGACGAGGTAGGCATAGGCTGCTGGCAGATCGAGCAGCATCTTTTCTACCTTCTCCAGCGTTGCTTGCGTGTATTTCGGCAGTTCGGAAAGGCCGCTGGTCAGACTCTTTAGATAAAAACTTGTACCGCCTACAATGATAAGGTTTTTACCGTCTTTTCGGGCCTCATCGACCACCTTATGATAGAGTTCGATAAAGATAGCGACGCTGAAGTGTTCGTCAGGGTAAAGCACATCGATGCCGAAATGCCTGACCTTTGCCAGTTCATCGACCGTCGGCTTGGCCGAGGCGATATCGATCTCTTTATAGATACTGAGGGAATCGATTGAGAGGATATAGGCATTGTGTCTGAGTGCCATCTCTATGGCAAGGTCACTTTTGCCCGAGGCAGTAGGACCGATGATCGCGATCTGTTTCATGGCGAAATTATAACAGATATACGGGGTAAGATACAGACGGACGGTTTTGCGATAGAATAATGCATGTTGAAATATCTGTTATCGTCGTTTATTACCGTGATGCTTATGAGCGGTTGCAGCAAAAATGCCATCTTCCCCGCAGACACCAGGGTATATGACTCACCGGTCAATTATGCATACCGTTATGAAGAGTTCTATTTTAAGAGCTCGCAAGAGGCGCTGTTGAGAGGCTGGCTGTTCAGGTCGAAAGGCCCTTCACAGGGTGTTGTCGTTGTGGCCAACGGTATGACCTATAACATGTCGGAACGTTTCAAGGAGTGGACATGGCTTCCTGAAAAAGGGTACGATTTATTCATTTTCGACTACCGCGGCTACGGTGAGTCTTCGGGTGAGGTTGATATGTTCGGTTTTGTCGATGATGTCGCTTCGGCTATCGAATATGCACATCTATTGAACAAGGATCTACCGATGGTTCTTGTCGGTCAGTCGATGGGCGGATCGTTCGTCATCGATGCTACGGCAAAAAAGCGGTACCCCTACGTCAGACTGCTCGTCATCGATTCGACGATGAAAGGCTTTGCATCGGCAGGCAAAGATATGATGAAAAAGCATATTCTGCTATGGCCGTGGATCTGGGCTCCGGAAGTGTTCACCCCCGAAGGCGTTGACTCTATAGACTTTGTCGACAAAACGGCATTACCGATGCTCTTCATGGTAGGGCTTGATGATGAGATCATAGAACCGAGCAACTCGGCCGATCTCTATATCAAGGCAAAAGCGCCCAAAGCATTCTGGATTGTGGAGGGGGCGGAACATGTCCAGTGCATCCATAACCCAGAGGTCAAAGAGGATCTTCTCATCGCGATCGATAATGCAATGAGGGGGAAGGGCAGGTTCAGCAGTGAAGTGCGGTATTATGAACAAAACAGCATGGATAAAGAAGATCCCAACACTAGAGGCAGGCGATATTGAATTACGGTAAAATACGGCTACAAAAACGATGCGTTGTCAAGGAGATCAGAGTTGCAAAGAATGTTTCAACGACTTAAGTATTTTAATGAGCTGGTGATGTTCCAACACTCCATCTTTTCGCTCCCCTTTATCTTTATCGCCATGATCGTCTCGGCCAAGGGATGGTTTGGCTTCGGGCTCCTTTTTCTAGGCGTTTTAGCGGCGATCACTGCCCGTAATTTTGCGATGGGGCTGAACCGCTATGCGGACAGAGAATTTGATGCGGAGAACCCGAGGACACAAAACCGTCCGAGTGTAGACGGACGCTTGGATGCCGGTTCGATCTTCGTCTTTACCGTGGTCAACGCCGTTGTGTTCGTTGCAGTGGCATACATGATCAATGACCTTGCTTTTTATCTGAGCTTTCCGATGCTGCTTGTCCTGGGGTCATACTCCTACTTTAAACGTTTCAGCTCCTGGGCCCATATCGTCCTCGGTCTCTCCCTCGGTCTGGCCCCGATCGCAGGTTCGATCGCGGTCGAAGCGGCCATTCCCATCTGGACGGTGCTGTTAAGTATCGGTGTGATGTTTTGGGTTGCCGGGTTTGATCTCTTGTATTCACTGCAGGATATCGACTTTGACGTCAAACGCGGTCTGCACTCCATCCCCTCCAAGTACGGAGCAGAGGTCACGATGCTTATCTCGACACTCTTCCATCTGCTTGCCCTTCTTTTCTGGGCACTGTTTGTCTGGAGTGCGGAGCTGGGCAGTTTTGCCTGGCTGGCAGTTGCCTTCAGTGCCGCGATGCTCTCGTATGAACATTACCTGGTTCGCAAGGATTTTACCAAGATAGACCGCGCTTTTTTCACCATCAACGGTTACCTCGGCATCGTCTTTTTAGCGCTCATTATTGTCGACCACATGGCATTTTAGGCATATTTTGTAAAATGTCTCCAGCCTTAGCTTCGTCTAAGGAACAATTGCATATAATTTCGGCCTCTTAACAGAGATGGTGTGCGCTCGTAGCTCAGCTGGATAGAGCACTGGTTTGCGGTACCAGCGGTCGGGCGTTCGAATCGCTCCGGGCGCACCATTTACTTCCAAGATTATTTTCCCACACAATTTAATTTTACCAATGTTAAAAACGATTTTCTTAGTATTTAACAAATATGTAATTTGTCATACCGACCTTGATCTACCTACTGTAAGTTATTTCATAATGTTTCAGAAAATCAACGACTATAAACAGTGCCAGTGTACAGGGTGCTGTTGACTCATTATTGACCCATATCTTATCGTCCCTAATTGTCTAAAGTTCGATTGCTCCGAGCGCACCATTACTTCCTAGATTATTTTCCTACACAATTTAATTTTACCAATGTTAAAACGATTTTCTTGTATTTAACAAATATGTAATTAGTCATATCGATCTTGATTTGACTAAAGCAAGTTACTTCATAATGTTTTAGAAAATCAACGACTAACGGCGTCATCTGCGATCGGGGGTGTATCGCCAAAATATAAACTATCAGAACACAATAAACAACATTTGTGATTTTAAGTTCCTTTATGTAATGATTGTCGTACGACAAGTGAAAGGCAGTCATGAGACAGTTTCTACATCTACTCTTATTGAATCTGGCACTGTTGCTTTTTAGCGCATGTAGCGAAAAAAGCGGCATAGACAATGGTACTGTTATTAAAGAAGTGCCGTTTGTAACGGTATGGAAAACGGATAATTCTGGTGTAAGCGATGATCATACGATCCTGATCACAACAGCGAATAGTGGCGGTGATTTTACCGTTGACTGGGGAGATGGTGTTGTAGAACACCATCTTTCTGACGATGTGACACACACCTATGGCAGTGCTGGAACATATACCGTCAAAATCACGGGTGATTTTCCGCGTATCTATTTCAATGGGTCAGATGATGATAGCCGAAAACTGTTGAGGGTGGAACAGTGGGGAAGTATCGAATGGGTTACCATGGAACAGGCTTTTTATAGCTGCATATTCTTAGAGATCAATGCCACCGATCAGCCAGACTTATCCCAAGTGAAAAGTATGCGTCTCATGTTTGCCCACGCAGTAACTTTTAACCAGCCTACAAGTGACTGGAACACTTCCAACGTCATAGACATGCACGGGATGTTCGCCTATGCATATACGTTCAACCAGCCAATAGGGAACTGGGATACAAGTAATGTGACGGATATGGAATCTATGTTCACTTATGCATCTGCGTTCAACCAGCCAATAGGGGACTGGAACACTTCGAATGTTACAAACATGGGAAAAATGTTTGAGCGGGCTAGTTCTTTTAATCAACCTATTGGGGATTGGAATGCCAGCAATGTAACCAATATGAATAATATGTTTGCTAATGCTGTAGCGTTTAACCAACCTATCGGCAACTGGGATACTTCCAATGTCACCGATATGAATGGGATGTTTAACGGAGCTGCGAATTTTAATCAACCTATCGGAAGTTGGGATATATCGAATGTTACAGATATGAGTAGCATGTTCAGTTCTGCTAGCTTATTTAACCAGCCTATTGGGGATTGGAATGCCAGCAATGTAACCAATATGAATGGGATGTTTAACGGGGCTGCGAATTTTAATCAACCTATCGGCAACTGGGATACTTCCAATGTCACCGATATGAATGGGATGTTTAGCTGGGCTGCGAATTTTAATCAACCTATCGGAAGTTGGGATATATCGAATGTTACAGATATGAGTA
>JBFFKK010000075.1:0-4970 GCA_041555445.1 Sulfurimonadaceae bacterium
AGCAAGAGGGGTTTCTAGCTAGATCTAGCTTACTTGCAGGCCTGAATGCTTTGAGAAAAGCAAATGTTGACGATACGAATAAAGGCCTTTTTTACTCCGCATTCTTCGAGCTATCGATAGGCTTCGAGAGATTAATGAAGCTTGTGCTAGTCATTGATCACATGGCCAAGAATGATTTAAGCCCGATGACTGATCAAGAATTGAAAAACGAATATGGCCATAAAATCGAATCACTTTATAGGTCGTGCGAAAAACTCAATGAATCTCTAGGTAGGCCAACTGATAAGTTTTACGCAGAAGGTACTTTTGAGTGGGATATTATTCACTTTCTCCATGAGTTTGCACTAAGCGCTAGATATTATAATTTAAGCAAATTGACTAACGGTCAAAGGACGAACGACCCGCTTAGTGATTGGTGGTCTTTATTATCTCGGGTAATTCATCGTGATGTTAGTAATAAGAAGTTAGAGAAGATTCAATCAGAGGGTCTTGCGTATTGCGATAACTTTGCCGGTAACTCATTTACCTTGATGCGTGGTCTTGACGGTCAGTTGATGACCACTCTTGATGCTGTAACGTACCCTCAGTTGGTAGAAGCAGCAGCCCCCTACATGGTCTGGCAGGTTTTCAAAATTTTTAGCCCGTTCTACTTCCTAATATCTGACGTTGTAGATGCTGCTCATGCAGTAGAGCTTAGTAAGGGTATCGACCACCCTAATGTACCTTACATGTATGAGTTTTTTCCATTTCTCCTTCTGGATCGCGCAGATGTAATCCTGAGGCGTAAATGGGGTTAACAAATCACGACACTACCAATATGAAAACCGCGTGCGCTTTTCATATTGGTGCATTTAAACGTTATACTACAAGGGGAACAGATGAATGATACTGAAAACAATGAGACGAAGAAAAGATCTAAATTTATAAGGATATTGCCATCATTTCTACAAGTCTTTGCACACTATGTCTTTGTTTTGGTTGTACTAGATCATATCGATTTTAATAGTTCAGGTATTTCTATGTCTGATGATGAACTGTATTTTTTGGGAATGCCTTTTGTATTGGCATTATATGTAACTGGAAAGTTTCTTGAAATTAAAATGCAAGATGAAAAAAAGATATAACAAACCCTTGCACACCAATCTGAAACCCGCACGCGGCTTGCAGATTGGTGAAGTCAAACGTTATACTCTGGAGAAAATAATGAACTACAACGTATTATTAGTATTATTATCAATCATTTACATTTCGACAAGTTCATTTGCTGAAGTTGTATCAGATGAAATAGCTATAGACTGCAAAATGAAAGGTGGGGGAACTACCTTTTTCATTATCAATCCCGCAAAAAAACAAGCAAAATTTGTCTTGCCTGATTCAGTTGTATTAGGTAACTTAACTACAAATACCGAACGTCATATCTTAACCTTTCCAAAGACCGATAAACGTTGGGAAACTCGTGTGATTATTGAGCGCTACACTGGGTCGATGGTCTGGGAACATGGTGAGACACCATTCGGTGAGGATTCCTTGAAAAATGTACACCGAAGTGGGCAATGTGAACAAAGAATAGCTAAGCCTAAGTTGTGAAAGGGATGGCACAATTTACACCTCTGGGGTTGAATCTCCACTTTCAGAACAAGGTAGTGGAGCCAATTAAAAACCCATGCTCGGCTTATTTGATTGCTTATTTTAAACGTTATCTCTAAAGGTTTTAAAGCTTATGAACAATAAACTGATCCATAAAATAAACAGAGGGTTACGACCTAAAAAAACTGTTGAGAAGTCATCTCGAGACGATCGTTCGATCATGTGGAAGTTACCTTTGGCAGGGATTCCTTTGATGGTTTTGTTGCTGTTGCCTGTTAACCTGGGAACAACGTTGTCGATCGTGCTGGTTGGTGTCGGAGCGGTCTTGATCTACATGAGTATTCCCAGGATCACGCAGTTCAAGCTGTCCGCTGCATGGAAAACGGTGGAGGGGGAACTGCTCTATACAAAAGTGGCTGTTGAAAACCCTTTTGCAGCTGATCGGGCAAAGTCCTATTTTCCTTACATGAAATACAGCTACAAAGTCGGGCGCAAAACGTATGTATCGGACAGGGTAGCCAACTACCGCGAGTTGCGTGACTTCCCCGAGGAGGTCGAAGCGCTGATGAAACAGATGTCAACGCCCGTCTTGCGGGTCTATTACAACCCGAAAAAGCATTCTGAAAGTCTTCTCATCGCCGACATGCCCCTGCATCGTAAGATCTTCTGGATCTTTATTTTCCTTCTGGGCTGCAGTTCACTTGCAGCCGTAATCATTTAAAAGAGAGGTATCGACCATGTGGGTGTTTTTCGGATTTATCACACTGACCAGTTTTACGATCTATTTTTGGTATAAACGTCTGCATGCTTCATGGAAAGGTGTTTCTGGCAGTACCGGCGACATCATCTACCAGTTTAAAGCCACTACAGATAAAGAAGGCAAGGTTGTCAAACTGTTGATAGGTATCGACGCGCCCGACAGTTATGACTATACGCTCAAACGGGAAAATGCGCTCGACCGCTTTGTTAAAGCCATCGGCATTTCGACTGAGCACCAAACCGGCAACATACGATTTGACGATCTCGTCTATATTGTCTCCGACAATGCCCGGTTTCACAAGCAGCTTACAGCCGACAGTACCATCGTCGATGCGTTTATGAAGATATTTCTGTTGGGAAAAACATTTCAATGCGTTATCCAAGAAGTACAGCACAACTCGGGGCGGTTGTGGTTAACCATCGAACCCGTGAAAGGGTTAAACGAGAGAAAAGTCCCCCAGCTCGCCTCGAGGATGGTACCTTTACTCGACACCATCGCAAAAGAACTGGTCACCATCCCTTTGAGCGCGACAAACAGCTGGAAAGACCCTTTTACGACAAAAGCCGCCATACTTCTGGCGATCAGCAGTGCACTGGCGGTCAACGGCGGGCTGCAGCTTTTTCGCTTTGTCAACATGAGCAATACGATCACCCTTGACAGAGATGCCCTCTTAACCGATGCGCTGTCGCTGGGTTTATTGATCAGCGGAACACTGGCACTGATCGCCATCTATACACTGGGCCGCAGTTCCAGAACACATCTGGTGCTGATCGAACTGCTGTTTCTCGGCTCTATCGGTTCTGTCGTGACCGTCTATGCCGAACTCAACGACATCAACGTCACCGCCGACACGTCGAAAGGCGTCAAGTACGAGAGCGTCGTCTATGACAAACGCTCCGTCAGCCAAAGACGCGGCGCAACAAAGTACTACCTGACCATGCGCGACTGGAACGCTCCGGACATCACGAAAAAAATTAAAGTCAGAGTACCCGGCTCGTTATATTATGAGGTGGCCAGACAAGACCGCCTGATCGTAATGCAAAAAGCGGGGTACTTTCATTATCGCTGGATAGAGAGCATCAAAAAGCCCTAAAGACCCGGCTGGTCTATTTGTACTCAAAGATCTAAAGCATTCAAGGCAGGTTTACGCCCATGGCACCGAAAGATGTTGACTGACGATGCCGATTACGTTATATTATTAACTTATCTCATAATTACGGCATCGGGTCAGTTGCGACCCCGGCAACACCGAACCTGTCAAAAGGAGTTCCTATGACACTGTACAACCCCCGTTTCTACAAAACACTGCTCTTCTTGCTCCCCCTGCTCTTCCTCTTTACGGCCTGCACCGCCGGTGACCCGCAGTTCACACAGGGAGCACCGGCCGGGTTCTGGTATGGGCTCTGGCACGGGATGATCTCGTTTATCGCCCTCATGGTCCATCTCTTTAACGACAACATCACCGTCTATGAGGTCCACAACACGGGCGGCTGGTATGACTTTGGTTTCCTGCTGGGCGTCATCTTCGTCTGGGGCGGAGGTTCCCACGTTTCATGCCGTTCAGCTGCGAACAGGAAGCGAGACAAAGAGTGGGAGGAGATCGGCGACAAGGTCGAAAAGAAGATCATGCGCAGGCTCAACGAGTGGGCCGAAAGCGAAAATGACGCGGAGCTCGACAAAGAGTGGGACGAGATCAGCGACAAGGTGGAGAAAAAAGTAAAACGCAAACTCCGCGAATGGGCGGAGAAAGAGTGAAAAGCTCTATGATAGCGAAGATGATCAAAGAACTGCATCTCGAAGAGGTCGGCGGAGGGATCTACTCCGTCATCGACGCAACCGAGCGCACGGCCGATTACGACACCAAGGTCGGCCTTTACGACGCGCTCATAGGCAACCCTCTCTACAACAGGATCATTTGGGGGAACTGGCCAAAAGAGTACGACCGCTTCTGCAGGGAGGCGCTGGCCGACACGCCGAAAGGTGTCGTGCTCGACGCCGGTTGCGGCTCGCTCGTCTTTACCGCCGATGCCTATGCCGACGCCGACAACAGCTTCATCGTCCTGCTCGACCGCTCCATCGAAATGCTCAAAAAAGGGCAGGAACGTCTGCGGGAGAGAATGGGAACCCTCCCGGACAACATCGTCTTCGTCCAGGGCAACATCTTTGACCTCCCCTTTCTCGACGGCATTTTCGACACCGTCATGTGCCAGGGGCTGCTGCACATGTTCGACGAAAAAGCCGCCTTGCTAACGGAACTCAAGCGGGTCAAGAAACCTCAGGGTAAGCTCTTCTTCACCAGCCTCGTCAGTAACAACCGGCTGGGAAAGGCCTACCTTGCACAGCTCCAAAAAGCCGGCGAAGTCAGTTCCATCTACACGAGCGAGTCGTTGAACAGCGAACTAGCCGGGATACTGTCTGAGTACAAAATGAATAGTATCGGGAATATGGCGTATGTGGTGAGTAAGTAAATGAAAACAACCTCCTTCGAACGCGACTCCCGAAGCGAACAGGCAGAACTGTTCCTGGCGCTGCGAGACTACATCAAGATCTGCATCGGCAACGGTGTCAAAGAGAAGCACCGCGAGAACATTACCTCTTTCTTCTCCAAAGAGGGCGGGTTCTG
>JBFFKK010000076.1:0-4856 GCA_041555445.1 Sulfurimonadaceae bacterium
CCGAACAGGAGCGTTATGTCGCCCTCAAGGAGACAGAGAACCTTCCCGCTCCCGTGCAGCGCTATTTTCGTCTGGTTCTCAAAGAGGGTGCCCCGGTCATCGGGCACGCCTTTCTTTTGCAGTCGGGCGGCTTCCGGGTCAAGCCCGACACAGAGGCGTGGTCGAAGATGGCGGCGGAGCAGTATTTCTCTGCGCGGCCGAGGGCCTTTGTATGGAACGCTTCGATCGCGATGATGCCGGGTCTCTCTATCAACGTCTGTGACAGCTATGTTGAGGGGAGGGGGAAGATGAGAGGCAAGGTGATGTCCCTTGTCACGCTCATTAACACGCCAAGCGCAAGCGAGCTGGACGAGGGTGCTCTTCAGCGTTACCTGGCCGAGGCGGTCTGGTTCCCGACGGCACTCCTGCCGAGCCAGGGGGTGCAGTGGGAAGCGCTTGATGCTGATCGTGCAAAAGCCACGTTGAGCGACGGAAACAGCACCGTTTCACTGGAGTTCACCTTTAATGAAAAAGGCGAGATCGTCTCCGTTTACGC
Source organism: Sulfurimonadaceae bacterium (assembly GCA_041555445.1). Lineage (GTDB taxonomy): Bacteria > Campylobacterota > Campylobacteria > Campylobacterales > Sulfurimonadaceae > Sulfonitrofixus. The sequence continues at coordinate 536 of JBFFKK010000076.1, forward strand.
ACCGGGCCGCTACCGTGAGGTCTACGGGAAGTACGAAGCGACCCCGTGGCGGGGACGCTATTTTGACTATATCGATGTCGATGGCTACCGCATCCCCTCCAAAGCCGAGGTCGAATGGCAGTTGAAAGAGCAGGTCTACCCCTATTGGCGGGCGACGATCACCGAGGTGGCGTACGACTGACCCTGTATCAGGCGCTTTTCGCGTTAGCCCTCAACCCCCAAAGCGAGAGACCGACAGCAGCGAACGACGAGAGGACGACCGCGGTCAGCATGGCGATGACGATGAACTCATCAAACCCGTTGCCTTTTAACCCATTGGAGGCGAGGGGCGTTGCCATGCCGGTACCGAGGACCGCACCGGCAAGGCAGGCCAGCCAGTTCAGGTAACTCGAGATCAACCAGGCCCAATACATCGTCTTCGTCTGTTTAGGGGTAAGGGTAAACTCCTGAAAAACGGCCCCCACGGCGATGAGAAGCACACCGCTCATCACCCCTATGGTGTGGGCGGAAAGACCTAAGCGGGGGATGGCCATCTGCGAAACGAACATACCCGACACCAGTGCCAGCAGCATCAGGATGAAACCGTGTCGTATGATCTGCGTTTTCATATTGTCTCCTTTGGGTAGAGGTTAAAAAAAGAGCTGACAGAACACCGTCAACGCTCTGACGTAAAGAGATAGGCGAACGGTATGGCGATCAGGTCCCCGATGATGTAGCTTGCAAAGATGACGACAAAGAGGAGGCCGTAGTCGGGGAACTGGTCGGCAAGCAGAAGGGGCACTATAACGCCCAGCAGCCATATGGATTTGTAGCAGAGCTGCAGCAGCAAGACTGGCACAAATTTCAGCGGCGAGCGCAAGCCCAGGATGGAGAGGAGCCCAAAGGCCGTATAGACGCTGCCGACGATCCCCAAAGCGATGGGCTCTTCCGCCGGCCAGCCGAAAAAAGAGGTCATGACTTCAGGCGCAAGCAGCATGCCGAGGCCGAACCCCCCGGCCCCGACGATCGTATAGATGTACATGCCCCTGAGCCAACCCGTTCGAACCTTGATCTCTTGCGTCATGTCTGGTCTTCCTTGCCCACTGCCAGCGAAACAGTGGTAAAGCCGCCGTGGTGCATCACCTCCCGCAGCACGATCAGACCCAGTGCGACGTGGGCGGGCGAGGCGCTGTGGTGCCAGGCGATGGGGGAGCCTCCGGCGTGGCTTGAAAACTCGTTGAAGAGCGTCTCCACCGACGCAAGGGCAATGACGGCGTCCTTGTCCGTTGAGAGTATCTCAAAGACCGTCTCCATCTCCGGACCGGAGACCTTGAGCTCTGTGCATGCCGGCAAAGCGCGAAGCATCGGCATGAGCAGGTCTTCGACCTCGTTGATGGCCTCCTCGACCCTTGCGCAGGTCAGGTGCCTCTGCTCAAGAGCGTGTCTGGTACCGGAGACCGAGCCGTGGATGCTCTGCGTCGGGACGCCGCCCGTTGCGAAGATAAAGGTAAGTTGGTCCTCGTCGAGCTGCAACCGTATGTATTGGTGTTGTTCGGTTGTTGATTCGTTACGCATAAACCACCCCTCTGTCAGAACTTTCGTGGTACGCCCTTGCCTTGCAGCTAACGTTTGAGTTCACCCCGCAGGGTTGCTGCAGGGTGAAGAAAAATGAACTTATGGTTCATTGTACAGAGCTTTCTTACAGAGAAGGTTTAAGATGCGCAACCAAAAAGCTGCCCTAAGTTTTCAGTGGGTCTAGCGTGTTTTGGTCGGGGTGAGGGGCTTACTTGACCGTTTCCAGCCCTTGGTCGATCCAACCCCAGTTGATCCCGCCGTCGAGCTCATAGACGTTTTTGTATTTGAGTTTCAAGCCCATGATCTCACCGATGGTCTTTGTCCTGTTGGCATGGGCGCAGACCAAAATAAAAGGCTGCTCTTTGTCCGTTACCACCTTGGTAAAGGCTTCCAGAAACGCGTCAAGGTCATATTGGCCCACCTCGTCAAAAAAGGTGATCTTGTGGCTCCCCTCGATGGTGCCGTACTGCTCCCACTCGTCGGCTCGTCGTACGTCGATGACGGTATAGCCTTCCTCTTTTTTCTGTTGAAACTCTTTCGTCGAAAGAGATTTGAACGGCCCAAAATTTAACATTCATTTCCTTTTTGATGTGTTTTATACTTTTTTGTCAATCTGCAATAATCATAAAAATCACTGAGCATCAGGTAGCGGATCTCGACGTCCTCGAATTTTTTCTTTAAGATCGGGTGGCCCTGCAGATAGAGCTTGACATCGTTCTGAAACTCTTTCGGATACGCCAGTTTTTCGGCCTGCAGCGATGAAAAGCAGTCCAGAAAATCGAAAAAAAGTCTTGTCACGGTCGCTTCTTTTTCCGGAGACCTGTCCGAGAAGAAATCGGTTATCTCCTCAAATGTCTCACATATATTTACCAAACACGCATTCAATACACACTCCCTGCTACACGCAATTTGAACTGTATATACATAAATCATACTTGACATGGATAGGGGAGGTGGAAGTTCTACAGTGGAGAATCAATTCCTGTGGTGTAATTCTATATTTTTACAATTTCACCAAGTGAATTACTGCGGCAAGGTTTTTCTTTTTACCAACAGCCATACGCTTAGAGAAAGCTCGGCAGTAGCCATTGTTGACATCAGAATCAACCCAAGAGTCCCCGATAAGTCGATGTCTACAAAAAACACTATGTATGTGAAAGAGGCAATGACCAGCAACATACCAATCGATTTTGGTATGTAGCCCGACTTCAAAACCGTATAACCAAGAAAGAAGATATGCAAGGCAAAAAAAATGTAGCCAAATAACTTTATGGATGCATAACCATAGACGTCGATAAGTTGAAATACGAGAGCGAATAATCCAACAACCAGAATACAGACGTATAGCAGCCTGAGAACTGACGTAAGCAGCGCAAGTTTTTTATTGGCGGGTTTTAGCACAACATAAAGTGCGAGACCAATAATAAAGTCGAGTGCCAGCACGAACAGATACCCAACAACAGCAAAACCAAAAAGAGTTCTATCGGCCTCAATATCTTTGGACAAAGCAGCCGTATCTCCCGGTACAACAAAATTAGCTAAAAGAAGATCATCGACTATCGATACTATGACTACCGAGGTTATAAACGCAATCCCCACAGTCATCGCAGCTTTACTGGTAGATAAGGAAGCAATTAAATTTTTCATTTTTGTTCACCCCATAATGATTTTAAGGTGGGCACTACGCAACTCACCGTTAATCTAACGTCTGAAATGAGCAATCAAAAAGCCGCCCGCGGGTTTTTGATTGGTCTCGTTTGGTTTGTTAGGTTTCATCATAGTTGACCTTCTTTTCTACAGTTTTTTTGTAATAAAGCAAAAGAGCCGTGATGAAAGTGGAGATGAGAGCAGGTACAACGTACTTGTCATGAACCACAAATCCATACTTTGTTGTGTAGTCGGCAGCTGATGTTACAAGTGTTGCTGTTACAACAATCGAGGTCAATAATATAACAGAATAGAAGACAAGGAATTTTGGACCAAATTTCATACTACGTACCTAATGATGGATTTGAGAAATAATTGTGCCCGCAGGGTCAACTATTTCTCTCCAAAGTTTTGTTAGATGGCTTCATTATACTCATGCTTTTAATATAATATATGTCATACAGCACTGCAAATAGCAAGGCATATGGTAATTCTTCGAATATCATAAAAGCGTACAATTGCCCCGTTTCTCCCCCAAGCATTGGGTACAAAATGAAGTTTATAAAATGTATTAATATTGAGAAGCCTGCGCTGATAAAAAGAATGGATGATTTTTTATTTATATGATAATGGTTTATTGTGATATGCATAAGAACACCAAAGATAGGGAAAAATAAGGTATAGCCGAGATATTCATTGAAAAAACCATAGTAATAATACGAAGAGGCATATGTAACTTGTTGTTTAATAAAACCAATGATTGCTAAAATGATCAATTCAAGCAAATAAACAATGTTTATACTTTTTTTACTGAATAGATAAAAAGACATCAAAAGCGGCATCATTAATCCGGATACGATGGCAGTACAGTAAATTACAAATGTATTGTAAGCCTGTTGACGAGCAATGGTTTCAGCAACTATGGAAGCTACTATATATCCTATAAACAGAGATAGCAGTATTAAAGCAATATTTTTCATCAAAATCCTAAATAAGAGTGTCTCTAACGTTTAAAATGAGCAATCAAAAAGCCGCCCGCGGCTTTTTGATTGGTCTCCTCTGATTTGTTAGGTGTGTACATTACCATGACCATTTATCTGGCATACCATTCTGTACCCAC
>JBFFKK010000077.1:0-4722 GCA_041555445.1 Sulfurimonadaceae bacterium
ATTATTTAAGAGTTGTGATGTACTCTGAAACAGCTTTAATAGTAGCGTCATCGTAAGCAGCTACTTGACCTTTCATTAGTGCACCCATACCGTGAACGTTAAGAGTACCTGCTTTGTAACCTTGAAGAGAAGCTTCGATTTTAGCAGCATCCCAAGTGTTGATGATTTCAGATTTGTTAAGTGCTTTCTTCTCAGCGTTTGCACCGTGGCAGCTTGCACATTTTGCTTTGTAGGCTGCAGCACCGTCAGCTGCCATTAGTGATACGCTTGCTACTAGTAGAGCTAATGCGATTTTTTTCATGTTTGAATCTCCGTGTTAAAATTTGCTTTGCATTATAAGCATAATAATCTTAATCTGCACTAAGCTATGCTGGAGGATTAATCCTCTATTTGTTATAATCTCTCCCATATATACAGGCATCTGCTTAGCCGGATTTCATAAAACAAAATAAAGAGAGATAATGCGCTATATCGATTCTGATCTAACAGACAAAACGATTTTAATCACGGGCGGAGCAGGTTTTATCGGTTCCAACCTCGCCTTCTATTTTCAGGAGAACCATCCCGACGCAAAGGTGGTCGTGCTGGACAGTTTTCGTTCCGGTGAGACCCTCTCCAACGGGAATCTGAAAAGCTTTGGGCACTTTAAAAACCTGGTCGGTTTCAGAGGTGAAGTGATCAGCGGCGACATCAACGACAAAGCGCTGTTGGCCAAACTCGAAGCGGATTATGATTTTGACTATATCTTCCATGAAGCGGCCATCTCCGATACAACGGCCCTGGAACAGGACCTGATGGTCAAGACGAATCTCAACGCCTATAAAGACCTTCTAGAGATGGCGGTCCGTCAAAATGCCAACATGATCTATGCGTCGTCGGGTGCTACCTACGGTGACGCCCCTTCACCGCAGACGGTCGGTGTCGAAGCGCCGCAAAACGTCTACGGTTTTTCAAAACTGATGATGGACCATCTCTCCCGCGACGTGATGAAAACAGCCGACATCAGTATCGTAGGGCTTCGCTATTTCAACGTATACGGTCCGCGGGAATACTTCAAGGACAAGACCTCTTCCATGGTGATCCAGTTCGGGCATCAGCTGCTGCAAGGTAAAAACCCGAGACTCTTCGAAGGCTCTGACAAGATCGTTCGCGACTTCATCTATATCGAAGACATCATCCAGGCGAACATCCTGGCGATGCACCCGAGAGAGAGCGGTATCTACAATGTGGGCACGGGCAATGCCCGCTCGTTCCAGGACATGGTCGACATCCTGCAAAAAGAGCTGGGGACTTCGTATACGTGCGAATATATACCGAACCCGTACGTCGGCCGTTATCAGTTCCATACCGAGGCCAACATTGAGAGCACCATAGAGGGGCTGGGCTACGCACCGCGCTTTTCGTTTGAAGAGGGGATCAAAGCGTATATTCCCGAGATCAAACGCATGTATGAAGAAGAGGTCAAATAGTGCAGGCTTTGAAAAACGCCAAGCCAAACATCCTGGTCATAGGCGACTTGATGATCGACCACTACCTTTGGGGTGATGCCGAGCGTATCTCACCGGAGGCGCCTGTTCAGGTTGTCGACATCGCCAAAGAGACCGCTGTCCTGGGCGGGGCGGGCAACGTCGTCAACAACCTTATCTCGCTTGGCGCTACGGTAAATGTTGCCAGTGTTGTCGGAGACGACGAGATCGCCAAAGAGCTGACGATCATGTTGAAGTCGATCGGCGTGAAGACCGAAGGGCTGATCACACAGCCTGGGCGCAAGACCAGTAAAAAGTCACGTGTTATCGCTGCAAGCCAGCAGATACTGCGTTACGACAATGAGTCCAAAGAGACGATCTCTCCGGCATCGGTAGAGAAGATCCTCAAGGCGATCGAAAAAGATCTTTTCGTGACGGACATGATCATCCTGTCAGATTACGGCAAAGGGGTCATCTCCGAGGAGCTGTCACAAGCCGTCATTGCACTTGCCAGAGAAAAGAAGATCAAAGTGCTGGTCGATCCGAAAGGGACCGATTACAGCAAATACCGCGGCGCCCATATGCTGACACCCAACAAAAAAGAGGCGTCAGAGGCGACGGACATCGAGATCGTCGATGATGCCTCTTTGGAACAAGCGCTCCTCTCTTTGAAGGAGCAGTGTGATCTGGACCGTTCGATGATCACCCTTTCGGAAGACGGCATCGCTATCTATGACGGCGAAGTCAAGCGTTTTCCGACGGTGGCACAAGAGGTCTTTGATGTAACGGGTGCGGGTGATACGGTGATCGCTTCGATCGCTTTCGCCCTGAGTGCCGGATTGAGCATCGAAGAGACGGCACGCTTCTCCAATTTGGCAGCGGGTGTCGTGGTCGGCAAGATCGGCTCGGCAACGGTGACACTCGATGAGATAGAGATCTATGAGTCAAAACTGCACCAAAGCAGTTCCGATGCCCACATCAAGAGTTTTGAGGAGATCGACCGTATCGTCAAGCGTGCGAAAGAACACGGACAGCGGGTCGTTTTTACAAACGGCTGTTTTGACATCCTGCATGTGGGCCATGTCAAGTACCTGCAAGAGGCCAAAAGCTTTGGGGATATTCTGATCGTTGGACTTAACTCGGATGCCTCTGTCCGCGAGCTCAAAGGGCCAAGCCGTCCTGTCAATACAGAAGATGACCGTGCCTACATCCTGGCTGCACTTGATGCTGTCGACTATGTCGTCAAGTTCGGTGATGATACACCGCACGAGCTGATCAAGATGATCGCACCGGATGTCCTGGTCAAAGGCGGCGATTATGAGGGCAAGAGCGTTGTCGGGACGGAGTTCTCAAAAGTACTTAAACTGGTCGATTTTGTCGATGGCAAAAGCACCACGAAAACCATAGAAAAAATACAAGGGTCAACATGCTAAAAAAACTGCTGTTAGGAACACTGCTCTTATCGTCGAACGTATTTGCGATGCACGAGTTTGAACTCAATCTAAACAATAAAGATCTGGATCTTCATCTCGGACTCGACATGGGCCAGTTCAACCACGCCATCGAACCGGACAGCTTCATGATCAAAGCCAGAGTGATGAAAGGCGATCAGACGCATGCCAGACTGCCGGATGCCCAAGATACGAACACTCTTGGCGAGCTCGGCTTTGTCGTGCAGTCGACATCAACCTTCGCGCCGGGACTGATGATGGGGATGGGCATTAAGCTGGCTTACACGCCTCTGGACAACCGCGCTATTTTTGCTATGCCGATAGGGGTTGTGTCCGATTATACACTCCCTTTTGACATCGCGATCCCGCTGCATGTCGGCGGACAGTTCTATTATGCTCCCGAGGTGCTGGCCTTTGATAAATCGACAGGCTATACGGAATACCAGGTGAACTTTGATGTCGAGCTGATGGAGAGGGGCCGTCTCACGACAGGGTATCGGGGCATAGAGACACCGACGGACTTTTACAGTAGAGGCTATTACAACCGAAGCTTCTTCGTAGGTTTCAAGTTTAAATTCTAGCTGCTGCGTTATCGGGCAGACGTTTTGTCTGCGCCAGATCCAAAATGTCGACGGAGTGCGGTCGGTTTAAGAGACGCTCCGTCATCTTCTGATCACTTCGCTAAAGTGCGTCTATCGCCTCGATCACTTCATCCGCTTCTATCTTCTTCATACAGTCGTGATGTTTTAACGGGCACTCCCGTTTCATGCACGGGGCGCAATCAAGGTCATGGCGCACGATCTTGCTTTTACGGTTTTTCCACTGGGAAGTCTCTAAGTGACGGGTCGGGCCGAAGATACTGACAGTGGGGACCTGATAGGCTGCAGCGACATGCATCGGGCCGCTGTCGTTTGTGATGAACAGTGACAACCCGCCGATGTAGGCGCAGAGCTCTTCTATCGTGGTCTTTCCGGCCATATTGGTGACATTGTTGATGCCAAGTGCCGTAAGTTCGTCCTCGATGGACTGTGCCATCTCTGTCTCCGTCGGGCCGCCGAAGATGACAATGTTGTATTCGCCGGCGTAGTGGGCCGCCACTTTTGCAAACTTCTCCGGGTACCACCGTTTGGCTGAACCGTATGTCGCTCCAGGGTTTATACCGAGTGTGGCTTTATCGTAGTGGTGGGCCTTGATGAAGAGTCGCAGCGGAGAGATCTCTGCAATCTCCTCTTTGACAAGGCTCTCGACCAGGCCGACATACTGTTCCACAAGATGCCCCTGTTTCGCTTGAGGGTGCAAGGTCAACAGGAGTCTGGCGTGCCAGGAATCTCTTGCGATCGTCGTTAAAGAGCCGCTCCATTTCAACAGCAGCGAGGCGTGAGGCTGATTACGGAATGAGAGTGCGATGTCATGCTTGCCGATCTTCTTGGCGAACCGGTAGGTGTTCAGTAACCGAGAACCGCCTTTTTTGGTCTCATCGATATAGTGTCTATGACAAAAGGGATGATGTTTCAGCGCTTCGACGGAGACAAAGGAGCCGACAAGTGTCAGGTGCGCATAAGGATAGTGTTCGCAGAGGGCTTCGATGGCCGGGGTCGCCATCACTGCATCGCCCAGCCAGTTGGGCAGAATGATCAGGATCGATTTGACGTTCTGTTGAGACTGCATTATTTGGCCCACCTGTTCTCTTGCAGAAATGTGCCCTCGACGGTATCGATACTCAACAGTTTTCGCTCCAGTGTTTCGGGGTCGGTCGTGTTGGCTTCGACGATGGCCTTGTAGTTGTGTTTGATGTAGCCCTCATC
>JBFFKK010000078.1:0-4220 GCA_041555445.1 Sulfurimonadaceae bacterium
CGTCAATGGTCCTCTTTCCCATTCAACCGTTATGCTGACCGGTTTTGACAGGACCGCACCCGGCGCACAGGTATCCCCGAAGTCAACAGATGTGTTTGGAGTGGATTTGCTGATTGTCCAATCATATCCGCCACCTTGCAGCGCCTGCATGTTTTTGGAAAAGTCTTGTGCCAGGACATCCGGAAGTTGCACACGTTTTTCACCTATACCGCCGGAATCCAGATTTTCATTCCATAAGTTGGATTGAAGCGATGAACCCGGGTAGAGATGAGAACCCAAGGCAAGTCGGGCATTGTAATGTGCCACACATCGTGCACCGGCAGGTAAACCGACAACATTGACTTGACGATAGATCGTCGTAAAAACACCACCGGCACCTTCATTGTCCGGTGTGATCAGCAACGCCTGAGTACTCTGTGATTGAATATCGAAACACGCCTGATCCGAAAGATCAGGGTCAAGGACTAGAACGGTAATGTCGTCCCATCCGCGAAGATCGCCGCCTTCTGTCTGAAGGAAGTCACCCCCGACGGTAAAGGTAAAGGTTTCAGGAGTTGAACTTTTATTTTCTACAGTTACGCGGTGAGGCACATAGTCCAGCTCTGCCCACCCTTTTAAATTACCCGTTGTATATGCACTGTCATCACATATATATGTGGGCACCAAGCTACCATCTCCCGCTTGCAGCGTGACTTGATGGTAGTTCATTGTGTCACTCGAGCGACACCCTTCCAATGTAAAGCCTACATTCGCTTGCAATGCTGTCCCGCTAAACATGATTGCAGCGACGAGGGCTGTTCCTTTAAACCAGTTGATCATTGAAGACCACCAGTTTTTCTGTACTATGATTTCCATAGAATATCCTTTACAGTTTAAACTATATATTTGGAAAAGAGACAGGCCTTTATTTGAGTGGGCGGGAATCTTTTCAACGCTATGTTGATTAGATCTTACGAAGTATTTCAACCAGGAGAAGTACTCCGAAGTCTTATGAATTCAGTATACGATCAATATAATTTATTCTAATTTAAAAAAATAGATTAGTTTGTCAATTAGTATAATAAATTACAATAACACTACATTCTTGTTTCACAACGATTACGGACATTAATCTCACAGGCCACCTCTTTCAGATATACCCTATTTGTCTTTGTTATGCTAGAATCCAAACAAAAAAAGAGATGACGATGCGAGAAGAGCGCAAAGGCGAGATCTATATGTTACTGCTCTCGGTCTTGGAGAGCTGGTTTCCTATTTTGTCGCTCTTCAGTATTGCCCTGATCGGGGCGATCTACAGTTACGCATTCACCGTCCTTATCGCTACAGTCGTCTTTGCAGGACTGGTCATCTACCAGAAAAAAACCGCTGAGCTTTTTCAGAGAGATGCCCTTAAAGACCTGCTGTGGACCTCCTTCTATATCAACCTTCTTTTCGTTCTACTTTTCATCGGTCTGCGTTACACGACAGCCGGGAATCTGGCGGTCATCATCTTTCTTCAACTGCTTTTCGCCTATCTCTATTTTAATCTCTTTGGCCGTGACAGACTCAGTCCGACGCACACGTTCGGCGCGGTCATCATGAGTATCGGGGCCTTTACTATCCTGATCCCAGATGATCTCACTCTCAACAAAGGCGATCTTATCGTTCTGCTCGCTGCAGCGATCGCACCCCTGGCCAACCTCTATCAGAAACGGGCCCGCAGCTATGTCAGCTCCGAAAGTATCCTGGCCTTCAGAAATATCATTGGACTCCCTCTGATCTTTGCACTCGCCTACATTGCTGAACCGATGCCGAGCGTTGAGAACCTGCTCAAGGCACTCCCGTATCTCATGGTGATCGCTCTTTTGGTCTTTGTCGTCGCAAAGGTCTTATGGATCGAAGCGCTCCACCGCATCTCGATCACCAAGATGAGCGCCATGCTGGCAATCGCACCGCTTTTTACCCTGATCTTCGCCTATTTTGTACTCAATGAGGTTCCCGAAGTGCGTCAGGTATTCGGCATCATCCCGATCCTCATCGGCGGTTACCTTATTACCAAACCCGAGAAACAAGCTGATGTATAAAGAGGCGCACCAACGACTCTTTGCGTGGTACGAACAAAACGGCCGCCATGATCTGCCGTGGCGTCAAAGCAGTGATGCCTATGCGATCTGGATCAGCGAGATCATGCTTCAGCAGACACAGGTCAAGACCGTGCTTGAACGCTTCTACTTTCCTTTCCTTGAAGCCTTCCCCACTCTGGCTGATTTGGCCGCTGCGGATCTCGATGAAGTATTGAAAAAATGGGAAGGATTAGGCTACTACACCCGAGCCCGTAATCTGCACAAGACGGCGCAGCTCTGCCGTAACAACCTGCCGCAAAGTGTTACCGAGCTGGTCGCACTTCCCGGAATCGGTCAAAGTACCGCCCACGCCGTGGCTGCTTTCGCCTACCACACCCCCGTGCCCATAATGGATGCCAACGTCAAACGGATCCTCTACAGGGTCTTCGGCGCCAAAAAAGCGAGCGACAAGACCTTATGGGAGCTTGCCTACAGGCTCTTTGACGAAGAGCACCCCTTTGCCTATAACCAGGCGATGATGGACGTCGGTTCTCTGGTCTGTATGGCAAAGCGGACCGATTGTGAGGTCTGCCCCTTTAACAGCGTCTGCAAAGCCAGACGTGATGACCCGCTGCTGTACCCGGAAAAAAAGGTAAAAAAACAGGTCCCTGTACGTCATAAACACATCGTGATACATGAGTACAAAGACCGTTATGCCCTGCGTCAGAGAGAGACACGCTTTTTACATGGTCTTTGGGGATTTTTGGAGCATGATGAAGCGCAGCCGATGGCGCCAGTAGGTGAGATAAGGCACCAGTACTCCCATTTTCATCTCCATGCCAAGGTCTATCACTCTCTCTCGACTGTCGAAGAGGAGGTCGAGTGGTACACCAGAGAGCAGATCAAGGAGTTGGCCCTCAGCGGTGCCGACCATAAAGCATTTGCCCTGCTGGAAAAAAGTAGTGTATAATCACCCCTTCTAACCGCCTAAACAAAGGAAATCAATGAGTATTGTTCTCATATCCATTTTAACCGTTCTGCTGCTCTCTCGAATTTTACAGCGCCAACTCTCCCTCCCCTTGCCTATCGGTATTATGTCACTCACCCTCATCGTCTACTCCTTTTTCCCGGAACTGATCAACCTCTCGGCCAATGAGAACTTTGATGAGATACTGCTGCTGCTTCTGCCGTTGATACTGTTACCGGATGCGATGAACTTCAGACTTACCGACCTGAAAAAACACGGCCTGGCGATCTTCTATCTCTCTTTTGTCGCGGTTGTTCTCTCTATCATTGCCGGTATCGTGCTCAACTTTGCCTCACCGGGCGAGTACACCTTTACCATCGGCATGCTGATCTCTCTTTTTGCGATGGTCCTTGCAACGGACGCCGTCAGCGTCAGCTCCATCTTCTCGCAGTTTGAACTGCCCCACTCGCTAAAAGTTTTGACGGAGGGGGAATCCCTTTTCAATGATGCCACGGCTATGATCGCCTTTTTGTTTATCGGACTCCCGCTGATGAGCGGCGCCGAGATCACGGCAACCGACGTTTCATTTATACTGGTAAAAGTACTTCTCGGTTCCCTCGCTGTCGGCGTCGTTGTGGGCTATGTCGCGAAAATTGTCCTGGGACTGCTCCACACCGTTGTCGATGAGTTCATTATCATCCTGCTCACAGGCTATACGGCCTTTGTGATCGCCGAACTCCATGCTATCCATGTCTCCGGTATCTTGGCGCTTATCGCTGCTGTCATGACCCTTAAATACTTCATCAACAAGAGCATGAAACAGTTCAGTGAGGATGAGGAGCTCATCACGAATGACGAACAGCAAAAACTCAGTTCGCGCGAACGTCTGATCACGACGAAGGCACGCATCGATGCCAACAAACAGTCCATCGCTTTTTTTGCCCTCTTTGCCAACGCCCTGCTCTTTGTCAGCCTGGCGGAGTTGATAGAGATCGACAGGCTACTTAACTACGCCTATGAGATCATCCTGCTCTTTCTGGTCACCACGCTGATCCGGGCTATCATGATGTTGAAGTTCTCGTTCATCACCCGCTCCAGTGAACGCCTGACCAATGTCAACTACCGCTGGTGGGCTATCCTGACCTTCTCCGGGATCAAAGGGGGGCTCTCCATCATTATGGTGCATCACCTGCCTGACAGCTTTGTCTATA
>JBFFKK010000079.1:0-3716 GCA_041555445.1 Sulfurimonadaceae bacterium
AAATACGACGACGAAAAAGTCGTACTGGACAAGTACACGATCATCGAAGAGCAAGGTTCCAAAGTCGTCTACAACTGGCTGCAATATTTCAGTGTCGAGGCGCTTAAAGAGGAGTTCGAATGTTCCGGCTTCACGATTAAGGCACTCTACGACGATGTGTCAGGTACTAAATACTCGGATAAACATACGGAATTTGCCGTTATCGCCGTAAAAAAAAGCTAAAAAACAAAATAGAGATGCCGAGTTGCATCTCTATCTAGACGGACGGTCATAACAGATTTTTCGAAGATGATGACACCAAAAAGTTAGTCTCCATCAACAAGAAGGCAAGATCAGCATACTCAAGATATGACCAGGGCGTGAGAAAACACTACACTTTAGTAAAAAATAGCGCTCTCCTTCAAATACCGACCCCTTTCAGAGAAGGTCTCTTCGCTTATATGCTATACTCGGGTTCTATATTAACCAAATGAACAGAGTACCCGCATGAAACAAGTGATCAACCTCTACAAAAAACACAAAATTACCGTCGACGGTTATATCGAGACACTGATAAAGAGTTTTCCGAAAGACTATCTGGCCAACGCCGACGCTATCCTCAAAACCCACCATTTCATCCAGCTGATCTACGGTGTGGATGAAAATTTCAGACAACAGTCCCCCATCATCTGCCGCCGTGAAAGAGATGAAAAACAGATAGGCAGTGACAAAAGCCACTATTTTATGAAGATGCTGCTCGATGAGGACGGCTTCTATATCTCCAATCCCTACATCCACTATCGAACCGGTAAAGCGAGCATATCGGTCGTCCACCACAAAGATGAGGCCTATTATGTCTTCGATATCGATCTTATCGAGCTGCTACAGGATCTTAAGCTGATCGAATACAACAAAAAGCATGACAAGTTCAAGCGGGGTGTCTATTTTCTGGGTTCATCACTTTTGACACTGGTATCCGTAGCGCTCATCGTCTACGGCGGTTACAACTTCTTCTTCAAACTTCTTGTCGAGTTTACAGAGACCAACTTCCTCAACGATGTCTTCAAGTCCATTATCGCCATCACACTGGGTCTGGCGATCTTTGACATGGCAAAACAGATTTTTGAACATGAAGTGATCTATGAATCTTTCCACCATCCCGAAGACAAACAGTACAAGGTCCTGGGGAAATTTATCATCTCCATCATCATCGCCCTCTCGATCGAGACCCTGATGGTGGTCTTCAAGATCGCGCTGGACGACTACTCGAAGATGTCTGCCGCCTTTTACCTGCTGCTTGGAACGACCATCATGTTCGTAGCGCTGGGCTATTTTTACAAAACGATCAACGAGGCAACAACAAAAGAGAAATAACCATACCCTTCAGAACAGGGCTGTTTTCTCTACGACACAAAATTTCTTGTATAATCATCATATAACCCTGGCGCAATTCTGCGCTGCAAGGGGTCAAAGAAGTGGAAGATAGAGAAGATGGAAACGCAAAGAAGCAAAGCAGGCAGGAAAGATGTCTATCGGTAACTGGCTGATCGGGACGGGTCTATTGCTTCTTCTGCTGGGCATCGCCTACAAGTTCGGACTGTTGAACTGGTTCGGCCACCTTCCCGGTGACATCCGGTACGAAGGGAGGAACACCCGCTTCTATTTTCCCGTCGTCACCATGCTTCTTATCTCTGTCATCCTTTCACTGCTGTTCGCCTTTTTCAAAAAATAGCAGCACTGAAGAAGCGTTGTTTAATGACGGCTGTTAGCCAACCTTCTCTGATTTTCTGTATAATCTAATATACCCATTTCCAAATGCCTGCTGCTTCGGCGTATAAAGGAGTCAACATGTTGCGCTATCTGTTGCCGCTGTTTTTGCTTTTGATGGTCGGTTGTTCGCACAAGGTCGACACCGATTTTGACCCTGCCTACAAGACCGAGCTGCTTAAAACATTTTCGATCGTTCATAAGAGCAAAGGCGGTGCCGATACCCTCGACGACGAACGTATTACTGCCGCGATCACCCGTGAACTGGAGCGCAAAGGCTATCGGCCTGTTCCCAAAGAAGCGGCAGATTTTCATGTCGCCTTCCAGACGCGGCTTGAAGAGGATGTGCCCTCCAATGTCAGCTTCGGTTTCGGTTTTGGTACCTATTCAAGCGGGGTCGGCACCTCTGTCGGCACGACGCATAACGTCAGCAGCGACAAGGAACATATCGACATCAGCATGATCGATCCGCAGACCAAAAAGACCTTCTGGCGTGCCTCGGAGAGCAGGAAGTACCGTCGTTTCAAGACGCCTCAGGCCCGCAGCGACTATTTTGACAAAATCATCGCTTCGATGCTTAACGCCTTTGCTGCCCGACCTGCTACAGGACAGTAACGGATGTCAGGTTCACTCAACACCATCTCCCAAAAAACAGGGATGCCGCCCGGAACGCTGATCCATGTCGGTGCCGTTCTCGAGACCGAATCAAAAATATCGCTGATCGACTTTACGAAAGAGCACCTTGTCGAAAAGAGCATCACCGCTATCGATGAACTGCTCGAATACAGAGAGAAAGAGAGCATGACCTGGATCAACATCGAAGGCCTGCACAATGTCGCACACATCGAAGCGATCGGCAGACTGTTCGACGTGCATCCCCTGGTCCTTGAAGATATCCTCAATGCCCACCAACGACCAAGGTTCGAAGAGGCCGAAAACTACCTCTATATCGTACTTAAAAGCCTCTCGCTCAAAGAGAAGGCCTTTTCCGTCAATTACGAACAGGTCAGTATTCTGCTCTTTAAAAATTTTGTTATCACCTTTAAAGAACGAAAAGACGACCTTTTTCTACCGCTCTACCAGCGCCTTCAAAACAGCCAGGGACGTCTAAGGTCTGAGGGTGCGGACTATCTTACTTCGGCCATTTTGGACCTCATTGTCGACATGAACTTTACCCTGCTCGACTCACTCGATCTTCTCACCGACGCGGTCGAAGATGAACTGCTGACAGACCCGACGCCTGAAACGCTGCTGCAGATTCAGCAGATCAAGCGCGAACTTATCTATATTCGAAAATCTGTTTCACCTCTGAGAGAACTGCTCACCGCCATCCTCAGAAGCAGCACCCGTTTGATCGCCAAAAGAAACCACCCTTACTTCAGGGACATCTATGACCACAGCCTCCATATAACGGAGGAGATCGAGACCTACAGAGACATTTTGACAGGGCTGCTGGACATCTACATCTCCAGTGTCAGCAACAAGATGAACGAGATCATGAAAGTGCTGACGGTCTTTGCTTCCATCTTTATTCCTCTCACCTTCATGACCGGGGTCTACGGTATGAATTTCAAGTACATGCCGGAGCTTGACTGGCGATGGTCCTATCCGGCACTGTGGGTTGGGTTCATCCTCTTTTCCGTGCTGCTGTTTCTCTTCTTTAAAAAGAAAAAATGGGTATGACCGTGCCAGAGAACAACCACCGCTCCATTCACCGAAAACGCAACAAAGCACTCGGTCTCTATACCGTGTTGACCCTTGCCGCCTGGCTTTACGCAAAAAGCAAGCGCCTTCACACCGTCAGTTGATCCGAAAAAGCTCTCTATACGTAAAATAGGTGTACCATTACGCATGCAAAACTATGATGTGATCGTAATAGGCAGCGGTGCCGCAGGAATGATAGCGGCCATTACCGCCGCACGCCGCGGAAAGTCCGTTCTTCTGCTTGAAAAGCTCTCCAAAGTCGGCGC
>JBFFKK010000080.1:0-3385 GCA_041555445.1 Sulfurimonadaceae bacterium
AGAATCTGGCAGTGGGCGGCAATATGCATGATATGAGCCACTATGTCAGCCTGAGAAAAGCGGACGAAGATGATGAAGAGGAAGGCCACGAAGGTCATCATCACCATGGCGAAGAGGCCATAGATCCGCACTACTGGCTCGACATCGGCAACATGAAACGTCTGGCGAAGAGAGTCGCCAATGAGTTCGCTCAGATAGACGTCGACAATAAAGGGTTCTACGTCAAGAGAGCCGAAGCCTATATCGAGAAACTGGACAAACTGGATGAAGCGTATCGCAAACGGCTGCAGCATTGTCAGGTCAGGGAAGTGATCCTTCATCATAATATACTGGGCTATGTTGCGGCTGCATACGACTTTTCAGTTGAGCCGTTGACAGGTCTTTCGCCGGATGCTCTGGCCGATGCACGCACAATGGCAAGACTTTCGACCGCCATAAAAGAGAAAGGTATTGAAGTGCTTTTCTTCGAAGCCTTCGTCAGCGACAGACTGATGCAAAATCTGGCCAGAGAAAACGGTGTGACGCTCGACTACCTCGAGCCGCTAGCCAACATTACGGCGGCACAAGCCGAATCAGGCATGAGCTACATGGACGGTATGTACAGCAACCTGGACAAACTCTCCCGCGCAATGAGATGTGAATGAAGTTTGTCCCACCGGTCTTTGAGGTGAAAAACCTCTTTTTTCGCGCCAATGCACAAAAGATACTCGAAGATATCTCTCTGACGATTCTGCCGGGTGATTATTGTGCCATTATCGGGCCCAACGGCGGGGGCAAGACGACCCTGATACGTCTGCTGCTGGGTCTGGAAAAACCGACAAAAGGCAAAATAAAACTGTTTGGGCAGCCCTTGAGCCGTTTCAAGCGTTGGGATAAGATAGGGTATGTGCCGCAGCGTGCGTCCCAGCTTGATGAAAACTTTCCGGCGACGGTGCTGGAGGTGGTTAAGATGGGGCGGACTGCCAAACAGGGACTTTTCAAACGTTTAACCCAGGCAGACAAGGATGCCATCGCGGAAGCGATGACCAAGATGGACGTCTCCGACATCCAGGGAAAGCTTATCGGTGAACTCTCCGGCGGTCAGCGTCAGCGCGTGATGATCGCCAGAGCCCTGGCATCGAAACCGGAGGTGCTGATACTGGATGAACCCAATACCGGTGTTGATGTGGTGTCGCAACAGCGTTTTTACAAACTGCTCAGGGAGTTGAACCAAGATGAGAATATGACGATCGTCTTCATTACCCATGACATTGGGGTCATTGCCGATGATATCGGCCGGCTCTTTACCGTCAACCAGAGTCTCCTGACATGCAATAACCCCAAAGAGGCGATCAGCTGTGAAGACATGAGTGCACTGTACGGCATAGATGCCCACCTGATCTTCAACCACCACCATCACCATTAAGCGAGGACGAAGATGTTAGACCTGTTCCAATATGACTTTATCATTCGTGCCTTTATTGCCGGTATGATCATTGCGGTTTTGGCGGCAATAAGCGGTTCGTTTATCGTTCTGCGACGCTATTCGATGATTACAGAGACCCTGGCACACTCGGCGCTTGTCGGTGTCGCTGTCGGTGTCATATCCGGGTCAAGCCCGCTCTGGATGGCGGTAGTGGCTGCGCTGGTGAGTGCCTGGACCATTGAGTACCTCCGCAGCAGTTTCCATCTCTACTCCGATTCGGTTCTTGCCATCATCCTTTCAGGCTCATTGGCCCTGGCCGTGATCATTGTCTCGCTTGCCGGAGCCTTCAACAGCTCGCTTTTCTCCTACCTGTTCGGCTCTATCCTTTCAGTGACGGAGGAAGATCTTGTCATCATGTCTCTTTTTGGCGCTGTCGCGCTTGGACTGCTGGGGCTTTTTTATAAAGAGCTCTATTTTATCGCGTATGACGAAGAGGTCGCACGAACAAGCGGCATCAAGGTCGATCTGCTGAACTTCATGTTGGTCAGTATCGTGGCGATCATCATTGCCCTCTCCATCCGTATTGTCGGTACACTGCTCATCGGTGCGATGATGGTCATTCCGACGGTGGCCGCTTTGCGTTTCAGACAGGGGTTTGCTAAAACCATGGCGATTGCACTGCTCTT
The DNA here is from genome assembly GCA_041555445.1 of Sulfurimonadaceae bacterium. GTDB lineage: Bacteria > Campylobacterota > Campylobacteria > Campylobacterales > Sulfurimonadaceae > Sulfonitrofixus. The sequence continues at coordinate 2,092 of JBFFKK010000080.1, forward strand.
CTCATTTTTGGCGGTCATCGTCGGTATGAGCAGCTCCTACTTCTTCTCTCTTCCAAGCGGTGCCACCATCGTCTTGGCACTGCTGTTTATCTTTATCTTCTCCCTGGTCGCCAACCGCCGATGAAGGTTCAAAACGAGTTCTCGCGGTATGCCGATCAGTACGGGAACTACAATATCATTCAAGAGAAAGTGGTCGCAAAACTCATAGATGACCTTGATGAACACCCAAGGCGTATTCTGGACCTCGGTTGCGGGAAAGGGGCTCTTTTCAATGCTATTGACTGGCAGGTCGACCACTTTGTCGGTGTCGACTTTGCCCCGAGAATGCTGGAACTGCATCCCAAAGAGGGTGACAAGGTTGCGGTGCTGGAGTGCGTTTACGGAGATTTTAACGATGCGGCCCTTTTTGAGCAGCTTTCATACGCGGAGTTTGACCGGATCTTTTCGGCTTCTGCCTTGCAGTGGGCAGAGGATTTGGAGAATGTCTTTCGCAACATCGCCTCATTGAGAACACCTGTCTCCCTGGCGATCTTTGGCGGCAGTACCTTCAGGACACTTTTTGAAACGGCGGGTGTGGAACCGCTCTTGCGAAGCAGTGATGACGTCGAAATGATGGCAAAACGCCATTTCAATGCCAGCATAGAGGTCGTACAGTACCAATTGGCTTTTGATTCGGTAAGGGAGATGTTCCGCTACATCAAACGCAGCGGCGTCAGCGGCAACCGAAATCTGCTTGGCTACAAAGAGATGAAACAGCTGATGAACCGTTATCCGTTGGACTATCTGGAATTTGAAGTGATCTTCATCACAAATTAATCCAGAGTGGTCAGGTTCTCTTTTTCAAGCTGATAGAGCGCATAGCGAAGTGATTTGAAGTTCTCAGAGAGCTCCGGCTGGACGATTTTGTACATCTCTTCCAGCACTCTTGATGACTCCTGCGCCCGTTTATAGTTGGCAATAATGATGCTCTCAAGGGAGTCACGGTTCATCTCGCTTGTAACCGTTGGGCGTAGAACATCATTGAGACTGTCACGGGAGTTGAGCAGGTTCTGCAGGTCATCGATCCGGCTCTGATGGCGGAGCGCTTTGAGTTTTGACGCCAAGGTTTTATCGTTGTTCACATAACGTGCGATATCCTCGATGACACGGATCCCCTCTTTCAGACGGTTGAGGTTGGCGTCAATGACACGATAGAGCGAAGGGTCGAAGGGCGCAGACATCTTATTTGTTTTTACGCTTTGACTGTTTTGCCATTTTGGCTTTTTTCTTGGCTTTGGCTTTTTGTTCGGCGGAA
>JBFFKK010000081.1:0-2505 GCA_041555445.1 Sulfurimonadaceae bacterium
AGCTGCTTTGGGCAGAAATGTCGATCTTGTTCCCCGAAGAAAACTACGAGTAGAGCTTTTTACACAAATAGAACACGAAGCCATTGCCGTATGAAACGTAACTATGCTCTTTACATCGACGACATACTGCGAAGCATCGACAAAATCGAACGATTTGTCGAAGGGTATGATTTTATAACTTTTAAAGAGGATGACAAAACGGTTAGTGCCTGTGTCCGGGAAATCGAGGTCATAGGTGAAGCGGCAAAACAGGTTCCTGCAGAAATAACCGAGCAGTATCTCAACATTCCGTGGTCTCTGATGGCGAAAATGCGGGACAAGATGATCCATTGGTATTTTGATATCGATGAAGAGATCGTTTGGAAAGTGATCAAAGAACAGTTTCCGACACTCAAGACTGACATAGAGACGATGAAAAACGAACTTTTTTAAGAAACAACTACTCAGACCCTATCCAGAAACCTCAATCTTTCTCGCTCCACCGCTCCTGAGGAGGAGCGTATATAGCAGTTTTATTTTAGTGTATTTCAATGGCACTGTTTTAAGTCTTTGGATTGATATCTGCATTCCACCTTGGAAAAGGTGGAACGAGCTAAGGTCCTTAAATAGCAGTCCACGAATTTCACGAATGACACGAATTAAAAAAAGAAGAAATTAGTGTAATTCGTGGATAAAAACTTTTCTCTAACAAATGAGACTAACTAAACAACTCCAACAAGCTCTTGGCATCCAGAGCAGCAACACCCTCTTCCTCCTCGCTGAAGAGCGAGTTGGAGAGCTGCTTTTTCTGCTCCTGCAAAGTGAGTATCTTCTCTTCGACGGAGTCCTCGATGATGAGCTTGTAGACAAAAACCGGCTTCTCCTGCCCGATGCGGTAGGCACGGTCGGTGGCCTGATCTTCCGCGGCGGGGTTCCACCACGGGTCGTAGTGGATGACCGTGTCGGCCTGGGTGAGGTTGAGGCCGACGCCTCCGGCTTTGAGTGAGATGAGAAAGACGTGGGCTTCACCGCTTGTAAAACGGTCAATGACCTTGTCGCGGTTCTGCGTACTGCCGGTCAGTTTGCTCAGCGGAATGTCACGCTGCATCAGCGCCTCTTCGATGATGGCGAGCATCGAGGTGAACTGCGAGAAGATGAGGATGCGTCTGCCCTCTTCCAAGAGCTCTTCGACCAGTTCGAGCAGCATCTCCAGCTTAGCCGAGTGTTTGACCTTCTGGGCTTCTGCCAGCGGTACCAGACGCGGGTCGCAGCAGACCTGACGCAGTTTCAAGAGCGCATCGAGAATGGTGATGTGGCTTCGGCCCAGCCCCTTCTCGGCGATCACCTCGCGCACCTTCTTCTCCATCGAGATGCGGATCCCCTCGTAAAGCTTCGCCTGCTCCCCTTCGAAGGCGACCGCGCGCGTCATGATGGTCTTGGGCGGCAGCTCGGTCGCCACCTTCTCTTTGGTGCGGCGCAGCATAAAGGGCGCCAGTTTTTCGCGCAGACTCTCCTGACGCTCTTGTGAGTGTTCCTGCTCTATCGGTGTCTGGTAGAACTGCCTGAAGGTGTTGTAGTCGCCGAGGAAGTTCGGCATCACGACGTCGAAGATCGCCCACAACTCGCCCAGATGGTTCTCCATCGGGGTACCCGTCAGGGCCACGGCGTTTGTGGCATTGATCTTCTTGGCGGCGCTGTGGACTTTTGATTTGGGGTTCTTGATGTTCTGTGCTTCGTCGAGGATGAAGTAGCTGAATACCATCTGTTCAAAAAGGGCAAGATCGCGGCTCAAAAGGGCGTAGGTCGTGATGACAATATCGCTCTGAAAACCGAAGTGGATCTTCTTGTTTCGTTTGAGCCCGTGGTGCACCTCGAGACTCAGGTCCGGGGTGAACTTTTTCGCCTCGTTTTTCCAGTTGCCCAGCAGCGAGGTCGGGGCGACGATAAGGACCGGTTGCGTCAGTTTGCCCTGCTCTTTCAGGCGCTGTAAAAAGGCCAGGGTCTGTAGCGTTTTTCCAAGCCCCATGTCGTCTGCCAGAATGCCGCCGAAACCGAAACGCTCTAAAAAGCCGAGCCAGTTCAACCCCTCTTGCTGGTACCCTCTCAGCGTCGCTTTCAGACCGCTTGAGTGCTCCACTTTTTCAATGCCATCAAAGCTTTCAAGCTCTTTTTTGAGCCTTTTTATCGCCTTTTGCCCGCTTCCGTTTATTTTTACCGAGCTCCCTGTTTCAGGGAGCAAATGCGCTTCGTATTGGTTAATATGCAGCTGTTCTACCCGCTCCCCTTTGTAGAGCGCGACCAGTGTTTTGAGTATGGGCCTGAACTGCTCGGCGTCGAGAGTGACGAAGTGGTTCTCCTCGACCTCGAGCGCAATCGTTTCGGGTAGGTTCTCAAGGTCGACGTTCTGTTCGAGCAGTGAACTGACCAGTGCGAGGATGTTCAGTTTTCCCTCTCTGAAATCGACCACCATCCCCACATCGAACCACCCCTTTTTCTCCTCGACGTCAAGGGTGATATCACCGCCCT
>JBFFKK010000082.1:0-2214 GCA_041555445.1 Sulfurimonadaceae bacterium
CACGACAAAGTAACCTATAAGATCGTCAATAAAGACGGTATGGCGGCTGTTGACGTTGCGGGCAAGATCTATACACCGCAAGAGATCTCTGCGAAGATCCTTTCAAAATTGAAAGAAGATGCTGAGTCTTACATCGGGTCTACTGTTACCGACGCGGTTATTACAGTGCCTGCATACTTCAATGATGCGCAGCGTAAAGCGACAAAAGATGCGGGTACGATCGCGGGCCTTAACGTGCTTCGTATTATCAATGAGCCGACGGCATCTGCATTGGCGTACGGCCTTGAGTCTAAAGCGGAAGAGAACGTCCTTGTCTACGACCTTGGTGGTGGTACATTCGACGTTACGGTACTTGAGATCTCTGACGGTACATTTGAAGTTCTTTCAACGGACGGTAATGCATTCCTGGGCGGTGACGACTTCGATAACAAGATCGTTGACTACCTGAATGACGAGTTTAAAAGTTCTCACGGAATCGAGCTGAAAAACGACAAGATGGCACTTCAGCGTCTTAAAGATGCAGCAGAAAATGCTAAGAAAGAGCTCTCCAGCTCGACTGAGACAGAGATCAACCTGCCGTTTATCACCATGACGGATGCCGGGCCACAGCACCTTGTCGTCAAACTGACACGTGCGAAGTTCGAAGGAATGATCCAGTCACTTATCGCTGAGACGATCGACCACATCAAAGTGGCGATGAAAGATGCTGACCTGGACAACAATGAGATCAACGAGATCATCATGGTCGGTGGTTCGACACGTGTTCCTGCTGCACAGGAAGCGGTAAGCAAGTACTTCGGCGGTAAAAACCTTAACAAAGGTGTTAACCCGGATGAAGTTGTTGCAGCGGGTGCAGCGATCCAGGGTGGTGTACTCCGTGGAGACGTTAAAGACGTTCTTCTTCTTGACGTTACACCGCTTTCACTTGGTATCGAGACACTTGGCGGTGTTGCGACTAAGATCATCGAAAAAGGGACAACGATCCCGGTTAAGAAATCTCAGGTCTTCTCGACAGCAGAAGATAACCAGCCTGCGGTTTCGATCAGTGTTGTCCAGGGTGAGCGCGAGTTCGCAAAAGACAACAAGTCATTGGGTCTGTTCGAACTCTCTGACATTCCGGCTGCACCGCGCGGTGTGCCACAGATTGAAGTGACATTCGATATCGATGCAAACGGTATCTTGACGGTTAGCTCAACAGACAAGGGAACAGGCAAGTCTCAGTCTATCACGATCTCCGGTTCATCTGGATTGAGTGAAGAAGAGATCAACAAAATGGTTCAGGATGCTGAAAACCATAAAGCGGAAGATGCAAAGCGTAAAGAGCTTGTCGACCTACGCAACCAGGCGGATGCGCTTGTCGCTCAGACTGAGAAGACGCTGGGCGAAGCGGGCGACGATGTCGATGCTGACGAAAAAGCGGCTATCGAAGCGGCGATCGCTGATCTGAAAGAGACGCTTAAAGATGAGTCTGCGACGAAAGAGACGATCGAAGAGAAAGTCAAAGCGTTGACAGAAGCGAGCCACAAAATGGCTGAGCGTATGTATCAAAAAGAGCAGGGCGGCGAAGCGGCAGATCAAGGGGCTAAAAAAGCCGATGATGATGTCATCGACGCTGAGATCGACTAAATACAGTGAGACAGCACAGCTGTCTCTTCTTTCAAAAACCACACTCCGACTACATAAAAGATTTACCCTCCTCTCAGTTTAAAATGCTATTATCACCCATCATTTCAATATAAGACAGGTTTATAATCACATGCAAAAAGTAATATTTGTTCTTCTTATCTTAATTTCCGGTGCATCAGCAGCACCGATTCACAAAGCGGCAGTCGATGGTAATATAAAGGCGATGCAGTTTGAGCTGACGGACGGTATTGATATCAATCTTGTCAACAAGCACGGTCAAACACCGCTGGTGCTTGCTGTCTACAATGAACACCCTGATATGGTCGAACTGCTTCTAAGAAAAGGGGCCGACACCAATGTAGAGATGCAGAACGGACAGACGGCCATTTTTATTGCCGCTTATCTGGGAAAGAACAAGATGATCATCAGTCTGCTGGAAAAAGGTGCGCAACTCAACATTCATGATAAGAAAGGGGACACGCCTCTGCATAAAGCTGCAGAAGGCGGCCATGCAAGTGCTGTAAGAATCCTTCTTGAACGCGGTGCCAAAATAGACGCGCTGAACAATGAAAAATCGTCTTCCCTTCA
>JBFFKK010000083.1:0-2042 GCA_041555445.1 Sulfurimonadaceae bacterium
AACAAGATCTTAATAACGATCGGTTTTCTTTTTATCTACCGTCTACTGGCATACGTGCCGGTACCCGGTGTTGATACAGCGGTAATCGCTTCTTTCTTTGACTCACATCAATCTGATGCACTTGGACTTATGAATATGTTCAGTGGAAATGCAGTCGAACGTCTCTCAATTATTTCACTCGGTATTATGCCTTATATCACTGCCTCGATCATTATGGAACTGCTTGCAGCGACATTCCCGACACTGGGTCAGATGAAAAAAGAGCGTGATGGTATGGTGAAATATATGCAGATCATCCGTTATGCAACGATCGCTATTACAATCGTACAAGCGATCGGTGTGAGCATTGGTCTACAGAGTTTGACGGGGCCTGACGGCTCGAGCGCGATCTTAACAGACCACACGACATTTATCATTATTTCGGCATTCTCGATGCTTGCCGGTACAATGTTGTTGATGTGGATTGGTGAACAGATTACACAAAGCGGTATCGGTAACGGTATCTCTCTGATCATCTTTGCCGGTATCGTTTCTGCGATCCCGTCGGCTATCGGACAGTCGGTCTCTATGATCAACGAGGGTGCAATGAGCTTCTTGACGCTTTTAGCTATCCTTGGATTGATCCTGGTGACTGTCGGTGTTATCATCTATGTCGAACTGGGTGAGCGCCGTGTTCCGGTAACCTATGCGAAGAAAACAATGATGCAAAACCAGAATAAGCGTGTAATGAACTACATTCCTATTAAGGTAAACCTGTCGGGTGTTATCCCGGTCATCTTTGCATCGGCGATCCTGATGTTCCCAATGACAGTACTATCTAGTAGTACTAACCCGACTGTCCAGGCGATAGCGGACGTGTTGAACCCGAACAGTTATTTCTTTAACTTTTTGACCTTCGCCTTTGTTGTCTTCTTTGCGTTTTTCTATGCATCGATCGTCTTCAATGCGAAAGACATCTCAGAGAACCTGAAGCGTCAGGGCGGGTTTATTCCGGGCGTACGTCCGGGCGGCAGCACGGCAGCGTTTCTTAACGAAACGGCGTCGCGTCTGACAATTACCGGTGCACTCTACCTTGGTCTGGTGGCAACACTGCCGTTCATGATCATTAAAGGGATGGGTGTTCCTTTCTTTTTCGGTGGTACTGCGGTTCTGATCGTTGTTCAAGTAGCCCTTGACACAATGCGTAAGATCGAAGCTCAGATCTACATGAGCAAGTACGAAACCATCAGCGCGGTCGGTCTGTAAAAATGGCTATTGCGATTCGCAAAAACGCTGAAATCGATAAACTGCGGGCTGCCAACAAAATAGTTGGCGGCGCGCTCAACCTGCTTCGGGAAAACACCAAAGCAGGCGCTTCACTTAAAGAGCTGGATGCGATGGCGGAAGACTATATCCTTTCGCATAAAGCTCTTCCTTCGTTCAAAGGCCTTTACGGTTTCCCCAATGCAGTCTGTACCTCCCTTAATGAAGTGATCATTCACGGTATACCGAGTGACTACAAACTGCAAGAGGGTGACATTATCGGTTATGACATCGGGACCAAGCTGGAGGGTTATTACGGCGATGCTGCAATAACAGTCGGTGTCGGTCAGATCAGTGAGGCGGATGAAGCGCTCATCGCCTGTGCGAAAGATACCCTTTATCATGCGATAGAGAACATCAGAGACGGTATGCGTTTCAAAGAGCTCTCGTACATGATGCAGGAGTTTATCAAAAGCCGCGGCTTTGTGCCGCTGCGTGACTTTTGTGGTCACGGTATCGGTAAACGGCCGCACGAAGATCCTCAAATTCCAAACTATCTTGACGGGGGCAGCCCGAAATCGGGTCCCAAGATCAAGAACGGTATGGTCTTCTGCATTGAGCCGATGATCTGCCAAAAAGAGGCGAAGCCCGTGATCCTGGAGAACGGGTGGGATGTCGTTAGTAAAGATGGCCTACGCGGGTCACATTATGAACATACTGTTGCTGTCGTAGGCGGCAAAGCAGAAATACTTTCACAAGGATAATTCATGGCAAAATCAGACGTCATTGAAGTTGATGGG
>JBFFKK010000084.1:0-1876 GCA_041555445.1 Sulfurimonadaceae bacterium
CAAGCTCGGTTACGGCAGTTTCAACAGCGTCAATGCGAACATCAAAGCTTCGTATGCCGTTGATGAGAACGATTATGTCGGTGTCAGTATCACCCGCCGCCAATCCGACAACAGCTGGCGCGAATGGAACGAGTTCGATACGACACAGGCCAGCCTGAAGTACGGCCATATGTTTGAAGACGATTCGACGGTCGAGATGGAGTTCTCGTTCACCGACGCCAACCTGCAGTTGCCGCAGTCATTATCGCAGGCAGGGTTCGATGAATACCTGGAGTCCGGAGAGACTACCAATGGTGATCTACAGGGCCCATGGCAGAAAAGTGGCCGTTATGGAAAAAGTTATTATGTCAATCTGCGCTATGAAAAAGAGTTTGGCGATCTCACCTTCAAGCCGCAGCTCTATCTGACACAGTGGGACCACTTTCACCCTGTTACCGGCATGATCAACGAGACCAACGGCCATTATGTCGGCGGCGGGGACCTTGCGTTTGATTACAAACATCAACTCTTCGGCAATGATGCTAACGTGGTTTTTGGTGCGACTGCCCGGGCAGATTATTACACAGACAGTGAAAAGTACGAGTATGGTGATGTTACACTTGGGTTTAGTACCACCCCTTTCCCTCACTCGACGATATTGCGGGTAAACTCTGATGAGAAAGGTGCCCTCGCCGGCACGGAGGACGGTAAAAGCCTGCTTTACGGTTTTTATGTCCAGGAGTCGTTTCGTCCGGTTAAAGACCTGATCGTCGACATCGGTCTGCGTTATGACCGTCTGGATTTTGATATTACGGGTGATGAGATTACCGCTTATAACTACTATTTGGAAAACTATGAAGCTGGAATAGGCGAATATAGTCTTCAGGAGGCTTATAACCTCTATTCGCCTAAAATCGGTGCAACGTACGCTCTGACCAAAACGCTCAACATGTACGGCCTGATCGCTGCAGCGAACCAGGCACCGACAGACAGTGAAGTGAAAGCCAACTTTTCGTATGGAGTGCCAACAACATTGGATGCCTCTACGTCGATCAACTATGAGATCGGTCTTAAGCAGAGAAGTGCCGATTTGAGTGCTGATTTGTCACTCTACTACAATGATGTGCGTGATGAGATTGTAGCTGTTAAAGGTCTTTCAAATGCCACTTACTACACTAACGCAGGGCAAACCCGCCGTTTGGGAGCAGAACTTGCCTTTGATTATTTCATTACAAAGGAACTTGATCTTGGTGGATCAGGTTCTCTATATGACTACAGATATGTTGACTATGTTGATGCCGGAATCGACTATTCAGGTAACAAGCAGCGCTATATCCCGGACTATCAGTACTCTCTCTTCGCAGGGTATCGAATCGGCGGCTTCTCAAGCCGACTTGAAGGCATCAGCTACGGTCCCTACTATATGGATGATGCGAATACGGAGAAGTATGACGGTTTTACGTTGGTCACCAACCTGATGCTGGCCTATCGACTGGATGCCCACAAACTGCAGCTTAACGTCAACAACATCTTCGACAAGCGTTATGCGACAGAGGCGAATAAAGATACGTACAGCAACCATTATTACACACCGGGCACGCCGCGCAGTGCGATGGTAAGCTACAGCTACGCATTCTAGGAGTAGATCATGGTACGGTCCCAAAAGAGAAACAGAAGCGACATCTTCGGATGGCCGATGGTCGGCTTAATTTTTAAAAACAGAGCGGCACTTTTCGCTGTACGGACAGTGACGATGCTGCTCTTTGTCTCGGCGCTCTATTTCGGGTTCGCCTACCCTGAACTCTCCGAAAACCCTTATACGACCGCTATATTCTGGTCACTCTTCTGGCCCTTCTTTATGATCGTCTCCATTGTCGCACTCGGCCCCGGTTTCTGC
>JBFFKK010000085.1:0-1565 GCA_041555445.1 Sulfurimonadaceae bacterium
CAATGCCGACAACACGGCAGAGCGTTTTAACTCGGCCGACACGGTCAAGATCCAATACAACGCCTTTTTCGGTAAAGGCCGCGTGCTTTATTCGGAACTCGGCCGTGTCCTTTTTTCGATTACCGAAGATACGACAGAGGGGCTTTTTGATGCAATTGCCGGCATCAGCAACCCGCGCATTGTCAAAGAGCGTTTCGGTGAAGGCGACTACGAGCATATCCGTAACCGTTACTACAAAAGCGACCGCGAAAACTTCCTGGTCGAACTGGGCAAGTACGGCATGGGCAAACGCGACATGATCCCTGCTATCAACTTCTTTAGAAAAGTGGACGTCAAAGAGGGGAGCAAACTGGAGCTTTCATCCAAACGTGCTGAACCGGGAAGCTATATCGAACTGCGCGCCGAGATGAACGTCCTTCTGGTCCTCTCGAACACACCGCATGTTATGGAAGAAGGCGGCTACAACCCGAGCGATGTCCAGTTGACGCTCCATAAAGCGGCCCCTGTTACTGAGGATGACCTCTGCGTGAACTTCAGCCCACAATCGCAACGTGCTTTCATCAACAACGCACGCTACTTTGCCTAAGGAGACCAAGATGAGCAGAGATATTTCAACAGCAGTTTATAACGAAAAGATCGCCGCCGGTGTGCCTTGGAGCTATGTGGTTAAAAAAGGTCAAACCCTCCGTATTATCGATCTTAAAGGGTGCCAGGCGGTCGATACGCTTTTTTACAATGCCAACGACCATGAAGAGCGCTACTCTGCCAATGACACCGTCAGAGAACAGGGCAGCATCTTTGTGACGACCGGTACGAAACTCATCTCTACAGATGACAATGTCATGATGGAGATCACCGCAGACACCTGTGGCAACCACGACACCCTTGGCGGTCACTGCAGTGCCGAAAGCAACACGGTGCGCTATTCGCATGATACGAAATATATGCACAGCTGCCGTGACAACTACCTCTTTGAGATCGGTGAGTTGGAGATGGACCCAAGGGACCTGACCAACAACATCAACTTCTTTATGAATGTCCCGGTCGAAGAGGACGGTCACCTCGCTATCGTCGACGGTATCTCCAAAGCGGGCGACTACATCGATATGAAAGCAGAGATGGACACCCTGGTACTGGTTTCAAACTGCCCGCAGTTGAACAACCCGTGCAACGCCTATGATCCTTCCCCTGTTCAGATGGTCATCTGGGACGACTGAGACCATGAAAACTGCCGCAAAACTCTTTAGGTTTGACGATGCCCTTCGTCCCAACCTCCTGGCGTGGGGCTATATGTTTTCGACATACTTCTTTGGGTTTGCGGCGATACTGGCGGATTCACCCTGGTTGAATGCCGCAGGCGTACTGCTACTCGCGCACAGCATGGTGATCGCCGCCTATTTCATCCACGAATGCGCCCATGAGTCCCTCTTTAGAAAGAGCCGCCACAACCAGCTTTTCGGCGAACTGCTGCTCTGGCTGACCGGCGCCTCTTACAGTGATTACAAGGCTGTTCAGCACAAACATGTGCGTCATCATATGGACAGAGCCGACATCGTCTCCTTCGA
>JBFFKK010000086.1:0-1487 GCA_041555445.1 Sulfurimonadaceae bacterium
ACCGGAAGCGGAGAAATTTTCGTTTTTCAATGCGCTCAGAGAGCACTCGGCACATCAGCGTATTGTGTTATACTTCGCACCCATAGTACTATTTCAACGCCGGAGCGAAATTTGAAAAAACGTCTGTATTTTATCGGCAATATTTTCACCCAGAACCGTCCCTTCAGAGCGTACATTATCAGGCTGATCGAAGCAGACGGCAAGCTCAATTCGATCGAATATTTTGATGAGGCGGACCGTAACTTCTTTTCCGAACTCCAAAACAGACTTTCCCGCAGTGAGAAGATCTACGTCATTACAAGCGCGAAAAGCTTTACACTGGTGGGCAAACTGCTCTGTACCGTAACCGATGACAAACTCGTACTCAAAGAGCAGATGCTCATCCCTTCACAGTGTGACAACTTCACCAAAAACAGCTACCGTCTCGACATCAAAGACGCCGCAATCAACGTCATACAGGCACAGGAGTCCCACGAACTGCCGCGGCGCCTTCTTTTGGACGCTTCTTCAAAACAGAAATTGCACTTTTTCGACACATCGATCAAAGAGGTGATAGAGCATCTGAATCCTCTGGCCAGACAGTTTGACGTCGTACCCGCCTTTTCACAGATTGTTGAGGGGTGGGTAGAGGTCGAAGTCGCCTGCAACACATACGGCTCTATCGACAAGTTTATGGCGATCGCTAAAGAGCGGTATATTGACAAGGTTATCGTTGCCGATGACCTTGTTCAGCACATCATCGACGCTATCCTGGCGACTGGTCAGAAGATCACACTGGCAGAGAGTTGCACCGGCGGGCTTCTCGCCTGTTACTTCACCTCGCATGCCGGTGTCTCCTCCGTGTTTGAAGGCTCCCTGGTCACCTACTCTAATATCTTGAAAGAGAACTGGCTGGCAGTAGAGAACAGTACGCTCGTTGCCAACGGTGCGGTCAGCGAAGCGGTTGTCTCTGAAATGTGCGAAGGAGCGCTCGGCATCGCTAAAGCGGATTATGCGCTTGCCGTCAGCGGTGTTGCCGGGCCTGACGGCGGCAGTGACGAAAAACCGGTCGGCACCGTCGTCATCGGCGTCAAATCCGACACCTATGAAAACGTCGTGACCTGTCACTTCAACGGCGACCGAAACTACATCCAGCAACAGAGCGCTTTAACCGCTCTTAAAATGCTGGTTTCAGGGGATAAAAAAGTTTTTTTTCAAAAATAGCAAAAAGCTCTTGACATCCAAGAATCTTTTGCCTATAATTTCGCCTCACAAACACTAGTTCGCTAGAGTTTATGAGTCCCGTTAGCTCAGTTGGTAGAGCATCTCACTTTTAATGAGGATGCCGATGGTTCGAGTCCATCACGGGACACCATTTATAAATGTGCGGTGGTAGTTCAGTTGGTTAGAATACCTGCCTGTCACGCAGGGGGTCGCGAGTTCGAGTCTCGTCCACCGCGCCATTTTTTTGCACTATTTGCACTAAAGCTTTAAGCTTATGTACGATG
>JBFFKK010000087.1:0-1296 GCA_041555445.1 Sulfurimonadaceae bacterium
CCGCGGTAACATCAGCAACGTTCTTGTTCAGCAGGTCAATGTTGACAGCACGAACAGCCACGATTCAGCGGGTATGGAGTTCGGTAACGACAACAACACGATCACGACAGACGACACCAATGCTACGCAGCCGGTGATCACGAACTATACGGCGTATGTCAAAGGCGGCGGTTTCTACAACAAAAACGATGCCGGTTTCAAATGGAGCAACGTCAAGTTCATCAGTGATAAAACGGTCGACACAGAGCTGGTCCACTTCCGATCGACAGATGCCTACGATACGGGTGCAAAACATGTTGACGGCGACGTCTGTTTCTTCGACACGGCAGTTAGTCTGATAGATGCTACAACATACAGCAGTGTGAACTCGAAAGATCCGATTGATGTCAAAACAGCATTCGATTACTTTGTTACAGATGCTGCTTATATTAATGGCGGCGGTGTATTGCATGTGGATGATAATGTCTCATGTGCAGGTGCGACTGAGGCGAATATCTGGAAAGGTAAAGCGGGCTCTAACGAACCTCTAGAAAAGCCGACAGAGACTCTTCCGGCTACTATTTCGGCCGATACGACATTGACAGCAGACAAAGTATGGTTGCTCAATGGTAAGGTCAATGTCCAATCACCTGCAGTGCTTACGATCGAGCCGGGTACAACAGTAGCCGGTGCAACACCGAGCTCATTCATGGTGATCGAACCGGGAGCGCAGATCGATGCGAACGGTACGATCAACAATCCGATCGTCTTTACCTCTAAAAAAGATGTTGACGGCTATTCACAGGACAATGCAGCCGGCGAGTGGGGCGGTCTTGTTCTTGCGGGTAACGCCTATACACACTACGGCGTTGCGCTATACGAAGCGGACGAAACGGTTGAATTCGGATGTAACGATACGACTGTTCCATGTCAAAACACGCAGTCTTCAGGTACGCTGAACTATGTTGTTATCAAGCACACGGGTTACGAAGTGGAAAAAGACAAAGAGCTGAACGGTCTCTCTCTTGCGGGTGTCGGTTCGGGAACGGTTCTGAACAACATCGCGATCATCGGCGGTCTTGACGACGGTCTGGAGATCTGGGGCGGTAAGCCGAACATCGACGGTCTTTATGTCTACAATGCACAGGACGATTCTGTCGACACGGACCTGGGTTACCGCGGTAACATCAGCAACGTTCTTGTTCAGCAGGTCAATGTTGACAGCACGAACAGCCACGATTCAGCGGGTATGGAGTTCGGTAACGACAACAACACGATCACGACAGACGACACCAATGCTACGCAGCCGGTGATCAC
>JBFFKK010000088.1:0-1103 GCA_041555445.1 Sulfurimonadaceae bacterium
CAACGCAAAAAAGAGCCGGCTTTCCAGCTGATCTTGAAAGTAGAGAACACTCAGGGCAGCGTAAAAGGCGACCATGATCGCCAAACCGCCGCCTTTGGGTGTGGGCGTGACATGCGAGCTGCGCTCATTCGGATGGTCAAGCAGCTCTTTACGGTGTGCATAGTAACGGATGGCAAGGGTGCCAAAAAGTGCAGCAGCCAAAACGCCTAAATAGAGTAGTATATCAGGCATCTGCACGTAACCCTCCTCTTCTGCTCTGCATCATGACCGCTTACTGTTTGAGCCGCAACTCGAAGTTTTCTCGATGCTGTTTGACGACGGTGTCAAGGATAAAGGCACTGAAAAGAGACATGATGGAGATCAGCATCAACCCCACCGCAAGGATGGCTGAGGGGACCTTGGTAATAAAAGAGGTCCTGAAAAACTCAATGATGACAGGCAGGCCTATTGCAAGCGCAAGGAGAAAAAAGAGTGCTGCCATTACGGAAAAAAAGGTCAATGGACGGTAGTCTTTAAACACCCAGAATATCGTTTTTAGTACACGAAAACCGTCGCTGAATGTATTGAGTTTAGAGAAGCTTCCTTCGGGCCGGTCACGGTAGTTGATAGGGATCTCTATAAGGGGGATCTTTTTGTCAAGCGCATGAAGCGTCATCTCTGTTTCGATCTCAAATCCGGCGCTGTTTATCGGGATGTTCTTGACGTAAGAGCGACTAAAGACACGGTAGCCGGTCATGATGTCCGTTAGATCGGCGTGAAACAAGGTGTTGATCAGGGAACGGACCAGGTTATTGCCAAAATTGTGAAGATGTCTTGTGTTCTCATCTTTATAGCTGCCGTTGCTGAGCCGATCGCCGATAACCATGTCAGCCTCTTCGTTGAGGACAGGTGCGATCAACTGGTGTACAAACTCAGCCGGATAGGTGTCGTCGCCGTCGATCATGACATAGAGATCGGCATTGATATCCCGGAACATGGAGCGGATCACATTCCCTTTTCCCTGCAAACGTTCTCTTTTGACGATCGCGCCGTGCTCGTGCGCTATGGCGGCGGTGCTGTCTGTGGAGTTGTTGTCATAAACATAGATGGTTGAGGAGGGAAGC